>JAUYRZ010000106.1 GCA_030695565.1 Archangium sp.
TTGTTGTTGCCAGGGCCTCGGTTGTCCACGATGCGCACGTGCTTGCGGTGACCCGGCTTGTAGACGACCACTCGAGGCGCCGGCGCCACGACGCGAACCACCGGCACGGGCACGTTGACTTGCACGTACACCTCGGCCGCCGCCACGCCTGCAAACAACGACACTCCGACGACCACGGTTCCGATGAGATTTCGCATGACGCCCCACTGAGCAGCTTTCGAGCCACGGGCGCGCCATCGAAAATCAGCCCGTTGCGCGCGGCTGCTCAGTCGAAGTGACTGACTTGCCATCAGCTTGATGGCTACCCGCCGAGCTGCACGGCTTTCCCCAGGAAGGTCGATGACTCGCAGGCCTCGACCATGAAGTCGGCCACATCGGCGCGCGAGATGGCGCCGGGCACGGACTCGAGCTGGGCGGTCTTCTTGTACTTCCCTCTGGCCGGGCCGTTGGTCAACCGCGTCGGCCGGGCGATGACGTACTCGAGGCCGCTTTCTTCCGTGAGGCGCTCCTGCACGCCGTGATCGGTGAAGGGAATCTTCAAGATGCCGCCGATGACGAAGGTCTTGAGGAACCACGGCGCGGTCTTGATGCTGTCACCGGCACCCGCGGCGCTCAGCACGATGAGCCGCTTTGCGCCGTGCGCCTTCATTGCGTCGATGCAGTGCCGGGTGCCGCTGGAGAAGTAGTCGGGCTTCGTCTTGAACGCCGAGAGCGACGTCGCTGACGCGCAGATGATGACGGCGTCGTGACCCTTCACTGCCTCGTTGACCGACTTCGCGTCGTGGAAGTCGCCGGCGACTTTGGTGAGTTGAGGGTGCGTGAGCTCGAGCTTGCCCGGCGAACGCGCGAAGGCCGTGGCGGAGTGGCCCTTCGCGAGCGCTGCTTTGACGCACAACGCGCCGGTTCCCTGTGAGGCGCCGATGACGATGATCTTCATGTGCGCGCACCTTCGCACACCGGCCTCTCCCCCGGAGAACACAGGAAGAATAGGGTGCGGCGCATGGACCTGACCCGGCCGCAGAAGGAGCTCGACGCCACGCTCGACTCGTACCGGCGCGTCGGTGACGACCTCGGCGACGGGGTGGTGGCGGAGCTGATCAGCGCGGGCGCTCTTCGCAAAAACGGTGGCGATCTCGTGAGTGCAGCCGAGACGCACGCGAAGGCGGGCGGTACCGCGTGCGCTGCACTGCTGGAGCAGGCCTTCACCGTGCCCTCGTGGGTCCGCTTCCCCGACATGCGCGCCGGCACGCAGCTGGGGTTGCGGACGCCGGTGCAGTCGGCGCTCTCGTTGATCCTCGGCAGCCTGCTCGAGACCTACGGCGCGGCCAACGGCGCGAAGGTGCTCATCCGCGGCGGCATGCTGAAGGACCACGTGCTCCAGCGGCTGCGCGACACCAACACCTTCGTGCTGGAGATCGCCGCCTCGCGCGGCCCGATGCCCGGCACCCGGGCGCATCGCCACATCCTGCGCACCCGCCTCGTGCACGCGTTCATTCGCCACGGCATGCTCAAGCGCGGCGATTGGAACTTCGACTGGGGCCATCCCATCAACCAGGAGGACTCCGCCTCCACGCTGCTCGCGTTCTGTCACGTGTACCTGCGCTCGATGGTTCGCATCGGCGCCACGCCCACCGAGGAGGAAGAACACTCGCTCCATCACCTGTGGCGCTGGGTCGGCTACGTGATGGGCATCGTGCCTGACCTGATCACCCGCGATCGCGCCGAGGAGCAGCTGCTCTACGCGCACATCACCCGCCGGCAATTGCACCCCGATGACGACAGCCGGGTGCTGGCGAAGAGCCTCATCGATGCGCTCGCGGGCCGGCGGCCCACCTTCCTTCCCGGCAACGCGTTGTCGGCGCTCGCGCGGCGCATGCTCGGTGATGAGTTCAGTGATCAGCTCGGGCTGACCCCTTCGCGTGCGTGGACCACCGTGACCAACGCCTTGCCCCTGTTCAGCCGCGCGCAGCTCAGGGTGGAGAAGGTGCCGTTCACCCGCTTCCCCCTGGAGCACCTCGGTGAGCGCGTGGCGCGGCTGGTGTACGAGCACGGCTTCGTCACGAACGTCGCCCCTCCTGGATGACCTGGTGGGTCTCAGCGGTGAGTCGTTTCTGATTCAGGGCACGACCGTCTACTCGCGGGTACGCTGAGGGCCGTGCTCGCTCTCGCCCGGTTCGTGTTGGTGATGACGCTGGTGTCGGCTTCGTTGGCCCTCGCCGCTCCGAAGAAGAAGAAGCCCGCGCCCAAGCCAGCGGCGAACGTGGTGACCGAGGCCGAGATCAAGAAGACGCTCGATGGCGCCGAAGCGAAGGTGGGTGCCTGCGTGCTCGACAACACGCCGGGCGCGTTCACCCTCGTGGTGAAGGCGCAGCTCATGCTCAACAGCGCGGGGCAGTTGCTCATCAGCACCGTCACGCTCGCTCCCGAGGGTCCGGGTGCGGAGAACACGCGAGCGTGCATCGACGGCGTGCTCAAGACGCTCATCTGGCCGAAGAGCACCGGGCCCATCGTCAATGCAGAGCGCGAGTGGACGTTCAGGGCTGAGTGACCTTTCTGGTGAGCTGCGCGAGTCGTTGCTGCAGCTTGTCTCGCTCGGCGGTGAGGTTGGTGAGCTGGAGCTTCTGGGCCTGCAGCTGCGCGTGAAGGCGGACCAGTTCCCGTTGTTCGCCGGGCGCGGGGAGCAGTTTTTGTTCGGCGTCGTCGAGGGCCTGCCGGAGCACGAGGAGGTCGTCGGCCAGCGCTTCGCGATCTTCGGATTCTTCGGCCAGCAGGCGTTCGAGGGTCTTGATGCGGGCCTGCGCTCGTTCGAGGGCGTCTCTGAGTTGGCGATCGTCTGACATGCGTGAGGCCCTCACCCTGGCCCTCCCAACGGGGAGAGGGGACCTCGTTGACTTAGCCTCGACGCAGCCAGGGCAGAAGTTCACCCAACGACTTCACTTCGATGTCTGCCTTCGCGCCACGCGGCTTGAGGCCGCGATCCACCCACGCGGTCGCCATGCCCGCGTTGATGCCGCCCTGAAGGTCGCGCTCGGGGTTGTCACCCACCATCGCGCAGCGCGCCTTCGGCACCCCCAGCTGGCTGGCCACCCAGTCGAAGATCTCTGCGTTCGGCTTGCCCACCCCGAGCTCACCGGAGATCGCCACCACGTCGAACCAGTGCAACAGCCCCGAGCCGTTCACCTTGCGCCGCTGCAGCCCGCTCACCCCGTTGGTCACCATCGCCAGCCTGGTGCGCGGGCGCAGCCGCGCGAGCAGCTCATCTGCATCATCGAACAGCGGGAAACGGGCCCGCAGCTGCTGCCACCGCTGCTGCAGCCGCTCGGGGTCGCCGCTCGCCCCCACGCTCTTCATCGCCCGCGCCCACACCTCGGGCCGAATGCGCGCGACCTCTTTCTCCAGCATCGCCTCGGCCGCGATCGACGCATCGTAGGTGGCCCAGAGCCCCTCCATGGCGGAGTGACCGATGCGAGTGGCGTAGTCGGCGGCCAGGGAAGGCAGCGTCTGCCAGAGCGCCGAGGCTTCGCGGGCGGCGGCTTCACCCAGCTCGGTGGCGCGCGCTTCGTCGGCGGTCAGCTCGAGCGCGGTGATGTAGAAGGCGTGACGGCTCACCGGCTCATCGGGGATGAGCGTCTCGTCGAGATCGAACAGGACGGCTGCGAACATGGCCCCTTTGTACACGGTGCGCCGGATCGCTCCTCCCAGTACTTCTGGCGGCAGTCCCGGAATGCATTGGCTCCCATGCATCTGACTGGTTAAGCAACGACCCTCCATGAGCGCCACTGACCACGAGACGACCGTCGTGTTGGATGGCCTGCGCAGGCTGGTGAAGGAGCTGCGCGAGAGTTCCCGGGAAGCGGAGCACCAGGTGGGGTTGAGCGCCGCGCAGCTCTTCGTGCTCGAGGTGTTGGGAGCGCAGTCGAGCCTCTCGCTGTCCGAGGTGGCCGCGCGAACGCACACCCATCAGAGCAGCGTCTCGGTGGTGGTGAGCCGGCTGGTGAAGGCCAGGCTGGTGCGCCGGGTGCGCTCGCCAGATGATGGCCGGCGGCTCGAGCTGGCGCTCACCGCGAAGGGTCGCACGCTGCAGGAGAAGGCGCCCCACGTCGCGCAGAAGCGGCTGGTCACCGCGGTGCAGCTGTTGCCTCGAGAGCAACGGCGCGCGCTGGGCGAGGGGCTGGCGCAGGTGGCCCAGTTGATGGCGTTGTCCGATTCGCCCGCGCCGATGTTCTTCGACGACTCGCCCACCACCGTGAAAGGCAAGAAGCCCCGATGATGACCGGAGTGTTGCTGCGAATTCGTGACTCGGCGCGGGAGCCCGTCGCGGCCACCTTGCACGTCGAACCGCTGTCGGCGGGTGCGCGGTTTGGGCGGGGCGTGGTGCGCCTGGTGGTGTGCTGGGTGCTCGCGGTGGCGTGCGTACTGGTGCCGCTGCTGCACTTCGTGCTCGTGCCGGGCCTCTTCCTCCTGGGGCCGGTGCTGGCCTGGCTGGCCACGCGCGCCACGGTGGAGGTCAAGAGCGAGCGGATCAGCTGTCCCAGGTGCGAGAAGGAGACGGGCATCGAACCGGGCATCACCGGCTGGCCTGTTTCGCTGCGTTGTTCTCTGTGCAGCACCACCTTCTCCGCTGCCCAGGGGATTGCTTCAGTGACATGAGGCGAAGCTGACCTTCAGTCTCTGACGGTCAGCCGCGTCGAGCCCGCTCGCCACGGCGATGCAGCGCTCTTTGATCAGCTTCGCCAACTCGTCCTGTTTGCCCAGGGCCTCCAACGCGAGCGCCCGCACCGAAGCGGTGCTCGAGTCTTCCGCCCCCAGCCGCTCCAGCGCCAACGCCGGCTGATTCGCGCGCAACAACCAACGCGCCTGCGTCTTCGGCAGCCAGGGTTGCTCCACCGCGAAGAACGCGGCTGAACCCATCAGCAACGAGAACAGCACCAGCACCACGCCCATCGAGCTGCCGCCCTTCTTCTTCGGCCTCGGAGTGGGCTCGATCGCGACCGGAAATGCCGGCACCGCTTTGCTCACCATCGTGGCGGGCAAGATGTCTTCCATCTCCACCGGCGTGACCGGCGTGAGGATCGACACCAGCGCCTGGCCACCTGCGGGACGTTTCGCGGGGTCCTTCTGCAGGCAGCTCTCCACCAGCGCCGCCAGCTCGTCGGGCACCTTGCCCTTCAGCGAGGGAGGCTCCTGGTTGGTGTGCTGCTCGAGGAAGTCGTGCAGCTCGGGCCCATTGAAGGGCAGGTGGCCGGTGAGCATGAAGTACGCGGTGATGCCGAAGCCGTACACGTCGGTGCGGGGATCCGCCGGCAGGCCTCGCAACTGTTCGGGCGCGGCGTACGCAGGCGTGGCGGCCGTCATGCCCACGTTGGAGACGAACGAGCGGCCATCACCCTCGAGCAGGTCCGCGTCGAACAACCGCGCCAGCCCGAAGTCGAGAATGCGCGCCTGCGTTCCGGTGGCGCCTTCGCTGAGCATCACGTTCTCGGCCTTGAAGTCACGGTGCACCACGCCCCTGGCGTGAATCGCGGCGAGCCCTTCCGCCAGTTGGAGAAGCAATCGCCCCGCGCGCAGCGGATCCATCCTCCTCCCCATGATGGCCTCATCGAGCCTCACGCCTTCGACGTACTCGAGGATCACCACCGTGCCTTCGGGCCCGTCGGTCTCGAAGTCGAGAATGCGCACCACCGAGGGATGATCGATGGACGAATGAATCAACGCCTCGCGTTTGAAGCGGGCGTGCGCGTCGGGCTGCACCGGCCCTCTGCGCGTGATGACCTTGAGGGCGACCTTGCGTTTGAGCGAGAGCTGCTCGGCCAGGTACACCTCGGCGCTGCCGCCTGAGCCGAGCGGCTTGAGCACCCGGTACCGCCCGCCCAACACCGTCAACTCACGGGGAGGGAGCGGGGGCGGACTCATGGCTTGCCTGCTTTCGGCGCGGCGGCGGTGGGCAGGGTGGCCTTCTTCGCCTGCAGCGGCGGCAGCAGGAGGATCTCGATGCGCCGGTTGGCTGCGCGGCCCCTGGGCGTGGCGTTGGCGCCGATGGGCCGGTACTGGCCGTAGCCTGCGGCGAGCAAACGGCCGGGTTTCACCTGGGCCTTCTCCGAGAGGAAGCGAACCACGTTCACCGCGCGCGCCGTGGAGAGCTCCCAGTTGGTGGCGAACTTCGCCTTCAGGTCGGGCAGGGTGATGGGCGCGTCGTCGGTGTGACCGGAGATCTGAATCTGGCGATCCTCGACGCCCTTCAAGATGGCGCCCAGCCGGGTGAGCACCTCTTCACCGCGCGGGGAGACTTCGGCCTGCGCCGAGTCGAAGAGCACCTTGTCGACCAGGTCGACCTGAATGCGGCCTTCGCTCTGCGAGAGGCGCACGTCACCGCGTTTGATCTCCGCGGCCATCTTGTCCTCCAGCGAGTTGTAGGTGGCCATCAGCCGGGCCAGCTCTTCCTCCTTCTGAACCAGCGTGGTGGTCAGCTCGCTGGCCTTGTTCTCCAGCTCGTTGGCCTTATTGGCGAGGGCCTCTTTCTGCAGGTTCACGTCGTTGAGCGTCGAGGTGGCGACCTCGAGCTCCTTCTGGCAGTCGCTGGCCTTCTTCGAAGCAAGCTCGGTGGCAGAGATCGCCTCGTTCTGGGCGCTCTGGAGCGCCTCCAGACGTTGCAGCGCAAAGTAGCCAGCCGCGATCGCCGCGGCGAGGGTGAGCACCCACAACAACCACGGCAGCTTGCTGCTCTTCTGCTCGTTCATTTCGGCCCTCACGGAAAAAGGTGAGCGGACCATAGCGATCTCGAAGCGAGACCAAGAACCCGACACAAGCGTGCAGAACCTACAAAGCCCTAGCTAGGTGGGCTCGACGGGCACGCTGAGGCCGGGCTGCGTGCCTTCATCGAGCTCAGGCTCGAGCGACTGCCCGACTTGAAAGTACGTCCACAGCCGGGTGGCCAACGCCTGCTTCATGTCGACCAGCTCGGCGCGCGCCGTGGCGAAGTCGAGCAGCGAATCAGACAGCGCCACCACGTCGGCCGACTTCTCAGTCGCCAGCCGAACGAAGTCGGGGTGCGCGCTCGACTCGAACAGCCCGCAGAAGAGCGCGAAGGCCCACGCGCGTTCGACGTCCTCCTTCAGCGGGGCGTTGACCAACACCGTCTGCAGCAACGTCGGCTCATCGGGCAGCTCCATGGCGGCTGAGCGCCTAGCACATTCCCCGGGTCGTCACTGCTTGACGACACCGAGGTCGACATACGCCTGATTCACCATCACCACGTACGGGCGCTGCTCGAAGCGCAAGGTGCCTTCGCCGTCGTGTTCGATGATCTCCAGCTTGCCCATGCCCGCGCCCATCGGCCCGATGGAGTAGTAGTGCGCTTGCAGCGTGTAGGGGAACGCGCGTTTGCCCTTCGGCAGGCGGATGGTGAAACACTCCGGGCCGTAGCCGGTGGTGACGTCGGCGTAGAGCTCGCCGCCCGACGGCAGCACCTTCGACGAGTAGTACGCGTGGCCGCCCTTGCCGTCGTAGATGTGGAAGTCGACGTCGTTGGCGTCGGTCTCCCAGTTGAGCACGAAGCGCAACGAAGGCCCGGTCTCCGCGATGCCGCCGATGGCCTTCAGCTTCTGCGAGATCTCCGCGCGGCGTTTGGGCTCGGCCTTGCTCCACGCGGCGGCGACGAGGCCCGCGTCTTCGCGAAGAATGCGATCGACGCCGAGGAAGCGGCCGTCAGGATACCGCTGCTTGATGCCCACGGAGATCGCCTCGAAGGCCCGCTCGTGTTTCCCCGCGCGCAGCAGGGCGAAAGCGAGCATGCGATGGCTGGCCGGGTGGTCTGCGCGCTGCTCGGCGGCCCTGGCGAAGGAGTCGGCGGCGAGCTCGAGGCCGGTGGTGAGGCGCTCCAGTCGCACGCCTGCGAAGCGGCGGAGATCGGCCCGCGCGGGGAACAGGTCGATGATGCTGCCGTACGCGCGCGCGGCGGTGGTGAGGTCACCTGTCTTCTCGAGCGCTTCACCCAACGCGACGAGCGCGAGCAGATCGCCCGGCTGCTCTTCGTGCCAACCGTGCGCGAGCGCCAGCGCCTGGGTGGGGTTGCTCTTGAGGCCGTCCATCACCTCCTTGAACTTGCCGGTGTACGGGTCGGGCCCCTTCTCGGGGATCGCCGCGCGCGTCGAGCTGGAGCTGTTGGGCATCGGCTCGGGCCTGCGCTCCATGCGCATCGCCGAGGGCGGGGGCGGCGCACGAGGCGCTTCCGCGGGCGGAGGTGCCGGCGCCGCGGCGATCTCGGCCTGCGGCGGAGACGGCTCCTCTTTGCGCTCGCTCACCTTGGGGTCTTCGATGGCGCCTTGCGAGTTGGCACTCTCGTCTGCGCTCGCCCCTCCTTCGTCGTCGCGCGCCCGGGCCTTCATCTTCTTCTCTGGGCTGGAGCTCGGTTTGGGCTTGGCGATGTCTGCCTTCGGCGGCGGGGCCTGTTTGGCCACCGCGAGCGACTCGGGCCCGCGCTTCTGGCGAATCACCTGGCCGCCTGCCACCGTGAGGATGTCGCTGAGCGCGCGGCGATCGATGTTGAAGCGCGCGTAGTCGGCTTCGGTCTCCAGCACGAGCAACGCGGTCAGTGACGAGAGCACCCGGTTCTTCGTTGAGATGTCGATGATCTCATTCTTGAGCTGGGTGCGCTGCGGTGCGCCGTCGGCTTGATCGAGCTGCGCCTGCAACGAGTCGATGCGCGCCTTCGCCCAGGCACGCTCGAGCAGCGGCCGTTCGATCGAAACGAGCTGGCCGTCGGAGAGCGGCAGCGACTTGCCGTTGATGGACACCTTGAACGGCGCGTTCGCGGCGAGCTGCGCGTACACCAGCACCGCGTCACCTGCCTGCACGCCGGAGAGCGTGGTGGGCCACACCGCGGTGGCGCCTTCCACCTTCACGGCCAGTTTGGACTTCGTGGCGAGGCTCAAGCGGCGAGCGAGCTCCACCGGCGCGAGGCCTCCGTCGAGCACCGCGCCGTCACGCGGCAGCGACCCCGTGGTGAGCCGGGCCAGCGCCGCTTCGTCACGCAGACCGCCCACCGTGATGGCGTCGAGGCGTTGCACGCTGGCTGCCTTCAGCTTGAGCAGCTGCGCGATGAGGTTCGGCCCTTCGATGGACCCGGCGGTCATCACGCCATCCGAGATGAGCAGCACCCGCGGCGTGGGGTTGGCCTGCACGTGCTTGAGCGCCAGCTCGACGTTGGAGGCGCCCAGCGCCCGGCGAGCGCGCAGCAGCCTGGCTTGTGTGTCGCCGAAGCCAGCAGCGAGCCCCGAGTAGATCGGCGCGACCTCTTGATCGAACGCCACCACGTTGACCTGGAGCGTGGGCGTCTGCTTCGCCAACGCAGCGAGGAGTTGTTGCACCAGCCTCACCTGCTCGCTCCACCCGAGTGCACGCGAGCCGCTGGAATCGACCAGCACGGTGAAGGGCACGAGCGCATCGGCGCCCACGTCTTCCACCGGGGTGATGCGGGCCGCGACCAGGTCACCCGAACGAACACCGAGCTGGTTGCGTTTGGGCGGCGCCAGGAAGTCGGCGCTGGGCACGAAGCGCTTCTTGTTCAGCACGCCTTCGCCCAGGACACCTTCGACCTTCACGTCGAGCTCGCCCACCTCGGGCAGACCCTTGAGCGGCAAGGTGTAGAGCGCGGTGCTGGCCACCAGCTCGTGCGAGTACGAGAGCACCACTTCCTTCACGCCCCGCGCGGGAATGGGGAAGACCTTCGCGGTGAACTCGTTGCCGCCGCTCTGCTCCAGCAGCGCGGGATCCTGCCGGCGATGCAGGAAGTCTTCGTAGGCGCGGCGGGCGGCCTGGCGCTCGACCACCTCGCCTTCCTGCCAGCGGCCATCGAGCTTCATCGCGAAGCGGCTCACCGTCGCGCCCGGCGGCAGCGTCACCTTGAACTGGCCTTCGATGACGCGGTCGAGCGGGTTCTCGAAGGAGAGCGTCAGCTCGGTGAACGCGAGCGGATCCATCACCACCGCGCGGGCCTGCAGCTTCGTCAGCTTGAGGCCGGTGCCGTCAGAGGCGGTCAACGAAACCGGTGCGTCGGTGTTCTCAGCGAAGGCAGACAACGACACCACGGCGAGCAGCAGCGGAAGTCTCATGGGCGACCTTGGACACGCAGACGGGGAAAAGAGGTCCCAGTTCAGCACACCGCTCCGCCGAGGCCCTCTCCCAAAGGGCCCGAAGGGAGAGGGGATCTACGGCTCTTCTTCCTGCGTTCGATGCGCGGCTCTCGCGTCGAACAACTTGTTGTGCGTGTGTTGTGGCACCGGCTCGTATTGCGCGAGCTCGACGGTGAAGGTGCCGTGCCCGCCCGTCACGCCACGCAGCGTTCCAGCGAAGTCGCGCAGCTCGGCCAATGGCGCGAGCGCTCGCACCACGCTCAGTCCGCCCGGCAAGGCCTCCATGCCCAGGATACGCCCGCGGATTCCCTTCATCTCTCCGGTGATCGCGCCCATGTATTCCTCGGGAGCGGTGACCTCGAGGTTGCCCACCGGCTCGAGCAACGCCGGCCGTGCGCGGGGCAACGCATCACGCACCGCCCACTTCGCCGCCGTGCGGAACGCGATGTCTTTCGAGTCTACCGAGTGGGTCTTGCCGTCGGTCACCACCACCCGAAGGTCGAACACCGGAAAGCCCGCCAGCACCCCGCGCTCCAAAGCGTCGTGCACACCCTTCTCCACTGAGGGGAGGAACTGACCGGGGATGGCGCCGCCGAACACCTCGCTCGCGAACTCGAACCCGTGACCGCGCGGCAACGGCTCGAGGCGGAGAAACACCTCAGCGAACTGCCCCGCACCACCGGTCTGCTTGCGATGCCGATAGTGCCCCTCCGCCACGGTGCCGATGGTCTCGCGATACGGAATCGTGGGCGCGTGTGACACCACGGCCACCCGGCTTCGATTCTGCAACCGCTCCAGCATCACCTTGAGGTGCTCTTCGCCCAACCCCGAGAGCACCAGCTCACCGGTGACGGGATCGTGTTTGAAAGAAAACGTGGGATCTTCTTCCGCCAGCCGCGCCAGCGCCTGACCCACCTTCACGTCGTCGGCCTTCGCCTTGTTCGAGACGGCCAGCGAGAGCATCGGCGTGGGGTACTTCGGGCGCGGCATCACCAACACGGCCTTCACCTCGGGTGCGTGCAGCAGCTGATCGACGTGCAGTTCTTCGATGCGCGCGAGCGCCACCAGGTCACCGGCCCAGGCCACCGAATCGAACTCGACGTGTTCGCGCCCTTCCACTTTCAGCAGGTGGGTGGCCTTGCGCGCCTTTTGATCACTCGCGCCGACGAAGGGCGTGGTCGCGCTGAGCGAGCCCTGCAACACCCTCAGCATCGCCACCTGCCCTCCGTGCGGATCCGCCGTCACCTTGAACACGTGCGCGAGCAACGGCGCGTCGGGGTCGCAGGCGATCTCCACCAGCTCGCCATTCTTGAGCACGCGTCGGGTGCGGCCACTGAGCGGGCTGGGCGCTTCGTTCACCAGCACGTGCAGGAGAGCCGCGATGCCCGCGCCGCTCTTCGCCGAGGTGAAGAGCACCGGCACCACCTGGCCCCCCTTCATCGCGCGCACGAAGGTGGCGCGCAGTGAGGCGGCGGTGAGCGCCGCGCCCGACAGGTAGCGCTCCAGCTCGAGGTCGTCGCCTTCCACCACCGCCTCCACCAGCGCGCGGTGCGCTTCCTTCACCGAGCCGAAGGCCACCTTGCCGGTCTCCCGCTCGAACACGTCGACCACGTCGTCGAGACCCGGGGTGGGCAGGTTGATCGGCAGCAGCCGCGACCCCAGGGCGAGCGTCAACTCGGCCAGCAGGTTGGGCAGGCGGGCCGGGGCGAGGTCGAGCTTGTTCACCACCACCATGCGCGCGAGGCCCGCTTCGCCCGCGGCGTGAAACAGCCGGCGCGTATTGAACTCCACCCCGGTCGCGGCGTTCACCACGATGACCGCCGTCTCCACCGCGCAGAGCGAGGCGAGCGCGCTGCCCACGAACTCCGGATGGCCAGGTGTGTCGAGGATGTTGATCTCCACGCCCTCATGCGTGGCGAAGAGCAGCGAACTCGAGGTGGAGTGGTGGTGCCGTCTGGCTTCTGGCTCGTGATCGCTCGCCGTCGACTCCTGCTCGATCGACCCGGGCCGGGTGATGGCTCCCGTCTTCAGGAGCACCGCTTCCACCAGAGACGTCTTGCCCGCCCCACCATGTCCGAGGAGCACGATGTTGCGGAGGTTCTCCGGCCGGTAGCTCGACGCCTTCATGAGGCGTACCGAGTGCAGTCGGCGTACCGGCTCAGCAGCCGGCGCGTTGTTCCAGGCCGTTGGCCAGAGCACCCAGAAGATCGCGCGGGTTCACCGCGGCCAGTTCGCAGCACGAAGGGTCGGCCGTCTCGATCAAGCGCCAGTCGCCGTTCTCGAGCTGACCTGCGTCGGCGGTGAGCCAGGGCACCCGGGTGCGCCGCGCTGCTTCATGCGCGAGGGCGCGAAGTTCGCGTTCATCGCGTTCGGTCAACGCACCGAACGGATCTTCCGAAACCCGGGGGCCCATCGCCAGCACGTCGGCATCGAGCACGAAGAGCCGGTACTCCCGCGCGAGCGCAGGGCCGTCCTGCCGCTCCATGCGCCGCAGGGGGAGCGGAGGTGTGCACACGGTCAGGCCCTCGAGCACGGTGCGATCGAACGCCGCGGCGTTGGCGTGTTGGGTAGGGTCGTTGAGCAGGGTGATGTTGAGCGCGCGCGCGTCGTCGTGCAGCCGCTGGTACCGCGCGGGGTCGAACCGACCGCCGAACAACACGCCCCAATGAAAGTCACCGCGGTCGAGCGAAGGTTCGGCGTCCGCCAGCGAACCGCCGCGCGGAATGACGTGAACGTGGTGGCCCAGCGCCTGCGCCGCCGCCACCAGCGCGGGGCGGGCGTCAGGGCCGTTGCTGGCGAGAGAGGCTTCCATCAAGACGAGCATGAGCGCGCACCATACAGGCCTGGCTCTCAGCGCGCCGTTCGCAGAAAGCCGGCCACCTGGTCGGCGAAGAGGCGCGTGTCGATGGGCTTCGAGATGTAGCCATCACAGCCGGCGTCGAGCGCCTTCTCCGCGTCGCCCTCCATCGCGTAGGCGGTGAAGGCGATGATGATCAGGCCGCGGGTGCTGGGGTCGGCTTTGAGCAGGCGGGTGAGGGTGAGCCCATCGGTGCCGGGCATCTGAAGGTCCATCAGCACCAGGGTCGGAGGCCGCGTGGTGATCTCCGCCATCGCCTCTTCGGCGTTCGAGGCGGTGCGCACGTCGAAGCCGCGCGCCTTGAGCACGAAGAACGCGAGCTTCACGTTCGCCGGGTTGTCATCCACCACCAGGATCGATGGGGCCGTCATGGCTCAGCCCCCCGCGGTGTGAGCGGGCAAGAACATGCGCAGCGCCTCCAGCACCACGGTGCCGGCGTGCTTGCCCTTCTGGAGAATGCCCTGCACCGAAGCCTCCAGCCGCCGGTAGTCGGCGACGCTGAGCTCCTTCACCGTCCACACGATCACCGGCACGGTCTTGCACCGCGGCAGGGCGCGGAAACGCTCGAGGAACTCGAAGCCATCCATCTCGGGCATGAGGAGATCGAGGATGACCGCGATGGGCGGGTCTTCGGAGGCGATGGCCAGGCCTTCGGCGCCCCGATGGGCGGTGGTGGCGCGGTAGCCGAGCTGATCGAGCGTGGCCGACATCAAGCGGGTCGACGCGGCGTCGTCATCGACCACCAGCACCCGGCCTCCTCGCTCGGAGTGAACGCCCGCACGCTCGAGGGAGCCCAGGATCGAAGGGGCGCTGACCGGCTTGGGCAGAATGTCATGCACCGTAAAGCCCGCCGCGGCGCCGCCTTCGGTGACCACGGTGATCACGATCACCGGCACGTCGCGGTTGAGTGGGCTCTGACGAATCGCCTGCAGCACCTCGAGCCCGTTGGCGTCGGGCAAGAGCAGGTCGAGCGTGATGGCGTCGTAGTGTTGCGCGCGGCAGCGGGCCAGGGCCTGGGTTCCGGTGCTGGCGGTGTCCACCGAGTAGCCGGCGTCGGTCAGGGTGCGCATGATCAACGACTGATCATTCGGCTCGTCTTCCACCACGAGGATCGAAGGTGCGCCCGGCATGCCCGCCACGCTCCGGGGCGCGGCCACCGGTTCACCACTGACCGCCCTGCGGGGGAGCAACGCGAAGAAGGTGCTCCCTTTGCCCGGCGCGCTGGTGACGCCCACCGAACCGCCCTGCGCTTCGGTCAGCCGCTTGGTCAACGCGAGCCCCAGACCCGTGCCCGGTTGCGCCTTGCTGGCGCCGGCGTCGAGTTGCTGGAACTCCGAGAAGAGCTTGTCGATGTCGGCCGTGGTGATGCCGATGCCGGTGTCCTCCACCTCGAGCCGGAAGAAGCCGGGCTCTTCGGGCTTCGCGCGGATGAGCACCTTGCCGCCCGGTCCGGTGAACTTGAGCGCGTTGGAGACGTAGTTGTAGAGCACCTGCTTGAGCCGCGCGGCGTCGATGAAGACCTGGCCCAGCGACGGGTCGACCTCCACCGACACCTTGATGTGTTTCTGCGCGGCGATGGTGCGCAGAATCGCCACCACCTCCTGCACCACCCGGGGCAGGTCGACCACCTCGGCGTGGAACTCCAGGCGCCCCGCTTCGACCTTCGAGAGATCGAGCACGTCGTTGATCAGCTGCAGCAGGTGACGGCTGCTGGCGAGGATGTCGCCAGACGAACTCCTCGAACTGCGGCATGTCGGGCGTGACCTGCTGGCTGTGGATCAGCTCGGTGAAGCCGATGATCGCGTTGAGCGGCGTGCGCAGCTCGTGAGACATGTTGGCGAGGAACTCGCTCTTGAGCCGGCTGGCTTCGTGAACGCGCCGGTTCTCCACCTCGAGCCGCAGGCTGCGCGCGCGGAACCGCTCGAGCTGCTTCTGCTGGGTGAGATCGAGCGCGAAGGCGATGACGCTGTTTTCGTCGAGCAGCGCCCCGCCCACCAGCACCGGCACGTGTTCGCCGTTGGGCCTCGAGTACTCCTTCTCGTGTGGCTGCGAGATGCCGGTGGTCTCCAGATCTTTGCAGGCGAGCGCGTCGACGGGGCGCCACTCTTTGGGCGTGATGTCCCTCGTGAAGAGGCCCGCCTTGAGCTCTTCCCGGGTGCGGCCGATCAAGGTGAGGAAGGCGTCATTCGCCTCGAGCACGTGCCCAGCCATATCGGCCTTGATCACGCCCAGGAAGCCCGCATCGCTCAGCCGTTGAAAGCGCGTCTCGCTGCGCACCAGGGCCTCCTGGGAGGCCTCGAGGTAGACCTCGGCGAGCATGGACATCACGCAATCGAAGAACGCGTGCATGCCCAACAACGCGCCCCGCAGGCGATCAGGGTCCTTCGCGAAGGTGGTGAAGAGGAGGTTCGTCAGGTCGCGCGTGACGCCTCTCACCACCCCGTACCAGACGGTCAGGGGGATCCCGAGGCGGGCATAGGAGGTGCCCTGGCGCTTCAGGTTCTCCACGTACTCGCTCCAGTCGCCGCTCATCGCCCTGGCGATGCGCTCGTGGTCGCGGCGCTGCTCTTCGCGCAGGTGCTCCGCCGACATCGAGCCGAGCAGCACCGCGAAGTGGGGTTCGCCCCGCATCTTCTCCACGGCCGTCTCGCTGAGGCTGAAGTAGTGCGCGTCGTACACGCGCCAGAAATCGGGCAGGCCCGCGAGCTCTTCCTGGGTGAACCACGACGGCTGTGGAGTGTGCATTCCGGGCCCTGGACGGCTCGCTGCGAGAAGCGCGCGACGTCTTGTTGAGTATTGGCACCGACGCCCGATTTCCGTGAAGGGACCCGGCCGTCTGCGGGAGCACTCAATGGGGCATCGACTCGGTGGTGCGCAAGCTGATCACCCTCATCACTTCGCCGCCGCCCGGCTCGCGCACGATCTGCTGTACGCCCGCAAGTTCATGCCCGTTCATCTCGAAGTGGAACTCGCCACCGGATCTGGCGGCCGCGAGCGCCTCGGGTTTGAGCAACTCGCCGAACGCGAAGGCCCCCACCGCCGGGCGGGAGAGGTTGAGCAACACCGCAGCGCGCGAAGAGAGCCCGAAGACGTTCCACGCCAGATCGGTCAGCACCACTGCGCCGGGCAGGTGATCGAGCAACGCGCTCTCCGAGCCTTCGGCCACCATCAGGCTCGCGCGCAGGCGGGTGAGCAGCTCACGCCGGTCGAACGGCTTGGTGATGAACTCAGTGGCGCCTGACTTGAGGCCGCGTTCGCGATCTTCGGGCAACGACAAACCCGTGACCATGATCACCGGCAGCGCGCGGAAGTCGACGTCGCGCCTGACGGTCTCGCACACCTCGTAGCCGGTCATGCCGGGCATGCTGACGTCGAGCAACATCGCCTCGGGCTTCTCGCGGCGCATCAGCTCCAGCGCCATAGGCCCACTGGTGGCCTCGAGCACCTGGTAGCCCGCCGCGGTGAGGATGGCGCGCATCAGCTTGATGTTGACCGGCGCGTCATCGACGACCAGGACGCGCGGCCCCGATGACGTGATGGTCTCAGGCATGGTTCATCTTTCTCCCCTTTGTGGCTGGGCCCCCGGAGTCACAGTGCAAGCGCCTCGCCCGCGGTGACTCCGTCCGGGGCGAGGGGCCCCGGTACTGCGTCGCTGCGCAATGGGTGCAGACGTCGGGTCACGATCGCGCAGAAATTCATCGAAGGCCCATCGTGGATCGGGCTGGTTACGAGCCGGTGCCTGCTTTCAGCGTCGTCGAAGCGCGCTTCTCGAAGGGAACCGCACCCCCGCCGCGCCGGGGTTCTTGCGCAGCGCCTCCGCACCAGCCCGCTGACGGGGCGTGCCCCACAACACCTCGAACGAGTCGATGAGTGCGGGCCCGTCACGGAACGGACCGCACTCGAAGGTCGGGACCACGTTCCCCAGTTGCGGAGCGGCTTGTTCGGATCCCACTCATTACGGTCATGACCCATGAGGGTGATCACCTGGTGGTTGACGATGATGCTGTTGGCTGGCTGTCGCCAAGTCGCACCCCGCACCGAGGCGCCCGACGCGAGCACTCCCTCCCGGGGAACAGATCTCGGTGGGCCACGGCCCACCAAGTTCGTCAGCCCACCCCCCGGCGCAGCGCCGACCTGGATTCGCGACGGCGGCCATGCGTTCGACGCGGGCGCGGAGGTCGACGCTGGCTTCGACGCTGGCTTCGATGCAGGCACCGAACTCGACGCCGGTCCCACGAGCACCATGTTGCTCTACACGGCGGACCGCACCCAATCGCCCATCGACGACGCCGTGGCGCTCCGGCTGCGGGCCATCGCCGCGCGAGGCACGGGTCGGGGCACGGTGTTCAGCAAGGTGGGCGACTCCATCTCCACCAACGGGCCCGGCATCGCTGGCGGCAACTTCCTCAACTGCTTCGACGGGCCCATCGAAGGCACCGTGAGTTGGGAGACCAACGTGCGCCTCGGGTCGTACAGCGCGCTGGCGCCCACCATCATGCACTTCCGCACCACGCTCATCGGCTCCGACGACTCGTGGACGCGGCCCAGTCTCGCCACCCGCGTCAGCATGACCGCGCGTTGGCCGATCACCGGCACCCCGACACCGCTGGAGCAGGAGCTCGCCGCCGCCAATCCCCGGTACGCCGTGGTGATGTATGGCTCGAATGACATCGGCTACGTCGGCGCGCCGTACACGCTGGCCGAAGGCGCCGAGTACTTCGAGAACAACATGCGCACGATCACCGACCGGTTGATCGCCGCGGGCGTCATTCCCCTGCTCACCACCATGCCTCCCGATGCGGCGGCATTTCGCCTCGTGCCCGTCTACGCAGGCGTGGTGCGCGGCATCGCGCAGGGCCGGCAGATCCCGCTCATCGACTACAACCGCGAGCTGCTCGCGCTGGGGCCTCCGTACGGCCTGGCCTCCGACGGCACGCACCCGACCTGCGCGGCCTACAACACCTGCTGTTGGTTCGATGCCGTCAGCTTGTCGCGGCACGGGTACAACGTGCGCAACCTCATCACCCTGCAGGCGCTCGATCGCATGCACCAGGTGTTCGAGCTCGGCGTGGCCCGGCTCGATGCCTTCGCGCCGCACATGACCGGTGATGGTTCGATGAACGCGCCGTACGTGATTCCACAGCTGCCTTTTGGAGAGCTGCGTGACCTGCGCACGTCGACGTGGCGGCCGGCAGAGCCGCTCTCGTGCGCCGGTGCGCCCGCCGTGGTGGGGCCGCAGAACCTGTACCGGCTGGTGCTCAACCGCACCACTTCACTGCGGGTGGTGCTGGTCGATGGCATCACCCGCCAGCAGCGCATCAGTCTGCTGTCGGGCCCCACGCTGTCGAGCTGCCTGCAGAGCGCTTCGCGGATCATCGCCACCACGCTGCCCGCAGGCACCTATTACCTGTCGGTCAACGCACCGGCTGCGACCGGGGGCTCGGAGTACAACCTGTCGGTCACCGAGTGTCTGCCGGGCGACCCCGACTGCTGAGTCGTCGAAGCACCCGCAGGCGCCTGCTGGCTGGAGGCGACGTGCACGGGCCCCTCCGTGCCCGGCTCGCAGCGTATTCAGAGTTGACCGACCTCGCGGTGATGCCAGAACACCACCATGCGACTTCGCGTGGCGCTCGGCTGTCTGCTCGTCACCGCTGCGTGTGGCTCGCCCACCGAAGGTGATGACGCCGGACCCCGAGTCGATGCGGGCTCGTTTCTGTTCGACGCCGGGAGCGATGCGGGCGTGGAACCTGACGCAGGCCTCGAGGCCGATGCGGGGGTGGATGCGGGTGTCGTCGACGCGGGCTTCTCGGTGATCCGCTATCCGTCAGGGCGCACCCAGTCGCCCCTCACCAGCGAAGTGGCCGCGCATCTGCGGTCCATCGCCGCGCTGGCGCCCTCGAAGAACGGCGCCGCCTTCTCGAAGATCGGCGACTCGAACACGGTGAACACCAGCTACCTCTCGTGCTTCGCCGGCCCGAACGTCGACCTCGCGGGGCGCAGCACGCTGCAGCCAGCGCTCGACCATTTCCGTTCGACCCAGTCGTTCGATCGCACCAGCCTCTCCGCCACCGTGGGGTGGAGCGCGTTTTCCCCACTCACCGGCACGCCTTCCCCGCTGCAGCAGGAGATCGACGCCGCGCAGCCCCGCTACGCCACCGTGATGTTCGGCACCAACGACGTGGGCTTCACCGACACGCACTCCTTTGGCCGCAACCTCTTCACCCTCATCGACACGCTCTCGATGCAGGGCGTGGTGCCGATTCTCTCGGCCATTCCTTCACGCGACGACAACCCCACGCTCGATGCGTGGGTGCCCCGCTACAACCTGGTGGCCCGGGGAATCGCACAGGCGCGGCGCGTGCCGTTCATCGATCTGCACCGCGAATGGCTCACCGTGCCCGCGCATGGGCTGGGCTCCGATGGCGTGCACCTCAACGTCTACGTGCCGGGCGCGGTGCGGCCCTGCGTGCTGAACGCTGCGGGCCTGGCCTTCGGGCACAACGTGCGAAACCTCCACACGCTCGAGGGTTTGTCGCGCGCGTGGGACGCGGTGGAAGGCCGGGCTGCTCCCGACACGACTGCGCCGCGCATCGAAGGCACCGGGTTGCCCGGTGATGAAGTGCTGATCAACTCGTTGCCTTTCGTCGACGTACGCGACACCCGCACCGATGGCGTCGCGCGGATCAACGCGTACTCAGGCTGCGCTTCGGCGGCCAACGAGAGCGGCCGCGAAGTGCTCTACAAATTGGAGCTCAGCCAGCCCACCACCGTGCGCGTGTTCGTGGTGGCCCTGGGCAGCGCCGACATCGACGTGCACCTGCTGCGCGATGTGAACTCGGGTCAATCGTGTGTCGTACGCCACGACAAATTTCTCGTCAGACAGCTCTCCGCGGGCACCCATTATCTCTCGCTCGACACGTACCAATCCTCCGCCGGCGTCGAGGCCGGGGAGTACCTGGTCGGGGTGATCGCGGAGTAGCGCTCAACACGGCCAAATCCCCAGCTATTTCGAGCAGTTGAGCGGCCAAGAGAAGGCCCTTCAACAGGTCGAAACATGCTAGATGGATTCACGTGTTTTCGCGTGTTTGTACAGCGCGGTCTTCAAGCGAGGAATCACCCCGAGATGGACACTTCGACGCCGCAGAACGAAGCCAACAAGCCTGCCGAGTACAACGCCGCCAGCATCACGGTCCTGGAGGGCCTGGAGGCCGTCCGCAAGCGCCCCGGCATGTACATCGGTGACACCTTCGTGCGCGGTCTGCACCACCTCGTCTACGAAGTGGTCGACAACTCCGTCGACGAAGCGCTCGCGGGTTTCGCGACGCAGGTGAACGTCTTCATCCACGTCGACAACTCGATCACCGTGATGGACGACGGCCGCGGCATCCCCGTGGGGCCGCACCCCACCGTGGCCGGCATGGACACGCTCGACGTGGTGATGACCAAGCTGCACGCCGGCGGCAAGTTCGAGAACTCCGCGTACAAGGTGTCAGGCGGTCTGCACGGCGTCGGGGTGAGCTGCGTGAACGCGCTCTCCGATTGGCTCCACGTCGAGGTGCAGCGCAACGGCAAGTCGTACCAGCAGAAGTACGCCCGCGGCGTGCCGCAGCAGCAGGTCGCGGAGATCGGCACCACCGACAAACGCGGCACCAAGGTGTCCTTCCACCCGGACCCCACCATCTTCGAAGTGAAGGACTACGACTTCGACACGCTCTCCACGCGCCTGCGCGAGCTCGCGTTCTTGAACGCCGGCCTGCACATCACCATCACCGACGAGCGCACCGGCAAGAACCACGACTTCAAGTTCGAGGGCGGCATCGTCAGCTTCGTCGAGTACATCAACTCGGCCAAGAAGCCGATTCACGAGAAGCCCGTCGCACTCAAGGCCGACAAAGATCAGATCCAGGTCGAGATCGCGCTGCAGTGGAACGAGGGTTACGACGAGAAGGTCTACACCTTCGCCAACAACATCAACACGCCCGAAGGCGGCACCCATCTCTCCGGCTTCAAGGCCGCGCTCACCCGCACCATCAACGCGTACGCCGAGCGCACCGGCCTGTGGAAAGACATCAAGGAGCAGCCCAGCGGTGAAGACGCGCGTGAAGGGCTCGCGGCCGTCATCTCGGTGAAGATTCCCCAGCCGCAGTTCGAGGGGCAGACCAAGCAGAAGCTCGGCAACTCCGAGGTGAAGGGCCTGGTGGAGAGCATCGTCAACGAGCGCCTGCAGAACTGGCTCGACGAGAACCCTCAGACCGCCAAGAAGATCATCGGGAAGATCGGTGACGCCGCGCGCGCCCGCATCGCAGCTCGCAAGGCGCGTGAGACCGTGCGCCGCAAGGGCGTGCTCGACGGCATGTCGTTGCCCGGCAAGCTGGCCGACTGCCGCGAGAAGGATCCCGCGAAGTCCGAGCTGTACATCGTCGAGGGTGACTCCGCAGGTGGCTCGGCCAAGCAGGGCCGCGAAGCCGACTTCCAGGCCATCCTCCCCTTGCGCGGTAAGATCCTGAACGTCGAGAAGGCGCGCCTCGAGAAGATGTTGAGCTCAGAGCTCATCGTCACGTTGATCACCGCGCTCGGCACCGGCGTGCGCGCGGGCAACAACACCGAAGACTACAAACCCGACGACATCCGCTACCACCGCATCATCCTGATGACGGACGCCGACGTCGACGGCTCGCACATCCGCACGCTGCTGCTGACCTTCTTCTTCCGTCAGATGCCGGAGATCATCGAGAAGGGCTACGTCTACATCGCGCAGCCCCCGCTCTTCAAAATCACGCGCGGCAAGAAGGAGCTGTACGTGAAGGACGAGGACGCTCGCGACGAGTACCTCCTGTCCATCGCCTCCGAGCGCACCACCATGGAGCGCGCCGACAAGACCGAAGTCTCCGGCGGTGAGTTCAAGGAGCTGCTCGCCAAGGTCATCAAGTACGAGAAGCGGCTCGAGCGCATGTCGCAGCGCAAAGACGCGCGGGTCATCGACGCGTTGATCCAGGCCACCTCGCTCACGCCCGAGATGCTCAAAGACGACGAGGCCGCCCAGGAGCAGTTCGACACCATGCTCGAGTACATCGAGACCCGGTACCCCGACCTGGTCGACTGGCTGTCGAAGAACGGCACCAAGCGCACGCCCGACCCGGAGCACTCGGCCAAGAAATACGTGTTCTCCACCGAGGTCAACGGCTCGCCGCGTGACACGGTCATCGACGTGCCCTTCCTCACCTCGCCCGAGTTCCGCGAGCTGGTCACGCTGAAAGAAAGCTTCAAGATGTTCGGCGCGGCGCCCTACACGCTGCACATCGGCGACGCCGGCAAAGAAGCCCACGTCGATACCCACACCGCGAACACGTACCAGGAGGTGCTCAAGTACGCGCTCGATGACGCGCAGAAGGGCGTCACCATGCAGCGGTACAAGGGCCTGGGCGAGATGAACCCCGAGCAGCTTAAGGAGACCACCATGGACCCCGCGGTCCGCACCATGTTCCAGGTGAAGGTGTCCGACGCGGTCGAGGCCGAGCGCATGTTCTCGCTCCTCATGGGTGAAGAGGTCGAGCCGCGCCGCAAGTTCATCGAAGAGAACGCGCTCAACGCCAGCCTCGACATTTGATGTCAGTTCTTCACGCACGATTTCTCGAGCCGGAGTCGCTGCGCGAGCAGCTTCGTTCGGTGCCCCCGAAGGTGGTCGCGGCCACCTTCGACACCGGCACGCTCACCGATGAAGCGGCGGCCGCCCTCGCCACCACCATCCTGCGAGGTGGTGAGCCGGGTGGGGTGCTCGACCTCGAAGGCGCTCCCGACTGGGAGCAGCGCTTTCACCTCATCGCTTCACTCGCGCTCGCCGATGACGCGCTCGCCACGCAGCTGCTCGAAGGCGGCTGGCTCGATCGCCGCGGGGTGGGTGCCTTCGCGTTCGGCTCGTTGCCGTTGCGGGTGATCGCGCGGCAGGTGAACAAAGACACCCTGCGGGCGGCCCGCGAAGCCGTTCAATTCGGGTGGGAATCCGACCTGCTCAACGTGCTCGAGAGCAGCGGCATGCGGGCGCAACGTGCTCCCGAAGAACACCTGGTGCTGCTGCGCCAGGGCGAGAGCGCGCACGCCCATCAGCCACCCCGGGGTGACTCGATGCAGATCAGCACGCTGCTCAAAGAGGTGCGCGCGCACGGCGCGACTGACTTGACGCTCACGGTGGGGCTGCCCCCCACGCTGCACGGCGCCTTCGGCACCCGGACACTCGGTGAAGCGCCGCTCACCCCCGATGAAGTGGCTGACCTGGTCAGCCCGGTGTTGCCCTCATCGTTGCTCGCCGCGCGCGGGCCGGTGGTGCACTCGGTCGCTTCCACCGAGCTGGGCCGCTTCCGCGTCACCGTCACCACGGAGCGGACCTTTCGCGCCGCCACCTTTCGCGCGATGCCCGCCACCATTCCCACCCTCGATGCGCTGGGGCTCTCTCCGCTGGTGCAGGGGCCGCTGCTGGCGCTCGAGCGCGGGCTGGTGTTGCTCAGCGGTGAACCGGGCAACGGGCGCAGCACCTTCTATGCTGCGTTGCTGCAGCGCTTCGTGGCGGAGGGCCGGCACGTCGCTTCGTTGGAAGAGCCGCTGGGGCTTCCGCTCGCTCCGGGGCCGGGCGCGGCGCGGCAGTCGATCCTGGGCACCGATGCCGATGCGACCGATTTTTCCCGCGCTTCGCGGCTCCAGCCGCTCGACGTGGTTGGCTTCGACCTGGTCGATGACGCGTTTGCCCTCGACCTCGCGCTCGATGCCGCGATGGATGGGCGGCTGGCGATCTGCGTGTTCCGTTCGCCCAACGTGGCGGCCGCGGTGCACCGGGCCAGCGTGCTCGATGCCCGGCACCATCGGCGGCGGCTGTCTGAAGGGCTCGCCGCGTTCGTGTATCAGCGGCTGATCGCGCTCGACGGCAAGCACCTGCTCGAGGTTGATTTTCACCTGCCGTCGATCGCCTTGCGGCGGCATCTGCGGGCGCATGAGACCCCGCCGCCCCCGGTGGTGTTCGAGGGCGAATCGTAAGAAACCTCGCCCCGCTGCGCAGGGAGCGGGAGTACTTCAGCGCTTCACCACGGGATCCCTGGGCGCCAGCACGCATGACTCGCATCTGGAGAGCGCCAGGTTGTGCTCGCTCAACAGCAGCGCGGTCGCTTCACCCGCTTCGATGCGCACCCAGACCAGCCACACCCGCTTGAGCCCATCCTGGCCGGTGGCCGTCGCCGCCACCCCGTAGCGGCCCGGTGCGAGCTTCGCCTGAAAGCTGCCATCGGCCTGGGTGTGCGTGGTGAACAGCGGCTGCGGCAAGTCGGCCAGGAAGAACGAACCATCCGCCAGGTGACGGGCCGCCTCTTCGGCTCGATCCGCGTCGCGGCGCGCCGCCTCAGCTTGCTGCTGCATCTCCCTGGCGCGCTTGCGCACCCCCGCGCTCGCCGCTGTCAGCAACCGCCGCTGCGCCGCCATCTCTCGCACCGAGACCGCGCGGCGAATCACCTCGAGGCGGCGCTGGAGAATGTCGGCCCCGCTCCTCACCACCTCATCATTCGCGCGCTGGCTCTCTTCCATCCAGAGCTCCCAGCGCGTTCTCAAGGCCTCGCGGTTCGCCGCCGCCGTCTCGAACTCGGAGCGCACCTGCGGCAGCCGCGATCGAAGAAAGGGCGCCAGCTGTTCTTCAGTGAGGAACATCACCTCGACCGGCTCGAGATCGATGCCCAGCTCCAGCTGCCCTTCGACGTTGCCCAGCAGCGGCGAGCTGCCTTCGAGGCACGCTCCCAATGCCAGTCCCACTGCCACTCCCACTCCGACGCGCCGTGAAGTGAACGACTTCGACACGGCCCGCGCCGCTGGCATCTCTCTGCTCATGTGCGATTCCCCCCAAACGATTCCGCCCGCCGTGAGTGCCCCGCACTCACCGTTCGGAGGGGCAGAGCAACGCTCGTGCCGCCCTCACTTCGCTCGGAACCGCCCGGTTGCGTGGGGCCGGGAAAGCGAAAGCACTGCGGGGCGTGCGCGTAATCGTGACGCGGCCCCCTCAGCGTTTGATCAGGTGAACGATGGCGGGGTTCGAACGCGCGCCCTGGTCGTCCCACACCACGTAGGTGAACGCGTCGGTGCCCGAGAAGCCCTTCATCGGCGTGTAGACGATCACCCCGTTCGAGCCGATGGTCACCCGCCCGTTTTGCGGCGAGCTGACGATGCCGATGGTGCCCGGCACGATGTGGCCGTCGACGTCGAAGTCGTTGTCCACCACCGACAGCTTGAGGGGCGCGATGCGCGTGAAGGTGACGCGATCATCCACCGCCACTGGCGGGTCGTTCACCGCCACCACCGTGATGGCCACGATGGCCGGCGCACTCATGCGCGAGCCGTCGCTGGCCGAGTACGAGAAGACGTCGATGCCCGTGAAGTCGCGCGCAGGGGTGTAGCTGAGCGCTCCGTTGGCACGCAGGGTCAAGGTGCCGTGGGCGGTGTTGGTGACCAGGATCGCGCTCAGCGCTCCGTTGGCGCGCGGTCGATCGTTCCCCAACACCCCGGGGAACGACACCATCGCCGCCGTGTCTTCCGGCACCGAGAAGGAGTCATCGTACGCCAGCGGCGGCATCGGCCTGGTCAACGCCGCCTCCACGCCGACCGAAGACAACGCCGTGAGCCCACCCACCGTGAGGACCAACACCACCGTCGACCGTTTCATGGTTGCTCCCTGGAAGAGCTACTTGACGATCACCGGCTCGACGCGCACGCCGCCGAACGCCAGTGAGACGCGCGCGCCTGGTTTGACGGTGCTGCGCGCATTGGGAAAGAGAACGAAACACGCCGCGTCTTGCTGCAGGCGAATGTTGCGCCACGGGCCCAGCTCGGGGGCCTGCAACGACCAGCCGGTGTCGTCAGCGATGAGCCGCGGGGTGGCGTCGATCAGCTGCCGGGCCTTGAAGGCATCCACCACGACGAAGCCCAACTCCACCAGCCCGCCGGAGTGCGTGACCGAGATGTGCGTCAGCTGAATGCCGAAACGCCGCTCCAGCGCCCGGGTGGAGATGACCTCGCCCACCGGCGGCAGCAGCTCCACGCGAGGTGAGGTCCACGGAAGGGTGAGCCCGAGCCCGAAACCGAACACCACGAGGGCGAACATGGTGCCGGCAATCAGTGACGGTCCGTGTGCACGACCCATGACCTCCCCCCCTCAGCGGAGGAGGTGAGCATTTGTCGTGCCCACGGGAGCGGCCTGCGAGCGAACGAGCTCGCCACGAAAGGAATGCGCGTGCGTCAGCCCTGCGGCGCCACCTGACCTGCGTGCACGCGGTACCACCGGGTATCGGCGCCTGCGGCGCGGGCGACGAGGCCTGCGTCGGTGGTGGTGAGCAACGTCTGCGCACCTGAGTCAGCCAGGTAGCCCATGAGGAAGGCGTTCCGCTCGGGGTCGAGCTCGCTGCTCACATCATCGAGGAGGAGCAGCGGCAGAAAACCATTCTGCTGCTGCAGGTTTTCAATCTCCGCGACCTTCCAGGCCAGCACCAGCGCGCGGCATTGGCCCTGGCTGGCGAAGGCGCGGGCGGGTTTGTCACCCAGGGTGATCTCCACGTCGTCGGCGTGGGGGCCGACCGAGGTGAAGCCACGCTCCACGTCGCGGGTGAGCCGGGCGTCGAGGCGCGCCAGCATGCGCTCGGCCAGCTCGGCCTCTGAGGCGGTGGCGAACACCATGCCTTCACCCAGGTGCGACGGTTCGTAGTTCCACTGCGCCTCCAGCGGCGAGCGGCCGATGCGTTGGAACGAAGCGCGCGCGCGTTCGACCAGCGCGATCATCAACGAGCGCCGCCGCACCCACAACCGCGCGCCCATGCGGGCCAGCGTCACGTCCCACGCCTGGAGGTGGCTCATCGGCGCGCGATCCTTCAGCAGCTTGTTGCGGCTCTTGAGTGCACGCACGTACTCGCGGCTCTCGTCGAGGTAGGCGGGCACCACGTTGAACACGCTGCGATCGAGGAACGCGCGCCGACCATCGGGGCCGCCTTTGACCACCGCGAGATCGTCGGGCGTGAAGGCCACCACCGAGACGCCGCCGAAGTACGCGTCGAGCGCGTGCGCGCGTTTGCCGTCGACGAAGGCCGTGCGCCCACCGGGGATCACCTCGACTGAGATCTCTCTTTCGGCGCCTGAAATCAGAAATCGCCCGGTCACCTTCGCGCTGGGCTGCCCGAAACGAATGAGCTCGCTCAACTTGTTGGCGCGCAGCGGCTTCAAGGTGGCCAGCAGGTAGAGCCCCTCGAGCAGGTTGGTCTTGCCCTGGCCGTTCTCCCCCACCGCGATGGTGGCGTGGGGCGAAGGCTCGAGTGACACCGACTCGAGGTTGCGAAACCGTTCGTACGAAAGAGAGAGGAGCTTCACCGCGACGTCACTTCCGCAGGTGGTGCGCGACCTCGCGCACTTCGTCATCGGTGAAGAGCAGCAGCTGGTGCCGGGTGAGCCCGGCGTCGCCTTCTTTTTCCTGCGTGACGAAGAGCTTGCCCGGCTGGGTCTTCCACGGCGTGGCGTCGCCCTCGAGCTTCACCTCACGCCAGGTCATCGGCCGGGTGACTCCGTTGGGGAAGCGGTTCTGCAGCTTGCCGTCGACTTGATCCCAA
Source organism: Archangium sp. (assembly GCA_030695565.1). Classification (GTDB taxonomy): domain Bacteria; phylum Myxococcota; class Myxococcia; order Myxococcales; family Myxococcaceae; genus Archangium_A. Next base: position 27,606 of record JAUYRZ010000106.1, read on the forward strand.
CCCGCGATGAACAGCCCCGTGCTGGCGTAGGCCACCGGCCAGCCACCGAGGTTCTCGAAGTCGAGCACGCGCGGGAAGACGCCGTCGGGCCCCGCCGGCAACGCTTCGGCCAGCGGGGAGCCGCCCGGCAACGAGAAGATCTGCCCATCGCGATACCCCACCCGTCCCAGCGCACTGCGCGCGGAGTCGAACCACACCTCGACCGGTTCACCGCCGGCGAGCACCAGCTGCGTCGACGACCAGCGGGCCGGCGTGCCACCCAGCGCCCACGAGTAGACGTCGCGCGAGGTGACGAGGTACCCGCGTGCGCGGTCGGTTCCGTTGGTGCCCAGCGGCGTGCGCTCGAGCGCGAGGCTGCGAATCGGCACGGAGGGCTCGGGGGTGAGCTGGGGCGTCAGCGACGTCAGCTCGCCTTCCGGGTCGAGGGTGAGCTCAGGATCTTTCAGGAAATAGAGGCTGTCGTCGGCCACCACGAAGAATGAAATGCCGCCATCCTGCGCAATGAACGCCTCACCGCCGATGCTGTCGCGAATGGGGTCTTCACTGGCGGTCACCAGCTGCGCACCCGCGGAGAGCCGTGTGCCCCCGTCTGCGTCCCGGGTGAGCTGCACCAGGTCGCCGCCGTTGACCACCGCCCAGCCGCTGATGCCGTGAATGAAGCCGATGAACTCCAGGCCATCGAGCTCACGCGCGGGAACGCGGCGAAAGCCGTTGAGCTGCTCGCTGGGCCTGCGGGGGTCGAGCGTCTGCTGAATCGCGAGGTAGTCGTCTGCGATGACGGCCAATGACGGCGTGTCGCCCAACACCACCGGGGTCACGTCGCGCGGCACCCGGTCGAGAAACTCAGGGGCCAGCGAGGTGAGCGTCTCGCCGCTCCACAGCTGACCGTGCGTGCCGCCGAAGAGCAGCCCGTCCTGGCTGTCCCACTGCACCAGCCGCCCGCCATCGAGCGCGACGTTCTCGAACGCGATGGGCACTTCGAGCTCCTCGGTCAGGCAGCCGTCGAACTGAGTCAGCGCGACGCTGCCCACCACCTGGAGCGTTCTGGCCAGGCCCACGGCGCGTCGGCACACCACGTCGACCGTCGGTACCCCGCTGCGCACCGAGGGCGCCACCAGCTCGACCCGCTCGGTGGGCCGGCAGGGTGCGCAGTCGGGCCACGGCGAGGTGAGCACCGGCCCCTCAGCGCCGACGTTCACCTGGAAGGTGGAGAGCACGTCGACCGGCGGCGTCGACCCATGGCGCAAGGCCGCGATGATCCGGTTGCCCGGGTCGCTCTTGAGAGAGCCGCCATTCACCGTGAAAGCAGCGAAGGCGTCGAAGGCAGCGGCCGAGCTGACCCCGGCGTCGGTCGCGTCGATCACCAGGATGGACTCGGGCTGCAGCGCGAGCACCCACGCCCGGCCGGGCAAGGTCACCGAGGCCACGTCGAGCACGGTGCCCCCATCGACCACCCAGGGCACGAAGTTCCAGTTCATCCCGGCGCGCTGCACCACGCCCAGCTCGTTCGTGTTCCACGCCACGGGCATCGCCTGGAAGGGCGATTGATCGACCACCCGGAAGCCGGTGGCGACGAACGGCAGCATGCCCCGGCGCACGGAGTCGGTCATCAGGCCGCTGCGCACCGCGAGCCTCCCGCTCGCACTCGCCAGCAGCACCTCGAGGCCGGGGCCGGGGCTGTCGTAGAAGGGCTGCATCGCGGTGGGGAGCCCGAAGCCAGGGGGAAGGGGCCCCATCAGCACCGAGGTGGCATCACCGACGTGCCCACCCTTCACCTCGAAGATGTTCGAGCCCTGCTGCAGGTACGCCACGGGGCCGCGGGTGACGGGGAGATTGGCCGTGACCTGGCTCACCACGCCGTCGAGCACCAGCGGGTGCAGCAGCGCACCTTCGCCGCTCTGAGGGCCGTACTCCGGCAGGGTGGCTTGGCCTTCGAAGCGGGGGCCTTCGTAGATGAAGGGCTTGCAGACGTTGTCGGTGCCGCAGATGTCGCCCGGGTGACAGACCTCGTCACGCACGCCGGGTCCGTCGGCGAAGTCGCACGGATAGGCGTTGGGGTTCTCCAGGTACAGCCCGGTGCAGGCGGCGCTGGTGAGCAGCAGGAAGCTCAGTGCGCGGCGCATCAGAAGGCCCCCGTGAGCACGAGGCCGCTGGTGGTGGGCGAGACGCGCGCGGTGATTCGGGTGCGGGCGTCGTCGGGGGGAAGCAACCAGAGGCCCAGACCCAGCATCACCGCGCCCGCGGCCATCAAGCCGATGCTCAGGGCTTTCTGCGCGGTGAGCGACTCTTGCTGCGCGACGTAGAAGGTGCGGTCTCGCAGGTTCACGCCTTCACAACGGCCGTCGGGTTGTGGGGTGGCGGGGCAGAGCTCTTCGTTGAGCTGCGCTTCTTTCGACAAGGCGAGCAGGCCCACCACGCCGCCCGAGAGCAACGTGGCGCCGCCCGCGGCGAGCAAGGTCACCGGCAACACGCGCGAAGGCGGCGGCGGCAGGGGAGAGCCCGTCGCCTCGGAGGCGGCGTACGGCACCAGCGCGCGGAGGGCCTCGAGATCGCCTGCGAGCTTCGAGCTGCGGCTGGAGGTCTGGTCGCGGCTGGTGTCCACCAACTGCATGGTCAGTTGGTAGGCGCTGCCCACCTTCGCGAGCTGGCCCGACAAGACGAAGCGAGCAGAGAGCAGCTTCGACATGTCCACGCTGCAGCCCAGCGCGTCTTCGCTGCAGGCGCCGGAGAGCTGCCGTTGCCGCTCGGCGCCCAGCAGGGTCTGCACGTCGCGGGTGGAGAGCACCTCGAAGAGCCCGCGGGCCGAGAGGTAGGTGACCACCGCGTCGGTGATGGCCTGGGCTTCTTCGGGCGCCACCTTGAGCGCGACGAGATCGTTGATCACCAGGCGCGGCTTTTGTTCTGTCTCTGCCGCGAGGGACGGCAGGGCCAGGAGCACCGAGAGGACGGCGACGAAGCGCATGGGGGCACCGTACCTGTTGATACCTCTGCCTGCGAGAGCGGGGAGAGGTCGGTGCGCAGCACCGGGTCAGGCCCCCTTCGGCCCCAACCGCAGGCTCTCGCAGGGAGAGGGGGCTGCGGGTAGAAGTGGGCCATGGCGTCTGACGAAGAGCTCCTCCGCCGGCTGGAGGACGCAGCGCCCCTGCTCGAAGCCACCCGGGTCCGCTACCGCGCGTTGATCCCCGCGGTGCAGGCCTGGGGCTGGCGGCAGCGGCTGCGCGAGGTCTGCGACATCGCCCGGGAAGTCGCGCGCACCGACGCGCAGGTCGAGCAGGCCCTTCGACGAGCCACCCGCCGCGCCCAGGCCGAAGCGTGGCCCCAAGGTGCCGCCCGCGCGCTGCTCGACGACGTGAACGCCCTCCGCGACCGCTTGAACGACGTGGTGGACCGCCGCCTCGAAGACACGGGCGGTGGACTGCTCGCCTTGCTGCGGCTGGTCCTCGGCGTGCCTCGCAAGGTCCCCATGGGAGAACGCGACGCCGCGGCGCACGAAGCGCTGCAGTTGGAGGATGAACTCATCCCCGCGCTGGACCGTTTCGGCACCGCGCTCGAGTCGCTCTTCGGCAGGCCGCTCGTGCGAGGCCACCGGCTGCCCTTCACGCTGACCGAATACGACGCGTTGCTCGCGCAGTTTGACGACGGCACCCGCGCCCTGGCTCGAGGCTGGGCCGCCATCGCGCGCATCGACACCACCGGCGGCGTCGAACGTGAGCTGCTTCGCCGTTCGAAACGCGCGCCCCGAACGACGCGCGCCCTGCCGGGCCCGCGCGCGTTGGTGCACGCGACCTTCTGGGACACCGCCGCCGACGCACACCTGCGACTGCTGCTCGAAGAACGGTTCGCCCCCGTGCAGCTGAAAGAAGCAGAGCGGGTGCCCGCGTTGCGTTTCCTGCTGGCCCGCGAAGTCGACGGCGCCGCGCGGATTCCCGAAGACACCCCGCGCGCTGCGTTGCTGATGCTGGCGCACGAGCTGACCGCGTCACCCGAAGGCCGCGCGTCGCTGAAAGGGGGCCGCGCGCAGGTGAGCGCCTGGGCCGCGCAGGCCGATGCGCTCCTGGGCGATGAAGACTGGCGGCGGGTGCGAGATGGACTGCGTGCGTTGGCGAGCCGAAGCACACGCCTCGCGTTGCCGCCGCTCTACCGCGTGGGCAAACACACCGAGCGAGCGCCGCTGCCTGAACGCCTGACGGACTTCTTCTCGACCGGCGAGTGACGTGCGATGAGTTCTTTCATGTCGCCGCGCCGCTCCCTCTTCTTGCTCGTGCTGCTGGCCACGCCCGGCTTCGCCGCCGCGCCGAAGAAGAAGAAGGCGCCGCCGCCCCCGCCGCCGACCATCACCGAGCCCTCCACGAAGGTGAGCGAAGCGCTGGGTGACACCGTGCTCAATTCGATGGCCGGCGCGACGAAGGTGCAGGTGTTTCGGGTGAGCGACTCCGGTGGGCTCCGGCCTGATCCCGCGAGGGCCATCGCCTCCGACTTCGTGCGGGGCGCGCCGGGCAAGGAGCTCGACGCCGAAACGCTCGAGACCCTGAAGAGCCTGCTCTACGACGACAAGAGCTTCCGCTTCGATCAAGACGTCTCGAAGTGCCGCTTCGCGCCGCACCTCTCGTTTCAGATGCAGTCGGGCATCGGCACGCTCGAGGCGTTGGTGAGCTTTTCCTGCAACCAGGTCTTGTTCATCTTGGGCAAGCCGGGGGGCCGCTGGGTTCCGCAAGGCACCTTCGACATGAAGCCGTCACGGAAAAAACTGATCGACCTCGCCAAGGCGACGCTCCCGCAAGACGCGGCCACGCAGAAGCTGAAATGAGCTGAGGCGCCCTCGACTCCACTCTGAGGAACGGAGTCGAGAGGCCCATTCTCTTTAGAGCTCGCGGCTCATCAGCAGGCGCAGCTTGCCGCTCTTCTTCGAGACCACCGTGGCGACCGTGGTGAAACCGGCCTTGCGGTAGAACGAAACTGCGGGGCCGTTCGCCGGGTCGACGCGCAAAGCCAGTGTCTTGCGGTTCATGTCGCGCGCGACAGAAAGGCCCTGGTCGAGCAGCGCGTGCCCGAGGCCCTTTTGACGAAACTCGTTCTTCACCACGATGTTGCGCAGGTACGCGGCGCCCGGCACCGGGCCATCACGTTCGATGGTCACGTAGCCCACGACGGCGCCGTTGAGCTTGCCGACCGAGATGAACGGTCGAAGCTTGGTCAGCGTCTCGAGGCTCTCGGCAGCGGTCTCGCCGCGTTGTTTCCACGGCTCGCTTCCCGAGCGCAGCGCAGCGAGCAGACCCATGTCTTCATCGGTCGGCTGTGCGAACTTCACCTGCTTCCAGTCCGTTGGCATCGCCATCGGGGGGGTCGGGTTCGTTCCCGGCATACCTTCGAGCTGCTTGTCGGTCATCGCCACTCCTCCACGGTGTTTACTGCTTGGCTCGGCCAGTGCTGATCCTAACCACGACGTCCAACGTCGTGCACGAGCAGACATTTCAATGGCGAGGTAGCTGATGTCACCTTTCTGCACACCTCGCCGGTTGGATCACAGCTAGTTCTTGGCGGGTCGGGCGGTTGGGCCCACAATCTGCCGACGTGCAACTGAATCACGCCCAGCGGGAACTCACCGTCAAGATCGTCTACTACGGCCCCGGGCTTTCGGGGAAGACGACCAACCTGCAGATGGTGCATCAACGGACCAGTCCTGAGGTCCGCGGGCGGCTGCTCACCGTCGAAACCCACGACGATCGCACCCTGTTTTTCGACCTGCTCCCGGTCTTCTTCAGCACCGCCAATGGTTTCAAGGTGAAGGTGAAGCTGTTCACCGTGCCGGGCCAGGTGATTCACAACGCAACGCGGCGCATCGTGCTCCAGGGGGCCGACGCGGTGGCCTTCATCGCCGACAGCCGCAGGGCCGCCGCCGCCGAGAACAACGCGTACTGGAAAAACCTCGTCGAGAACATGAAGGAGAACAATCTCGACCCGGCGCAGGTGCCGGTGGTCATCCAGTACAACAAGCGAGATCTCCCCGACACGAAGACGGACGCCGAGATCGAGGAGACGCGGAAGAAAGGCAAGGAGCCCGTGGTGGGCGCCATCGCCATTCGGGGCATCGGGGTGTTGGAGACCCTCTACGCGGTGCTCCAATCGGCCTTCCGCAGCCTCGAAGCGCGCGCTGGGCTGACCAAGAACATCGGCCTGGGTGAACGCGAGTTCCTCACGCAGGTGTTCGCGAACATCGACGTCACCGGAACCGAGCTGGAACGCATTCTTCCTCCGAGGACTCCGGGAGCTCGCCCGTGAGCCAGCGCGAGTCGGTTCTCCAGCGGCGCGTCACCCTGGGGGCGATGCTCGACACCGAGTCTTTCACCGAGGTGGTGAGGGGCTTCGTCGAGCTCTATCGCGTGGGCATCAAGGTATTCGACGACAAGGGCGCGAAGCTGGCCGACATCAAGATCGGCAACGGCGATTTCTGCGGCTATGTCTTCAGCTTTCCCGAAGGGCGCCGCCGCTGCACGGCCACCGTCGGCCGGGTGAAAGACGGCCCGCTCGCGCTCAGCCACGGAGCGCGTTTGCCGGTGCTGGAGCCCGACCTGGTGCCCCAGGCCAGGGGCATGTTGACCGTGCCCTGCTTCACGGGACTGCGGTACCTCATCGTGCCCATCGCGTGGGAAGGCGACCAGATCGGCCGGGTGGTCTTCGGGCCGTTCATGCCGGAGGACCTGAAGGACTTCGCGCCGAAGACCCTCACGGAAATCGCCGAAGGTTTCGACGTGGGCAACGCGAAGACGTTGGTGGGCAAAGTGCGTCGCGCGCCGGAAGGCACCATCGCGCGCGTGATGCTGCACTTCGGCCAGCTGCTGCAGACGATGCTGTTCGGCGGTCAGAAGATGTACCTGACCAGCCAGCTGCACATCGAGGCCACGCTCGACAACAACCGCGAGCTGGAAGAGCGCAACAAGCGGCTGGAAGACGCCAACACCCGCCTCAAAGAACTCGATCGCCTCAAGAGCGCGTTCCTCGCCACGGTCAGCCACGAGCTGCGCACGCCGCTCACGTCGATCATCGGCTACTCCGAGATGTTGGCCGAGGGGCTGGCCGGCCCGCTCAACGGTGAGCAGGTCGACTACGTGCGCACCATCATGGAGAAGGGCGAGACGTTGCTGAAGTTGATCAGCAGCATCCTCGACATCTCTCAAATCGAAGCGGGCAAGGTGCGCCTCAACTTCGAGCCGATGGACGCGGTGGAGTTGATCAACGGCTCGCTCTCGTCACTGCGCCCGCAGGTGCAGAAGAAGGGCGTGGCGCTCGAGGCGAAGTTGCCCGCGAAGATGGCCATGGTGAGTGGAGATCGCGATCGCCTGCGCCAGGTGATCGTCAACCTGCTCACCAACGCGGTGAAGTTCACGCCCAAGGGGGGCCGGGTGGCGGTCACGCTCACCGACGTGCAGCAGCAGCCCGACTTGAACGCGCCGGGCTACCGCATCCTGGTGGAGGACTCCGGGGTGGGCATTCCGGCCGATCAGTTCGACAAGATCTTCAACAGCTTCTACCAGGTCGATTCTTCCTCCACGCGTGAGTACGGCGGTGCGGGCCTGGGCCTGGCCATCGTGAAGAGCTTCGTCGAGGGTCACGGCGGGGTGGTGCGAGTCGCCTCGGAGATGGGCCACGGCTCACGCTTCACGCTGGTGCTTCCGGTCACACCCTCGACGCAGCAGCACATCTTGATCACACCGCCGGTCACGTCGGTCTCGCCAGCAGACGATCGCTTTTGATTCTCCCCCTCGCCCTGCGAAGCGGGGAGAGGGTCGGGGTGAGGGGCCACACTTAGATGAACATTCTGTTCCTCAGCTCCGAAGTCGCGCCGTTCGCAAAAACCGGCGGTCTGGGAGACGTCTCCGCCGCCTTGCCGCGAGCCCTCCATCGCCGTGGTCACGACGTGCGGGTGTTCATGCCGATGTATTCGCGCATCGAGCAGAACAAGTACCGCTTCCGCTCGATCGACTCACTGCGCGGCATGAAGGTGATGTTCGGCACGCGCTCCTTCGAAGTCTCCATCTTCGCGGCCACGCTGCCGGGCTCGACGATGGAGGTCTTCTTCGTGCACTGCCCGCAGCTCTACGGCCGTCACGCCATCTACGCGCACGACGGCGACGAGCACCTCCGCTTCCTGGTGCTCTGTTACGCGGCCCTCGAAGCCGCCCAGCGCATGCGGTTCGCGCCCGACGTGGTGCACTGCAACGACTGGCAGACGGCGATGGTGCCGCTGCTGCTCAAGACGCGCTTCGCGTGGGACGGGGCCATCTTCGGCAAGACGAAGACGGTGCTGACGATTCACAACTTGAACTACCAGGGCGCGTTCCCGGCGAGCGTGTTGCCCGACACGGGGCTGCTGCGTTCAGCGCACCTGCTCCATCAAGATCAGCTGCACGCGGGGCGGATCAACTTCCTGCTGCACGGCATCTTGTACGCGAGCGCGGTCACCACGGTCTCGCCGACCTACGCGCGGGAAATCCGCTCGGCCGAATACGGCGCGGGGCTCGAAGGGTTCCTCAAGGCGCGCGAGTCCTCCGTCTTCGGCCTGCTCAACGGCGTCGACTACGACGACTGGAGCCCGCAGGCCGACAAGTTCATCCCGCAGCGGTACGACGTCGACGACTTCGCCGGCAAAGAGCGCAACAAGCTGGCGCTGCTCTCTCGCGCTCATCTCCCGGTGCTGCCCGGAGTGCCGTTGCTGGGCATCGTCTCGCGGCTCACCGCGCAGAAGGGCTTCGACCTGTTGCCCGACGCGCTCTCGTTGGGGCTGCGGGAAGGCAAGTTCCAGCTGGTGGTGCAGGGCAGCGGAGAGAAACGGTTCGAGCGCATGTTCCACCAGCTGCGCGAGCAGTACCCGCGGCAGGTGCGTTTCCAGACGGCGTTCGACAACCCGCTCGCTCACTGGATTCAGGCAGGCTCTGACTTCTTCCTCATGCCTTCCAAGTACGAGCCGTGCGGACTCACGCAGCTCTACGCCCTGAAATACGGGACGGTGCCCATCGTGCGGAAGACGGGCGGGCTCGCTGACACGGTGCAGCTCTGGTCTCCGCGTACGGGAACCGGTACGGGCATCGTGTTCGACGACTACGACGCGAAGGCCGTGCACTGGGCACTGGAAGCGGCCTTCAACATCTACCGTGATCGCCCGGCGTACCGTCGGCTGCAGCACAACGGCATGACGCAGAACTTCTCCTGGGACAACCAGGTGCAAAAATACGAATCGCTGTATTCCAAACTGTCGTGAGGCCCTGAATGCACGTCGTCTTCGTCGAGCCCCGCTTCCCGGTCAATCAGCGCTACTTCGTGAAGGCCTTGAAGGAGGTCGGCGCCACCGTCACGGCGATCGGCGAAGGCTCCAAGGATTCGTTGAGCGGTGAGATGCGCCAGTGGCTCACGCACTACGAGCAGGTCGACTCGGTGGTGAACGAAGGCGCCATGCTGCGCGCCGCGAAGTTCATTCACGGCAAACACCGCATCGATCGCCTGGAAGCGACCGTCGAGGCGCACATCATGTCGACCGCGAAGGTGCGCGAGGCGATGGGCATCGAGGGCACGTCGGTGAAGACCTCGTGGTTGTGCCGCGACAAGCCCTCGATGAAGGAAGCGCTGCGGAATGCCGGCGTGCCCTGCGCGATGTCGGCCGCCGTTTCTTCTCTCGATGAGCTGGTGGCCTTCGCGAAGCAGGTCGGCTTCCCGTTGATCATCAAGCCGCGTGATGGCGCCGGCGCATCAGGCACCAGCCGCTGCGACTCGTTGGCGGATCTCGCCAAGGCGGCCTCTGAGCTCGGCGTGGATCGCGGCCGTTCGGTCGCCGTCGAAGAGTTCATCGAAGGCCACGAAGGTTTCTACGACACCATCAGCATCGGTGGCCGCGTGGTGCACGACTTCGTCACGCACTACTACCCGAACGTGCTCGAGGCGATGCGGCACCGGTGGATCAGCCCGCAGTTCGTCACCACCAATCGCGTCGACTCTGCGCCCGGCTACAACGAGCTCAAGGTGCTCGGCGGCAAGGTGCTGCGCGCGCTCGACATCGGCACGTCGGCCACGCACATGGAGTGGTTCTCAGGGCCCAAGGGTCTCAAGTTCTCGGAGATCGGCTGCCGCCCGCCCGGCGTGCGCGCGTGGGATCTCTACAACGTGGGCAACGACGTCGACCTGTACCGTGAGTGGGCGATGGCCATCGTGCACGGCCGCCCGGGGGCACGCCTCTCGCGCCGCTTCGCCACCGGCATCGTGGCGCTGCGCCCCAGCCAGGACGGCCGCATCGCGAAGTACGTCGGCGTGGAGAAGGTCGAGCGTGCGTTCGGTCAGTGGATGATCGACGCCCACCTGCCGCCCGAAGGCACGCCCACGCAGCCGGTGTCCGCCGGCTACATGGCCAACGCGTGGATGCGCTTCAAGCACCCCGACTACGACACGCTGCGCGAGATGCTCACCGCGGTGGGCGAGACCGTCAAAGTCCTTGCGAGGTAGACATGGAACTATTCGCTCTTGGAGCCGCCCAGTACTGGTCATCCCCGAATAGGTTGTGGCCCGGCGATTGGCAATGGCTGACGGACCGCGGCCAGTGTGTGAGATCTGTTCGCTCTACCCTGGTTCGCGCGGACTAGAGCGCTCCTCAGTCTCAGCGGTCGCTCTGATGGAGCTGTTGTTCTTCGTTTCGCGGCTCGGCAATTTCCGTGCGCCATGGTTGGATTACGCGATGATATTTCGTCGCTTCGACTCGCTCGTTCAGATGAATGCCGCTGAGCATCTTGGCGTAAGCCTCGTACCCGACCCATGGAACGACTATGGATACAGGACTACTTTCTCACTCTTCTATCGGGACCTGCAGGGACAACACGGCCTTGGTTCGGTCAAGATTGCTACGAAGCGTGGAGACCAGACAACTGTGGTCCCGGAAAGCTTCGAGACTCTCGGAGACGGTTACTGCACTCTTGGCGCATCATCTTCTGTCTACGCGCGCACGGATGCATTGCTGGGAAGGACCGCAGCCGATCAAATCTGGAGTGCGCTGCGGGACTGTCATGCTGACGCCACTTCAAGCGATGGCTTCCAGGCCAACCCGGCATTCTCTGAATCACTCCTACGCTTCGCCCCTGCCCGGCTGTTGCTGAGTTCGGGGCGGTTGCCAAACTATGCCCTGAATGCGAACCCAGAGCTTCGGTGCTCGATTCGACTAAATGGTTTCGAGGTAAGTCATGAAGTGCACCTCAGATTCGGGCTGGCAGAGCCAATAAGCGGAAATGTGGTCGTCTTGATTGGCCCAAGCGGGGTTGGCAAGACAGGCGTGCTGGCAAAGTTGGCAACAGGGCTCGCAGGGGAGGAGGACGACTCTGTGTCCTGGCTCGCACATCCTCCAGCATTCTCGCGAATCTGTGCTGCGTCATATGGTGTCATGCTCCCATTCAAGGAGCGAGTGCGCGAAGCTAGCGTGTTTGAGGATCTAGGAACCAATCGAATTGGAGTCTACAGTACGAGTTCTGCTGTCGTGCATTTCGCAAACACATTAGGCAGGATAGAAGAACTCGGGCTGAGTGATTGGTCGGAAACCGAAGCACTGCTCAAGGATACTCTGCCGGAGGTTCCTTTGACCTCGCTCTCTCCAGCAGCGGATCTGGCAACGAGGTTCGCAGCGGCGAGTGCTGGTCATCGCATGTTTGCTACCCTTATCACTGATCTGCATCTATTCGTAATTCCGGATAGTCTGATTCTCTTAGATGAACCAGAAATACACTTGCATCCAACCCTGCTTACACGCTTGGTTCACTGGTTCTATGGGATGCTTGCGCGCCGACGCGCCTTGGCAGTTATTGCCACTCACTCCCCCACTGTCGTCCAGTCGACGCTTGGAAAACAGGTTAGAATTTTATCTCGAAACGGAAACCGAGCGAAGATGTCCTTGCCGGATCGCGAAACGCTTGGGTCGGGAGTATCAGAATTGAATGATGCGGTCTTCAGAGCGAGTGGCGCAGAGCCGCGCTATTTGGACGCACTCAAAAGCGCAATTCAAGGTCATGGCGTGGCGAAGGTCCGGGAAAGCTTTATTGCGCCCAGAACGCTGGAGCTCGAAGTCGCGATTCGTAGTTTGGCTTAACCATGATACCTCTTCAGAAGAGCGATCTCGATCCGTTTGTCCGACTGCAGCAACTGCTTAAGAGAAAGAGCCAAGAAGTGCGCGCGGAGTTTGAGCCGCAACTTGGTTTTATTGAGCGCGCGTATGCCTCCTTTGACTGTCACACGCCCGAGTTTATGTCTGTTGCTGGGATACGGTTCGGTGACGACTCTGATGATCTATGGCGTGAGTTATACAGGTTTGACCAGGCAGATATTGCTTCATTGAAAGAGCAGCTCGATATACAGCTTGACGGTGTCTGCTGGTATTGCCGGATCGCGCCGGCCGACTCGCTTGATCACGTGTTGCCGCAACGCCAGAATCCGCTATACACGGTCCACAGCAGTAACCTTATTCCTGCGTGCACTGCGTGTAACCGGAAGAAAGGTGAATTAAATGCGATCAGTCGCGACACGGTGTATCCGTACGGTGAGATTGAGCGATCGCTTCGATGGTTGTTTGCTAGAATCGAATTGGTCGGTGGCGATATTGAGGTTCGATTTTTCGCCGATTTCGCCAGGCTCGCCAGCGCAAGAAGTCGCGAGGTTATGGCGCGTCATATCGACGAAATGGGCATTTGCGAGACGTATGCGCGGCATTTCGCGCGATTAGGTCGCAGCGACATGGTCGGCCGGTTTGGCTATTTGCGTGGAGGGAGGGAGGTTGTTGAGGCTATTACCGCTATCCTCCCTGGTTACGAGGTTGGTTTTGGTCCAAACTACTACCTGTCAGTCGGCATGGAGGCGTTGTCGCTGTGCAACGACGAGACGATTGCTGCGTTTCTACGGAAGTAGCGGTAGCTGTGATCGCCGTGCTGAAGTTCCTCTGTCTACGTGACATGGCCAAGCATTGCGCCGCGATGATCAATGCATGGCCCGATCACCGGCAAGCTCGTATCGATCATCACCCGTGAGTCCTTAAGCAACAGAGTCGTTGAGATTACACTTTCGCCGTCTTGGCTGAGAGCAAGGACCGTTTCACCGGGATGAGCTGGAACTAGTCTAGGCCGCAGGCTCACAACTCCGCGTCGAAGTTCCCGGAGGGGTTCACGCCAGAACAGCTTTTCGTCGACCACCGGGGTGCCTAAGAGCCGGTGCATCCAAGTTTGGACGGTCGCATCACCGGCCCCTCGAACTTGGCTGACGAAGGCGATGGTCGATGCGAGACGTGCCCGAAAGGTACCAGGTTTGGCAGACGCGCGATGGTGGCCTTCGCACGCCTCCATGCCGCGAATTTCCACCAGTCGCAGCATGGCTTCGATGCGCTTCACCAAATGGCTGCGCACGTCGAGGCGCGCCCCCAGCCGAATTCCGGTGACGACCAGTCGACCTGACACAGACCGCTCGATTCGAGTCTTGCTTCCGTTAATCTTGAGTTGCTGGCGACTCAATATTTGTGTGATTATGGGACTTATCACAATTCCGCGTAGAGGCTTTCTGAGTGCGAATGCGAGTTCGGCCGGGAATTCGGTGGATTGTGTTGAGAACGTAAAGTCGTCACCGTATCGGCTGTACTGACAGCCCGAGTCATTGGCCAAGCGCGAGTACCGCGCATCGACATCTCTCATGAAGATATCGGAAAGGGCTGGTGACGATGGACTCCCGGTTGGGAGGCTTCCTCGAAGACAGCATATGTCGCATATCCATCGAGCCACTTCGGGGGTAACGCCAAGTGGAGAGTTCATGAGAGCAGTCACGAGATCGTCATCCACGATTGCGTCGAAAAACCCCTCAACGTCAAAATTTAGCGCGGAATTTGCGCCAAAATGAACCAGCGCATTGGACACAATGCTTCGCCCAGTCAAGAAGGCGTGGCTGGCGCGGTGCGGAGTGGCACCGCCGCTCAAGCAGGCGGCGATTCGCGACTGAACATCAGCAAGCGGAGGATATGGGGCGTAGATTTTGCGCAAGCCACCGCTCCGCTTCGGAATTGAGAAGGTGTCATAATTCCTATGGAACGACGCGTTGCGCGCAACAAAGGACTTAAAGGTCGCAAGAGAGCCACGCAAAAGCTCTAACGCCGACTGGGACTCAATCGTTACCAAGGTCCAAGATCCCTACAACATTTACTGGTGAACTAGTGGGCAGCTATCCACAACCATTTGCGCGAGTATTGGCGATTCGCCAATACAGTCAGTCCCAGCCGGCTTGGTCATGTTAGCCAAGCGCGCTTGGAACGCAAGATCAACCTTGCGGCTCTTCGGACAGCCAGGACCGCCGCTAGGCTTACGGCGCAAAGAGACGTTTGCCGAAGCCACCCTCGAGCGACGAGACCGTGGTGCCGAGCGATCGCACCAGGCAGCATCCACACAACTGGGCGGGTTCTTGTGGGAAGCCTTATCGGGGGTCTAAAGCAAATCCAGTTGGGCAATATGCGGTGCAGGGAAGACGCCGATTACGACCCACGGATTTGGCCCTACCTGATGCCACGCTTGGGTAGTGCCCAGAAGGAGATGAATGTCCGTTTGGAAGAAGCGGCTAACGTACATCTCGCGCACTTTTGTAATCGCGCGCTCCTCCGTCTCCTCAGATCGGAGACAGTTCCAAAAGAGGGCGCCGATCTCCCAATCCAAAATTATTAGAGTGCTTTCGCGCCCGCTGTCATCGCGGAAGCGATATGAAAAGCGATACGGCAGTTTCCGGATCAGCGCGAATGTGTTCCGCCAGGTGTCGTCATTGAACAATTCGGCTTGACGCGAAAGCTCGCGCATCTGCCTCACGCGATCTGGGTTCCACTCACGCTCGTCCTCCTCCTCTATGATGAGGTCAATCATTTGTGATGGCTTGAATGTCGCAAGTGATCTGCGATTTGCGTGGGCGTCATCGATGAGAACCTGTAATGAGGAGTCAACGCGACCAGTCTCGAGAAGGATTCGCCGCCGCTCGCGCCATTGATGGTCAGAGCCCGTGCCGAGATGGTCTGTGGCGGCGAGCTCGCTCATGTCGACCGGTCGGTGGCTCTCTGGACGCACGTCACTCGAGTGGCGGAGCACGCGGCAGTTGACCCAGTCGTACTTTCGATACTGCTGCGTCTCTTCGAGCCGACGAAATGGAACCGGATAGAGACGTATCCAAGACCCATCCTCTCGGACTCCAGCCGTACAGACGGTTTCGCCGTGCCTCTTGGAAAGGGTCGGGTAGGTCTTCACAGTGATCAGGACGCGTTCGCGAGGGTGTGCCATCGGCCTCAAAGGTGTCGGGGGGCGTAGTTGGTGCCGAACTCCGTCTCAAGTATCTCAGCAACGCAGTGACGATGGCATTGTTGCGGATCGCGCTCGAAGCACATCAGAGCCACGCGACCCCCATTCGAGAGTTCGCGAAGGCGTCGCAATGCAGGCTTCTGCTCGGGAAGCCAGTCACGTTCATAGTCCGCGAAGAGTGCGTCATAATCGGCTTGCGTCTCCAACGTGCGGCGCTTTGATGAGTCGATCCCCAGCTCCGGGATGTGTTCGTAGGCGATACCGACGTTGCGGCACGAATTTGCGAGTGTGCTTTTAGAGAATCCTGGTTTTCGGGAGATGGGATTGCGTCGAACGTCGCACAGAACGTCGACCGCGCTGACAATCAGTGCGTTCAAGAAGCTATCGACAGTCTGCCCTTCGTAGCCGACCGTGAAGATCCGTGTCTGGGTAGTTAGCGGCTTCGCCGCAGTGATCGCTTTGAGCGCCGGCATATCCCCAGCAAGGACGCGATCTGAGATCTCGCTCCGGGTGGCGAAGTAGGGATAGCGGCGGTAGGTAAGCGCAACCAACGGATCGCCGCGTAGTTCGCTGTACTTCCTTGCGAATGCCATGAATTCGACGTCCTCCGTCGCGATGGTCTTTTCGGCTTTCGGCGTCAAAACCCAGCCATCCTCATCCACTACTAGGCCCAGTTCGATCAACTTGCGAAGGTCCGCGTAGGACGTGAAGGAGAATGCCCCGAAACGATACGGGACGAAGGTGTAGGGAGGGGAACTCGATTCTTGGCAATACAAGAAAAGCAACTTCTGTAGGTCGACTTTGCCAAGCGCGCCCCCAAAGGCCCTCAACAACTGGAGCAAGCGGAGTTGTCGGGGGTAGAGCGGCACTTGTTTCGGTTCATGGGTTGCTGCGCGTGCCATTCCGAGAGGCAGATCACAACCCCGTGAAACAGGCAAACCCGACAGCAGGTAGGCCGGCATCGCACCGTGGCTGAATCCCGGGGCCAGTAGAGTTGACCGCCAACGGCTCAAAATTTCTTGAGAATCCGGAAGGCGCGCCGACGCAGCCAGTCTCAGCGGGCTACATGGCCCACGGACAAGGTGGTGGGTGAGAGCGTCAAAGTCCTCGCCCGGTAACTCCCTCTCCCTTCGGTTCGGGAGAGGGTTGGGGGGGAGGGTCAAGTCTCCTCGACGTTCACCGTGACCTTCTGCATGCAGGCGCGGTGCAGCACGATGAGATTCATCATCGCCACGGAAGCCTGATTCAAATCGTTGAGCATGCCCTGCGTTCGGCCGTTCAAGACCGAGAACGCAATCAACAGCGGAATCGAAGCGATGAGCCCGAACTGCGTGCAGTTCATCGCCTCGCCGATCGACCCCGCGAGAATCGTCGCGCGCTCGGCAGCCGGAGCATGAGCCACCGCCTTGAATGATCCGATCAGCCCATGCACCGTGCCGAAGAGGCCGATCAACATCGCCGCGTTCCCCAACATCGCCAGGTAGCCGGTGCGCGCTTCGAGCCGCGGCGCTTCCCGCAGCGAGGCTTCATCGAGCGACGCCTGAACTTCCTCTTCACCCTTCGGGATGTTCATCAGCCCGGCCTTCAACAGGTTGGTCAGGGGCGTCGACTTCTGGCCCCCGATGAAGCTGATGGCCTTGTCCACGTCGCCCGCGACGAGGTGCTTCTTGATGCCGCGGATCAACGCGTCCTTGTCGTTCGCCGCAGTGAAGAAGAGCGCGACGGCCCGCTCG
The DNA here is from genome assembly GCA_030695565.1 of Archangium sp. Taxonomy (GTDB): domain Bacteria; phylum Myxococcota; class Myxococcia; order Myxococcales; family Myxococcaceae; genus Archangium_A. The sequence continues at coordinate 44,668 of JAUYRZ010000106.1, forward strand.
ACGATGATGGCCACCCCGATCACGAACACGATCGCGATGGGGTACATCGGCCAGCCGCCTTCGCTCCACGAGCCTCCCAACGATTGAAGCAAACCTTCTTCGACCACCGCCTCGGTAGCGAGCACTGCAGGGAGCGACATGTCGGTGTCCGTGACCTTTCACCCGGGAATGCGGGCGGAGAAGCTCGACACCGACGCGCGAAAAGAGGTTCCGCGTGCTCGATTTTACGGTTCGCGAAGTCGGCGAGTGCCTGCAAGTGCGGCCTTCAGCGCCGCGTGTCGCCGCTCGCGCTCCACCGTCGGTTCCGGAGCCGGGTTCATGAGTGGGAACACCATGCCCATGGCGCCACCGAAGGGCCGAAGTACGGCGTTGAGCGTGTTCAAAGTCGGGTTGGCATCGTCTCGGTCTTCGAGTTGCTGCAGCGCCGCACGAGAGATGCCGACGAGGCGCGCAAAATCGAGCCGGCTCTTCCTCAGCACCACGGCGCGGAGGAACCGCACCGCCTCACCGATCCGCCACTCACTGCCATGCACCAGGGCGGCCACATCCTCCAACAGCTCCTTGCGTTGCATCGCGCTCATCGCCGCGATCTCAGCGCGCTTCACAGCAGCCCCAAGCTGGGTCGCTCGCTGCGTCGAACCCTGCCTCTGGCCAGCGACCCATGACTATTAAAGTAGTTCATTGAGGGCGTCTGGCGAGGCGCTTTAGATACGAAAAAGTATCAGGCCGGCCGAGTTGGGCCGGCTTTGCCCATTAAAGTAGTCGAGCGGCTCGAAGCAGAACCTTGAGAAGACCCCCGTCTCCCCGCATCATGTCGCACGGTGTCAGAACGAGGCAGCAGGACGTGAGAGGCGCACTACTCGGCCCCCAGCAGCTGAAGGTCAGTCTTGGCGACGCGGTGTCCGCGATCGGCCGGGAAGGACCCATCGCGTTGGTGACCTGCGGTTGGCAGGAGCGTGAGGACCAGGACGAAGATCTCCCCTCTCAGCTCGGCCGCAAGACGATCAACCTGAAGTTGTACGAACGCGGTGAGCAGGTGCTGGCCGCCGACAAGGTCTTCGCCAAGGCGCACCGCGCCCGCCAGGATCAGCTCCGGCAGATTCAGGAGTTCTACCGGCTGCGCCTCGAGCGCACCTTCGACGCCGCGCTCGCGATTTCGCGCAAGGCGGCCGGTACTGATCTCGAGGCCGACGAGCTCCGACTCTCCATGGAGCAGGTGCGCCGCATCGATCAGGAACACCTCGAGCGGGTGAGCGCCCTGCGTGAAGCGCACGAGCTGCAAGTGCGCCCGATGGAGCGCCCGGTCATCGCGAAGCACCGCGAAGAGCTCAAGAAGATCCTCAGCAACGTCGGCATTCTCGCCGTGGCCGGTGGGCACGTGGCGGTGTTGATGAACCGCCTGCGCATGTTCGGCGTGAAAGACCTGCTGAACGATCACGCGCTCGTCGCCTGGAGCGGCGGCGCGATGGTCACCGGTGAGCGCGTGGTGCTCTTCCACGAGAGCCCCCCTGAAGGTTTCGGCATCAGCGAGGTGTTGGAGCAGGGCATCGGTCTTCACTCCGGTGTGTTGCCGCTCCCCAACCCGCGGCTGCGCCTCAAGCTCGACGAGCCGCTGCGGGTGGGCTGGCTGAGCAAACGCTACGCACCGGACAAGTGTGTCGCGATGGATCAAGGTGACTTCGTGCAGTTCGACGGCGAGAAGTGGTTTGGCGAAGAGGGCACCATCTTGCTCAAGACCGACGGAACGGTCGGTACCGGATGGACCCATTGAGCGAGCTCGCCATCGAAGTTTTGAAGAAGGGCCCGCACGACGGGCCGACGATCGACGCGTTCATGAAGAGCCACTCCTTCCCCTTGGTGGAGGGCGGCAAGGTCACCTTCTGTTTCCGCGGCCAGGTGGACGGCGTTCACTTGAAGAGCTGGGTGTACGGCCTGCCCAACAGCCAGCCGCTCCATCACCTGTCTGACTCTGATCTCTGGCACCTCACGCTCGACATCCCTCCGAAGTCGCGGGTCGAATACAAGTTCGAGATCGTCCGCAACGGCAACGGTCACTGGATCGAAGATCCCCTCAACCCGTTCCGCGCGACGGATCCGTTCGGCGCGAACTCGGTGGTGCACGGCGAGGGCTACTCCATCCCGGAGTGGACACAGGTCGATCCCGATGCGCGCCCCGGCACCCTCGAGCCGTGGGTGGTGAAGAGCAAGGCCTTCAACGACACGCGCGGTTTCCTCGTCTACCTGCCCGCACGATTCCGCAAGACCCGCCGTTACCCGCTGCTCTTCGTGCACGACGGGCCCGACTACGTGCGCTTCGCGAACTTGAAGACGGTGCTCGACAACCTGATCCACCGCCTCGAGATCCCCGACCTGGTGGTCGCGCTCACCGGCAGCCCCAACCGCATCGGTGAGTACGCCGACGACGAACGCCACGCGCGCTACGTCACCGAAGAGGCGATCCCCGATCTCGAAGCGCGGCTCCCGCTGATCGGCCAGCCCCGCGGCCGCTGCCTCATGGGCGCCAGCTTCGGAGGCGTCGCCTCGCTGTCTACGGCGGTCCGTTATCCCGGCTTCTATGGGCGGCTGCTCCTCCAGTCAGGCTCGTTCGCGTTCAGTGACATCGGTCACCAGAACAAACGCGGACCGGCGTTCGAACCCGTGGTGAAGTTCATGAACCGCTTCCGGGAGAACCCGGTGTTGGTGGCGGACAAGGCGTTCATCAGCTGCGGCATGCACGAGTCACTCATCTACGAAAACCGCTCGCTCATCCCGATGCTCCAGACCACCCAGCTGGAGCTCAAGTACGTCGAAGCACGCGACGGGCATAACTGGGAGAATTGGCGAGATCGGCTCCGCGAGGGGCTCTCGTGGCTGTTTCCCGGCCCGCTGCGCATGGTCTACGAGTAAACTTTCTCTTCTCTCCGAGGGAACACAGTGGCGAACGTCACGAGAAGCATCGGTCTTTCGTTGGGCGCCGACATCTGCTGGCCGATCTGCTTCGAGCAGATCATGAAGCGGCTGGCGCTCCGCATTCCGCACCAGGGCGACACGCTCGATTTTCAAGTCGAGCGCGTCACCATCGAACCCTTCGGCCTCACGCAACCCGTGAAGTACGACGTGGTGATCGACCGCCTGACGCACTGGTACGACACCACGCGCGAGTGGATCAAGAAGGGCGTGTTGATGGACGGGCTCTACGTCTTCAACAACCCCTGGTCCGTGCAGTCGATGGAGAAGCACACCAGCTACGCCGCGATGACCGCGCTGGGCATGCCCATTCCCGAGACGTGGATGGTGCCGCCCAAGTCGTACGACGCGCTGCCTGACTTGAAGCCCACCCTCAAGCAGTACGCGAAGCTCTTCGACCTCGCCGCGCTGGGGAAGAAGATCGGCTACCCGCTCTTCATGAAGCCGTACGACGGCGGCGGGTGGAAGGGCGTCACCTGCATCCGCAACGAGGCCGACCTCAAGAAGGCCTACGACGAGTCGGGCACGCTGGTGATGCACCTGCAGAAGGCCGTCGATCCGTACGACCGCTTCGTGCGCACCATCGGCTTCGGGCCGCAGACGCACTCGGTGCTCTACGACCCGGATGCGCCGCTGCACGATCGCTACACCATGAAGAAAGAACCGGAGTTCCTCGAGGCGAAGGATCGCCGCGTGCTCGAGAACACCACGCTGACCATCAACGCGTTCTTCGGGTGGGACTTCAATTCTTGCGAGACGCTGCGCAAGGACGGCACCTGGTACCCGATCGACTTCGCCAACCCGTGCCCCGACAGCCAGGTCACCTCGCTGCACTACCACTTCCCCTGGATGGTGAAGGCGTACCTCAAGTGGGCGATCTTCACGTCGGCCACCAAGCGGCCGATGCGCAAGGCCTTCGATTGGGATCCGTTCTACGCCATCGCGAAAGAAGCGCTTCCGTACGACCAGAAGCTGGAGAAGTACGGCGCGCTGTCACGCAAGCTGCTCCAGGCTGATCAGTTCGAAGAGTTCTGCCACAAGAACCTCAAGCACCTCGATGAGGTCGCGTGGGAGTTCTTCGCCACCGACACCGCCAAGGACGCCGTTCGCCAGAAGGTGACTGCGTTGTTCCCTGCCCACGAGGTGGAGAAGTTCACCGAGCTCTTCTTCGCGCGCATTCAGCAGTGGCGGGCGGATCAGAAAGCATGAAGCCCACCGAGAACAAGACGAAGGCCAAGTGGTTCTCGCAGCGCCTGCACCGTGAGGTGACGATGGCGCGCTGGGGTTCGTTCGGGCAGCCGGTGCTGCTCTTCCCCACCGCGGGTGGTGACTGCGAAGAGATCGAACGGTTCCTGATGATCAAGGCGCTCGCGCCCCTGATCGATGGCGGGAAGATCAAGGTGTACTCCTGCGACTCCGTGGCCGGCCAGGCGATGGTCACGCAGGAAGGTTCACCCGGGCACCGCCAGTGGGTGCTCAACCAGTTTCATCAGTACATCCGGCATGAGCTGGTGCCGGCGGTGCGGAAGGACTGCGGCGTCGACAACATCGAGCTGTTCTCCGCGGGCGCGTCGATCGGCGCCTTCCACGCGGCGGCGGTGGTGTGCCGTTTCCCCGACGTGTTCAGCAAGGCCATCGCGATGTCGGGCACCTTCGACATTCGAAGGTTCATGAGCGCTGATCAATTCGGCGATGACTTCTGGGTCAGCTCGCCGCTGCACTTCGTGCCCACCTTGTCGGGGCCGCATCTGGAGAAGCTGCGCAGCCGGTACGTGCTGATGCCTTCCGGAGAAGGCAAGGCCGAAGACATCAATGAGTCGTGGGCGATGGCTCGGGTTCTGGGGAAAGCGGGCATCCCCAATCGCGTCGACAGCTGGGGCAAAGAGACACCTCACGACTGGATGACGTGGCGTGACATGCTTCCGCGGTACCTGTCGCAGCTGGTCGGTTGAGTCTGAGCCCCGGGAGGGCTCAAAGCCCCCTGGGGCGACGACGAAGGGGAGGAAATTGAGCACCGAAACGACGCGGGCGCACAAAGAGATCGAAGTCGAGCGTGATGCGAAGACGGGCCGGGCCTTCACCCGCGCCGTCCTCGCGGATCTCCGAGCCATGGAACGAATGCTCGCTGAGGGGCATTTCGAGAAGGGCGTCAAACGCATTGGTGCCGAACAGGAGATGTTCCTGACGGACCAGTCGTATCTGCCGGCGCCCGGCGCCCTGGCGATGCTCGACAGGCTGAAAGACCCGCACTTCACCACCGAGCTGGGCGCGTTCCAGCTCGAGATGAACGCGGCCCCACAAGACTTCTCCGGCACTGGTTTCTCTGCGCTCGAACGGCAGATGACCTCGCTGATGCAGAAGGCGTGGCAGGCGGCCGAAGACCTGGGCCTGCACGCGGTGCTGATCGGCATCCTCCCCACCATGCGCAAGGCCGACCTGGGCATGGAGAACATGGTGCCCAGCCCGCGCTATCTGGCGCTCTCCAAAGCGGTCGCCGCGCTGCGGGGTGGTGACTTCGAGTTCGCCATCAAGGGCCTCGACGAGCTGATCATCGCGCACGACTCGGTGATGGTGGAGGCGTGCAACAGCTCCTTCCAGGTGCACCTGCAGGTCGACGCGAACGACTTCGCGCGGCAGTACAACCTGGCGCAGGTGTTGGCCGGCCCGCTGATGTCGTTGTCCTGCAACTCGCCGCTGCTCTTCGGTAAGCGGCTGTGGGCCGAGACGCGCATCGCGTTGTTCCAGCAGTCGGTCGACACGCGCAGCAAGACGCAGCACCTGCGAGACGGCATGGCGCGCGTCACCTTCGGCACGCGCTTCGTGGAGAAGTCGATCACCGAGATCTTCCGCGAAGACATCGCCCGCTTCCGCACGTTGGTGGGCACCGACCTCGATGAAGATCCGATGGCGGTGCTGAACGAAGGCAAGGCGCCGCAGCTCAAGGCGCTGCGCCTGCACAACGGCACCATCTACCGGTGGAACCGCGCCTGCTACGGCATCATCGACGGCAAGCCGCACCTGCGCATCGAGAACCGGGTGATGCCCGCGGGGCCCAGCGTGCCCGATGAAGTGGCGAACGCCGCGTTCTGGTGCGGGCTGATGATCGAGTACTCGCAGCGCTACGAAGACATCACCCAGCACATCGACTTCGATCACGCGGCGGGCAACTTCTACACGGCGGCGCGTGAAGGCTACGTGGCGCCGATGCACTGGCTCGATGGTGAAGAGGTGCCGGCAGCCAAGCTGGTGCTCGATCGTCTGCTCCCCGCGGCGGAAGCGGGGCTGCGGCGTCAGCAGGTCGATGAGGCGGACATCAAGCGATACCTGGGCATCGTGGAGTCACGCGTGCGCAGTGGGCGCACCGGCTCGCGGTGGCTGACGCAATCGCTTCACAAGATGAAGGATCATGGCAGCGCAGGCGAGCGTCAGTGCGCGCTGGTGGCGGCCACGATTCAGCGACAGAAAGCGGGGAAACCGGTGTCTGAGTGGGAACCTGCGCGGCTCGATGAAGCGGGCTCGCCGAAGCACACGTATCAGCGCGTCGAACAGTTCATGACCACCGACCTGTTCACGGTCGAGGCAGACGACGCAGTCGATCTCGTCGCCAACATCATGAGCTGGGAGCGGGTGCGCTACATCCTGGTCGAGGACAAGGACCACAAGCTGGTGGGCCTCATCTCGTACCGCGCGGTCTTACGTTTCCTGGCGGCCGGCGGCATGGCCAAGGACGCTCCGGTGTCTGAGGTGATGAAGCCCGACGTGATGCACGTGACGCCGCAGACCTCGACGCTCGATGCCATCTCGCTGATGCGCGACAAGCGGGTGGGGTGTCTGCCGGTGCTGCACGAAGGGAAGCTGGTGGGCGTGCTCACCGAAGAGAACTTCCTCAAGATCGCGCGCGACCTGCTCGAAGCACAGCTCAGGTAATCGAAGATGAGTTCCCCTCTCCCTTCTTCGGGAGAGGGTCAGGGTGAGGGCCAGGTGAGGCTCTCCCAGTCCCGGGCCGAACTCATGACCGTTCGGTAGCCAAAACCGAGGGACGAACACCTCACAGTGCGGCCATTTCCCCCCGCGCGGCGCACCCGCCAACCGTTGCATACTGCGCGACATGTTTGCCGCACGACTCGGGTTGATCAGCGCGTTGTTCGCCTGCTCCGCCTTCGCTCAGGACCAGTGTCAGAAGCCACCGGTCTCCACCGATCCTCCGAAGGATCTGCTCTCTGACACGCGAATTCTCCGCCGAGTCTCGCTCGCGCTCACCGGCATCACACCGCCGGTCTCGAAGTACGAGGCGCTGGTCGCCGTGCCCGCAGCGGGCCGCGCGGCCGCGCTCGACGCGGAGATCGACGCGCTGCTCGCCTCGCCCGCTTTCTACGAGCAGATGGTGCGCTTCGGTCACGATTGGATCGCGGTGCCCGCGTACACCAAGGGCGCGCAAGGCGACGCGTACCAGGGCGACATGTCGGGCCATCTGTTCAGGTGCGGTGGCGCCACCGCGCACCCCGGTGCTTTCTACAGCGTGGGTGAGAACGCTTCGCCCGGTGCGCAGTGCGAGCTGCCTGCACCCGAGATGAACATGGTGGAGCCCTGGTGGGCGCCCGGCACCATGGTCACCGTGCTCGGCAAAGCGGGCAGCGCGGTCACCACCGTGATGGACACCATGGGCCGTGCGGTGGACTGCGGCGTCGCCAACGGCGGTTACTACGATCCGTCCATCCCCGGCGGCTGCGGCTGCGGCCCCAACCTGGTGTGGTGTTCGCCGCTCTCGGGCCTGGGCGCAGGCAGCAACCACGATCTCTTCAACAGCCAGCGCCGTCACCCGTTCGAAGAGCCCGCGCGGCTGCTCGCACATCTCGCGTGGCACGATCGCCCGCTCTCCGATTTGATCGTCGGCAACTACTCCGTGGGCACCAACTGGCTGCGCGCGCTCTACGTGCGGCAGGGCCGGCAGCAGGGCGCCACCGACGTCACCACCACCTGGTGGAAAGGCAGCACCGATGCGAGCCCGCGCGACCCGATTCATCCGACGCCGGATGATCCGCAGGCGTGGCGCGAGTTCACCGTCGCTGCGCTCAACCCGTACCTGCTGGCGAGTCGCGACTACAAGTTCGACCCCCGCACCACCACGGCCGCTCCCGAGGGGCTCCCTGCCGCGGGCGTGTTGACCATGATGGGTTCGCTCTCTGCGTTCCCCCGCGAGCGGGTGAGAGCCGCGCGGTTCCTCGAGATGTTCGCCTGCTCGAGCTTCAGCCCGCCGCCGGCCACCGCGATGTTCCCTCCGTACACCGGAGACCCGGCCACCGGCGGCACCTGTCTTCACTGTCACCGCGCGCTCGACCCGGCGGCGATCTTCTTCAAGCGCTGGGACTTCGGAGCAGGCAGCTACTACGTGCCCTGGCCCTTCATGCCGGGCATCGGGCGGTTTCGCATCACGCCCGCGTGGGTCTCTGGCCAGTACCCGCACAGCGCCGCGGACAACTCGCCGGGCTTCCGCTGGAAGAACGCCTTCGTGCCCGGCACGGTGATGACGCCCACCACGCCCGCCGAGGCGATGACCAACGCCGAAGCGCTGCTGCTCGACACCATGCCGCCGAGCTACTCACTGCTGGGCGCGACCAGTGACGGCACCATGGGCCCCCTGGGCTTCGGCAAGTTGTTGATGAGCTCAGGCGCGTTCGACCAGTGCGCGGTGCGCAAGATGTACTCGCGCTTCGTCGGCCGCGAGCTCGACCCTGCAGTCGAAGGCGCCTACCTCGACACGCTCACCAGGGAGTTCGTCGCGCGTGATCGCAAGCTGAAGCCCTTCGTGAAGTACCTCTTCACCCAGCCCGAGTTCCGGAGGGGTTTGTGAAAAAGCTCCTCTTGATGGCTGCGCTGGCGTTGGCGGGTTGCGAAGGAAAACTCGGCGGTCCGTCGGGGCCTGCGACGCCTGTAGAGCCAGAGGCCGACGCTGGATGTCCGCCGGAGGGGAAGAACGACGAGATTCGCGCGGCGCTCGCTCCGGCCTGTGCGAGCTGTCACACCAGCGGCAACAAGCCCTACTTCGCCTCGCTCGACGCCTTCGAGAACGGGCTCGTCTACGACCCGAAGTGGGTGAACAAGGATGACCCGGAGAACTCCGGCCTCATTCTGCTGCTCCAGGGCCGTGCCCCCGGCAGCTACCCGCAGATGCCCCCCGGTGAGCCGTACACCGCGTTGGAGACCGACGGCCGCGCGAAGATTTCGCTCGCTGACCTGAAGGCGTGGATCCGTGAGCTGCCCCCGCGGGGTGTGGTGAACGATGGGCCTTCACCTGAAGCGTTCACGGTGCGGCGCCTGCGCGCTGACGAGATGATCCTCTCGTTGATGGATCAGCTGGGCTTGAGCCCGGCTGACTTCGTCGACACGTCGCGGCCGACGTGGCGCAATGAGGAGTTCACCGTGCGCGGTGGCCGGCTCTTCACGTGGCCCACCGACTGGGCGCCGGGCATTTCGCAGCAGTACGTCTCCGACAAACGTGCCACCGAGCGCTACGAGACGTTGGGCGGCGCGGTGATTCTGCAGGGCCGCAAGAATGACGTGGGGCTCGGGCCCTCCTCGGTGCAGACGTTGGTACAGGTCAGCCAGGCCTGGTGCCGTCTCGCGATCGAGAAGACGGGAAACACGTCGGTGCTCCGGCACGTCACGCTCGCCGACAAGAGCGCGACGAAGTCGGTCGAGATTCGCCAGAACATCGCCAGCCTGTCGTTGCGCATGTTGGGCGACGTGCCGACCGACGCAGAGGTCACCGAAATGTACGAGCAGGTCTACCTGCCGCTCGAGCCCGCGAGCACCAGGGCCGCGTGGACCGGCGTGTGTGCCGCGCTCGTTCGTCACCCCCAATGGCTGAGCTACTGACCCATGAATTCATCACGGCGAACGATGTTGAAGTGGGCTCTGGGTGCAGGTCAGGTCGCGTTGCTCGATCGCTTCGGGCTGCTGCGTTCCGGCGTCGCGCGCGCGGCGAGCCCTGATGCGCCCAGCCGGATCTGCGTCATCTACGTGCCCGGTGGTTTCCGGCCGCAGTACCACTTCTGGCCGATGGAGGACGCCGACGTGGAGTTCTGCGTGCCCACGCCGGGTGGTTTCGCGAGCGAGCCCATTTTCTTCCGCAAGGAACAGCTGGTCGATCTCGGCCCGGCGAACGGGGCGTACAAACCGCTGCGCGTCTGGCAGTCGTGGGACCCGATGAACCCGGCCAATCGCGCGGCGGGGTTCTCGCCTTCGATGTACGGCTATCAGCACTTTGGTCTCGCTGATCAGGTCGCGGTGCTGCACGGCGTCGATCAAGGCACGGCTGATCACGCGAGCGCCTTCGTCTCGGCGATGTGTGGGGTCGCGAGCCCCGACTTCCGCTCGCCGGCGTTGCACTCGGTGGTGGCCAATCATCTGCACTCGCGGTTCGCGTCGACCCGGCCGTTGCCGTTCGTGGTGGTCACCAGCGAACGCGGCATGCCGGTGGCGCAGGGGTTGCCTTCGCACGCGGCGCCGGTGCGGGTGCCTTCGATCGAAGCGCTCACGCCGCAGATGTCGGACGACTCGACCAAGAACCCCTGGTGGACCGACTTGAACGCGCGCACGGAGCGCCCCGAGACGAACGCGAAGGGTGACGCGCTCGGCTCGATGCTCAAGACCACCACGCTCGAGCAGCACACGCTCAACCAACCGGGCAAGTACCTGGGCCGGTCCAACAAGAACGTCGATGGCTTCCTCGAAGGGCTGCACGGCTCGTTGCGCAGCGTGAGCCGCGTGCTGGCCGCCGACGTGGTGTCGGTGCTCGAAGCGCAGAAGGGCATCGACTCACTGATCAGCAACCGGCCCGCATACCTCGCGAACTATTTGCCGACTCCGTTCAGCTACACCTTCGGCAGCGCGAACTTTCACATGACGGGCCTCGAGCCGCGCTTCGACATGGCGCTGCGGTTGCTCAAGTCGGATCTCACCTCGGCGGTGCACATCGGGTTGTCGCCGCTCGACTTCGATACGCACTCGGGGCTGGGGCACGCGTTCAGCTGCGCTCACGGGCGGGCCCAGATGGATCTGGTCGCGCGATTCCTCGGTGAGTTGAAGGCGAGCCCGGCGCCGGGTTTGCCGGGCAAGACGCTGCTCGATGACACGCTGGTGGTGGTGATGTCGGAGTTCGGCCGCTCGTGGGCGTCGCCGTCGGGGACCAGCGGCTTCAACCTGCCGGACGATCATCACCCGTACACGAGCGTGATGTACGCGGGTGGCAACGTGGCGGGGAACCGGCAGGTGGGCAGTTATGACCGCCGCGGCTTCGGTGTTCCGGCGACGATCGTCGAGGAGAACAACCAGCCCGCCCAGCGCGTGCCGCGTTCAGCGGATGCCGTCGCGACGGCGATGCGCATCATGGGGCTCGATTTCCACGAGTTCTTCATCCCCGGCGGGTACGGCGAGGTCGTCGGTCTGCGGAAGAGCTGATCCGCGGAGGGGTGTGCAGGGGTGTGCAGCGCGGTGCACAGGGCGAACTCGCAAGGGGTCGGCATCACGGGCTCACCTGGTGGCCCCGAGCGTGAAGAGCGTCGTCCCATGATGCCTCGTTCTTCTCTGGTCATTTTCGCGGCGGTGCTCTCGGCGTGCGGCCGGCCGGCGCTCTCGGAGTCAACGCTCACCGTCAGCGTGTTGCGCGAGGGCGCGCTCGTGAAGCACGTGTGGCTCGCCTTTGAAGACGAGCGGTACCCGTGCGGGCGCCTCGACGCCACGGTGACGCTCAACGGTGTGGCCTTGCGACAGCAGTCCGATGGAACGAGTGACCGCGGCTTGCACCTCATCTTCCCCTTACCGGGCTGTCAGCCACCCAGCTTCGAGCTCGAGCCCGGGACCCAGGCTTCCTTGTCGGGTCCCTTCGAGTTGGTGGTGGATGCCGGTGGCGAGCGCGTGGTGATGCGCAGCGAAGGGCTGCTGACGGCGGGCTACGTCGGTCCCGCGCAGGTGGCTGCGGGCGCTCCGATGCGCTTGTCGCCGAGCGGCGTGTTTCAGGCGTTTCGCATCCTGCGTTCGCTCGCCATCACCGGTCCGGGGCTCGCACGTGATGACCAGGACGAGATGGAGGTTTCGCAGCAGAAGTGGCGCTGGACGCGGTGGGAGGCACTGATGGAGAACGAGGCCCTGGTCGCGACCGTACCCGCTGATCTCCCCGCGGGGACCTACACGTGGAGCGCAGCGGACTTCACGGTCCAGGTACCGGTGCAGCAGTGCGAGGGCGTGCGCAGCTGCGACGTGCGCCTCGGCCTCGACGTGAGCGGCGTGGTGACCGTCACGCGGTGAAGTGGTTCAGGTGGCCCTTCACCCTGAAGAGGGCAACGGCACTTTGTGCTGCTGGTGGATGCCGAGGGTGATGACGGGAACTTCCACTGGCGGGGGCGATCAACTCTTTCGCTACGTCGGCCACGGTGCGCGACGAGTACTTCTCGAACTCCACGTTCATCAGGTTGCGCGAGCCCTGCCGCGTTTGAAGGCGAGCCCAGGTTTCCCCAGACGAAGGCCTGCAGCTCCATCTCGCCGGGCATGGCCGCGTTCGTGAGCTGGCCAGAGCTGTCAAACCAGGTCCCCTCAACCCGACCCTCTTTCCCGCAGGCGAAGGGAGGCACGTGCTCCTGCTACGGTGTCGCGATGCTCGCGCGCCGATGGGTCTGGCTGGTGATGTGCGTTGCAGTCACCGGGTCAGTGGCGGCTGCTCCTCCGCCCGCCCTCACGCGCGAGGCCTTGCGTGAGATGTTCCGCAAACGCGACCCGTACTGCGGCACCCGTGACCCCTGGGCGAACTTCGCTTCACGCACCAAGACCGCCGACGAGGTCGCGACGCTGCAGGCCTGGGCAGACGATCGCACCGAACCGGTCGAAGCCCGCAGGCCCGCACTGCAGGCGCTCTGTCAGCAGCACGACCCGAAGCTGGTCGCGTGGTGGCGGGAGAAGCTGGCTGCTGCCGGTCAAGACACCCCTGAACGGATGCTCGCGCTCGATGGGCTGCTCAGTGCCGATGCAGCGTCCACGCTCGCAGAGGTCTTTGCTCACCTCGGCGAGACGGAGGCGATCGACTCCTTCTTGATTCTCAGCGCCACGAACGAGCACCTCACCGCGGCCGTGCCCTTTCTTCGCGGGTATCAACGCTCGAAGAAGGCTTCACCGAAGATGCAGGCCGAGCTGACGCGCCGGTTGCTTTCGCTCGATCCCGCAGGCGCCGAAGCCGATGCCGACGCGCTGCTGGCGGATGGTGATGACGCGAGCCTGTGGACGGTGGTCAACGGTGAGACGAAGTTTTCGGTGGCCCGGTTGGAGCAGCTCCTTCCCCGGCTCGAGCGGCCCTCCGATGCACTCCAGGGAGAGCTCGCCGACCGAATCGCGTTCGAGCTCTTTCACCTGCTCGAGCGCCGCGACCCCGCCGCCGCGCAGCTGGCCACCATCTGGTCGAACCCGCCCGAGGCCACTGCGAAACTGCTCGACCGTGCGCCTGCCATCTCGTTGGTGCTCGCGTTGTGGCAGCAGTCTCGCGGCGACTTCAGCTCGGGGCTTCGGCTCTTCACGCAGGGGCTGGCCAGGCCGCCGGAGCCGCCGACCGAAGATGGCTCCTACGACATGTCGACTCCGCAGGTCGCTTACGCGGGGTTGATGCTGCACCACGCCTGCACGCTCGAGATGACGGGTCAGCGCACTGCGGCACTCACGCAGCTGAAGGCCTTCGAGACGTGGTCGATGCCGGTGCGGCACGAGGTGGCCAACCTGCTCGACAACCTCCAGTTCCGGGCCTGGTCTCCGTACTGGTGCTACCGCGCGATCTCGTCAGAGACTTTGGCTGCCATGCCGCTCGTGCTGACAGCCACCCGCACCAGGACGAAGAAGGGCTATCGGCTGGTGGTCGAGGCGCGCAATGCATCGTCACAGGCGGTGAAGGTGCGGGGCTGCCCTGTGAGCGGAGGTGGCTTTCTTCCCGGTGATCACCTGTGGGTGACGGCCGACGGGCATCAGCTGGATGCCCCCAGGCTGGGGTGTCAGCCCCAACCGCGAACGCTGGAGGCCGGCGCGGTGATGAGCGCCCGCTTCGACGTCGCGGCTTCGGGCAACGGTCCCCTTCGCCTCACGCTGCGGCCCGGCGTCGAGATGCGCGGCAAGCCAGATGAGCTCTGGTTCGTCTTCGCAGACTGACGCCCTCGCCGAAAGCGGCGTTTCACTTCTTCGATGGTGGCGTCGGCGCCGGTGTCTCGCGTGAAGAACGCGGTCAACGCTCGAACCTGTCGTCGGTCGCCATGTGCGTAAGCCCTCTCCCCCGCGGGGAGAGGGAGCGCGGTGCGTAGGTTCGTTGGTGCGTCGTTCGTTGGTGCGTCGTCGTTTCGCTCAGCCGCCGGCGTAGAGCGTGACGTCGGTCGCCGCGGCGAAGGCGATCTTGTAGGCCGCGTCCCAGTTCGGGTGACGGATCATCAGGTGACCGTCCGAGAGCAGCGTCTGCTTCCAGTTGCGCCGCATGGTGCCGGGCCGGAGCAGCTGCTCCTCCACCACGTAGTCGCCGTAGCGGTTCATGTAGTCCTTCAGGCCGGTGATCTTCGTGATGCGGCCCTGGCCCAGCGCCCGCTTGAACACGATGCCCGCGTTGTACTTGCGCTTCGTCGAGCCCTCGAACGACTTCCAGCACGCCACGCGCGCCCACTCGCGAAAGAGGTCGACGTCACCGGTGTAGTTCATCTGATCCACCAGGTGCGCGCCGCCGGGCCGGCAGCCGATCTCGCCGAACACCGCTTCGCCCTTCTTGGTGAGGAACCACTCCATGTGCGTGAAGCCGTCGCCCATGCCGAGCGCCTTGAGCACCTTGCGGCCCAGCACGATGCCCGGCTTGATCTTCGGCTGATCGAGCTCGCGCACCGTGATGATCACCGGGCTGACCCACTCGTTGCTGCGCGCGATCAACGGCGGCGGCAGGTACGAGGCCACGTTCTCGTAGGCCGGTTTGCCGTCGATGCAGACCGTGTCGTAGGTGAACTCTTCGCCGTCGATGAACTCTTCGCAGCTCACCACCTCGACGTGGCGCATCGCTGCGATGGCCGATTCGAGCTCGGCCTTCGACGACACCTTGTACGTGTCGGCGCTGCCGGCCCCGGAGATGGGCTTCAAGATCAACGGGTAGCCGATCTTCTCGGCCGCCTCGCGGATCTCCCGTTCACTCTTCACCTTGAACGCGTACGGCACCCGCAGGCCCGCGGCCTTCACGCGATCCTTCATCAACATCTTGTCGCGGAAGCCGGTCACCGTATCGACCGACATGCCCGGCAGACCGAACCGCTCACGCAGGCGCGCGGCGAGGATCACCAGCGGCTCCCAGTTCGAGAGGATGCGATCGATGCGGCGGCCGCGCAGCCAGGCCGAGACGCGCTTGATGACGTCGTCCTCGTCCATGATGCGCGGCACCTGGAGGTAGTCGGCGAGGTAGGGCTTGAGGCTCTTCGGCAGCGCCTGGCGGGCGGAGTCGCCGACGCCAAAGACGTTGGCTCCGACTTCAGCGAGGCCACGCGTGTACTGCTGCATCTCCGGCGGATACGAGGGCGCGAGGAAGACGACGTTCATGGGGGGAGCATACCTGCGCTGGGAGGGGGGCCGGCTCCAGAATTGGTGAGCCCTCTCCCCCGCGGTGGAGAGGGAGCACATGGAGACAAGGCGTGACTCACGTGCCGCCCAGACGGACAATGCCGCCCATGCGCACCGTCGTGTTCGTCGTCCCCTATCCCGCAGAGGCCAGCCTTCGTTTCGCCCGGTCGTTTGCCGAGCTGAAGGGTGTCCGGTTGATCGGCCTGGTCCAGAAAGCCCCCACCGGGGCCGCGGCCAAGCCGTTCGCGAACTTCGTGAAGGTCGACGACGCCTTCGATGCCAAACAGCTGGTGGTGGCGTGCGAGAAGGTGCGCAAGCGCTACGGCGGCATCCACCAGATCGTCGGCGTGCTCGAGCCGCTCCAGGTGCCCCTGGCCGAGGCGCGGAAGTACTTCGGCATTCCCGGCACCGATCCCAAGACCGCCGATCTCTTCCGCGACAAGTCGCGCATGAAGGACGCCCTGCGCGCCGCCGGTCTGCCCTGCGCGCGTCACATGTTGATCACCTCGCTCGCCGACGCGGTGGCGTTCGTGAAGCAGGTGCACTTCCCCATCGTGCTCAAGCCGCCCGCGGGCGCCGGCTGCAAGGCCACCTGGCGGATCAAGAACCTCGACGAGCTCAAGAGCGCCATCGAGGCCGTGCAGCCCCGCCCCGACAACCCCACGCTCGCCGAGGAGTTCCTCAAGGGCCGTGAGTACTGCTTCGACACCATCACCGTGAAGGGCAAGGTGCTCTTCGAAAACATCAGCCGCTACTACCCCGGCCCGCTCGAGGTGACCGAGAACCCGTGGATCCAGTGGTCGGTGGTGCAGCCGCGTTCACTGATCGATCTCGATGACGCGCGCCTGCTCGGCCGCAAGTGCATCAAGGTGCTGGGCCTCGCCACCGGCTTCACCCACATGGAGTGGTTTCGCCGCGAAGACGGCACGCTGGCCATCGGCGAAATTGCCGCCCGCCCGCCCGGCGCCAACTTCGTGGAGATGATGGGCTTCGGTCACGACGCCGACATGTACAAGGCGTGGGCGCGCGCCGTGACGGACAACGCGTTCGATGGCCCGTATGAGCGGAAGTACGCGGTGGGCTGTGCGTATCTGCGCGGCATCGGTCACGGCCGCGTGCAGCGCGTGCTCGGCGTGAAGGAAGCGAACATGAAGGTGGGCAACCTCGCGGTGAAGACGCGGCTGCCGAAGATCGGCCAGCCCAAGTCGGATCACTACGAAGGCGAGGGCTACGTCATCGTGCGCCACCCCGACACCGAGGTGGTGAAGGCCGCGGTGAAGACCATCGTGGAGACCATTCGCATCGAGTACGCATGAAGCTGCCTCACTCCATCGAGGGTGTGGTCGAGGTCACCGTGTCGGCTGCTGCCGGCAGCAACAAGTGGCTGCTCATCGAGGTGCCTCACGGCGCCACGCGCAAGAGCGACTACGACGCGGTGGTCTCGAAGCTGAAGAGCACGTTGCCTGAGCAGCTCGAGCACTTCTTCTTCGTGAACACCGACATCGGTGCGCCCGAAGGCGCCGCGTGGTTGGGCAAGACGTTGTCGGCCCAGGGCATCAACGTGGTGGTCGCGCGTTGCCTGATTCCCCGCACGTTCATCGACACCAACCGGGTCATTCAGCCGAACGGTGACGGCAAGGTCGTCGATGGGCTGACCCCGGGCCTGCCGGGCTACATCGACGCGCCTGAAGACGCGCAGTGGCTCACGGCGCAACATGCGGCCTACCACCAGGTGGTCAGCGCCGCGTACCAGGAGGTCTGCCGCGGCGCCGATGGCCTCGCGCTGCAGCTGCACTCGTACTCACCGCGTTCGGTGTCGATCGAGAAGACCGATGGGAACATCGTCACGGCGCTGCACGCGGCGTACGTGCCCGAGGTCTACGAGAAGTGGCCGGAGCGCCCGCCGGTCGATGTGATCAGCGCGCTGCCAGATGGGAGCTTTCGCGCGGCGCCGAAGCTGGTCGACGCGACGCTCGCTGCGTACGCCGCCGAGGGCATCGCGGCGAAAGAGAACGGCACCTACCACCTGCACACCGTGGCCATGGGTTACGAGTACGCGCGCGCGTACCCGCAGCAGGTGCTCTGCGTGGAGCTGAACCGCGGGCTGGTGGCGGATCCCTTCGTCCCATTCGGCGTCTCGCCCATCAGCGAGGAGAAGGTGGCCAGGATGGTGGCCCCGCTCGGGCGCGTGTTGGCGGCCGCCCTGGCTCAGTGACGGGCGCTCACCCGCCCGCTGGTTTCTCCGTGCACGCCCTTCACGTCGTCGGCGCCCTGGCCCCTTCGGGAAAGGGAGATTTAGGCCGGGCCGACCTTTTCGGCGGGTACCGAGGTGCCGACCTTCTTCACCGAGAAGCCATTGGCGTCGCGTTTGAGCAGGGCGATCGACTCGAAGTTGTGCGCCTGCCACCGCAAGCCGCCGTCGTAGAAGTAGGTCATCGAGACCCCCGCAGTGACGGCCTCATCGACCAGGTGGAGCAGCACCGAGACGGTCGAGGAGTTGAACTGGATGAGGTGTTCGAAGTGCAGGTCGAGCTTCGCGCGCCGGGTCGACGCTTCTGCGAGCGCGACCTTGAAGTAGGCGCGCAGGGCCTCGCCCGGGTTGCGTGAGTTACTCGAACCGCGCCAGATGAGCTCGAGCCCCTCGGCGGTGCCTCCCACCTCGATGCTCAGGTCTCCGAAGATGGTGCCGTGCATGAACGCTCCGTAATCCGGTGTGGGCTCAAGTGTACCCCGCCTCTTCGGGCACGACTGTGAAAGTTGGCGCAGCGGGGTCCTTGGTGGTCTGGTTCGGTCAGTCATGGTGAATCTGCAAGCCGATGAGTTGCTGATCGAAGTCGACGAACGAGAGCCGGGGATCCTCGTCCTCAATTGGTTGGGTCGATCAGCCAGCCGGAGCCCCGGCTCCCTGTTGCACCCCTGGTTCGATCAGCTCTTCGGCGTCGCCCGGGAGCGCAACGCCGCCCTGGAGATGCGGTTCGAGCGGTTGGAGCACTTCAACTCGTCGACCATCGCCGTGCTGATTCAGCTGATCAACTCGGCGCAGGATCGCCGCATTCGCATGACGGTGCGGTACGACGCCAACCTGCGCTGGCAGACCTTGAGCTTCGATGCCCTGCGGCGCGCCTTGCGGCCGTTCGATCACGGGCCTGATCAGGTGCAGGTGCAGTTCGTGGCTCAGTAGGCCACGTCGAACGATGGTCAGGCGACCCGGCGAAGCATGACGATGGTGAGATCGTCGTCCTGCTTCTGCTGGAACGCTTCGACGCGCGCCCGCACCAGGCCCACGGCCTCGCGCAGCGGCACCTTGCCGGCGACCTCCGTGAGCACCCGGCGCAAGCCGGCTTCCCCGAACATCACCCCGCTGGCGTTGGCCGCTTCGGTGAGCCCGTCGGTGTGCAGGAGCAACCAGTCACCCACTTCGAGCCGGAGCGTCTGATCCTCCACCGACTTGCGCACGTCGTCGACCACGCCGATCCACGGGCCTTCGTTGGTGATGATCTCCACCGTGTTGCTCTTCGCGCGCCAGACGAAGAAGTCCTGGTGTTTGCCGGCGATCACCAGCCGGTCGTCTTCCAGGCGAATGATGTTCAACGTCATGTAGCGGTGCCCACCCAGGCGCGACACGTTGTCGCGGATCACCCGGTTGGTGTGCACGAACACGTCGGAGGGCGTGCGCGCCGGGTTGGCGTTGACCAGGGTGGCGATCGCCGTCTGCGTCATCATCATCACCAGGCCCGACTCGACGCCGTGGCCTGACACGTCACCGATGGCCAACCAGCGCTCGCCGTGCGGCGTCTCGAAGAAGTCGTAGTAGTCGCCTCCGACTTCTTCCGCGGGCGACATGGAGGCCTCCAGCTCCCAGGGCCCCAGGCGCCGGTTCTTGGGCAGCAGCGAGGTCTGGATGCGCTGGGCGACCTCCATCTCGCTCCAGAGGCGATCGCGCGCCGTCTTGAGGTCGGCGCGGGAGGTCTCCAGCACCACGTTGGTGTCTTCCAGCTCGGCGCGCAGGCCGAACTCGCGCTGAATGAGGCGGTAGCGCGTCTCGCTCATCGCGACGATCAGCAAGACCGACGAGAGGAGGAAGTAGAGGTTGTTCACCAGCGCGCTGACGGGGAACTCGGCGCCGAAGAGCAGGTTCGCGGCCAGGTACATGACCACGGTGAGCAGGCCGTTGATCGCCGAGTGAATCGAGCGCCAGGGCAGGAGCACGTTCACCGGGAAGATGACCAGCATCAAGCCCACGTAGTAGCCGGAGTTGAAACCTCCGAGGTCGACGGTCATCTGCACGATCATCCCGCAGACGATCGCGTTGAACGCGTAGCCGTGAACGTAGGCCATCTTCGAGGGCTTGCTCGCGCGCAACAGCAGCAGCTGCACGAACGAGGTGAGCGTGGCCACGCCGCGGTAGACGGCGAAGCGGCCCAGCAGCTCGCGGGGCATCGTGACGTAGTCGAGCAGCAGGAACAGCGGCACCAGGAACACGCCCAGCACCGCGATGATCTTCATCCAGTCATGGACGAGCTCGTCGCGGTAGGCCTTGAAGCGGGCGCCGGTGAGCGCCTCTTTGGGAGGTCTGGCCGTCATGGCCCGCGCTCCACGGTGAGGAACATCTGGCAGCCGGTGTCGTCGAAGCCCACCTTCACGGTCGCGTCAGGCAGGCCCGAGGCGAGTGCGCCCAGCTCGTCTTCGGTGCGGTAATACAAAATCCAGTCGAGCCAGTACGCCATGTAGAAACGGCTGGGGTTCTTCACGTGGTAGTTGCCCACCACCAACGCACCACCGGGGGCCAGCAGCTCGTACAAGCGCGCCAGCACGGCTTTGGCCACGGGCGGGGTGAGGTAGTCGAACATGCCCATGCTGTAGATGAAGTCGAAGCGCCCCCAGCGGTCGGCCACCGCACGCTCCTTGAGCAGGGTGCGCACCGAGTCGTTGACCAGGGTGAGCTTCTTCGGAGCGCCCACGCGCTCGATGGTGCTCCGCGCCGCAGCCAGGGCTTCGTCATCCTGGTCGAGCAGCGTGACCTCGAGCCGTTGCGGGTCGACGCCGCCCTGGAAGATGTCCTCCAGCTCGCGCGCAGGGCCGCAAGCCACCGAGAGCACCCGAAATGGGTTGGCCTGGCTCTGGTCGAGGTGTTGCCGCAGCAGCCGGGGAATGAGCACGCGGCGGTTGCGCACGGCCTCGGCGGCGGGGTGCTGCACCGGGTGGCGGTGCATGAGCTTGTTGAACGCCCACGCGCCTTCGTACCGGTCGTCGTAGATCATCTGCATCATGGTCGCGTCGCCTGCGTAGCCTCGCGGCTTGAGGTTGGTGCGCTCCATGAAGGCCGAGCCGAGGATGAAGGGCCACAGCTGCTGGCGGAAGTAGTAGCCGTGGCGTTCGTGCTGCTCCGAGGTGAACTCGCGCACCAGCTCGCTGAGCTTGTCGAGGTTGCCGTCGAGGAAGCGGAAGAACTCGGGGCCCGCGCGGCGCAGCAGCACCTCTTGCGCGGCGGCCCCCACGTGCGGGGCTTCTTTCGAGAAGGCGCGATCCTGCTCGTCGAAGAACTTCTTGTAGACGGTGAGATCGTAGATCAGGTCGGCCACGAAGCCGCGAAAGCCCTCGGTGATGTCGTTGCGCTGCGCGAGCACCAGGGGCAGCTCGTTGAAGAACCCCAGCAGGTTCTTGAGGCGGCCCTGCTCCATCAGCGTGTGGCAGTCGTAGACGTCGTCGAGGAAGACGAGTTGATCGCCATCGCCCACCAGCCTGCACCTGGTGAGGGTGAGCGGCCGGGAGGGGTGGTGGAGCACCACCCGGGAAAAGACCGAGCCCGCCGGCGGCTTCTGAGCAAAGCGCACGCGCAACGAGAGCGCCGAAGCGGCGCAGACCTGACCTGGCCACGCGAGCCCGGCCTCATCGAAGAGTTCTGCGTGGACTTCGGTCGTACTCACGAGAGGCTGACTCCGACCTGGTACACGGCCGACATGGCGAGGCGGCCACTGCCGGTGACATAGAAGTCGAGCAGGCAGCGCGCTTCGTAGGCGATGCGGCACAGACCCAGCCCGCTCTCACCTTCCTGGTAGCTCTGTGAAGAGACCTGCTTGAGCCGCTCGACGTAGGCCTGAAAGGGGCTCTGGAAACCACGCATCCACTGGATGCGATCGTCGAGCTGGCGCACGGCCGCGGGATCGTCGACCACGGGGTTCTCCACCTCGACCACCACGGCGCGCGAAGAGACCTCGATGGCCAGGCTGATGAACTCGTCGTCTTTGGTCCAGGTGCCGTATTTGATCGCGTTCTCCAGCAACTCGGAGGCGGTCATCGCCATGGCGTACGCCTCGTTGGCGTCGAGCCCACACTCGGCGAAGAAGGCTTTCAACGGTGCCCACTCACGCTTCGCGGCTTCCCAATCGGGAGGCAGGCGTTTCTCAATGCGTTTGTGCTGAAGCCGACGCGTCATCGCTTTCTCGGGGGGCAACCGAACTGCGAGGCGCACTGTACCCCGCTGCGAGCCGACTGGATCATTTCCGGCGCCCTGCAAATATCACCCGGTCGTCAGCAGGCCTCCCGACACCCTGACGCCCCCTCCCTGAGCATGGGTATGGGGGCCCGGCCGGGGGCTTGCGCAACAGGGCCTACATGACCCTTCCCCCTCGCAGTGAGGTTGGCCACCTTACGCGGTAGAGCGGGGGTGGCACGTTGCAGGGGGGGGGGGCTTCTGACGACATTGCGACAAGTCAGCTGATGCCCAGCAGACCTGCGAGCCAACGGGTCAGCCCTCCTCCGAGGAAGACGTTCAGGGCGATCTGCGGAATGAAGCCGATCACCGTGCCGATGATCAGCCTCGGCAGCGGCACGTTGAGCACGCCGATGAGCAGCTGCGCGGGGGGCATGGTGCCGGTGGCGGCGCGGTACAGGATGACGCCGAGAAGTCCGCGGTCCGTCACCCAGCGTTCGTAGCGGCGCAGCTTCGGGGGAATGCGGGCCTGCACCCAGTCGAAGGCGACGTAGCGCGCGAAGGCCACGTTGATGGTCGCCGAGCCGCAGGCGCCCGTCATCGCCAACAGCAGCGCCAGCCACGGTGGCCACACCAGCCCCGCGACCACCGCGAACACGGTGCCCGACATGCCCAGCGGCTGCAGGAAGGTGAAGGCGAGCAGGTACACCGCGATGCCCCAGGGGCCATAGGAGCGCACCAGCTGGGCCGTGCGCTCGAGGGAGAAGTCGTCGAAGGCGCCCGAGACGAAGAGCCCGAGCGCGAGCCCGACCGCCCCCACCAGCAGGGCGAGCTTCACGAAAGGGGGTCGGGGTGCTGCGCCGTTCAAGGCACGAGCGTATCGAGAAAATCACAGTCGGCGGCACGCACTGAAGGCACGGCCATCACCACGTTGTTCAGCTCGAGCGCTGCATCACCGCCGACAGGCCAGGCGACGGCGCCGCTTCCATTCGGAGCACCGGTGGCTGCGAGGAGCGCATCGAAGCTCCGGAAGACGAAGGGCACGTCGAGGCCGTGGGTCGCGCCGACGAGCGCGCCTGCGGGGCCCGCGGGCTTCCAGGTGAAGAAGTATCGAAAAACGGGCTCGCTCTGATTTGCCGCGACCGCCCGCGCGATGGTCCGGGCAGGGCACGTCCACGTCGCGTCGGTCGTCAGGGCTCTGTTGCCGGCCACGGTGCCGTACTGAAACCGCACGGCCTCCTCGAACGCCATGGCGGTCATGACCCGGGGCACCATGCGGGAGGTCTCGTCTGCGTTGGTGCCGATGATGAACGGAACGTGGCGGTGCTTTCCCTGCCGGATGAGCTCGAGCACGTTGGCGGGGATGACGGCGCCGTCCCCAAGGTCTGGGTCACCTGCTGCATCGGCGCATGCCGCTCCAACCCAGGCGGGCTTCAAAAGTTTCAATCATCGAGACCGAAGTCGCACGCCGACTCCATCAAATCGAGGCGCCAGCTCTGGGCCGCCTGGTGCAATGGCCTCAAAACACTCAGGCAGGCGCGGTGGCACGAGGGGTGCTCGAGCGCTGTCTCATGAGCACCCACCCACGCCGTTGGTTCCCGTTGATCAGTCTCTGCACGCTCGCTGCCGTGCCGGGGTTCGCGCAGACAGCGGGCGAGAAGGTCAAAGACACCGTCAACGACGGCACACGAGCTGTGAAGAAGACCGTTCACCGAGCGGGCGAGGCGCTCTGCACAGGCACCAAGGCTGAATGCGCCAAGCAAAAGGTGATCAACCGCGGCACCGAGGCGAAAGACGCGGTGAAGGACAAGGTGGAAGAGATCAAAGACAAGGTCGACTGACCTGGGTCGACGGTCGTCATGGGGCGGGGCGCTCAGACGCGGGTCGTGGGAGTTCACACGCCCCCTCTTTGCAGCCCTGGCTTCAGGTTCTTTCGCCACGCGATCGATCACCTTGATCAGCTGCGCTTCGGGCTCGAACCTCATCGCGCGGGAGAGCTCGTGCCTGCGCGAAGAGAGCCCGTGGAACAACGATCGCGCCCGGCTCTTGAGCGGCTCGTGTGACGCGCGCTCGGCCCACACGCGGTAGTCATCGAGGGCCCAGAGCGCCATCACGAAGGCCTCCGTTCCCCGGTACACGCCGCCCGTGGAATCGACGACCACCAGCTCGTCGTGCCCCCACGGCAGCCCGGCGAACACGCGCCGCGACGTCTCACCACCCCGCGGAAGACAGGTCAGCGGCACCAGCTTGTGTTGTGTGCGAAGCCAGTCCGCGCACTTGCAGCAGAAGCCGCAGGTCTCGTCGTAGAGCACCCACATCGCCTCGAGCTTCACGCGCCCACCGGGCGGAAGTACTGCTCGGGCGCGACCGGCGCTGCGTTGCGATCCGAGATGGCGCGGCGGCGCATGCGGTTGAGCACGTAGAGATTGCCGAAGTGCATCACGCCGAGAGTGAGCAGCACCGTGCCGTAGTTGGTGGCCACGTTCTCGATCACCGCCGACGCATTCAACGGGAGCAGGTTGCCCTTGAGCGCGCGCACCACCCAGCCGCCGTTCACCAGGTAGAAGCCGACCAGCAGCAACTGGTTCACCGATTCAGCGAGCTTCTCCTTGCCGATGAAGGTGTCGGCGAGGAAGGCGGCTCCGTTTCGGTAGAGCGTGCGGCCGACCCAGGCGGTCGTGCCCAGAGAGAGCACGAGGTAGGTGACGTGTTGCGCGATGAGGTAACTCTGCGAGGGCGCTTCGATGGGGTCCATGCCGGGAGTACCGGAGGGCCTTTGATTGGTTGCGTGGGAATTACTGAGCGCGCTCGATCATCTGGCGCAGCCCGTCGACCACCGGCGGCACCGCGCCGGCAATCACCCCGAGCACCCAGGCGGGCTCGCGCAACAACTGACGCCCCAGTCGCCACGCCTCGAGCCGAGCCAACGACGCGAAGTACGCCACCGTCATCAGCACCGCCCCACCGCCCAGTGGAATGTACGCCGTCAGCGGCGCACCCGGCCCCAGCACGGCCACCCGCGCCAGGTAGGCCGCGAGCGCAAACCCGCCCGCCAGAAACGTGGCCCGCGCATACGGCAACGGACCTGAAGGCCGCGCGGTGGTGAGCCCGGTCTTTCGCCAGTGTTGCCGCAACGCGCCGACCGCTGCGAGCGAGACCCCGAAGAGCGCGGCGGCCGCGAGAATCCACCCGGTCTCGAAGCGAGCCTGCGTGTACATGCGCCCGTCTTGCAGCGTGCGCGTGCCCAACGCGACGAGTGGAGGAACATCACCGACCGCGTGCAGACGAGGCGTCAGGCTCACCACGCCCGCCCACGCGACGGCCGCGAAAGAAACGGTCATCGCGACGGCGACTGCGCGGCTCCACAGCTGCTCATCAGCAGGCAACGCACCGGCTTCTTCGAGCGTGACCTGACTGAGCGCGAGCTGAAACTCCCGCGCCGACTCGAAGCGGCCTTCCGGACTTGCGGTCATCGCGCGGCGCACGATGGCGTCGATGCCACCGGGCAGCGGAGCGCCTTCACCCAGCGGCGTCTGGCCCGTGACGAGCTGACGCAACATCGCACCGAGGGCGTAGACGTCAGCGCGCACGGTGGCCGCTTCACCCGCGAGCACTTCCGGCGCCACGAAGCCCGGCGTGCCCATCGCCGCACCGGGCCGCGTCAGACCCTTGCCGCTGGTCTCCCGCGCGATGCCGAAGTCGGAGAGCTTCACCTCTCCGTTGGCCGTCAGCAGCACGTTCTCCGGCTTCACGTCGCGATGAACGAGCCCCGCGTCGTGCACGGCCTGCAAGGCGCCGCACACCGAGCTCATCACCCTCACTGCCTCGCGGGGCGCGAGCGGAATACGAGAGGCCAGCGTGCCGCCTTCGACGAGCTCCATGACCAGCCAGGCTTCGCCGTCTTCTTCGCCGGCGTCGAACACCTGCACCACGTTGGGGTGCTTCACCTTCGCGAGCGCGCGGGCCTCGAGCGTGAAACGTTCTTTCAACTCAGGCACGGCCTTGAGCGCAGGCGAGAGAAACTTCACCGCCACCAGCCGGTCGAGCTTCACGTGGCGCGCGCGGTAGACGGTTCCCATGCCGCCTTCACCGAGGGGCTCGAGCAGCTCCAGGCCGGCGAAGGTGGGGCTCTGTTCGGTGAGCAGGCACTTCGGGCACGGACCTGCTGCTTTCAACTGACTGCCGCAGCGCACACACTTCATCGGCTGAGCGAATCCAACAGCGAGTTCACTTCGTTCTCCAGCTCGGCGCCTTCACCGACCGTCTGCAGCACCTCTGCTTCGACCAGCTCGCGGAACCGGAGCCGCGCACGGTGCAGCAGGGACTTGAGCTGTGGAATGGAGACACCGTACTGCTCCGCCGCATCGCGATATGCGGGTGGCTCTTCGGACGGTGAGAAGAACCGGCGGATGAGCTCGAAGTCTCCCGTGCGCGACTGCCAGTCGTGCTCGAGCGCTTTCATGGCCCGCTCGAAGACGGAGACCGCCCAGGCGCGCTCGAAGGCGAGGTCGGGCGTGAGAGCTGGATCAGCCAGCCGTTCACCGAGCACGAGGTCGAGCTCGATGGCCTTCGTTGCGCCGCCTCGCTTGGCCGCCGTCGACTTCTCGTGCTGGCGAATGAGGAAGTTCTCGGCGGCGACCTTGAGGAAGCCGCGCAGGCGACCGCGCTCCGGGTTCAGGTGATCGATCACCTTGCGTTCGAGCAGCTCGAGACAGAGGCCTTGCACGGCATCCGCAGCCGCCGCGCCGTCGAGGCCTCGCGCGCGGAACAGAGCGTAGAGCGAGGTCCAATAGGTCGAGAGCAGGTGGCGCCAGGCCTGCGCTTTCGCCTCGGGTGATTCGCTGGCCGCGAGGATCAGCGTCCACCGCGTGGTGGGAAAGGCACTCATGGCGTTGACGATACTCACGAGTTGTTGAGGCTGGCTTCATCTTGCGCGCCTCGTCGCCGTGGGGTCCTCCCGGTCTGGGACATTCTGCCGAGCGGAGAGGTCGCCAACCTGGGCGTGCGCGACCCGGAGTACGCGGGCCTCCCGAAGCCGGTGCTTCAAGAACAGGTCCTGGTTCAGCCTCCGGTCTGCTTCTTCATGTGGTCGATCACCATGGTGTGTTCGCGCTGCGGGCTGAACATGATCAACTCTGCATCGGCGTCGACCATCACGTTGTGCCCCGGCGGCCAGTAGAAGAGATCGTGCTGCTTCACCGTCTCCTTCGTGCCCTTCGCGTCGGTGGTGGTGACCTGCCCGCTCAACACATAGCCCCAGTGCGGGCACTGGCAGACGTTGCCCTCGAGCCCCACGAAGAGCGGCTTGGTGTCGACGCCCTTCGCGAGCGAGAAGTACTCGCCGCTGATCTTGTCGAAGCCGTTCACGCTGCCGAACTCGGTGCGCTGGCGCACGACCGCGCCGGGAATCTGCATCTTCACTTCCACGTCGTTCTTGGTCACGTGCATCACATTCCCCCTCGGGTTGACTGAACCGGATCGGTTGATCCGAAACGCGTGAGTAATGGAGTTGGTGAAACACCACACACCCGCAACCGACCGGTCGCGGCGCAGACACCGGTGATCACCGCCGATGGCATTTGGGACCTGCGGACGAATTGTGTGCGCCGAAGCACCCCGAAATCTACGCTGCGCGCGTGCCTGACTCCCCTGTCGAGACGCCGTCGGTTGGTATGTCGATTCTCGCTGCTCTCCTCGCGCTGGGGGGGGTTCCAGCCGGGTTCACCGTCTTCCTGGTGATGACGCGAGAACCCTCGTCGGCCTGGAACGAAGGCGGCGCCGGCATGTTCGCCATCGTGGGTCTGGCGATGCTGGCGACGGTGGTGTCGGCCGTCGGTGCCTTCCTCGCGCCGCGTGGCGTACCCGGTGTGATGGGGGCCGCGCTCGCTGGAACCGCCTTGCTGATGGGCGTGGCTGGAGGCGCTTACCGCACAGCCGTGGCCGACTCGTTCGAGGCCATTCAACACGCCTCGCCGCTCGATCGGCCGATCATCATGCGAGGCGTGCTGGGAGAGGTGGCTTCGCTCGTCATTCTCGCCGCGGCGCTCGCTGCTGGCCTGTTGCTGTCGCAGGGACTCTCGTTGCTGGTGGCTTCGCTGGCCTCTCGTCAGGCCTCGATGAAGCGCGCCACCTTGTTCACCGGGATCGGGCTGCTGTTCCTGGGGGCGTGGCAAGTCTTCACCACGATGAATGCGGGCGCCGAGCGCGACCTGTACATGGCGATGTCCCACGCCGCGCCGATGGATCGGCTCGTCCTGGTGGTCGATGGTTTCGCGCGGATGGCGTCGAGCCGGCAGCTCGGCCTGGGCGCGTTGCTGGCGGCGTTGATCGTCATGGTCGCAGGTTTGCTCGCCCTGCGCTCTGAACGCCGTGCGGCGGCGGTGGTGTTGTTCGGCATCCTCGTGCCGCTGGGCGGGCTGGGCGGTTTCCGGGCGATGGCGCGACCCTCGGCTGAGCCTTTGGCGTTGGCGACCGCGGCGGGCAGCCAGCGGGAGCTGCTGCCCCTCGACGCCACGCCCGTCGACGAGCGTGACTTCCAGGTGCTCACGTTGGGCACCGAGCTTCGAAGTGATGACGGCGTGGTGGTCACGGACATGGGAGCGCTCAAAGAGCGGATCGACCTCACCACCATCGGGGTCGGGCTCGAGCCCGGTGTCGACGGTGCGGCCGTGATGACGCTCCTGGGAAAACTGAAGAAGGCGTCGACCCGGACCGTGGCGCTGGTGGGCCAAACGCGAAAGGAACCTCCGGGTTTCGTGCCGGCTGCGTGGCACCCGGTGTTCACCGAGCGGCGCGGTTTGATCTTCGACCTTCAGACCGAGTCGGGCTGCGAAGGGTGCACGTTCTCATCGGTCACCGAGAAGGGGCTGATCGTCGACGACGAGGTCTGGCCCCTCGAGACGTCGAGCTTCGGCTTGGCGGCAGACGCTCGGAAGGTCTACGTGAAGACGGAGGGTCTGACGCTCCAGCAGGTGCTCTCGCTGGGCCACACCGCGATGGGGAAAGCGGTTCGCATCGTGCTCGTGCTCCCAGACTGATTGACGAGGCTCTCACCTTCCCCTCTCCCAAAGGGCCCAAAGGGAGAGGGGACCTCCTCCTCGACTGACTGGAGGGAACACGTTCGTCTTTCGGCGGGTTCAACGGCGGACTGTTACAGTCGAGCGCCCCGTGTACGAGCCGTCATCGCCACTTCCTCCTCCGGAACCGCCGCGTCCTCCGACGCCGACCTCTTCTTCTGAAGGCCGCGCGCTGCGCCTGCTGGCTGAGGTGCGTGGCGCGCAAGCCCGGGCCCTGCAGACGCAAGGGGTGCTGCTGGCGGTGGTCACCTTCCTGGTGCTGCTGGTCGCTGGCGCCTGGGTTGGTTCGTCGGCCCCCCGCGCGGGTCTCGCGCTGATCATCGGCGGGGCCGTCGCCGCGGTGACGGTGCTGGTGCTCTTCGGCATCGTGCTGCCGCGCCGCCGGGTCGGTGACAACGAGCGTACGGCGCGCATGCTCGCCGCCCAGCTCCCCGAGCTCAACCTCGACCTGCTCGCCGCCGTCGAGCTCTCGAAGGCCCTGGGCACCCGCGAAGACTTCTCACCTGATCTCGCGCGCGCCTTCTTGCGCGACGTCGATGCCAAAGCGTCGCGGTTGTCCGTCGACAAGCTCATCGATCAAAAGCCCACGCAGCGCGCGGCCATGACGCTGGTGGCCACCGTCTTCGTGTTGCTCGCGCTCCTCTTCGTCAAGGGTGCCACGTTGCGCGCCGGCCTCGCGATGGCGTTGATGCCTGCCGAAGCGGCTGAGCCGTTGCGCCGTCAGCCCATCACCGGCGACGTCGAGCTGACCTACCGCTACCCCGTGCACACCGGCCTCGACGTGCGCACCATCCCCTCCAGCACCGGTGACATCAGCGCGCCCGCGGGCACCGAAGTCACGGTGAAGACCCGCGCCGATCGCGACATCGAAGGCGCCGCCCTGGTGCTCACCCCCGGCAATCAGCGGGTGCCTTTGCGACTGGAGCGCCGTGAGCTCACCGGCAGCTTCGTGCTCAACGAGAGCGGCACCTGGCACGTGGTGTTCCTCGAAGGCGATGACGTGGTCGCCGAGGGGCCTGATCAATCGATCACCGTGGAAGTCGATCAGGCGCCGCAGGCCCGCATCACCTCACCGCTCGACGGCGTGGAGCTCGACCCTTCCAAGCAGACCGTCACGCTCAAGTTCGACGCTTCGGACGACTACGGTCTGTCCGCGCTCGAGCTGGTCTACACGCCGGCGGGAGGCGAGACGAAGCGCATCTCGTTGAAACCCGACGACGGGCGCACCACGCGCGGGAACTTTCAGTGGGATCTCGCGCCGCTGCAGCTGCGGCCCGGTCAAGAGGTCACCTACTTCCTCGAGGCCACCGACAACGACGCGGTGAAGGGGCCCAAGAAGGGCGCCTCTCCGGCGATGCGTCTCAAGTTGTACAGCTCGGCGGAGCACCGCCGTCAGGCCCTGGCCAAGGCCGAAGAGCTGTGGGGCCGGCTGGTCGATCACCTCGCCGACCGCATGGAAGCGCCGGATCGCGCGAGCCCCACGCCGGTCGACGCCGCGGTGGCTGGCAAACCCATCGATGAGCGCGGGGTGCAGTTGGCCAGCGACATCGCCGTGCTCGCGCAAGAAATCAGAGACGAGCGCGACCCTTCAGAAGAGCTGCTCTCCACGCTGCTCAACATCAGCGCCGAGCTCAACTCCGACGTGTCACAGGTGGTCTCCCAGCGCCGCGTGTTGCTGCGCATCGCGGGCCGAGAAGGCGGCGTGCCAGGCAAGAATCAGTTCGTCGACACGCGCAACGGCACCTTCACCCAGGACATCGCGCGCCGGGTGGCCACGTCGATCGCCACCGACATTCAGCACTCCGAGAAGAACGTGCTGTACCTCGAGGCGCTGCTCGACCGCGCCAAGCTCGACGCGATTCGCGACCTCGCCAACCAGCTGCGCGAAGACCGCAAAGAGCTCTCGCGCCTGCTGGAGGAGTTCGGCCGCACCAAGGATCCGAAGCTCCAGGAAGCGCTGGTCGAGCAGATGCAGAACCTGAAGCAGCGCATGCTCGAGCTGCAGCAGCGCATGGCTGAGCTGAGCAAGGGCATCCGCGACGACTTCATGAACGCCGAGGCGCTCCAGCAGATGCTCGAAGAAGACGGGCTGCAGTCGTCGCTCGACGAGGTGGAGAAGCTGGTCAAGGAGGGCAAGGCGGAAGAGGCCCTCAAGAAGATGCAGGAGCTCGCGATGGAGCTCGACGCGATGCTCGAGCAGCTCGATGAGGCCGGTGACCGCGCTGATGATCAGAGCGACCCCGAGCTCGCCCGCCAGTACGACGAGTTCCAACAGAACCTGGAAGACACCGCCAAGAAGCAGGAGCAGCTCGCCGACAAGACGCGGGCCCTGCGCGACAAGTACCGCGAGCAGCAGAAGGAGCGCATCGCGCGCCAGGGTGAAGCGCTCAAGCGCGAGCTCAAGGAGAAGCTGGAAGAGCTCGACAAGAGCTGGAAGCAGCTCGAAGGCGACCGGTTCGGCTTCCGCTTCGAAGACGTGCAGCAGGAGGCCATGCAGGCGCGCGACAACGTGCAGCAGTCGCTGGAGGCCAACGACTTCGACCTCGCCTCCGAGGCCGCCGACCGCATGGAAGACAAGGCGACGCAGATGGCTGAGGCCGCGGCCGAGCTGCGCCAGCGTGACGAGCTCTTCAACAACCCGCCCGAGGTGCGCCGCGAGTCGAAGCAGGCCGCCGACAAGGTGCAGCGCGACGCGAAGAAGGCCTCTGAAGTGGCCCAGAAGCTGCGCGACCTCTTTCCCCAGGCAGGTCAGCAGATGAGCGAGCAAGACCGGCAGCAGATGAACGAGCTGGCGCGGGGGCAGAAGCAGCTCCAGCAGCAGGCGCAGCAGCTGCAGCAGCAGATGGACGCCATCGGTGAACGCGCGCCGCTCTTCGACGAAGACGCGCAGCAGCAGATGGATCAGGTCGGTCAGCGCATGCAGGGCGCCGGCGAGAAGCTCGCAGGCAAAGACCCCAGCCGTGGCTTCGGCGAGCAGCAGGGCGCCATGCAGGGGCTGCGCGGCATTCAGCAGGCGATGGCAGAAGCGGCCAAGGGCGGCAAGAGCGGGAAGGGTGGCAAAGGCGGCATTCCGATGCCCATCAAACGCCGCGGTGGCCGTTCACGCGGTGGCCAGCAGAACGAGAAGGTGGAGATCGTCGATGAAGATCCCAACGCCGGCACCCGCGAGTTCCGCAAGGACGTGATGGACGCGATGAAGCAGGGCGCACCCGATCGCTACAAGGATCAGAACAAGAAGTACTACGAGGAGCTGGTCAAGTGAGCGGAGCCGTCTCAGCGAAGTTGAGCGGAGCTCGCGTCGCACTGCTGCTGGGTCTGCTCGCTGCGCCCGCCTTCGCGCAGGAAGATCCGTTGGATCTCCCCGAGCTCAAGGGCGAAGCGAAGGCGCGCATTCAGAACCTCGATCAATACCTGGAGGACTGGGATCTCGAGTCCGCCAGGAGCGAGCTGGCCGCGCTGGAGAAGCTCGCGCCCGCCGACGTCGAGCCGCTCGCGTACTACCAGGGCCGCATCGCCTTCGAAGAAGGCCGCTATGCCGACGCGCAGGAGTTGCTCGGGAAGGCCGGCCTGACCGACAAGCCCGGCAGCTGGGTGCGCCTGGCCAAAGACACCGGCGCCATCACCGGCAACTTCGAGCGCGCCGAGAGCGAACACTTCATCTTCCTGTACCCGAAGGGCAAAGACGCCGTGCTGGTGCCCTGGGCCCTCGACGCGTTGGAAGCGGTGCGCGCCGCGTTGGAGAAAGACCTCGGCTACGCCCCCCCGGGGAAGATCCGCGTGGAGATCGTCTCCTCCGCCAGCGAGCTGGCCAAGGTGTCCACGCTCTCCAAGGAAGCGATCAAGACCACCGGCACCATCGCCATCTGCAAGTTCAACAAGCTGATGGTCACCAGCCCCAAGGCGGTGGTCACGGGCTACGACTGGCTCGACACCGTCGCGCACGAGTACGTGCACCTCGTCGTCAGTCGAAAGAGCCGCAACACCGTGCCCATCTGGATGCACGAAGGCCTGGCCAAGTACCTCGAGTCGCGTTGGCGGGGGCCCGCAGGTGGGGCGATGACGCCTCCGACGTTGGCGTTGTTGGGCAGCCGGGTGAAGAGCAACAAGCTGGTGCCCTTCGAGAAGATGCACCCCTCGATGGCGCTGCTGCCGACCGCTGAAGACGCCGCGACCGCGTTCGCCGAGGTGTTCTTCGCCATCAAGCTCATCGATCAGGAAGGCGGCCCGCAGGCCCTGGAGCGCATGCTCGATGCGATGTCGAAGGGCGTGAGCGATCGCGCCGCGGTCGAGCTGGTGATGAAGCGCAAGTGGCCCGAGTTCGAGAAGTCGTGGATGGCCTCGCTCAAGAAGCAGCCGTACCCGAAGGACCTCCTGCCGCCCTCCAGCAACGAGAAGAAGGAGCTGCTGGAGGCGGGCGCGCAGAAGAAGGAACCGAAGAAGAAGGGCCGCGAGGTCAGCTTCGGTGACTTCGATGAAGTGAAAGAGACCGACGCGCGCCGCGCTGCTCATCTGGGTGAGCTGTTCCGCGAGCGCAAGCGCATGGGCGCCGCGTCAGAGGCGTACGGGCGCGCGTACAAGGTGGTGGGCGACAAATACGAGTCGGTCTCCAACAAGTACGCGCTCGCGTTGCTCGAGCTGCGCAAGTTCGATCAAGCCGCGGTCGTGCTCGAAGGCAGCCTCAAGACGCACCCGGGCAGCGCCTCGACCAACGTGCACCTCGGCCGCATCTACTTGCGAGCCAGGCGCTACGACGCCGCCAAGAAGGCCTACCTCGATGCGCTCGCGGTCAACCCGTTCGACCCCGAAGTGCACGTGGCGCTCTACGCCGCTGGTGACGCGCTCAACGACGCCACCTTGAAGACGAGGGCCAAAGGCGCGCTCAAGGTGCTGCTGCAGCTCGATGACGCCGCCGTGCCCCAGCTCGCGAAGAAGTTCACGCAGTCAGATGACCTGTCGCAAAGGGATCTCGAGGCGCCTGAGCCTCCGCGCGTGACGCCCGACGCCGGCTGACGGCCCGCCCCTTGCTCTGCTCCCGGAGACAAGGGGGCCGCATGGCACACGATTCTTCGGTACCGCGACGAGTCCGCTTTTTCTGCATGGGCATGGGCGCCGCATTCTTGGGGCTCGGTGTGACGAAATTGCTGGGCCTTTCGCCACAGTACGTTTTCTTCGAAGAGCTCGGCCTGCCCAGAGCCCTGGTGCCGGTGGTGGGCCTCGTCGAGCTGCTCATCGGCTTCATGTGCCTCAATCGCCCGACGCAATCCTACGGCGCGGTGGGGGTGATTCTGCTGATGGGCGCCGCGGCGCTGTCTCACGTGATGAGCGGCTCGCGCTTGTACATGCTCTTCATCAACGCCTACTTCCTGGCCGCGGCAATCTGGGTGGTGCGCATGGCGCGACCGCGCTTCCTCCAGGTCACTGCAGCTTCAGAACGGCACACATGACTGCGCGGAGCCCCGGCTTCTTGCTCGCTCGCCTGTTCGGCATCGAGGTGCGCCTCGACTGGAGCCTCGCGATCATCTTCGCGCTGGTGACGATGAACCTGGGCCTGGGGGTGTTGCCGTCGTGGCATCCCGAGTGGGGGCTGCCGGGGGTGTGGTTCGGTGCGGTGTTCGCAGCGAGTCTGCTGTTCGCTTCGTTGCTCGCTCATGAGCTGTCGCACGCGCTGGTGGCGCGCACGCAGGGTGTGCCGGTGACGCGGGTCACCCTGTTTCTCTTCGGCGGGGTGGCGCACCTGGAGAACGAGCCGCCGTCGGCCCGGGCCGAGTTCCTCATCGCGGTGGTCGGCCCGATCACCAGCCTGGTGCTCGGCTTCTTGATGACGGGAGCGGGCCTCTGGCTCGCCGGGCCGGAGCTCTCGTCGATCCGTGACGCGACCATGGAAGAGGCGAGGGTGACGTTCAGCGGCATGGGCGCGGGGGTGACGTTGCTGCTCTGGCTGGGGCCGCTCAACGTGATGTTGGCGTTGTTCAACATGGTGCCGGGGTTTCCGCTCGATGGCGGGCGGGTGCTGCGTTCGGTGTTGTGGGCGTCGACGGGCGATCTCTTGAAGGCCACGCGGTGGGCTTCGAACGTGGGGCAGGTGGTGGCGTGGTCGATCATGGCGATCGGGGTGCTCAACCTGCTGCGCGGGAACATCGGCGGCGGGGTGTGGCTGCTGCTCATCGGCTGGTTCGTCAATCGGGCGGCGAAGGCGAGCTTCCAGCAGCAGGCGCTCAAACATGCGCTCGAGGACGTGCCGGTGAGCCGCGTGATGGTCACGAGGCTCGATCGCATCGCGCCCACGTTGACCATCGACGAGTTCGTGCGCGACCACGTGATGGCGGAGGATCAGCTCGTGTGGCCGGTGGAGGCGGAGGGTGTGTTGCTGGGGATGATCGCCTTCGATGACTTGCGCAAGGTGCCGCGGGAGTCGTGGTCGTCGACCCGGGTTCGCGACGTGATGATTCCGGTCTCGCAGCTGTCGACCTTGCCGCCGGGGGCGGGCGCGGAGAAGGCGCTCGAGGAGTTGACCAAGCGCGAGGTCGAGCAGCTGCCGGTGCTGGAGGGGGGGCACCTGCTCGGGCTCGTGCGCCGGCAGGATCTGATGCGGTGGCTGTCGCTGCAGATGGGCCCGAAGCCGGTCTGAGTTGAACGGCAACGGCACTGGGGTGCGTGGCGGCTCGAGGATGGCGGCGTTGCTCGACTCGCGCCGGCCTCTCGGCTTCGGGCGAGGACGCTCATGGTCGCTGTTCGTTGCGTTCCGCCGACGCTCGCGACCACCGTGCAGCCCGCTGTACGCCTGTGCCTTGCGTCTCTACTGCGTCACGATCGCATCCTACTCCGCGATCAGATCCCGCACGGCACCGTAGTTCTGCTCGTGGATCGCCCCCACACGCACGCAGCGCACCATGCCTTTGGGATCCACCAGCACGTGAATCGGGATCGACGCGGTGCTCGGAACGCCCAGTG
Source organism: Archangium sp. (assembly GCA_030695565.1). Classification (GTDB taxonomy): domain Bacteria; phylum Myxococcota; class Myxococcia; order Myxococcales; family Myxococcaceae; genus Archangium_A. Next base: position 80,707 of record JAUYRZ010000106.1, read on the forward strand.
AATCGAGGAACGACCCGAAGTCTTCTTCGGAGCGAATCCATCGAATGGGCCCGGGCAGGTTCTTCCCGCTCCACTCCTCGAGCGCGGGCTTTGCTTCAGGCTCGTCGATGCTCAGCAGCTCGAAGCTCAGCGGCAGGTTCTCCCGCGCAAACGCCTCGCGCCACCGGTTGAGCACGCCCATCTCGTCGACACACGGCTTGCACCACGTCGCCCACACGTTGACCCAGGTCCAGCCCTTCGACTTCGCGGGCTCTTTCCCGAACTCGCGCAGCGCCGCCGGTACGAAGCGCTTCGAGGTCTCGCCCGTCGCGGGGTAACTCGAGTCGCAGAACGCCTTCGCGCTCGCTGCCTGCGTGGTCTTCTTCACCGACGCGAAGCGAGAAGGTGGTGGACCTTCGGGTTTCTCGTCGCAGGCCACCAACAGCAGCGCCGCCAACAGCACAGGCTCAGATCGCACAGTCGATCCACGCGACGAAGGCGCTGCGGTTGATCTCCACCGCCGAACACTCGCCGGTGCGCGAGCGGTTCCACGTGCAGAACTCGTCACCCAACTGCGCGTACTGCTCACCCAGCCACAACAACCCGACCTGGTTCTTCAGGTCTTCATCCTTGAACTTGCTCTGCAGGTGACCGAGCACACCCTTGGCGCGATCGCGGCTGAGCACCTCGTTCATGTCGGCGTTGCCATCGGTGCTGGCGCGCGAGACCACGAAGAAGAAGCTGGCGCCGCGTTGATCGCTCCACGCCTTCTCGATCGCGGCGGCTGCGTCGGGGTCGAGCTCGGTCTTGCTCGCGTCGAACTGAATGATGTGCGCGCGTTTGGAGAGCGGCTTGAACAGCGCGTTGAAGTCATCGCCCGAGAGCGCGGCGACCTTCTTCGCCTCCATCGGCTGGCAACCGCGGCCACCACCCCCTTCGATGAGCCCACAGGCGCCGGCCACGCGGCGGATGATCGCCTTGAGCTGGGGCGTGCAGTAGCTGTCGTCGGTCACGCTGGCGATCGCCACGTCCTTGCTGGCGGAGGCGGTCTCCTTGAGCCGGGTCTGCGCGGCGCTGGCCCACGCGGCCACCAGGATGACGGGAATGGCCAGGCTCACGCCGAGCAGCGTCCACCGCTGTGCTTGTTCGTTCATGGCTGGGTCTCCGGCGCTTCGGTGGTTTCGGGTTCTGCCGCGGGCTCAGGTTCCGAAGGCGGAGGCCTGGCCACCACCGTCTTCGGCGCAGGCGCGGGCGTGGGGGCGGAGATGACCGGCGCCGGCTTCGGAGGCGGTTTGATCAACGCGCGCGCCGCCTTGCCCTGCTTCGACAACATCTGCGTCAACGTGAACTCGAGCCCGAGATCGCTGTCTTCGTCGCACATGCGCGAGTTGCCCACGAAGAGCTGGGGCGTCAGCACGGGGATGGCGTTGGCCACCGCCCAGCGCAGGCTCTTGGTCAGCTTGCTCTTCACGCCCGCGCTGCCCAGGCAGCCCTTCACGCCGGGGAAGGTCTGTTCGATCTTCGTGCGCAGCGCCTTCTCGTCTTTCCCGGCGAGCTCGCGCAGCTTCTCCTGGTTCTTGAAGGACCACCTGAGCACCTCCTGCGCGGCCTTCTCGTCCCTGCGGCCGCTCACCACGCCGCCTGCGCACAACATCGCCTCGCTCACCGCGCACGCCCCGGGGTGCAGCGCTTCGGTGACCATCCAGTTGCAGCTGGGATCGAGCGGGAACAACACCGCCTTCAATTTGAGCCGCTTGCGCAGACTGCTCGCACCGAGGCGCTCGTCGAACGCCTTGCAGGCCGGGCAGAGCGGATCGAGCACTTCGATGGCGGGTTCGCCGTCGCCAGAAGGCAGCGGCAACATCACCTCGTTGGGGTCTTCTCCGCTGACCAACGAGCCGCACCCGGCCAGCGAGGTCTTCTTGTCGGGCGTGGGCGTGACCACCAAATAGGTGATGCTCAGCACCGCCACGAACGCCACGCCTTCACCGAACCAGAGCGCGAACTTTCCGGTCTGCGGGGTGTCGTCGGGCCGCGCGGGGTTCTTCAAGTGCGCCAGCAACGCGCCCACGAACACCAACGCGCTCGAGACGTAGATGCCCATGCAGACCTTGCAGGTCTCGCCCACCTTGGCGACCGAGAGGTAGCCGTAGACGAGCGACATCAAGACCGGCAGCGCAGTGGCCGCGAGGAGAAAGGTGGTCTCGGCCCGCGACGGTTTGCCACGCCAGAGCAGCAGGCTCGCGCGGTAGACGAGAAAGGCGAAGGTGGCCAGGGCCCAGAGGCTCACCGGCACGCCGCCCCACACGCTCTCGCGAAAGAACGAGCTGTAGGGGCTCATCATCACGGCCTTGCAGCCGCTCTCGCCCAGCTCCTTGCCGGCCCCGGGAATGAAGGAGCAGTGCACCGAGTGCACCTGGCGATCGAGGTGCTGCATGAAGTCGCTGGTGCTGACCGCGGCGAAGACGCTGCCGAGCAGGGCGCCGAGCACGGCGACGATCAACGGGCCGCGCGTCGCGTGGGCGCCGTACGCCGGCTCGAGGTCGAGCGGCTGACTTTCGTCGGGTGGTTGCATGGCCCCCTCGTACCACCGCCCGCTTCAGAAGCGGCTCCCGGCGACGTAAGCCACTGGAACCAAAGGGAGCACCTTTCTTCCAGGTTTGGCGAAAATGGCTCCATGGCCATCAACTCCGTCACCCCTGGTTCAGCCCCGGTGGTTCGCAGTGCTGCCACTGATCATTCCGCCCCTGCCGCCAGCAAGACGCCCCCTGCGGCGACCCCCGGCTACGCCGAGGGCAGCTCGTACACCGCGAGCTCCAGCCAGGCCGCGACCGGTCAGAGCTGGGGCGCCGAAGAGAGCGCGAACACCAGCAAGGCCGTCGAGATTCTGGGGAAGGTCAGCGGCGGCGACGCGGCGAAGCTCAAGGGTCTGCTGAGCCAGGCTTCGATGACCCGTGACGAAGTCGTGGAGGCGTCGAACGCCCTCGACAAAATCGAAGGCCTGTCGCCCGAAGACCGCGCGGTGGTGGAGCGGTCGCTCGCGTACGGCGGCGCTCTGGCCAACTGCATGGCCTTCAGCAAGCTGCTGATGGAGAACATCATGGAAGACCTGAAGAAGACCCTGAAGCTCTGAGGCCCCTTCGATGCTCGAGCAGGACCTGAAGAAGCGGCTCCTCGAAGACCCGGCGCTCGCCACCCTCGCGAAGGCGGTGGGCGCGACGAACGAGGCGATGGTGTCGCTGGTCGTTCACGCGGCGCTGCACCCCGAGGAGCCCCGGCTTGAAGTGCGCCTCAAGCCCGTGCCCGGCCGCGAAGAGCCGGTGACCCCTGCGATGCTGGCCACCGTGGTGCAAAAGGCCATCGACACCGTGCGCACGAAAGACCCGGCCTTCTTCGCGTCGGTGCAAAAGCAGCAGGTCAAGGTGACCAACCCCGGTGATCAGCGCACCGTCGATCTCGACTTGAAGGCCGACCTCGCCAAGATGCTGCGCTCGGGGCGTCGCTGATCAGAAGCGGGCGGTTGTTGAAGTCGTGAGCGATGCCGCCTGCGAGCCGGCCGATGGACTCCAACCGGTCGCTCGAAGCGAGCTGGGCGGAGAGCTGCTCCAGCTCGGCCCGCCGCTCGAGTTCCACCCGCTGGCGGAAGACGGCCATCCCCACCGCGGCCGAGCTGGCCAGCGCGACATACATCGCGATCAGGGTGCCCCGCTCAGCGGGGATGGCGTCGGCCCGGCCCAGCACCACCAAGACCACGCCCAGCAGGCTGAGACCGGCCAGCGCGAACGCGGCTCGAAACCTCAGCAGCGTGCCGCCGAGAGTGGCCGAGAGGGGAAGCAGCGCGTACCAGATGGGCCCCTCGGGGCGCGCCGCACCCTCCAGCACGTTGATCCAGACGAACTCGAAGCAGAGCAGGAAGGCGGCCAGCCGATGGAAGCGGCTGCGGTTGAGCGCGAAGACCAGCAAGAGGCTCAGCACCGCGAGGGTTGCGATCGGCAGGTCCTTGACGGCCAGCGCGGGCTCCAAGACCAGCCGTCCCAACACCGCCAGCACGACGATGGAGACGAGGGCGAGCACGAGACCCCCGACCAGCTGACTGGAGCGACGGTCCCCCACATCGGTGATGTCAGGGTTCCCGAGCAAGATTGCGTTCTTATCGTTGAGAGCCTCACCGAGCCACTTCTGCACGCAGAACGAAAACGCCTGGCTTGATCGACGATCAACGGGCCGCTCACGCTCGTTCGCAGCTGAAGTACGATTCGGTGGTGAACCCAGAGGCACCACGGGCGCCCAACGCCTCATCACCGCAGCCGGAAGCGGCAGCACCCGCGCCCGTCGTGGGTCTGCGTTGGCTCAGGTTGCTTCTCCTCGACACCTCTTCGGGAGACGTGTTCGTCGAGCTCGCGACCGATGGCGCGATCGTCTTCGAGCGCACCGAGACGCGCGTGAAGCAGAAGAAGCTGAGCTCTCCTGAAGCGGCCAGGCGCAGCCTCGAGCTGCGGGTGCGCGCGCTGAAGAAGCTCGGCTACCTCGACGATGGCGTGGTGACGGCGCCGAAACCGGCGATGGGGTCCCTCTCCCCGCGCGCCCAGCAGGCCGAAGAAGGCCGACTTCTCTTCGACGAGCGCGTGCCCCCCTTCGTGGCTGCGTGGGAAGCGCAGGGCTTCGACTTCACGCGCTCGTTCGCCGAAGAGGGGCGCGCCTCGAAGCGCACCGCGCACGAGCTGGTGACGATGTGTCTGTCATTGGCGAGCACTTCCTTTCACGTGCAATTCTCTCGGCAGCAAGGCTGGGTGGATCCCGAACATGGCGGCCGCAATCGGCCCTTTGGTGTCTCGCGTTTCGACCTCGCCGGCTTCTATCGATGCCCGGCGCGGGTCGCGGCCATCGCGCGGGAGAAGCTGCGCGGCCGGCTGCGGCAAGACGATGGCTCGGCGGAGCCAGATCCCACCTGGGACTGGGGTGGCGATGAGGTGCTGGTCAGGTTGGGGCTGAATCGGTGACGAGGTTCTCCGTCAGAGCGCCGTGCACCGCGCTCTGGCCCTGCTCCTCCTCGTCCTGTCGAGTGGTTGCGCAGCGACTCGCGGCCACTTGATCGACGGGCCGGCCACGCTGACGAAAGAAGCCACGCCCACCTGCGCCGACGTGGTGATTCGGCGCGACGCGCTCGCCTCACGCTGGGGCGAGTTTCTGCGGGTGCGGCTCGACGAGACGAGCGCGGTCATCGTGGGCCAGGCCAGGCTGAAGGTGGGCGGAAAGGTCGAGAAGGAGAAGGCGTTCTTCGTCTCGGGCAAGGACCTCGTGCTCGAGCTGCGCTGGGCGAACGAGAAGGTGGAGGTCGCTTCAGCGCTCCCGCGTGGCACGCAGCTCGAGCTCTCTTTGCGCGATCTCACGGCCGCGGCGGGGCGCTGCGAGAACGTGCGCTTCATCGTGGAACAGGGCACCGTCGTCCCCGACATCGAAGAGTCCGCGTGGATCGCCCAGCGCACCACCGTTCATCCCGAGCGGAGTCCGACCGTCAATCCCGAACGGAGTCGAGGGAAAGAGAACGACTGGCTCGCCTGGGTGGGAAAGAACGCCGACTTCGACACCGGTGAATGGAAGCCCTGGCCGCTCGCTTCGAAGCTGGTGGCGCCGCGCGTGGGCACCCCGCTCTCGAAAGGCATCTGGCTCGCGTTGAGCACGCAGCCCGAGACGGCACGACGGCACGCGAACGCGCTCGCGAGGAAGTACGCGCTCCCCGCGCCCGATTCGCCGGAGCAGCTGTCGGCGCTGGTCGATCGAGTTCGCTCGCTGAGCCGAACTGACGGCGACGCGGTGCACGCGCTCTTCGGCGGTCAAAACGAAGCGACCGACCTGGCGCTCGCACTCTCCACCGCTTTCACGCTCGCCTGGCCGGTGCCCGATCTCACCGAGGTGACCTCGCCCTTTGGGATGAGGAACCATCCCATCCTCAAGGGTGAGCGGCTGCACACGGGCATCGATCTCTCCGTGCCGGAGGGTACGCCGATCATCGCTGCGGGGCCCGGGGTCGTGCTTCGCATTGGGGAGACCAGGGTGAACGGGCGCTTTCTGATCATCGATCACGGTCACGGCGTGACGACTGCGTACCTCCACAACGCGAAGGTGTTGGTGAGCGAAGGTCAGCGCGTCACCGCGGGCACCTTCGTGTCGCTCTCGGGAAACACCGGGCGCAGCACCGGGCCGCATCTTCACTACCAGCTCGAGCTCTCGCAGCAGCCGGTCGATCCGCTCTTCTTCCGTGCGGCGCCCAGGTCACTGGCGCACAAGTGACGACTGGGTCGAACGCGCTCGCATCGAGAGGCTCAGGTCGGTTTCTTCGCCTCGAGGCGAATGGGGATCAGCAGATCGGCCTCCTCGGTGAGGGGCGGCAGCTTGAGCCGACGGAGCTGCGCCACGATGCACGCGCCCACCGCCGCGTCGCGCCGCGAGGCCTCTTCGATGCGCACGTTGCTGACGCTCCCGTCGGCAGAGAGGCTCAGCGAGACCATCACGAAGCCGTCGAAGGCCGCCTGCTTCTTGAGCTCCTGCTCGTAGCAGTGCTCGAACGCCGCCCTCTTGTGGCGGAGCACCAGGCGAATCGCGTCTTCCGGAGCGATCAGCGTGCTGGGCTCGGCCTTCACCACCACGCGCCTGGCGCGCTTCCGGCGGACCGCCTGCGCAGGCTCTGGCTCGGTGTCCTGCTCGGCCGTGGGCTCCAGCAGCTCCCACACCTGCCACGCGTCGAGCGCATCGAGCGGCTGGCGCTGTGCGAGCTCGATGTCAGCGAGGGTCAGAGGCGCGACGAAGTCGGTCACCTGAAGGTCCCTCAGGCTCAACAGGTCACGAGTCTCCTGGGCCGCGTCCCACGCCAGCTCGAAGGAGAGCGCGGTGCAGACGACGAGCACTCCGAGCATCAGCGTTCTGATCACTCGCATGGAGCCGATCCGTCCACGGCGCGTGCCAGCCCGTCAGGTCTGATCCAAGGGCCTTGCGAGCGCCCGTGGAGGTCGCTCGCAACGATCGAGTCAGCGATCACCCAGGGGGCGCTGGTGGCCGACATCGTTCCGCCGAAGCAGCGACGAGGCCGTGACGCGGACTTTCCCGAGTAAGGTGCGCGCTCATGCGTTCTCTCGATACTCTCGAAGCCGTCGCCGCAGGTCAGCTCTCTCCCTCAGAAGGCGCAGTGCGTCTCGGCATCTCTGAGGAGTCACTGCACCGGAAGCTCGAGGTGCTCGAGCTGGCGCGCGCGCTGTCGCAACGAGACGCCCGCGTCGCGAAGGCCGGTCGCGTGCGCTCGGTGGTCGCGGCGTTGGTGGTGCTCACGCTCTCGAGCACGGTGTGGCTGACGCGCAACGCATGGGCGGCGACGTGTACCCAGACGCTGCCGGCGCCGATGGTCACCTTCTGTCCCGACAACCCGGCGCTCGCCAGTCAGGTGAACGGCAACTTCCAGCAGCTCGCGACGTGGGTCGCCGCCAAGACCGGCACCATCACCGACGCCAACCTCACGGCGCAGGCGGTGACGGCGCAGAGCGTGACCAGCGTCGGTGCGGTGCGCGCGATGGCCGTCAACGGGACGTCGGGCTTGAACCTCACGTGGAACAAGTCGGGCGGCAACGGCGAGACCGACTTCCAGAACTTCCCCGGCAGCGGCGCGGGCGGCTTCGCGTTCTTCAACAACAACACGCAGCTCGGCTCGCTCGACGCTTCGGGCAACCTGACCATCAACGGAAGCCTCACCATCGGAAGCAACGGCACGATGGGCACTTCCACCAACTCACGCCGACCGGTGTTCACGGCATCGGCCAACTGCGCCAGCGGCACCTGCACCGTCAACTGCGCCCCTGGCGTGGTGAAGCTTGCGCTCGGCTTTCACGGCGCGAACTACAACTCCCTCGTCTCGCAGAGCGCCTGGGCTTGCGGCACGGCCATCGCGTGGCTGGGTCAGTGCATCGGCGGGCAGTCCTGCACGGTCAGCACGTCATGCACGTCGTCGGCGGTCTACGCCGAGTGCTGGTAGCGCCTGCTTCCACACGCACCGCGAGCCGTCGCGCGGGCTGATTTCGCTCCGGGGCGCGCGACACCGGCGGAGGCGCACCGGACCACTGAGTCAGGTTGCCGTTCTCGCCGCGCGGCGTGGTGCATGACGGACACCAGCCCCGACCCCTTCTCAAGTCATGGCTTTGAAGAAGCCCCTCCGTTGCACTTTGCGACGGTGAAGAAGTGAACCAAGCCCCAAGAGGCTCACCAGGGCCTCGCTGGTGCTGCACCCGCACCCGCCACGGACGTCAGCACCTCCCCCTCCTGAAGCGACACCTCCAGCAGTGCCACCTCCGGTACTGCCATTGCCCCCGCCGGTACTGCCATTGCCGCCGCCGGTGCTCAAAGCACCAGCATCGTCTGAATCGGGCACGCTCCCCGCGTCACTTGGCTGCACCACCGCATTGGCCCAGAGCCTGGCCTGAAGAAACAGGTCGCTGGAAGACACAGCCGAGTTGTGAACTTCAATCGCCAGACGATTGTCGCCAGTCACCAGAAGTTGTTCAGCGCCAACCAGAGGGAAGACTTCGCTGAGGCCAGACTCATGGCCTGATGCAAGCGTCTGCCATGACGGGTTGGCCGATACACCGCGGCGGGCGACCTCAGTGCCATTCAAGAAAGCGACAAAGCCGTCGTCGTAGTCAACTTCCAACACCAGCTCCCTCACCGCTGACGGAGCAACGAACAGGTCAAACTCGAAGCGGGTGAAGAGTGTGACAGCGCTCCCCATGTCAACCGTGGTCGCCACCCGCGTCTCTCCGTACCCGATGGGCTGGCGACCCATGCCCCATTGCGAATCATCGAATTGCGCGCGTTCCCACCCAGGCACTGAGGCGTCGGGCACCAGATATCGAACTGGCGTAATCGCGCTCACCAGAAGCAGACCTCCCGCATCACGCTCCTGCCCCGCATCAACGGAACCGGCATCAACCAAGCCCGCATCCGCCGAGCCCGCATCGAGGATTCCCCCATCGACCCCAGAGGTCACGGTGTAGAGCACGCTCTGCCCCGCAAGGACGGTGTTGGCTGGAACCGCGCGATCCGCCACTCCATTGGCCGACAGCGCATAGGTGCCCGACGGATGCGGAGCGGTGGTGAGCACCACCGTGCGCGCATCGCTGCGCAGGGCCACCGAGGTCACTGCGACTGAGGGCGTGATGGACCAAGCGGCCGGACGCTGTCCGCCCGTGGGGCCGGTTCCAGCCACCACCGGCTCGTTGAAGGACGCTTCGACTGACGTGGGGCTCAGCGCACGCGCCGCCATCAGCTGCGGGCCGCGCACATCACTGGGCTTGTGCAACGAAAAGAGGTCCAAGGCGCTTCCATCGTCTTTGAGGAAGTAGCCGTGCAAGCTGTCCCCGGCGACGTCCACCACGGTGGTGCCCAGGACATTGCCAGCCTGAAATGCCATCAAAGGGTGATTGGGGTTGAGCAGCGATCCACTTTGGCCGGCGGTGCCGCTGACGATGTACAGCGTTCCCGCATCGCGCGTGGCCTTGACGTAGGTCGCAGGGTCGTTCTGGACGATGGTGTTGTTCGACAACAGAAAAGTGCGCTCATAGCTGTGACTGTGGCCTGCGAAGACCACATCGACGCCCTGACGCTCGAGCATCGGGACGATGCTGTTCTTCACCGACGACGAATCGAGGTGCGTTCCGCCGGTGTAGGGAGGAACGTGAAATGCCACCAACTTCCAGGTGGCGGTGCTGGCGCTCAAATCTGCCGCCGCCCATTGCAACTGCGCCGAGCTCGCACTGTAGGAATTGACGTGGGTATCGAGCACCACGAAGTGCGCGTTGCCGTAGTCGAATGAGTAATAGAGCTCGGTGTTGGCGGGGTTGTTGGCGGGCGTGAGGTACGCATCAATCCACGGGCCGCCCGTCGGGTCGAAGTGCACGTCGTGGTTTCCCACCACCGGCCAGATGACCTGTCGTCGCAACAGACTGGCGTAGGGCCGGAAGAACTTGGGGTCGTAGTCTTGCGGCTCGCCGTCGGGGTAGATGATGTCCCCCAAAATCAAAGACAAGGTTGCGTCACCCACTTGGTTCGCCATGCGGTTGGCCACATTGAATTGTCCGGTGCCCCCAGTCCCCGAATCGCCCCAGGCAAAAAGCCGAAAGCCCTCGATGGTTCCCGGCATGGGGTGGGTGCGAAAGCGATACTCCGGCCCTCCCACCGCCAACACGCCGTCGAGTTCTATCTCGTAGAAGTACCGCGTCGACGCGGTCAGTGAGCTCAGTCTCACCGCATGCTCGGTGCGACTCGCGACTTCAGTGACACTCTGGGTCAGTGCCTGCGGCGTGAGGCCATACCGTACGCGCGCGACTGCTTGCACGTCGGTGCGGAACGCCACGGTGATGCCGTCGGGGCTTGCCAATTGGAGATACGGGCCCCGCGTCAGACGTTGTGCCCACGCGGACGAGGCGAGCAACATCAGCAACACTCCACAAGAGGTCGGGCGCACAGGCGCGCATGGTAGCCCAGCCCTCCGCGGGGGCGCGACCGCAGCCCCAAGAGCATCAACCGGCGCCTCCACACGCTGCGCCTCTTCTTCCGCAGCGCCGCGACGAACAGCGCGGCCACCAACCAGTTCAGGCCCGAGAGGAATCGGAGCATCCGAGGGGAAGGCCGCCTGCAGCCGCTGCCAGGTGCCGAGGCTGGTGGCGCTGCGGTGCCGAGGGCGGGGGGGGTGCCCGTCGTGCACCACGAGGCGGGCGCTGGAGACGGGGCTGCAGCTCGAAGACGAGCTCCCGCGCGTGGCGCACCGGCAGTGGACGCTGAGCCTCCCCATGGAGGTGCGCTTCCAGGTGGTGAAGCAGCCGGCGTTGCTCAAGCGGCTCGAGGTGCGGCTGGTGCAGGCGGTGTGGAGGCACCAGCGGGCGAGGGCGAAGCGGCTGGGCGCCGGCGGCCCACTGCGAGGTGGCGGGGTGTGCTTCTGGCAGTACTTCGGGAGCAGCCTCCAGCTGACACCGCACCTGCACCTGCTGGTGCCTGAGGCGCTCTGGACGGAGGAGGGCGAGGTGGTGACGCTGCCTCCGCCCGACGACGCGCAGGTGATGGCGCTGCTCGCGCGCGTGCTGCGGCAGGCCAGAGCCGACTGGGCAGCGGCCGACGCGGCGTGGGCAGAGGACGAATACGAGGGCCTTCGGGCCGAGGCGCTGCAGCGGCCGTTGGGGCTGGAGCTGCCGGCCAGCCCGCACCGCCGGCGACGGGTGGCCGTGCTGGAGGGCTTCTCGCTGCACGCAGACACCGCGGTGCATGGCAATGACAGACAAGGCTTGGGGAGGCTGTGCAGGTACGGCGCGCGAGGGCCGGTGTCGGAGCGCCGACTCGAGAAGCTGGAGGACGGCCGGTACCGGTACACGCCGAAGAAGGGTGCGGCCTTCACCGTCACGGCGGCGGCGCTGGTGAAGCGCCTGGTGGCCTTGCTGCCTCCGCCCAACAGACACCTCACCAGCTTCCACGGCGTCTACGGCCCCAACTCCCGCCTTCGCCCCATCGTGATGACGCGGCCCACGCCGCCCACGGCCCCGACACCGTCGACGACTCCGGCGCCGTCAGCCCCCAGGCACCTGCGCAGGCGCATCGACTGGGCCACCTTGCACCGCCGCACCTTGTTGCTCTCCCAACGACGTCGCCCCCAGGGGCTCTGTCCGGCACCGACGTGCTGCAGTGTCCCTGCGGTGGGCGCCGCACCGTCACCGCCCTCCACTTCACCCGCAAGGCCGCCGAGGAGCGCCTCGCCGCGCTGGGCCTGCCCTGCCGCTCGCGCCTCCTCCCGCCGCAGACGGCTCCGCCTCAGCGCGAGCTCGCGGTCTAGCGCCCCGGAGTCCCCGCGCCCGACTCGCAGGGCACCCGTGCGTCTGCCCTCGCGCACACAGCCCTCCGCGAGTTGCCCTGCACCCTCCCAACGTCTTCCCGCCCACCCTCACTCCGGGGACTTCGCGAGGTCTCTCGCGTGCCCTCTCGGATTTACCCGGGTTGTTTCACTTGTCCGTCTCAAGGGCGAGCGCGTGCTCTCGGTGGAAGCGGGCGACGCGGAGGGTGAAGGCAGCCGCACCTGGCGCTCTCTGACCGCGGAGCTGACGGAGATCAAGCTGCGCACCGGGGTGCGGCGGATCCTCGTCGTCGACTCCGAGAG
>JAUYRZ010000009.1 GCA_030695565.1 Archangium sp.
GTCGCGCTGGCTGAGGGACGGTGACCCTCAGGACGGGGCTGGCGATCTCCGCCATCCGACTCGCTGAGCGAGAGAAGGTGACCCGGGCCGTGCTTCGAACACGACCCGAGTCGAGCCCCGCGTCGCATGAGAGAAAAAACGCGGGGCAGTCGCGAGATTGTCCGAAGCACGATCAGCGTCAAGTACTGGCTGGTGCAGATGCCCTCGGTCGCCGCGGTGAGACCCGCGTGTTGCCCGGTGTGCAAGGCGGCGAGCAGCCCGGTCGGCGGCCGCATCGTTGTGCAAGGCCACGGGAAGCGTCCGCGTCAGGGGTGGGGACCAGTCGTGCCGCGAGCGCCGCCAGAGAGTCTGGCGCTGACGGTTCGGCGGTACCGCTGCATAGAGTGCCGCGCGCTGACGACGGTGGGCCCGAGCGAGACGCTGACCAAGCGGCTGTACACCGCGTCGGCGATCGCCTGGGCGCTGGCGTTGTTCGGGCTGCTGATGACTCCGAGGGCCATCCGCGAGCTGGTGAGCCCGCTGCGCATTTGGGGAACGACGTCGGGGGCGCGGTGGCAGACGCTGCTGCGGTGGGCGGGCGCGGCGGCCGCAGGCCGCCTGTTTTCAACGGTGCGTGAGATGCCGACCGAGTGGTCCGCACGGACGGTAGCCGCGCGCGTGGCAGCGACCCTTTCCGCGTGCACCTTGCCCAGCCCGGAGCCGCCGCCACTCGACGTGCAGGCCTTCCATGGCGCTGCGCTGGCTCGTTGATGGAAACCGGCGGCGAAGTTTCGCCGCCGGCCCCGTGAGGCTCCACCCACCCGAGAGGATGCCTCTTCAGCAACGGCGCCCGCCGTCACTGTCCACCCTCGCCTCGATTCCCGAGGTGACGAGAGGACACTCATGGACAAGCTGATTCCGAAGACGCATCAGGAAGCCGTCGCGGTGTTTCGCCACGGCCTCATCGGCGCACTGACTCAGGCGCAGATGGACCGCGGGCAACTGCAAGCGGCCCTCAAGCAACTCACTCAACAGCGCTTCCTGCCACCGCGCGCGAAGACGACGAGGAGCTACTCGGTGGCCACGCTCGAGCGCTGGTACTACGGATTCAAGAAGCGAGGGCTACCGGGCCTGCTGCCCGGCGCGCGCAAGGACAAGGGGCGCGGCAGGAAGCTCACCCCGGAGCTGCGCGAGCTGCTCTGCGACATCCGCCGCGAATACCCCAGCGCCTCGGCGCGGCTGATTCTCAGTACCCTCGTAGCCGACGGCCGAATGAGCAAGGGCACCGCGTCGGCCACCACACTGCGGCGGCTCTTCGTGGACGCCGGTCTCGACAAGCTGTCGCTGCGCGACGGCGTCGGCGCGAAGACGCGGCTGCGCTGGCAGGCCGAAAAGCCGATGGCGCTGTGGCACGGCGACGTCTGCTACGGCATCGCGCTCACCATCAACGGCAAGTCCCGGCCGCTGCGCATTCACGCGCTGATGGACGACGCCTCGCGGTACGTCGTCGCCCTCGAGGCGCACCACACCGAGCGAGAGGTCGACATGCTCGGCCTCTTCGTCCGCGCGCTGCGCCGCCACGGCAAACCCGACGCTCTCTTCCTCGACAACGGCAGCACCTACCGCGGCGACACGCTCGCCACTGCCTGCGCACGCCTCGGCATCACCCTCGTCCACGCGCGCCCGTACGACCCTCAAGCCCGCGGGAAAATGGAACGCTTCTGGAGAACGGCGCGCGAGGGCTGCATCGATTTCCTCGGCAGCCCGAGCTCGCTGCACGACGTCAACGTCCGGCTCCTCGCCTTCCTCGACGCGCACTACCACCGCGCGCCGCACGCAGGCCTGTTCGGCAGGACGCCCAGCGACGTCTTCAAGGCGGCGCCGCCGTCGCCCGCGGGCTGGGACGAGAAGAGCTTGCGCGACGCGCTCACCACCCGAATTCGCCGCCGCGTGCGGAGAGACACCACCGTCAGCATCGATGGCGTCGACTACGAGTTGGACGCTGGCCACCTCGCTGGCCGCATCGTGACTCTGTGTCGCTGTTTGGTGGACCTGTCTGAGAAGCCCTGGGTCGAATTCGAGGGCAAGCGCCTCGAGATTCACCCGGTCGACCCAGTGAAGAACTCAGGCCTCAAGCGCCCGCTCCGCCGCCCGCACCTCACTCAGACAGCGCCCCGTCACACCGCCTTCGACCCACCGAAGGCGCTCCTCGACAAGGTGGCGGGCCGCCGCCCGCAGCACGAAGAGGGTGAGTCATGACGCCCGCGTGGCTCGGCTACTTTGGCTTCAAGGAAGCGCCCTTCTCGAAGGAAGTCGCTGACGCCGAACTGTGGCTGCCTTCCTCGAAGTCCGTGCTCGTCGACGAATTGTGCGAGGCGCTCAGCGACAGAGCTTCGGTCTCACTGGTGGGCGAGCCGGGGGTCGGCAAGACGTGCGTCCTGCGGGCGCTGCGTCACCGCCTTCCATCGGCAGGCTTCCGCCTCACCTACTGCCAGAACGCCACGCTGGGCCGCCGCGACTTCTACAGGCAGCTCTGCCTGGCTCTGGACCTGACGCCCTCGGCTACCGCCGCGGCCGTCTTCTATGCCGTCACCACCCACGTCGAAGAGCTCGGTCAGCAACGGCTCCACCCTGTCTTCCTGCTCGACGAAGCCCACCTCCTTCACCAAGAGGTCCTCGACCACCTGCACATCCTCCTCAACTACCAGTGGGACTCGAAGTCGCTGCTCTCCCTTGTCCTCGTCGGCCTGCCGGAGCTGGAAGGCCGACTTGCGCGGCTTCATCACCGGTCGCTCTTCTCGCGCATCCACACTCGGCTGCGCGTGAATGCGCTGACTCCCGACGACACCGCTGAGTACCTGCGCTTCCGTCTTGGACGCGTCGGCTGCGAGAAGGAACTCTTCTCGTCCGACGCCATCGCCATGCTGCACGAGTGCGCGAGCGGCGCCCTGCGCGACCTCGACAGGCTCGCCACGGCCGCCCTGCGCGAGACGGCTCGAAAAAAGCGCAAGCTCGTCGAGCGCGAAGTACTCGCGCGAATCGTCGACTCCGACGCGGCGGAAACCGCATGAGCACCGAGCTGCCTTCCACTCTGCAGCTCGTCGACGCGCCAGAACTCGCAGCGCTCCACGTCCTCGAGGCTGCGCTCGCGATCGCCGAGCGCGCCCTCATCGCTGCCCACCCCGAGCTCGAAGAGGGCCTCTACCTCGAGCGGCCGGTGAGACTTTCCACAGAAGCCTGGCTCGCCGACGCCATCGCCGTGCACATCTCTGGGCTCGAGACCGCGCTCTTCCGCTACCGCATTCAACTCCGCGCGCGCGGACTCCTCAGCACGAACTCCTGACGTCCTCGCCGAGGGTGGCACGCACTCGCCACCCTCGATGATGGCCATCACCGCGGTGGTGCGCACCCCTCCGCGTTGCGTGATGGCCATCAACAAGTCGGATCAGCCGGCCCT
>JAUYRZ010000060.1 GCA_030695565.1 Archangium sp.
CGGCCACTTCCCGTTCCGTCGGCTGGGGCAGCCAAGCGATCTGACGTAGTAGTGTTAGGCTTTCGATTGTTGAATATTTGTCTGTGTCGCGCGGACTTCATTCCACGATCGAAGCAAAGGAGCGTGCGGACAAATTTATGACCGGCTTGGCAGTAGGCGCGGGCCATGGCTTGCTTCGCCGAGCAGCGATCGCACTGAGCGCAAGCCATATCTTCCCGGCCCTTAGGGCCGTGAACCAGGACCGACTGGGTAATGGATTTGCGTTGATTCGACTCTCGATCTCGATGGACCATCAGCGTGGCGGGATTGATATTGATCAACTCGTCAAGGAGTCCGAGTCGTTGAGGAAGAGCGGGTATGTGTCCCTGCTCTTTCAGATGTTCATTAATGACTTCCTCATGACCTATCGCATCCCTGTAGGCCCGCGCGAACGACTAGTTAAAGAATTCGGGTTGACTGACAACAAAAAGGCGTTGCCGACCGGCGGGTTAGCCCAAAGCGAAAAGGATCGACGTAACTCGTGACGACAGCCTCGATCTGCGACACGCAATCGATCGGCAGTGCCTTTGTTCCACGTTGACAGGCACTTGCTAACTCACGAGCAGCGAAGGGTGGGGAATGCTCAAGAGTTCCCCACGATGCTTGCAGGACTGTGTGCGATGGCCGACCTTCGCGTCACTGCGCGAGACCCGAACGCGCCGCCGCCTTCACTCAGGGACGTCTTTAAGCCGGCTCCTTGATCAGCGCGGGCCCGCCGCCGCGAAACCACATGGTGATCAACCGGCGCGGTCGATCGGACCGATTGGGCCCGCTGCCGTGCGCGAGCAGCGGGTGAAACAACACCGCATCGCCCGGCTTCATCGCCACCAGGGTGCGATGCGTCTCGTCGAAGATGCCCTCGTTCATCGAAGCGGGATCGTAGGGGAACGCCTTGAGCCCCGAGGTGTGCGTGCGGCCGAGCACTTCGAAGCCGCCGTTGCCTGCGTCTGCGTCGTCGAGCGCGATGACCAGGTTGAGCCCACCGTGACGTTCGAGCCGGCCCTGCGTCGCGCCCACCACGAAGTGCGCATCTTGATGAAAGGGAAAGCCGGTGCCGAAACGAGGCAGCTTGAAGTTGACCTGATCGACCAGGCACTTCGGAGCGTCGAGCCCGAGCTCGGCCAGCGCGTGGAGCAGGTGGCGATCACGTCGCAAGTTGGCGAAGACGGGCTGGCCCTTGGAGGGGAACGCGATCTTCCGCAACGCACCGGGGCTCACCGCGCGCTCTCCCCGGCGGCCGGTGGCTGACTGCATTTCGTAACCGACGCCCAGCACCACGGTGTCTCGCTCGAACGTGGCGGCCGTCGCCTCGAGCACCTTCGAGGCCTGGAGCAGGTCGCGCACGAACGTCTCGTCGATGAACTGGCGCACGAAGAGCCAGCCTTCTCGTTCGAGCGTTTTCCGGGCGTCTGGGGGGAGCAACGTGGGCGTCGACACAGGTGCGGGCGCACATACTGCGTCGCCGGAATGAAGTGGAGTGGCCCCTGTTGCGAGGTCATGGGGCTGCCCGAGTACGACAGCCAACTCTCGTCTTTTCACCAGGCCTTCGAAGGCGAGCTGCGGGCCATCATCGCCTCACTCCCGCTCGCGCCGGGAATGCGCGTGCTGGATCTCGCCTGCGGTGACGGCTTCTACGCCCGGTGCATCGCTGACCGGTACCCTGGGTGTTCGATCACCGGGGCTGATCTCGACCCCGAATACCTCGCCAAGGCCAGGTCGGCGTCGAAGGGCATCGAGTTCGTGCGCGCTTCTTTCGATCACCTGCCCTTTCGCGAGGGCAGCTTCGATCTCGTGTGGTGCGCGCAGAGCCTCTATTCGCTGCCTGATCCCGTCGTCGCGCTGCAGCACATGGCGCGGGTGCTCGAGCCGGGGGGCGTGGTGGCGGTGCTGGAGAACGACACGCTCCACACGGCGTTGCTGCCCTGGCCTGCGTCACTCGAGCTGCCGCTGCGCACCGCTGAGCTGCGATCGTTTCAGCAAGGCAGCAGACCCGGGCGCTTCTACGTGGGCCGGCGCCTCCCCGCGGTGCTCGCTGCCGCAGGTTTGGAGCCGGGCAAGATGACCACGCACGCCTTCGATCGCCAGGCACCGCTGGGCGAAGCGGAGCAGCGGCTGCTCGCGAGCTACTTCGAAGACATCAATCATCGGGTCACCGCGCACCTGGAGCCTGCTTCGTTGCAGCGCTTCCGCGAGCTCATCGATCCTGCTTCTCCGCAGTACCTGCTGCGCCTGCCGCACTTCTCCGTCACGTGGGTGAATGTGCTCGCACTGGGGCGCAAACCGTAATTCGCGCCAGGTGTATGGATCGTTCACATTCTTTTCCGGTTCGTGAGGAGGGCGTCGGGAGAGAATCTCTGCATGGAACTGCTTCGGACGACCAGCACGGCCCCTCGCAACGAGCCCACCGCTGCCAAGGCCACTCCGCCCCCGCCCAGGCCCGCACCGGTCAAGACGACGGCGATGAAGGCGGCCGCAGCGCGCGCGACTTCTTCGTTCAAGGCCGCGACGGCGCTCAGCCAGAAGGGCATCGACCTCATCAAGGAGTTCGAAGGTCTGCGGCTCAAGGCGTACCGCGATCCGGTCGGCGTGTGGACCATCGGGTACGGCCACACCGGCAGCGACGTGAAGCCGGGCCAGGTGATCAGCCAGACGCGCGCTGAGCAGCTGCTCAAAGGCGACACCGGCTGGGCGCAAGACGCGGTTCGCCGCAGCGTGAAGGTGCCGCTGAGCCAGGGTCAGTTCGATGCGCTCACCAGCTTCACCTACAACCTCGGCGGGGGCGCGCTCGCGAGCTCCACGCTGGTCAAGAAGCTCAACGCCCGTGACTACGCCGGTGCGCAGAAGGAGTTCGCCCGCTGGGTGCACGCGGGTGGCCAGGTGCTCGCCGGTCTCGTTCGTCGCCGCGCCGCTGAAGCGAAGATGTTCGGCAACAAGGCGCCCAGCGCCGGCAGCACGCCTTCACCCACGCCGACGCCTCCTCCTCCCAGCAGCCCCACTCGGAAGATCGACTACCGCGTGCGCGCGGGCGACACCTTCAGCGGCATCGCCGCGCGCAAGGGCATGACCACCGCGCAGCTCAAGAAGATCAACCCGCAGATCCGCGACATCAACAAGATCAACGTGGGTCAGACGATCCACATCCGCCTCGCGAAGAAGGCGGCGGCTGCCACCGCGACCAAGACGTACACCGTCAAGTCGGGCGACACGTTCAGCGCCATCGCGGTGCGCAACGACTTGTCCATCGCGCAGCTCTCGAAGCTGAATCCGCAGGTTCGCGACATCAACAAGATCAACGTGGGGCAAAAGCTGACGCTCAGGGCGAAGGCTGCAGCGCCCCCGCAGACCAGGCCGCCCGCGGGCCCCGCGGCACCGGCACCGACCGTGCCCACGCAGTCGAACGCGGCGCTCAAGAACGGCGGCATTCCCAACACGTCGGGCATGTCGACGGCCAAACGGTTCGCGGTCTACGAGAAGTACATCAACCAGTTCGGTGACGCGCAGGCGAAGAAGGATCTCGCGTCGGGCAAGAAGGTCATCTTGAGCCTGCGCACCGACACCCCGATGAGCTCGGGCCCGTACCGCGGCACCTACGACGATCGCATCGTGGTGCTGAGCAAGGACAGCAAGGGCCCTCACGTCACCGAGCTGCTCGCCAACACCGAGCCGAACCGCCGCTGGGCTGAACCTGCGAACCAGAGCAGCAAGCCCGTGGGCCGCCTCGCTGACGACCAGACCATCCGGTACCACAAGGCCTGGAGCAGCAAGTTCAACAACCACCTCCAGCCGTTCGGCACCCCCTACGCGCAGCGCGACCTCAACCGGAACTACAAGTTCGACAAGACCGACAAGAAGTACAACGGCGATTGGGGCGGGCAGCTGATGTACATCCACGGCGCCTGGACCACGGACACGGGCTCGCAAGGCTGCCAGACGATGGATGGAGGCCGCTTCGACACCTTCTGGCGCGCGCTCGGCGGACAGAACGACTTCAGCAACGTGCTGGTGAACGTCACCAAGTAGTCTGCGCCGCATGGCGGAGGTGAAGTTCCAGAACAAGCGCTACGACTGGGCCCCAGGTGAGTCGTTGCTCGAGTGTCTCGAGCGCAACGGCGAAGACATTCCCAACGCGTGCCGCTCGGGCGCATGTCACAGCTGCCTGGTGCGCGTGACCGATGGGCCCATCTCGCCCATCGCGCAGCTCGGCCTCAAAGAGGTGTGGAAGGACCAGCGCCTGTGTCTGTCCTGCGTCAGCACGGAGCCCGCCGACGTCACGGTGGCTCCGAGCGATCTCTCGGTGCAGGTGTCGGCCGAGGTGGTGGGCAAAGAATCACTGGGCCGCGACGTGGTGCGCCTCAAGCTCGCGCCGCGCGCGCCCTTCCCGTTTCGTGCGGGCCAGTTCGTCAACATCACCCGGCCCGATGGTCTGACACGTTCGTACTCGGTGGCCAGCATCGAGTCGGATGGCGTGGTCGAGCTGCACGTGCGCGTGGTCGAAGGCGGGCGCATGAGCACGTGGGTGCGCGACACGCTCTCGCTCGGTCACGAGCTGTCGATGCGCGGGCCCACGGGTGACTGTCTGTATGTCGACGGCCGGCCCGACGCGCCGCTGCTCTTGATGGGCACGGGCACCGGGCTTGCGCCGCTCGTGGGCATCGCGCGTGACGCCTTGTCGCGAAAACACCGCGGCTCCATCACCCTCGTGCACGGTGGCCGCGCGCCTGAAGATCTGTACCTCGACGTCGAGCTGCGCAGCATGGCGAAGAAGCACCCGAACTTTCGCTACCTGCCCACGCTCTCTCAGAGCGAGCCGGTACCGGGCACCACCAGCGGGCGCGTCGACAAGGTGGTCAGCGATCAGTTCAAGAGCCTGACCGGGTTCCGCGTGTTCCTCTGCGGAAGTCCTCCGATGGTGAAGGACGCGCGCGCGTTGGCGTACCGGCTGGGCGCTTCGCTCGATGACATTCACGCCGACGCGTTCATCGCGGCGCCGCCTCCGAAGCCGAGCTCGAAAGAAGTGAAGGCGGTCAAGCGCACGGGTGTCTCCTTGCCCGTCTTGCCTGCTGCGCCGGTGAAGAAGCCGTTCCAGGTCAAACAAGGCACGCCGAAGCTGCAGAAGCTCCGCTTCGGAATCCAGGCGGCCGTGTTCGCCGGGTTCCTCGTGCAGGGGATCTTGTTCTACGTGGCGAAGTTCAAGCTCGTCGGCTCGATGTTGCCGTTCATGGCCTACGACTCACTCGGTCACCTGGTGGTCTCTTCCACGCTGGTGTTGTGGGCCACGTTGTTCGCCGCGGTGTTCGTCTTCGGCCGCTTCGCGTGCGGGTGGTTGTGCCCCATCGGGTTCGTGCAGGACCTCGGTGAGAAGACGCTCAAGTGGCTCAAGCTGCCCGTGCGAAAACCGATGCAGCAGAGCAACACCGTGCGCTTCGGCATGGCCGCGTTGGTGCTCGGTCACTTCGTGGTGATGCCGGTGCTCGCGATGCCGGTGAAGCTCTGGCAATTCGATTGGTTGTTCCGCGAGCCGTGGCTGCTGGGCTTTCCGTTTCGCGCCGGCCTGTTCGTGCTCGACCTGGTGTTGTTGTTCGTCGTGCTCGGGCTGGTGCTCCCGTATTTCTTCGGGCCGCGGCCGTACTGCAAGCTCGTGTGTGAGACCGGGTATCTGTTCGATCTCACGTCGCGCTACAGCTTCGGGCGCATTCGCCGCAACGAAGGCTTCGAGCGCGACACCTGCTTGTCGTGTCAGCGCTGCACCAACATCTGCCCGCAGGCGATCAACGTGTTCGAAGAAGTGCACCTCTTCGATCGCGTGGTGAACTCGAACTGCATCAGCTGCATGCAGTGCGTGAACACGTGCCCGAACGACACCATCGTGTACTCACTCAAGAAGAAGGCGTCTGACACGAGCCGGGTGACGGGCTACCTCGCCGCACTGCAGACGCGCGCGGAGGATCTGCCCCGCTACGTGCTCACCGGTGGCGGCGTGTTGATCGGCGCGTACTTCGGTTTTTCCGTGTTGCCGCCTTCGTACTTCCACACCTACGCGCTGTTCGCGTCACTCGGTGGGCTGTGCGGCTTTCTGCTGTACCGCGGGGCGACCCTCGCGTTGCCCTCGCAGTTCGAGCGGTGGTTCCCTGCGGGAGGACTCGCTTCGCAGGTGGAGAAGGAGCGTGCGGCGCGCATCGTTCCGCTGACCTCCGAGGAGCGTTTGTCGGGCCCTGCGCGCACGCCGCAGTCGCAGAAGAAGGTGATCGCCGCGGCCGCTGCGTTGATGGTGAGCGCGATCGCCTTGCTCATCGGCGTGTGGCGTCACGTGCCTTCGCGCATCGGCACGCTCGACGAGATCCCCCCGGGCATCGACACGGCCGCGGAACGTGAAGGCGCGAACGTGTTCGTGCTCGGTGTGCCCACGGAGACCTCGGCTGAACGCACGCAGCAGACCTATGCGGGCTTGAGCGACGTGTTGAAAGACGGCTTCACCAGCGACGCGCACATCTACCGCGCGGAGTCGTATGGCGCGCTCGCGCTGGCCGTGGAGAGCGGGAAAGTCGACGCGGCGTTCCTGCCCGGTGCATCGACCTACGCGTTGCTCAAGCGCACCAAGCTCGGGGTCGACGTGCTGGCGCAAGCGCAATTTCATGGGGCGACGACGTACTCGGGCGTGCTGGTGGCCCGCGAAGGTTTGAAGCAACGCCCGCTGCCCTCGAAACGCGGCCTCGCTGAGATCCGAGAAGCAGGCGCGCTCACCGAGGTGGAGACGAACAGCGAGGCGGAGCGGCTCTTCGGCACGCGCATCGCCTTCGTTCAGGTGGATTCGTTGTCGGGGTATCTCGCGCCCGTCGCGTGGCTGGGCCAGCACGGCGTGCGCATGACTGACATGGGCGAGGTGATCTTCGCCTCCACCCACACGCGCGCGCTCTCCTTGTTGCGCTCGGGTCGAGTCGACATCGCAGCGACCTTCGATCGCGTCCTGCTCGAGGCACAGGAAGAGGATCCGACCTTCAAGCCCGAGATCCTCGCGCGCTTCGATGGGCTGCCCAACGCGCTGCTGGTGACCCGACCCGGCTTGCCGCTCGAACGACGAGAGCAGTTGCTCGAGGTGCTCAACTCGGTGTTCGTCGATGGGTCGCAATCGCAGACCAAAGAAGCCCTGGAGACCGGAGCCGCGATGGATGGCCTGGTGCCTGCGTCGGTCGACGCCGTACGCGAAGTGGGAAAGTGGCTCGAATAGGTGCCTCCCTCTCCCTGCAAGGCGGGGAGAGGGGCCAACTCAGCCACGTCCAAACCGCAAATACACGACGGGCAGCACGAGCAGGTTCAGCACCGTCGAGCTGATCAAACCGCCCAGCACCACCACCGCCATGGGGTGCTCAATCTCATGCCCCGGTGCATTGCCCGCCAACACGAGGGGCACCAGCGCCAATCCAGTCGCGCACGCCGTCATGAGAATGGGCCCCAGCCGCTCGAGGCTGCCGCGGCGCACCAGGCTCTCACCAAACGGCATGCCTTCCGCTTCCAGGTGACGGTAGTGCGTCACGAGCAGAATCCCGTTGCGCGCGGCGATGCCCAGCACGGTGACGAGGCCGACCATCGAACCAAGTGAGAGCACGCCTCCCGAAATCCACGCGCCGGCCGCGCCGCCCACCAACGCAAAGGGAAGACTGGCGGCGACGAGCGCGGTCCTCCGCACCGACTGAAGATCGAGGTAGAGCACCGCGAGCACCAACACCAGCGAGAGCAGCCCGAAACCCAGCAGCCGCTGCGTGGCGGCTTGCCGCTCCTTCCACTCACCGAGCACCTCGGCATGATGCGCGACGGGCCAGATCTCCTGCGCGACGATGGCCTCGACGGCCTTCGCGACGGTGCTCAAGTCTCCCGAGACGTCGATGGAGACGTCGATGCGCCGCGAGGTGCTCTCGTGGGGAATCTGATTGGGCGTCGGCTCGATGGTGAGCGAGCTCACCTCGCCCAGGGTCGCGCGGGTGCCCGCCGCTGACTCGACCTGCACCGCACGCAACGACGTGACGTCTTCGCGCAGCGCCTGCTCACCGCTCACCACCACGGGGATGCTGCGGCCCTGCTCGATGAGCTCACCGACCCGTTGCCCCCGAACGAAGAGGTCGACCGACGCGCGGACGTCGGCTGCCAGAAAGCCCAGCGCCGCCGCTTCAGGCCTGATCGCCGAGCGCACCTCGGGCACGAGCGCTTGCTGCTCGACCTTCACCGAAGTCACGCCGGGAATGGTCTTGAGCTTGCCTGCGAGCGCCGCGGCACTTCCGCGAAGGGTCTCGAGGTCGGGCCCGAAGATGCGCACGACGACCGCGCCTGGCGCGCCCGTGAGCACCTCACGCACGCGCTCCCGCAGATACGTCTCGAGATCGCGGCGCAGCCCCGGGTACTTCGAGATCACCGCCAACACCTTCTTCGAGACGTCCTCGTGCGAGACGCCCTCCCCCACGTGGATCCACAGCTCGCCGAAGTTCGGCCCGACGACTTCATCGGCGGCCTCTGCTCTTCCCAGGTGCGAGCCGAAGCTGGTGACCCCCTCGATCGCGCGCAGCTCGAGGCTCACCCGCTCGGTCGTGCGACGCAGCGCCGGGAGCGACGTGCCCGGCTGCGCGACCCAGTGCATGAGGAAGTCGTTCTCTTTGAACTCGGGAAGGAACGAGGTGCCCAGCAGCAGCGTGGCCACGCCCGCGAGCACCATCGAGGCGACACCACCAGCGATGACGGCGCGGGGGCGTTGCAGCAGCCGAGGGAGCATGACCTCGTAGCGCCGGCTCAGCCAGGTGAGCACCGGAGAGTGCGTGGCCTCGAGGCTGGTGCCGGGCAGCAGGAGCATCGACAGCGCGGGCGTGACGGTGAGCGCGACGGCGAGTGAAGCGAACACGGCGAGCCCGTACGCGAGCGCGAGCGGCTGGAAGAACGCGCCCGAGAGGCCTCCGAGGAACCACACCGGGAGGAACACGAGCATCACGATGACCGTCGCGTAGACCACCGCGCTGCGCACCTCGAGGGAGGCCTCGAGCACCACGGTCAACACGCTCCTCGGGCTCGGCAACGACGCGTTCTCGCGCAGCCGCCGATAGATGTTCTCCACGTCGATGATGGCGTCGTCGACCACCTCGCCGAGCGCGATCACCAGGCCCGCGAGGATCATGGTGTTGAGCGTGCCGCCGAGCGCCCGGAGCGCGATCAACGCCGCCGCCAGCGAGAGGGGAATGGCCAGAGAGGAGATGAGCGCGGTGCGCCAGTTCCACAAGAAGAGCCAGAGCACGCCGATGACCAACAGACAGCCAATCAGCAGCGCCTCCTCGAGGTTGCTGATGGAGCGTTCGATGAACTCAGCCGGGCGGAAGATGTGCGAATCGAACACGACGCCGGGCATCGCGGGCGCCACCGCAGTGAGCACCTGATCGACTCTCTGGGTGATCTCCAGCGTGTTGCCCCACGGCTGTTTCTCGACGATGAGCAGCAGACCCGGGACGTCGTTGATGACCGCGTCACCGATCGGCGGCGCGAACGTATCGCTCACCTTCGCCACGTCGTTGACGCGCACCACCGCGCCGTTCCGGCTCGCGATGGGCAGACTCGCCAGTTGTTCGAGCGTGCGCACGGGGGCCACGTGGGTCAGCGGCAGGCGTTGATTGGGGCCGTCGATGAAGCCACCCGCGAGCGGCTGGGTGGCGCCTCGCACGCCACGCAGGAGCTCATCGATGGTCACGCCGTTGGCCTGCAGCCGGGCCACGTCGAGCTCGACCCGGTACTCGCGTTCGCGTGAACCCCAGATCGCCACGTTGGCCACCCCGGGGATCGCCAGCAGCCTCGGCCGCAGCGTCCACCGCACCAGCTCGCTCAGCTCGACCTGGCTCGCCGTCTTCGAGGTGAGCCCGACCTTCAGCGCCCGGCTGGTCGACGAGAGCGGCGGCATCATCACCGGCGGTCTCGAGGCCGAAGGGAGCAACGCCATCGCGCGCGCGAGGCGCTCCTGCACCAGCTGACGTGCCACCAACAGCTCGACGCTCGGGTCGAACAACAACACCACCGACGAGAGCCCGAGCACCGACTTCGAGCGCACCGTCTTGACGAAGGGTACGCCGGCCAGCGTGGTCTCCAGCGGCGTGGTGACCAGCTGCTCCACGTCGAGGCTGGAGAGCCCAGGCGCCTCGGTCTGCACCTCGACGAAGGGTGGCGCGAACTCGGGAAAGGCGTCGATGGGCGCGTCGCGGCCTGCGCGGAAGCCGAGCACCAGCAGCACGCCCGAGAGCAGCACCACCAGCACCCGGCCCTCGAGGCACCGTTGAATGAGCCACCGAATCATCGGTCGGCTCCGAGCTCGAAGCCCCACAGCTCCGTCGCGCCCGCGGCGACGACTTCGGCCCCCGCGGCCGGGCCTCGCGCCAGCACCATGAGCTCTCCTTCTCGGCGGAGCACCTCGACGCGTTGCCTTCGGAAGCGGTGGGGCGCGGTTCGAACGAAGACCCACGCGCCCCCTTCGGCATCGCGCAGCACACTCGAGAACGGCACGCTCAGCCTGCTTTCCACAGCGTCGGTCTCGACCTGCACGACCACCCGCTCTCCCGGCGACCAGGCGACCTCGGAGGGCAGCGCATAGAAGACGTCGACCGTCCCTCGTACTGGATCCGAAGAAGGCGGACCGTCGAGGGCCTGCAGCGCCACCCGCTCACCCTTGCCGAGTCGCTGCGCGAAGACCTGCGAGGCACCCGCGGTGCGAACCGCATCGCCCGAGCTCAGCGCGGTGCGGATCCAGCGGCCCGCAGAGGCAATCTCCACCAGCGGAGCGCCGGCGGGCACCGACTGGCCGACAGCCACACGCACCGCGCGCAACACGCCGTCGGTTGGGCTCCTCAAGGCCAGCGAGACGTCAGCGTCGAGCGCGCCCGACGCCAGGGTGTTCAATCGCGATTGCGCCGAGGCCACCGAGGCCTGGGCCACCTGCTGCTGAGCGCGGGCCTCTTCGAAGGCGCGCACGCTGCCGCTGCGGTCATTCATCATCGACTCGGCGCGCTTGAGGCGGGCCTCGGCGAGCTGCAAGTCGGAGCTCGCGACGTCGAGATCTCGCTGCGCGCGCGCGCGCACGTCGCGATCGACCGTGGCCAGTGGCACGAGCGTCAGCAACACCTGGCCGCTCTTCACCACCGCCCCGGGTGGTAACAGCGTGCCCGCGATGCGCCCGCCGACCGGAGCGGCGAGCACCAGCTCCCGGCCCGCGGGCACCATCACCTCACCGCCCACGAAGAGCTGCGCTGGCCTCGGACCGAACTCGACGGGCGCCACGCTCAGCCCCAACGCACGCTCTGCCTCCTCGCTCAAGGTGATGGTGGTGAGGCCTTCGAGCGTGGTGCGCTCGAGCTTCGCCGCGGGTGTGCTCGGCGCCGGCGTGGCCGAGGGCGAACAGGCGGCCGTCATCAACAGACACACGAAGCATCTCGTCATGGCTCCTCCAGCAGCGTGCGGCCACCCACGGACCGCAGAAGTTCGGCTTCAGCGCGGCGCAGCTCGGCGTGCACCTCGAGCTCGCGCAGCTGCGCGTCGGTGGTGCGGCGCAGCGCTTCGACCACCACCAGGTAACTCTCAGAGCCGTTCTTGAAGGACGACGCCGCCGCTTCGCCCGCGTGCTCCAGGTAGCCGGTGATTCGGTGAGCGGCTTCTTTCGAGGTCTTCGCGCGAGCCAGCGCTTCGTGGGCGAGCAACACGTCTTGAAGCACTGCCAATCGTGTGGCCGCGTATCGATGCGAGGCCCGCATCACCGCGGCATCCGCACGGCCGATACCGCCCTGGTTCTGCGAGAAGATCGGAAGCTCAGCCTGAAGCCCGGGGCTGAAGGTCATGGCGAGGCTTCCCACCGGGGCCTGCCCATCGATGCTCAGGAAGAGCGAGAAGACCCGGCTGCGCTCCCAGCTCGCCCGGGCGGCGGCGGCATTGACCTGGAGCGCAGCTGCACTGAGCTCGGGGCGCTGCGCCAGGGCCCGCGTCTGCAACATCGTGAGGTCGGCCTTCACGTCGAGCGCGAGCGCCGTGGAGTTCACCGGAGGCAACGTCGCCCACGGCGCGCCCAGCACCGTCAGCAGGCGCGACTGGCTCATGGTCAGCTCGTGCCGTGCACGCTGCAGCGCGTCTTCGGCGAGCGCCCACTCGGCACGCACCTGGTCGGCCTCTGCAGGCGCGATGTCTCCAGAGGCGGCACGCGCGTCAGCGAGCTCCACTGCCTGGGCCCACGCGGCCGAGGCGCGGCCCAGCACGACGACGCGATCCTGGGCGAGCACGACGTCGGCGTGCGTCGACCTCGCAGCACGTTCGGTGTCGAGCACCACCTGCACCAGCGCGTCGGCCGTCGCCTCGAGCTCGAAGGTCGCGGCCGAGATGCGAGAGGGCATCTGCCAGATCGACTCGAGGGGAATGAAGAGCACCAGCGCGAGCTGCCGGGGGTCGAGCGGCGCGAGCAGGTTGTTGAGACGGGGGTTGGCCGGCCGCTTCGCTTCGTCGAGCGAGGCCAGGGTCGACTCCAGCTGGGTGAGCTCCGCGAAGAGGGTGGGGCTGTGCCACAGCGCCACGGCCGCTGCTTCGTCGGCGGTCAGGCCGTCTTCGAGCTTCACACCCGGCGCGACGCCGGCATCCGCCGAGCCCGACCCCAGCGCGAGGGCCGTGCGGCTCTTCACCGATTGAGCGAGCCACTCGCGCGAGCGGGGCGGCCCGGCGCACCCCAGCAGGGTGCAGAGGGAAAGCGTGAGGGCGAGGGAGCGCACCACGCCTTGTCGCAGCCGAAGCTGAATGAACGCCGAACGGCGCGTTCAGGTCGGGAAACGCACCGTGAGCCGAGCGCCCGCGGCGCCGTCCTCGAAAGCGGCGGTGCCCCCGTGCTGACGCGCGACGTGCGCGATCAACGCGAGGCCCAGCCCGTGCCCCGCGATGCGCGCGCTGCGAGCGGCCTGGCCCCGATAGAGCGGCTCGAACACGCGTACACGTTCGTCCAGCGGCACGCCCGGCCCGTCGTCATCAAACTGGAGCCCGTCTTCGAGGAGCCGAGCCGTCACGCGGTGACCGAACTTGAGCCCGTTGGAGAGCGCGTTGGAGACCATGCTGGAGAGCAGCGCGCTGTCGCCGCGCAACGAAACGTCTCCCGTGAGCTCGAGGACAACCCGCTCCCTCTCCGCGGCGCTGAGCCCCGCGACGGTGTCCTCCAACACATCGCGCAGGGAGACCAGCTCCGTCGCGGCGCCTCCGCCCGGGGTGGCCAGCACCAACAGCCGCTCGACCAGGAGGCTCAGCCGGGTGACGGTTGCGCGCAACCGCCCCACCACCGCCGGCGAAGGGGCCTCGTGGTGCAGCAGGTCCAGCTCGCCCTGGATGGTGCTCAGGGGTGTTCGCAGCTCGTGAGCCGCATCGCTGGCGAAGCGGGTCGCTTGCGTCAGGGCCTCGTCGACGCGCCGGAGCAGCACCTCGATGGTGGCGCGCAACGCATCGACCTCCGAGACGTTCGAGAGAGGCCCCAGTTCGATGTGGGTGATGGCAGCGGCATCCAACCGGGCGAGCCGGGTCTGCAGCTCGGCCAGCGGCGCCACCACGCTCTTCGCGAGGGGCCGGCTCACCAGGAAGGCGCCGGCGGCCACCAACAGCGAGGCGACGAGGGCCGCCAGCAACAACTCAGCGATCGATGCGTGAGCGCCCCCTGCGACGACGACGAGGGGCGCCGCCTCGGTGCTGCAGGCGCGGAAGTCACCGGTCAGCAGCGCGCAGGCGCCGGGCGGGAGAAAGGTGATGCGGGTGTCGCCCGCCAGCCGCTGGCCAGAGAGATCGAAGAGCGCAAACGCGAGGCCCATGTGCGTCGTCTCGGCGTGTTCATCCGCGACGATCGCTTCGAGGCGAGCCTGCGCTCCGGGTTCCATCAACTCGGCGCCGAGCACCACCGCGGCTTCGTGCAGCCGGCGATCTTCTGCCCGTTGGAGCAACACGGCCGCGAGCCCGCAGGTGATCGCCGCGGTGAGCAGCGCGGCTGTCACGGCCAACCCGAGGCTGCCCAGCGCTGCGCGGTTGACGAAGCTCTGGCTCATCGTTCGTCTCCGAGCGCATAGCCTTCGCCGCGCACGGTGCGGATCACCTCGCTGCCCAGCTTTCGCCGAAGCCGGGCGATCAACACCTCGAGGCTCCCCGAGGCAGACTCCGTGGCCTCACCCCAGACGCTCTCCAGCAGTTGGTCACGGGGGACGAGGCGCCCGGCGCGGCGGCCGAGCACCTCGAGAATGGCCCACTCGCGCGCCGTCACGGGCACCTCGGCGCCCCTCTTCGCGGCGTGGCGGCCAGCGAAGTCGATACGAACCTCGCCTTGCACGTGGAGCAGCCCGCGCTGGAGTGGACCCCGCCGCCCCAACGCCCGAACCCGGGCCCGAAGCTCAGCGATCGCAAAGGGCTTGGCGAGGAAGTCATCCGCTCCTGCATCGAGCGCCTCGACCCTTCGCGCCACCTCGCCATGCGCCGTCAACACGAGGATGGGGATCGCCGAGCGCTCGGCGCGCAGCTCGCGGCACAGCGCCAGGCCAAAACCATCCGGGAGCGAGAGGTCGAGCACGAGAAGATCGGGCGCCGTGGTGACCGCGTCACGGGCGCCGGCGAGATCGCTGGCCGTCGAGACCGCGTGGCCATCTTGCGTGAGCGCACGGCTCACCACGCTCCGCAGTTCCAGTTCATCGTCGACGACGAGTACACGCATCGGAGACCTTCCTACCCCGTGCGCTTCGAGGCCGGCGCGCGCTCGTTCAGGTCCCGTTCAGGCGCGGCGCCGCAACGTCGGAAGGCGCAACCTCAACGGCACTCACCCGAGGCGGTGTCGGTGAAGGTCGAGCCGGGTACGCCGAGGAACTCCGAGCTCCAGCCCTTCACACCCAGCCGCAGCTTCACCACGCCGTAGGTGTCGTTCTGCCGCGCCGCGCTGGAGGGATGAGGGGCGGCAAACTCCGAGAAGCCCACCCCGCCCGTGCCGACGGTGAGCTGCACCACGCCCGTGCTCGAGGCCTGGCCGGATTCATCGACGGCGGTGAAGCGCTCGTAGAAATGTTCGTGCCCGTTGAGCACCAGCTCGACCTGATGCTTCACGAACAACGCCCAGAACGGCCTGGCCGGGTTGAACGGCCCGTGATGACCCGAGTTGAAGCGCGGGTGATGCCAGTACGCGAGCACGCACTTCTTCGTGTTCTTCGCGAGATCCGCCGCGAGCCACTTCACCTGCTCCGACGCGTCGTCACACGCGACGTGTTCACACTTGTGGTTGGTGTTGAGCGCGATGAGGTGCCAGTCGCCCAGGTCGAAGCTGTAGTACCCCTTGCCGGGGTCGCCCGCGCGCGCGCCGAAGTAGGCGAAGTAGCCGCCCGCTTCGCTGCCCCAGTACTCATGGTTGCCGGGCACGGGCCAGGTGATGTTCTTGAAGCGGCCCCAGGCCGGGTCGTAGCTGCGCTGAAAATCTTCCAGCTTGCCGTTGGGATACTGCGCGTCACCGAGCACCAGCACGGCGGCCGGGTGGTGCTGCTCCACCAGCGTGGCGGTGAGCTGCGGCGCGGCCCCGTCACCTTCAGCGATGTCACCGGCGGCGATCACCACGATCGATCGATCGTCGGCCGTCACCGCCAGCCCTCGCGGAGGACAGGCGGCCAGCAGCAGCGCAAAGGGAATCGCTCTCACGCGCGGACCATACACAGATGTCGATGCTGCTCTCAGCTCGACGACTTCTCGAGGCCGGCCGTGGTTGCCCGCGCATCCTCCCCGTGAGGTCACTTGTGGCGGTCAGTTCGCGAGGCTCAGGTCGACGATGCGATCGGCCGGCCAGCGCGCGCTGTCGGGCGAGGCCCCCTCTTCGCCACGCGACGTGACGATCAACTGAGCCTTCTTCATGCCGTTCTTCTCGAGGAAGAGCGCCACGGACTGGGCCCGATCCATTCCCAACTCGTAGTTGTCGGCGCGCGTGCCCGTCGGGTCGGTGAAACCAATCAGGCGCAGGTTGTTGTCCTTGAGCGGACCTGTGGTGAAGCAGGTGGCCACCGTGTCCAGCGTGGTCTTCGCTTCGGCCGACAACTCCGAGGAGCTGAAGTCGAAGACGGGAGTCACCGCCGAAACGGTTTTGCACTTCGTGCGCACGACCTCGTCGAGCCGCACCGCGGTGACGCTCGCAGCGGTGAGCTTGCGAGGTGCCGCCTGGTGGGCGCAGCCGAAGGAGAAGACAACCAGCGTGACGGTGATGAGCGACTGTTTGAACAAGGGAGACCTCGGTGTGGGGAGCATGACGAATCAGACTGAACGAATGACGCTGTCTGGCAGGCCGTTGAGCACGGAGCGGGCCACCCGCGAGGGGCACTGAATTCCGAGCCTTGCGAGACGAGGGGCTCGCGCGCTCGATCGTTCTGATGGAGTTCAGCGCGCGCCCCCCCGGCTGACGGCGGCGACTGAGGTTCAAGCTCTGATGCTGACCGAGCGCGCCATGCGACCTCGCGGAGGCGATTGGCGCCCACCGCTGCCGTGCCGGGGAGCTCGACACGACGCTGATCGTGCCGGACCACTGACGCCCCGGTGAGCTACTGATGCAGCGGCTGCTGCGGCGGCGGGCGGAAGCTCGGTGTGGTGGTCTCGGCGACCCTGACCGTCGGCGTTTCATCTTGCTCGGCGAGGCGCTGCTGACGGCGGGTCACGCCGAACGCGCCTCCGAGCACGGCTGCGATCATCCCGAGGAACAGCGCGCCGAACACGCCCCAGAACGCCTTGCCCGTCGCATCGGCCGCCTGCAACGCGCCCGTCTGAACGTTCTCCCGCGCGGTGTCCCACTGCGTCTGCACGCGGCCCGCGAGCTCTTCGGCATCCTGCCGCGACAAGGCGGTCTCATTCTCGATCGAACTGATCAACGTCTCGCGATCGACCCGGCCATCGCGCACCGCGCTGCTCACCACGTCCCGGGTCGCGCTCTGCAGCTGCGCCGCCGTGATGGCGGGCTTGCCGTCGGCCTGCAGTCGCTCGTTGATGGGCCCGATCGCGTCATCGGCGTTGAAGCCGAACGCGTTGCTTCCCTGGCTGATCATGCTTCCGCCCGCCTTCACCGCGCCGCTCCCCAACGAGACGACGCCGCCGAGCGCAGAGGTGAGCAGGTTGCCCAGGAGGAACGCGCCGACCACCGTGGTGACGCCCCACATGACCAGCCCGTGAATCGCGCCGCCCATGCGGTGAATCATGCCCGCGCCGCGCCCCGCAATCGCGCCGCCGATGAACAGTGCGATCAACGGCACGATGATGCCCCAGATGCCTCCGAAGATCCCGGAGGGCTTGGCGCTCTCCGGATTGTTGGGATTGATGGCCGAAAGTCCCAACGCCAGACCCAGGGCATAGAGCAGCGCCCAGATGCCCAGGCCTGCCACCACGCCGCCGAAGATCGCGCTCCAGCTGAGCTTCATGGGGGGGCCGTCTTTGAACTTGTGGTGAAGGTACGACGAAGAACCGAATGTCTGTGTGGCCATGGTGTCTCTCCTGCGAAGGTGTCGCCGCCTCTTTGCGGCCTCGACCATTCGTTTCTGCATGAAGCATTTGTCGTGCCCTGTCCGAGCACTCCTTTCCGACAGGTTCGTGTCGACGCTGCGGGCACGTCGATTGCTGCGGTGCGCTTCGGAGGCATCGCCATGAATCGACAAACACACCGGTACGGAGGCGTCGGGACGGGCGTCGGCGGGTTCGCGCTGGGAGCCGCATTCACGTACCTGCTGGATCACCCGGGCGCGTCACCGCGCTTCGACGCGGTGAGGGAGAAGGCCAGGGCCGTGACCGACCAGGCCCAGGGGGCGGTGCGAGAGGTTGTACACCTCAGCCGCGAGGCGTTTTCGCGGTCAGAACCCGTTCGCCCGCCCTCCCCGTTCGCCGGTGGCCGCGCGCTGGCCGGAATCGCAGGCATCGGGTTGCTCGCGTTTGCCGCGCTCATTCGAAGCTCCGTGAGCACCGGCATCGGCCTCGCAGCGTTGAGCCTCATCTGGCGCAGCATCAGCAATCGGAGCACCGGCCGCCTTTCGGACCTCGTCCCCTCGCTGCTGAAGGATCCCAGGCGCACGAAGCCGACCAGCGCCGCTCCGGAGTCCGTCGAGGCCCGGTGAAGCGCGAGGACCTCATCGCGGGCTTTGAACGGAGCACGGCCCTCGTGGTGTCGAAACCCCACGAGGGCCGCACTCAAAAAGAGTTCTTCAGTACATCGTGAAGCTGCCGTTGACCGTACCGCCGGCCGTCAGCGTGAGCGCGAACGAGCCCGCCAGCGTGGGGCTCACCCGGGTCAGCGTAAGCGAAGCGCTCGAGGCCTTCCGTTCGGCGTAGAGACGGAGATCGACCGTCTGAACGTCCTTGATGTGAGACGCGGCGATGAGACCGTTGCCGAGGGTCAACGTGCCAGGCGCACCGGGGCACACGGCCAGCTCGAGCACGGCGCCTTCGTCACCCGAGCTGGGGTCGAACACCACGAGGCGAAGCGTGTCGTCGATGGCCGCGAGGCCCTGCGTGATGGAGACGCTGCCCGCGGGGATCGCCGCGCACGACGCGACGGCCGTCACCGCGCCGGTGAGCTGCCCATCACCCTGCTGACCTTCGCAGGTGTTGGGGCTGGTGCCCGGCGCGCACTGGCCGCGCTGGCACACCCACCCCACCGGGCACTGCGCGTTCGAGGTGCACTGAGGCACGGGCGCAACACACGCCCCGGCCTGGCACACTTCACCTCGCGAGCAGTCGCTGTCCGCCACGCACTGCGGAGGCGTCACCGTCACGCACTGCCCACCGGCGCAGATCTGCCCGGCCGCACAATCGGAGTCCGCCACGCACGCAGGCGTCGACGGCACGCACACGCCAGCCTGGCACACGTTGCCTGCCGCGCACTGCGCGTTCGAGGTGCACTGCGGCGGAGGCGCGCGCACGCAGGTGCCGTTGCTGCACACCTCGCCCGTCGCGCAGTCAGCCGTCGATTGGCAACCGGGTGCGGTCTGCACGGCCTCCACGTCGCCGCTGAAGCTGCCCACCCAGCGGCCGCCGATGCCACCGGCCTGGGTGAAGGTCACCGAGCCGTTCGTGGCCAGGTGCGTGGGGTTGCCGGTCTGCGCGTCGAAGAGCCCCGCGTAGAAGTGCACGTTGTCGATGGGGTGCGTGCCCACGGTGAAGGCCACGTCGGCGATGACCGCGAAGAAGCTCGACGGGTTGCCCATCAGGTCACCCACCATCACGTAGCGCAGTGAAGGCGAACTCGAGTTGTCCACCACGCCGATGGAGCCGTTGCCTCCGGCGATCGCCGGCGCCACGGTGAAGCTGCCCGTGCCCACGCTCGGATTGCTCTGCGTGTTCGCGTCGATGACTGGCGCGTCGAACGTGGCAGTGGCTGCCAGGCCGATACCGCCCAGCGCGTCGCGCGCCTGCGCTTTCACGCTCTGGGTGTTGGGCCTCGCCAGAATCGGCCCCGCCCCGTTGGTACAGCCCGCCGCGACCAGCGCAAGCAACACGAATCCCCAAGACGTCGTCGTCTTCATTGTTCAGCCCCTCGAAAGTGTGTGGTTCGCGAGCCCCCCGGCCTCCCACTGGCGACTCGCGGCTGTCTGTCTCGGTGGTGGGCCCCGGCATTCATGCCCGGCAGGAAAATTCTCTGAAGTACGCTCTGCGGTGCCGATGCCCACTCTTTCGCGACCGACGGCTCTGACCCTGGTCTTCTTCTCCGGCGCCACGGGCTTGCTGTACGAGTTCTGCTGGTCGAAGCGGCTCGCCAACTGGCTCGGCAATACCGGCCAGGCCCACGCCATCTTGCTGGCGACGTTCATGGGCGGTCTCGCGCTCGGGGCGTGGCTGTTTGGCCGCCGGGCCGATCGGTCAGCCAGGCCGCTCGCGCTCTACGGCATCCTCGAGATTGGGGTGGGCCTGCTCGCCCTGCTCTTTCCCACCATGCTCGACCTGGCCGGTTCGCTCTACGTGTCGGTGGGGAGTGCGGGCGGCAACCCGGCGCGCATGGTGCTGGCGGCGGTGACGGTGTTGCCCCCCACGCTGCTGATGGGCGGCTCGCTCCCGGCGATGACGCGTGCGCTCACGCAGAGTCTGGCCACCGCGAAAGGCACGCTTGCTTCGCTCTACGCGATCAACTCGTTGGGCGCGGCGGTGGGCAGCCTGCTGGCGGGCGTGTTCTTCGTGCCCGTCGCAGGGCTCGCGGTCACCGAGCGTTTCGCGGTGTTCTTCAATCTGTTGGTCGGGGTGATCGCGATTCTCGGCAGCCGGGCACCCGCGGTGGCAGCCCCTGAGGCGGCCGACGCTGCGCCACAACGCGTGTACACGGACCTCGCGGTGAAGGCGGTGCTCATCGGCACGGCGCTCTCGGGCTTCACCGCGATGCTCTACGAGGTCACGTGGATCCGCCTGCTCTCGATCATCATCGGCGGCACGTCGTACGCGTTCACGTTGATCCTCTCGTGCTTCATCTTAGGCATTGCGATCGGCAGCTTCTGGATCGCGCGCAGACCGGAGGGCGATGCGCTGCGCACGTTCGGCTGGCTGCAATTGGCGTTGGTGGTGGTGGTCTGCCTGACGATTCCGCTCTACCGGCGGTTGCCGTTCGTCTTCTTCCAGCTCACGCAGCTGCTGCGGCCGGAAGACTCGTGGAGCGTGTACCTGTTCCTCACCTTCGTCTTCTGCGGGCTGCTGTTGATTCCGCCGACGGCGTTGATGGGGGCGAGTTTTCCGCTCGGCGCGCGAGTGGTGATGCGCAGCAAGGACAGCGTGGGTGGCGAGGTCGGGCGCGTGTACCTGTTCAACACCATCGGCACGATCCTCGGCTCGCTCGCCGGTGGCCTGGTGCTGCTGCCGCTGATCGGTCTCGAAGGAAATTTCACGGTCGGCCTGATCGCCAACCTGATCGCCGCCGCGGTCTGTCTGCGAGTCGCAAGCAAAACAACCCCAACACTCGCCGCCTCCCTGCCTCCCTCAGTGCCTTCCTCAGTGCCTCCCTCTCCCCGAGGGGGAGAGGGTCGGGGAGAGGGCAGACACCTTCTCCCCCTGCTCGCGGTCACCGCCCTGGTCCTCTTCAGCGCCGTTACCACCCGAGGCTGGGCGACCTTCATCTCGCAAGCCGGCCGCTTCCGCGAATGGCACGGCCACTTCACCCAGTTCGCCACCTTCGAGAAGCAAGCCATCGCCCGCGCCGACTCGCTCTTCTACGCCGACGACGTCTTCGCGAGCGTGATGGTCGCCCAACAAAAAGGAACCCACCGCTTCCTGCGCATCAACGGCAAAGCCGACGGCTCGAATGGCCGCGGCGATCTCGACACCCAGACCCTCGCCGCGCACCTCGGAGTCCTCACCCACCCCGGCGAAGTGAAGAAGGTCCTGCTCGTCGGCATCGGAGCCGGCATCACCGCGGGCTCCCTGCTCGCGCACGGCATCGAGCGCCTCGACGTGGTGGAGATCAGCCCCGCGGTGCTCGACGCCGCAAAACTCTTCTCCGCCGACAACCGCAACGCGCTCGAAGACCCGCGCTGTCACGTGCACATCGAAGACGCGCGCACCTTCCTCACGTTGTCCCCCGAGAAGTACGACCTGATCGTCAGCGTGCCCTCGAACCCCTGGGTGACCGGCGTCTCGGGGCTCTTCTCGCGCGACTTCTTCCGGGTGGCCCGCGATCGCCTCGCGCCGGGCGGCCGGATGGTGCAGTGGATCCACACCTACGAATCGAACGAGGCGCTGGTGAAGCTGGTGGTGCGCACGTTGCGAGACAGCTTCGAGCACGGCACCACCTGGCTGGGCGCCGCCGACATGTTGCTGGTGGCCAGCCGCGAGCCGCAGACCTTCGACCCCGAGGTGATGGCGCGACGCATGCGGCCCGCAGCGGTGGCTGAAGATCTGCGCCGCCTGGGCATCACGAGAGTCTCCACGCTGCTCGCGAGGCAGGTGCACTCCGATGAAGGGCAGCTCGCCTTCGCAGGCCAGGGCCAGGTGAACACCGACGATCACAACGTGCTCGAGTACCTCTCTCCCATCGCGTACTTCATGTCGGGAGAAGCGGTCTCGCTCTTCGACGAGCGCATCGAAGGGGGCGCGCTGGTCTTCGCCGAATACGCGAAGGAGCACCCGCTCGACGCAGCGGCCTGGGGCGAGCTGTACGAGACGCTGCACCACGTGCACGGAGAAGAAGACCCGCTGCTCCGTTCGGTCGCGGAGCGTTGGGTTGCCGAGTCGGGCGCCGAAGACGCCCCGAGCCTCGCGCTGGCCCGCACCCAGCTCGCGCAAGACGATCTCTCTGCCGCCGTGCGCACGTTGATGCCGAAGGTGAACTCAGACACCGCCGCACCCGAAGCGGTGACGCTCTACCTTCAGGCGGTCGCGAGGCTGAACGCCCAGAGCACCAGCGTCTTCCAGCCGCCCGCCTTTCCGGTCGACCTCGAGCAGGCCCGCAGGGTGCTCGCAGCGAACCCCGACGACGCGGAGCTGCGCGAGGCGATCGACTCCCTCGCGCCTTGAGCAGAGGCAACACGCGCTGACCCGGATGCAGGTACGGCCTTCGCTGGAGTCATTCTGCCGACCCACCCCCACGGGAGGAAAATGGCACGGTTCGCTGCGGCCACGGGCTTGCACTGTGGCGGCGCATGTCGAAGCTCGAGACGCTGGCCGCCGCGATTGTCTTGCCCCCTGAGATCACAGACTTCGAGCGGATCTACCTGGCGCGGATGAACCGGGTGGCGTTGTTCTTCTTCGCCGCGCATGTGCCCGTTTTCGCGGTGGTGGCCTTTCTCAACGGCACCGGGCCGCTGCTGGCGGCGGGCCTGACCCTGCTGGGTGTCGCGGGCCCCTTCCTTGCCCAGCGCGCGCTGACCAACCCCCGCCACGTCTCGATGGTCTTCGGGGTGACGGCCATGTTCATGGGCGCACTGCTGGTGCACTTCGGCCGCGGCATGTGGACGATCGAGATGCACTTCTACTTCTTCGTGGCGCTCGCGCTGCTCGTGGTCTTCGCAAACCCGCTGGTGATCATCACCGCTGCAGTGACGGTGGCGGTGCACCACCTGGTGCTCTGGTACGTCGCTCCGCAAACCATCTTCAACTACGACGCGCCGGTCAGCTCGGTGTTGCTGCACGCGCTCTTCGTCGTGCTCGAGTCCGTGGCCGCGTGCTTCGTCTCGCGCAGCTTCTTCGACAACGTCATCGGCCTCGAGCGCATCGTGCGGGCGCGCACTGCCGATCTCCACGGCAAGAATCGGGAGATGCGCCTGGTGTTCGATCACGTGCAGCAGGGCTTCCTCACCGTCGATGCACAGGGCCGGCTCGCCGCACAACACAGCCGGGTGGTGGCGCAGTGGTTCGCCGTGCCCGTCGCAGGCCAGACGCTCAGCCAGTTCTTCGCCCCCTTCGACGCGCGGTTTGCCCAGTGGCTCGACCTGGGGTGGGACACCCTGAAAGACGACATCTTCCCCCGGGAACTGGCGCTCGCGCAGATGCCGGCGAGCCTCTCCCGAGAGGGCCGTTCGTACGAGCTGAGCTACCAGCCCATCGACGATGCGAAGGGCGCGCTCGAGCAGGTGCTGGTGTTGATCACCGACGTCACCGAGCGCCGGGCCCGTGAAGCGGCCGACCTCGCCCAGCGCGAGACGCTGCAGGTCTTCGAACGGCTGATGCGCGACCGGGTCGGTTTTCTGGAGTTCTTCGCCGAAGGCCGGGAGCAGGTGGCCCAGCTCGGCCAGCCGAACACCGACGAGACCATCAAGCGCCTCGTGCACACCCTCAAGGGCAACACCGCGCTGTTCGGCATGAGCTCGGTGGCCGACGCCTGTCACGCCGTCGAATCGCGCGTCGCCGATCGGGGCGACGCCTTCACCGAAGAAGACCGCCACGAGGTCGTCAGTGCCTGGCAGACCGCATCAGGCCGGGTCTTGCGCTTCTTCGAACAAGAGGTGAGCCCCACCATCGAGCTCGACGAGGCCGACTACCTGGCCATCGTTCACGCCATCGATCACGGCGCGCCGCGGCTCGACGTGCTGCAGATGATCGAGTCGTGGCGCCATGAGCCCGTCAGCCGCCGTTTCGAGCGCCTCGCGGAGCAGGCCTCGGGCATCGCAGGGAAGGAAGGCAAGGGCCCGGTGAAGATCACCATCGACGCGCCTTCGGTGCGCCTGCCACGCGAGCAGTTCGCCCGGCTGTGGTCCACCGCGGTGCACCTGGTGCGCAACGCCGTCGATCACGGGCTGTTGCCTTCGAGTGACCGGCCCCCGCAGCTCCTCTTCTCGGCCCGCATCCGGGGACAGGAGGTCGAGCTGCGGTTCGCCGACAACGGCCGGGGCATTGACTGGGACGGCGTCGCCGCGGCGGCGCGCCAGCGTCAGCTCCCCAGCGAAGGGAACGCCGCCCTGGTCGAGGCGCTGTTTCATGATGGGCTCTCCACCCGGGGTGAGGCGACCGCCCTGTCGGGGCGCGGTGTGGGGCTTTCGGCCGTCAAACACGCGGTCTCGAGTCTGGGTGGCCGCGTCGAGGTCGAGAGCCAACCCGGAGCGGGCACGACCTTCATCCTCCGCGTTCCCCTCCCGAGGCAGCAGACCAGCCGCCCCGACGAGCCGGCAGCGCGGCCGGCAGGCCTCGACCGCGGCCCTGAGCGCTCCGCCGCCTGACCCGTCTTCTTCTCTTTCCCTTCACTGGAGCAACTCACATGGCAGCCAAGAAGATCCTCGTGGTCGATGATTCCGTCAGCGTTCGTCAGCAGGTCACACTCGCGCTCGTACAGGGCGGCTACGGGGTGGTGGAGGCGGGCGATGGGGCTGACGGGCTCGAGAAGATCAACCGCGACACCAGCATCGGCATGGTGCTGTGCGACATCAACATGCCGCGCATGAACGGCCTGGAGATGCTCGAGGCGGTGCGTCGCGACGCCCGGCACGCCAGCCTTCCGGTGGTGATGCTGACCAGCGAGGGCCAGCCTGCGCTCATCGACCGGGCCAAGAAGGCCGGCGCCAAGGGGTGGATCGTCAAGCCCTTCAAGGCGGATCTGCTGCTGGCCGCCGTGAAGAAGCTCCTCCTGGCGGCCTGAACTTTCTGACCGGAGATACAAATGATCCTCCCCGAAGTGGAAGCGCTGATTCGGCCCCTGGCCTCTGCGGCCTGCATCGAGCTCTTCGAGTCGTACGGCATCTCCATGAGCCAGAGCACGCAGCGCTCGGTCAAGCCGTCGGGCTACCTGCTGTGCGGCGCGATGGGGTTCGTCGGACCCCAGCTCAAGGGGAGCATTCTGTTCGCCGGCACGCAGGAGCCGTTGCGGCAGGTCGCCGGTCCCAACCCGCTGCGCGACTGGGTCGCGGAGCTCACCAACCAGATGGTCGGCAGGCTCAAGACCAAGCTGCTGCGCGTCGGCGTGGAGATCTACCTCACGACGCCCGTCGTCTTGCGGGGCGAGCACATCGTGCCTCTGCCAGACAACTGCCCCGAGCCCCTCTTCTTCGCTGACGAGCAGGGCTCCACCCTCTGTGTCTGGCTCGATCTCGAGCCTGCTCCGGGCCTCGAATTCGCCCACACGCCGAACGCGGATGCACTCGGCGAAGGCGAAGAGCTGATGTTCTGAACTTCTCGAAGTCTGGCCGGGAGGCCGTCATGTGGTGGAAATCGCGCAAGGGTTTCCTGATCCTCGAGGAGATCACGAAGCTGCGCACCGACATCCTCGAGCGGACGCGGGAAATCAACGGGGTGACCGAGCGGGAAGTCATGGCAGCGGCCGCCAGCACGGCCCGCATCGTCGGAGAAGCCACTACGCACATCACGCAACTGCGCGCCTTGCTCACCTCGCTCGACGACTCCAGCGGCGGGGCCCCCCGACAGCCGGCCGCTGCGGCCATCGAGTCACGCCACCGCCCCATTGCCACTCGCATCGAGCGGCAGTGCGAGAAGGCCTCCGAAGCGGCGACGCAGTGCACGAACATCGAAGCGGCTGCGCACGAGGTTCAGGGCCTGGCCCTCAGGGCCAAGCTCATCGCGCTCAACGCCAACATCCAGGCTGCGCGCGCAGACGGCCCGGAGGAGCGTGGGTTCGCGCGCATCGCCATGGAGATGATGGAGCTGAGCCAGGAGATCGCCCGCGCCAATGAGCGGGTGGGTGAACTGGCCGGCGCGCTGGCGTCGATTCTCCCGGGCCTGGCGGCCGAAGCCGAAACGATCCGAGGCGCCTCAGAGGCGTTCTCCCTGGAGCTCACCGCGCGGGTCAGCGAGTCGGAAGCCGACGCCAGCCGCCTTCGAACCGAAGTGGGGCAGATGATTCACCAGAGCGATGCGGTGATGGCCCACGTCATCGACGCTTCCAACGACTCCCTCTCCCACCTGCAGTTCCAGGACACCGTCGCCCAGGGCTTGCTGCGCATGGACTCGTGGCTGCGCGGCGCCCAGGTCAAGGCCTCCGAGGTGCTCGGCCTGCGCGTCGATGAACGCGAGTTCGCTGCAGCAGCGCACGTGGAACTCGGAGGCGAGAAGGCCGTCGACCAGCACAACGCAGGAGAAGTGGTTCTGTTTTGATGGCCCTGCTGCCGCCAACGCGCAGACAGATGCCCTTGCTGGGGCTCCTCTTCGTGTGGCTGTGGCTGGTGCTGATGCTGGGGGGCCTGTTGCCCTTCTTCTTCGGGGGCACCGGGCCCGCGGTGTGTGGCGCTCCTGAGCGGCGCCTTCTGAAATAGGTCGCCCCCTAGCGCCCGCACCGCCGCGAGGTCTGTGTCGGTCTGGGGCAGAAGCGCCGCACCGAGCGGCCTCGGGGCCTTCCCTGCAGTTCGACACCCCGCACGTCACGACGGTGAACGAGCTTCGGCGGCATCACCCGACGCCAGCCGTTCTTGCTTGCCTTCGGAGCGGCGAAGACGACGCGTTCATGCTCCTTCGTTGCTTCCGGGCTCGTGCTCAGCGGCACCTTCTGAAGTGACCGCGGGAACGGGTTAGAAGACCCCATGTCCAGGAACGAACCGTCGTCCGAGCTGGTCACTGCCACCGCCACCGTGGAAGCCGAGCTGCAACGTTTCGAAGACGCCACCGAGGCGTTCGGCAAGATCTCGCTCAACTCGCAGAAGAACCTCGAGAAGGCGAAGAAGGCGCTCAACGAGTTGGCCGATGGCGAACAGCGCGTGGTGGAGGGCGTGCAGCTGCTGGTCAAGGCGATCGGCACCGTGAGGGATCGGCAGCTGGCGCAGGTCGAACACATCCGCGTGAAGGCCGAGCAGCTCAGCGCCCGCGCGGTGGTCTTTCAGTCGCTCGAGCTGGAGCTGAGCAAGCTGGGGGAAGATGCCTCGAGGCTCAGCGACAAGCTCAAGGAAGTGCCGGGCGCTTCGCCGGCCGTCGAGTTCGATGAAGAAATGGGCAAGCTCGCGCAGGGCGCCAAGAGCGTGGCCGAACGGGCGACCAGCGAAGACTTCGATGATCTGTCACGCGTGGCGGACGGGTTGCGGCAGCAGATCCTCGCGGTGCGGTCGAAGCTCAAGTTGATCACCAAGCCCAACGCTTCCGCCTGAAGCGAGGGACTACGGCACCAGCGTCCTCGTTCTGAGCTTGCTTCGGATCAGCACGGCCACGCCGCCCAGCACCACCGCCGGCAGCAGGTGAAACGCGGCGATGTGAGCGATCGTGCCGTTCGAGCAGTGCAGGTGCAGCGCCAACGCGCCACCTGACGCGGCCGCGAGCGCCCCCACGAACACGTGTGAAGCCGTCGCCGCGAAACGGGTCGAGAGCACCAGCAACACGCTCACGGGGATCAACGCCACCGAACACTCGACGAAGGCGCAGCCCATGCCCCTGAAGAACGGCGCCC
The DNA here is from genome assembly GCA_030695565.1 of Archangium sp. GTDB lineage: Bacteria > Myxococcota > Myxococcia > Myxococcales > Myxococcaceae > Archangium_A. The sequence goes on from JAUYRZ010000060.1 coordinate 27,842, forward strand.
CCGGGTCGAAACCCGACGCACCGCCGATGGCCAACACCGAGGCGATCACGAACCCGGCACCGACCACCAACCGCGAGGTCATCGCGCCCGGCCGCAGCCACAACACCGACCCCACCGACATCATCAACAACCACGCGACCGCGACCACCGAGCGCATGGTCATCGAGCCGTGCTGCAGATCAGACCAGCTCATCGCGGCCGCCGCGCCGAGGCCCATCACCAGGTTGAGCGCGAGCAAGACGAGCCCATCCATCCACCAGGGGCGCGCCTTCGGGTGTGCGGCCAGTTCTTCACGCGCCGCGCGGGCGAGCCGCCGCAAGGCCTCGTCTGACTTCGGCGCCCCACCCGAGGCCAACACCGCCGCGTCGAGGCGCTCATCGGGCGTCTTCGTCATCATGGCCAGACTCCCTTGAGCAACTCCCGCAGCCGTTCGTAGCCACGGTGTGCGCGCACTTTGACGGCCGACTCCGTCACGCCTGCGTTCACGGCGATCTCCGCGAACGAAAGCCCCTCGTAACGGTTCAGCACGATCGCCTCTCGCTGCGCTTCCGGCAGTTGGGCCAGCGCCTGCTTCACGGCCTTCTCCAGACCCGGGTCATGTTCGAGGCCCGGCTCGGCTTCGCCTTCAGGCAGCTCACCATCGACGGACACCGCCTCGAACTTCGTGCGCCGGCGCCAGTCGCGCGCTGCGTTGGTGGCGATGGCGTACAACCACGGCTTCACCTTCGCGCCTTGTAGAAAACGGCCGCGGCCCTTCACCATCGAGACGAAGGTGATCTGCGTCAGATCATCCGCCACCGCACCCGACCCGCTCAGCCGCTCCAGGTAGCGGCGCAGGGGGCTCGCATGCCGGCCGAACAGCGCGTCGAAGGCCCGGGCGTCTCCTTGAACGAAGCGGGCCATCAGATCCTCGTCAGTCGGCTCGCTCGTCACGGGAAGCGTCGGACCCTAGCCGAGAAAGGGAAGACACCATGCCTTCCGAAAACCAGCTCTGCAGTGCCTCGAAGGCAGCCACGCCGCCGTCATCGAGCTCTTCGAACGGAGACAACAACACAGGCAGCTCCGCACCGGCGACCAGGCTCTGCAACGCTTCGGCCTCACCACCGGCGATCGCCGCGTGGAAGACCACGAAGCCCTTGCGCCACACCACCAACGCCGTCGGCGTCTTCACGAGGGCCGGCAGCGGCAGACCATCACGCTGCGCCCGGAGCACCGGCTGCGGATCACTCTCCAACACCAACACCCGAACGGAAGGATGCGCCCGCAGCGTCAGTTCGCCCCACAGCTCCGGGGGGACCTCCTGAAGCTGCGCGAAGGTGATCTCTTCACCATCGGGCGCGATGAAGCTCTCCGCACGCGCCCACTCCAGCGCGGCCACGTCGGCCCAGTCCGGGCGGGCCGTCTCGAGAAACGCGGGGAACGGCTGACCCAGGCGATCGAGCGACGGGTGGGTGGAGGGGTGCACGCGCAGAAAATCAGCCACCAACGCGTCGAAGTTTTCGTCACCCACCCCGGCCCGCACCGTGGGGAAGCTGTCGCGCAACACGTCGCGCATGCGCAGCCAGTACATCTCGGCGTACACCTCGATGCGCGCCTTCGCGGAGAGCGGCGGGTGTTCGGCGATGAGCGCTTCGGCCTCTGCCGAGACGGGCGTGGGATCGCAGATGGCGGAGAAGATCGTCTGCTGCAATCCGGTCATCCCGAGCGAAGTCGAGGGAGCACTCGGGCCCCGGGCGACCCGTGGCATCTCGACTGCGCTCGATGCGAACGGTGCTCGAATCGCCCGCGCCTTCTCGGCCTCGGCCAGAAGCGTCTGCAACTCAGGCACGCCGTCATCCCACTCGATCAACGTGGACACCGCGCCGAAGCGCCCGAGCGCGCGCGCATAGAGCGCCCACACCTCGTCGCTCACCGGCCCATCGTGCGTGTCGATGATCAACTCGGGCCGCCGTTGATGGCCCGCGAGGTGAATCTGCACCACCTTCTCCACCGGCACGCCCGAGAGGTACGCGTCGGGATCGAACCCGTGGTTGCGGCTGGAGACGAAGATGTTGTTCACGTCGAGCAGCACCTCGCAGCCCGAGCGCTGCGCGACCTGAGCGAGGAACTCCCACTCGGTCAGCTCGCTCTGCACGAAGGTCAGGTAGCTCGACACGTTCTCCAGCGCGATGCGGCGGCCCAGAAAGTCCTGCACCTGGGTCACCCGATCCACCACGTGACGCACGGCCTCCTCGGTGAAGGCCGCGGGGAGCAGGTCGTGCGAATAGCGCCCGTGCGCCCGGCCCCAACACAGATGATCCGAGACGATCGCCGGCTCGATGCGCGCGATCAGCGCCTGCCAGTCCTTCAGGTAGCGGGGGTCCAACGGCTCCGCGCTCCCGATGCCCAACGAGACCCCGTGCAACACCACGGGGCGATCACGACGCACCTTCTCGAGCACCGCGAGCGGTCTGCCGCCCACGCCCATGAAGTTCTCCGAGATCGCCTCGACCCAATCGACGGCCGGGGCTGACTCGAGGAACTCCCGGTAGTGCCGGGGCCGAAGCCCCACACCAAACCCGAGAGGTGCGCGCGCACTCATCGACTTACATCTTCTTCGCGGCGGCGGCGACCTTGCCACCCTTGGTCTTGCAGTCGGCGGCGCTCAGGCTGATCCAGCCCTTGCCCTTGCACTCGTTCATGCCGGCACAGTCGTGGGAGGCGTTGCCACAGGCACCCTTGCCCTTGCACTCGTTGACGCCTTCACAGCTGACCTGCGCGACTTCCTTCGCGTCTTTCGCCTTGACCGGCTTGTCCGCGGCAAACGCGCTCAACGAGGCAACGGCAGACAGCAGGATCAGGCCCTTGGTGGTGTTCTTCACGTGGTGATTCTCCCCAACATTTTCGTGCCGCTCGGGAGGAGCGGACACGTTGTGCCCTGTACGCGTGGTCCCCAACTCTGGTTTCACCCGTCCAGTACTTCCCGCACCCTACCGCCGATGGCCCCCCGTTTCCGCCGCCGTCACCCGTCGACCCCACGGTGATGTCCCTCTCCGAAGGGGGGGCGCTCGTGCTACGCGACGCTCTCAATTCTTCAGGAGTCGGAATGACGCCCATCGAGAAACGGAACCTCGTCGCGCAGTGGGCCTTCGACACGCGCCCGGTGCTGCTGCGGTTTCACCTCTGGCTGGAAGACGTCGAGGTCGAACGTGCGCAGCCCGAGGCCGTCTCGGCGCACACCTTCACACCCCGCGACATCGCCCGCTGCCTGGCGCTCACCTCGGCGGCCACCGCCCTGGGCACCAAGCTCTTCGGCCAATTCGGTGAGGGCAAGGGCCTCGACAAGCAGGGCTACAACCAGGTGAAGAAGGCCGCCGACGCGGTGAGCGCGTACATGATGAGCGAGGGCCTCTGGCACCTCACCCGCTCGTTGCCGGAGAACCACGCGCTGATGGTGTGCCTGGGTGAAGGCCTCATGCCCAAGGCCGGCGAGACGCCCGAGATGGGCGCCAACCCGTTGCTCGGTTTCGGCCGCGTCTACGCCCGCCCCGAGGTGGCCCGCTTCGTCGACGGCGAGGTGCGCCGGCTGCTCAACGACCCCAGGCCGCGTTTTCAGGATTTCTACGCAGCGCTGCAGAAGAAGGGCATCACCCTGTGGGGCGCCGCGGTGGACACCCTGGAGAACACCTCGCGGTTCGCGGAGGGCAAAGACACCGGCCCGATGTGCGTGCTGCACCTGTTCGACTCGCCGCTCACGGTCACCCGGCCGTACGAGGCGTACTTCGGAAATCTCACGGTGCCCGGCGCGGTGGCGAGAGAAGCCGAACGCCGCTCGGTGATGCTCGACTGGGCCACCCCGCGTGCCCAGGTGCTCGACGTCATTCAGAGCACCTACCCGGGCATCAAGAGCCAGAACGTGCACGTGTGGACGTTGGGGGGAAAGAGCCGCGTCAAGCGCATGCACCGGCTGTGGGCCGAGTGGGAAAAGCTCGGCGTGCACCTGGTGGAAGACGGGTGGATCGCCCCGACCGGCATCGCCACCTTCAACGACTCGGGCACCTACGCGCCGACGTTCCTGGTGAAGTCGTGGGTCGACGCGAAGGGCGAGACGCAGGTCTTCCTGGTCGATGGCTACGCGGCCACCGCCGAAGCGATGCAGGCGGCCAGCTTGTCCGAGGTGCTCGACGTGGACTCCACCATGTCGGTGCTCTCGCCCACCTTCGAGTTGCCGCACGACGAGGAGTACGCGCTGATGCGCAGCGCGCCCGACGCGGAGTTCGGCAGCAAGGTGAAAGACCCGGCGATGGTGGCGCACTACCGCGAGTCGGTGGCCACCGCCGAGCTCTCCAACGTGCCGCTGCGCCACCGCACCCTGCGCGCGCAGGACTTCCTGCCCGAGAAACACTGGCGGGTGCTCGCGTCGATCGGCTACCTGAGCGACGACCCGTACACGGGCACGCACGGCGTGGAGAAGATCGACGAGCTGCGCTACCGGGTCACCACGCGGCTCTACACGCACGCGGCCTCGAGCAAGATCACCTTCACCCTGCGCCTCAAGGACAGCCTCGAAGAGTCGCGGCTGGTGTTCAGCCCGCTGCTGGTGCGCTTCCTCGACGGCGATGACTTCCGGCAGCGCGCGGTGAAGATCTCCGACTCGGGGCGCATTCGCAACGAGCTGCAGACGTTGATCAGCCAGGCCCTCGAGTACGACGGCGATCGGATCAAGGTTCACTTCGATCGCATCGACGACAAGGTGTTGCCGAAGAAGAAGCAGGAACAGATTCGCGAGATCCTGCAGTGGTACCGCACCGAGCACCCGGTCTGGTTCGAGTGGCTCGAGCTGCACGGCTGATCATTCACAAACTGCTTCTGATCTCTCAGCTCTCCCTCTCCCCGAGGGGGAGAGGGTCGGGGAGAGGGCTGACAGAAATACTTTTCCGACTACGCTCACCGCCGTGCGGCCCCTGCTTCTCCTGCTGATCCTCTCGGCCACGGCCTGCGTGACGGTACCCAAGCCCCGAGCCGCCGTGCTGCTGCCACCTTCGGTCTGGCCGCGCGACACCAACATCCACTGGTACGACATCGAAGGCGACAGCGAGGCCGAGCTGCGAAGCCAGCTCGACGCGAAAGGCCCTGAAGGCCACGACGCGTACACGACCTGGCACGTCACCTGGCGCTTCCCCTTCCTGCGCGCCGACGACGGCTGCACCACGGGCCCGGTCACCACCGACGTGCACATCAACGTCACCCTGCCCCGCTGGCGTGGGCCCACCGACGAGAGTGATCCGCTGCTGCGCCGCTGGCGCCGCTACCTTGACGCGTTGAAGGAACACGAATCTGGCCACCGCGAGACGGGCTTCCGCGCGGCGAACGACATCACCGAGACGCTCCCGACGCTGCCGCCGAAGCCGACCTGCGAAGAAGCCGAAGAAGCGGCCAACACCGCCGCGCGTGAAGTGCTCGAGCGATATCGCCAGCTCGACACCGACTACGACGGTGAGACCCGCCACGGCGCCACGCAAGGAGCGGTCTTCCCATGACGCCTCACGAGCCGATGGTCTTCAGCCAGGCGGTCGAGGGGCTGCTGCGCGCGCTGGGCAGCCGGCTCGACGACACCGCCAAAGATCACCTCGCCGCGCTCGGCCTCAACGTGCGCCACCGGCTCGAGCCCGCCTACCCGCTGGCCATCTGGACACAGGTGATGCGGTACGGCTCGACGCTGGTGGCGCCCACCGCCTCACCCTCCGAGCAGATGTTCGAATTGGGGCGCCGCTTCGTCGAGGGCTACTCCGAGACGATCGTCGGGCGGGCGATGTTGACCGCGCTCAAGGTGCTCGGCCCGCGCCGCGCGCTGGAGCGGATGAGCCGCAACTTTCGATCAGGCAACAACTACACCGAGACGAAACTGGAAGCGCTCGGCCCGACCGAGTTCAAGCTCTGGTTCAACCAGGTGAAGGAGCCCGAGTTCTACCGGGGCATGTTGAGCGCTGGTATCGATCGCAGCGGCGCGAAGATCGTCGAAGTGCACACGCTGACCCACGACGCCACCGGAGCGACCTTCTCCATCAAGTGGACCTGAGGGCCTAATCACCCGCGAGCGCATCAGACGCCTGCTGCAGCATCTGCTGGTTCTGCTCGCCGATCTTCTCGATGTGCTTCTGCTGCGCCTTCTGCTGATCCGACTTCTTCTTCTCGCTCTCAGCCGCGGCGGTCTCCTTCTCCTGCAACGCCTGCTCGCGCTGAGCGAGATCCCTGCTCTTCGCGTCGAGCTCAGCCGACTTGGCACTGTTGCCATTGTTGCCGGGCGAGTCGACCACCACCGGAATCACGGTGACCTCGTTGCTGGCGTTCGCGGCCTTCACGGTGCCCTTCTTGCCCTTGATGATCTGCACCTTGCCCTGACCGAGCGAGGCGGAGCTCACCACCGAAGAGGGACTGAGCGAACAAAGCACCAGGGCGGCGAGGGCGATCGTCATGGCGGCCGAGCCTACTCGTTGTTGCCACCGGAGCGCTCGCCGTCGAGGCTGCATGACCGATGCGCGCCTGCCTCGCTCTCCTCAGGTGACTTCTCTGAAAGGGGTCGAGGTGCCCCACTTCAACAGCCTCCTTCGCAGGGAGAGGTCTTTTTTCAGGGGACGGGAATGGGCACGGGCACGGGAGCTGCTGCGACGGGAGGCGCCATGCGCCGCGCTGAATCGACGGCGTCGAGGTAGTTGCGCTTTCGGTCTCGCGCAGCGGCCTGTTCGTAGGCGCCCAGTGCCTGGCCCCAATCACCCCGCGCCTCCCAGGCCACGCCCAGGTCGTACCAGGCGCCATCCAGCTCGGGCTGCTGCTGGGTGAGCTGCGTGAAGTAGCCGATGGCCCCATCCCAGTTGCTCGAGAGCAACATGTTCACACCCGGGCTCAGCGGCCCACCGTCTTCGAGCGGCAGCTCCGCGTTCTGCCGGCCCGGCAACAGGGTCGCCGCGAAATTTCCTGCGATCGACTCGGCCGAATTGCGCACCAACAGCGGCGCTTCTTCCACCCGGCCACTGCGGCGATCCCAGAACGTGAAGTCGTAGGGCTCCTGGCCATCGAGCTGCTTGACCTTGATGCGCGCCCTGAGCCGGCTGCGGGAACGGAGCCCGTTCTGGGTGAGCTCAGTGCCCACCGCGGACTCCGTCAGCAGCACCGTCATCTCGCCTTCACCACACGGCGCCGAAGGGCACACCACGTAGCCGAGCTGCTCGAGCCGCGCGCTCAGACGATCCTTCACCACGCCGTCGACCGCGATCGGCACGGGGATCTCGCCCATCACCAACCCGGTGATGACCGCGTTCTCCACCGCCTTCCCCATGTCGGTCTTCACGCTCACCGACAGCGTGCGTACGTTGCCCAGGCTCGCTTCCGGCGGCGTGGGGCGGGTGAAACGAAGAACGGGAGCACAGCCAGAGAACGCAACGAGCAGCACGAAAAGTGGTCGCATCGACCCGCGACGTTACCTCAGGGCGGCGCCGGTGCAGGAACAGGCGTCTTCCCGGCTTCCCGCGCGCGCAACCGCCCCATCTCCGCTTCGATCTGTCGCAGCTGCGACCGGGTGTCCTCGTGCCACTTCTGCTTTCGCGCGTCCTGCAGCACATGCCGCGCGCGCTCTGCCAACCGCTCCAGATCTGCCAACTGCCGCTCAATGGCCATGACCACCACTCCTCATGCGCTCGATCTCCCCGTCTGTGCGGCGGTCGTCATGCAGCTGAAAACCCTGGCCCCCCCACGGCCACCAGGGGACCGGAGCCGAGGTGTACGCCTGCAGCGTCCACACCGAGCCGGTCGAGAAACCCGCCAGCCTCGCGGGGTTGAAGGTGCTGGCCGAGGTGATCACCCCGCCCAACACGCCATTGGGCCCGGTCAGCACCTCGAGCGTGCAGCCGGCGAGCACCAGGCCCGCTTGCGGCACGTCGTTGCTCGACAAGGTGCAGGTGCCCAGGCCCGTGTACCGGCCCGAGGGCAAGTCGAAGACCGCGTAGAAGTTCTGCGAGAGCCCGGGCGGAAACAGGAAGTTGGTCAGCTCCACGCACGCCGTCGCCTTACCGATGCGGAAGACCTGATCGTCGATCACCCGCCCGTCACTGAAGCGCGCGAACTGGCTCCACAGGCTCGCGCCCAGCTTCACGTTCACCCGAAACGGGGCCTGCGCACAGATGGCGTCATCGGGCGGGAAGGCGGGGTCTTCCACCGAGCGGAATTGGTAGGAGACCTCACCGGCCACCGCGAGGGAAGAGACCGTGATCGCAGCAAGAATGAGGGTTCGCCACATGGTCAGCTCCAGGAAATTTCGTAATCGGTGTCCAACAACCCAACGCGCCGGCCCGTCACCTTCACCTGCTTGCCTCCGATTGCCGTGAGCACCTGGAACAACACACCCTCGTGGTACGGGTGCGGCATGAAGTCGCGGCGCATCGAGAAGACGCACTGCTGCGGCGTCTTCCAGGTCACCGAGCGGGTGCCGTAGCTGACCGCCGTTTTGTAGCCAGAGGCCAGCGAGTTCATCATCCGGCGCGGGTCGCTCCCGGCCAGCATCAGCAGGGTCTTGCCCACCGCGGTGCCCAGGAAATCGTCGGTCGCCTGGCGGCCCAGTGAACGGATGCCCTTTTCCAGCGCCTCCGGCTCGGTGCCTCCGCCCAACAACTCGGCCGCCGCCCACGCCAGCGGGAGAAAGTCGGCGATGGGGTAGTTGAAGAAGTCGACGAACTTGCGGCCCATCGCGGCGGCCTTGAACGCCTCGAGGCCCGCGGGGCCCTGGGTGCGCTGCACCGCCTGAAACAGGCCGTTGCAGAACATGCCCTTGCAGGTGTCGGTCGCGCTGGCGAGCGCGATGCGCTGCTCGAGATCGTCACCGTCGATACGAAGCACGGGTTCGATGGGCGAACGCGGCGTGGATGAAATCAGCTCGGGCGTGGTCATGGGGCTTTCAAGTGAAGAGGAGCTGCGCACCTGCGTGAACGTTGGCTCCGACCGCGGCAAGCATCACCAACTGCTCACCACCCAGCTTCACGGTGCCCGCCTCGAGATCTTCCGAGAAGAGCACCAGCATTCCCGCGGCGGAGGTGTTGCCATACCGATCGACGTTCATCGCCACGCGGTCGGCGGGGAGCTCTGCTCGCTGCACGAAGTGCTCGAGCACCCGGCGGTTGGGTTGGTGAAAGTAGAAACGCTGCACATCGGCCGGGGTGAAGGGCGTGTTCGCCAGCACCTCGGTGACCACCTGGCCCATCACCCGCGGGTAGTCGCGCGCCACCAGCGGCCCGTTGACGATGAAGGCCAGCTCGGCGTCACTCGCGCGGTGCTGGTGCATGTGCTTGAGCGCGCCACCACCGCGGCGGAAGACGAGCTCTTCGTGAGCGTTCATCGACATCGACGAGATGATCCGCCCCGCCTGCCCATCGTCGCCGCGCAGCACCATCGCCCCCGCCCCATCACCAAAGACATACATCGAGAGAAACCCCGAGAAGCCTTTCTCACCCGGCACCGGCTGCAGCTCGGCTGTGTACGTGTTGCGATTGACCAGCGGCGAAGTGAAGGCAGACGCCACCACCAGCACGGTCTTGAGCGCACCCGACTCGAGCATCTTGCGCGCGAAGTCGATGATGTAGGGCGTGCCACCGCAGCCGTCGTCGATCACCATCGCGTACGCGTCGCGCCGCATGCCCAGCCGCCCGTGCAGCGCCATCGCGTCGTGCGAGAAGTTGAGCTCGTCGGGCGTGCAGGTCACCAGCAGCAGCGCGTCGACCGAGCTGGCCGAGACGTCGGCCATGGTGAGCGCCTTGCGCACCGCCACCTCGCACATGTCCGTGTTGGTGATGGGGTAGAGCCCTTCACCTTCCGGCGGCGCAATGGCGATGCCGGTCTCGGTATCGAAGTCCCACAAGAAGCGGCGCTCGCGAATGCCGGTCTTTTCCAAGATGCGCTCCGCCGACCAACCGGGGATCGCCTTCGCGATGCGCTCGTTGCTCACCACGCGCTGCGGAACGAAATGACCGACTCCAATGACCCTTGCATTCGCCACGTACGGCCTCCGGTGGGATCCCTAAAGCAGGGGACGGACCAACCCCCAACCCTTCGAAATCAGGCACGGAAACCGTCAGTGACGATTCATTCTTGAATCACGGGTGAATCATTTCGGCGGATACAGGATGCTTCAAAAATGGCGCATCAGCTCCTCGAACGAACTAACCGAAGACCCTTCCACGTTCGAGTGGTGACCGAGCCAGCGATCACCCGCTGCTGGTCGGTGAACCTGAGCCTCACTGGAATCGGCCTCATCGGCAGCCCCCGGCAAGACGAAGGGCCGCGCGAAGGACAGGCGCTGGAGCTCGAGGTGATGCTGCCCACCGAAGCGGTGCCGCTGCGAGCGCGCGGTGAAGTGCGCTGGCGCCACGACGCAGTGTCGCGCAACGAACACGCCGCGACCGCGTTCGGCGTGGTGTTCACCGGCTTCGAAGACGACGGCAAGGTGCGGCTCGCGCGCTACCTGGAGGGCCCTCCGGTTCGGGTGGCCGTGGCCTACGCCGATGCCGACACGCGCAAGCTGTTCGAAGCGGCGCTCTCCGATGTGGTGCAGCTGGAGTTCGGCCAGGAGAACCCGGAGGTCGAAGCGATCCTCGCGCGCGGCGACGTCTCTGCCCTGGCGGTGTGCGGTGACGATGAAGTGCAGGCGATGTTGCTGGTGCAGTTGGCCGCCGCGGTGACGGAAGACAACCTCACCTTCGAGGGCAAACCGCGCGATCTCGCCGCCCGCATCGTCTACTGCGCACGAGGTGAGCCGGTGCACCTGGCCGCGCTCTTCAACGAGAAGAAGCTGTACCGCTCGGTCGCCCTGCCACTGACCGATGAGGCGCTGCGTGACGCGGTGATGGATGCCTGCGGTGAACACGCCATGCGCGTGGAGCAGGAGCGCATGTCGCAGGAGCTCGAGCGCAACCTGCAACGTGAACGCGCGCTGCGAGCCGGTCCGGTGGCGCTCCCGGTGGAAGCGGGCCCGGGGTTTCAGAGCGCACGCATGAAGGCGGTGCTCGAGCAGGTGCGCACGGTGGCGCCGTACAAGGTGTCGGTGTTGCTGCAGGGCGATACGGGCACCGGCAAAGAGGTGCTCTCGCGCATCGTGCACCGCATGTCGGATCGGCGAGACGGCCCGTTCGTGGTGCAAGACTGCGGCACGCTCACCGAGACGCTGCTGGAGAGCGAGCTCTTCGGCCACGTGCGCGGCGCGTTCACCGGCGCGGTGTCTGATCACCCCGGCCTCTTCGTGCTGGCCGACGGCGGCACGGTGTTCCTCGACGAGATCGAAAACACCACGCCGTCGCTTCAGGCGAAGTTGTTGCGGGTACTGGAGACTGGCGAAGTGCGCGCGGTCGGAGGCACCCTGACCCGGCGCGTCGACGTGCGCCTGGTCACCGCCAGCAACCGCGACCTCTCGGCCGACGTGAAGACCGGGCGGTTTCGTTCAGATCTCTTTTTCCGCTTGAACACCTTCACCATCGAGGTGCCTCCCCTCAAGGAGCGCAGCGAAGACGTGGTGGCGCTCTCGCGCTACTTCGTGGACTTCTTCAATCACCAGCATCGCAAGGGCGTGATGGGGCTCTCGGTGGCCACCGAGCGCGCGCTGCTAGCGGCGCCCTGGCCCGGAAACGTGCGCGAGCTGCGCAACGTGATCGAACGCGCGGTGCTGCTGTGCCCCACTGGTGCGTTGATCGAACCCGCCCAGCTGCCCCCGGCCTACCGCGCGCCGAACGGCGAGATCTCCACCTCGTTGAGCTCACGCCTCGAACAGACCGAGAAGGAGACGCTGCGAGAAGCCCTCGCTCGCCACGGCGGCATCGCGAGAAGGGCCGCTCTCGAGCTGGGCATGAACCCGGTGACCTTCGCGCGTCGCGCGAGGAAGCTGAAAGTCGAACTCGGAACTCCCTCTCCCTTTGGGAGAGGGTCGGGGTGAAGGCTATTCTTTGCCCATGGCATCGAAACAAGGTCCCCTGCAGTTCGTCGGTCCCGTGCTGATACTCGGAGGCATCGTCGTCGCCCTCATCGCCAGCTTCTTCCTCTCAGGCGAAGACCACCTCCCGGGGCGCTTCTACATCGAGCGTCAGGCGTACTGGAACGGCGGCACCTACTACATGAAGTACACCTGGCTCACGGTGCTCTTCACGTTGCTCGACGTGGTCATCATTCCGATGCTCGTCTTCATTGGTCTTGGCGAACTGCTGCGAAACCGCGACGCCGACTCGACGCCGCCGCTCGATTGGGACGCCACACAGCTGGCGCGGAGGCTGAAGGCGGTTGCGTTCGTGCTGATCGCCTCGGTGTTGTGGCTCGCGTACACGGGCGCTGCCGTCGTGGCCCCTCAGCTGCTCAAGCCGGCCGGGTTCTTCGCCGTGCTTCTCCTGCTCTTCGTGCCCATCATTCCCGGGGTGATCATCGCGTTCATCTTCGAAGCGCTGGTGGCGCCGCGCTACGTCGAAGGGCAACTCGAATCGATGCAGATCGTCGTCGACAAGAACGTCTCGACCGCGCACGTGGTGGTGTCGGGAGAAACGTTCGAGACACCAGCCGCTTCGGTCGCCCACCTGGCGCAAGGCGCGCGGGTCGGTCTCCTCACCAGCGGGTTCTTCAACACCGTGTTGCGCATCGAGCGGCGCGGCTGAACGCGCAAATTGCGCTGGAACCCGGTTTGCAACCATCCGACCCATGACTTCAGAGCAGAGCCTGTTCGAAAAGCTGGGCCGCGAGCTGTATCAAACGGAAACCTCGGCGGTGGTGCACAGCCGCCGCGAAGCCGCCCGCCTTCCCGACACACCTGTGGCTGCAGCGTTGTTGCAGGTCGCCGAACACGCGGAGCTGCGGCTGGCCAACCTGCCCGGCGCCATCCAACAACGGCCCGAGCTGGCCATCGGCAAGAGCGCAGGGCGATTCCTCTCGGCGATGCGACAGCTGGTGATCGACCGGCTGGTCGATCGCGAACGCTCCTTCCGCGGCACGCTGCTGGGGATGCACCATGGGATCGACCTGGTGCGGCTGATCCTCTCCCTGGCCACCGAGCAGGGCGAGACCGAGTTGGCAGGCTGGTGCAGGAGCTGGCTGGAGACGCGCGTGCCGCTGGTCGAACAGGCGACGGCGCAGCTCGAGTGGTTTGCCCGCCACCCGCGTGAAGCGATCGAGTCGGGCCGTTCGACGCTGGCGCTCCATCACGATTGACGTTCAGTCCCAGGGGTTGAACTGACCGTCACCTGCGACCCAGAAACGAACCTGCGGGGGAAGTTCGCCCTGCCCCTGAAAGACGCCTGAGCTGACCATCCTCCACGGCGCACCGCACATCGAGTCTGCGACCTCGCGCGAGATGAGCAGGTGGCCCGACACCGGAGCACTCGCGCGCAGCTCACCGCCCTTCACGCACAAGACGGAGAGCACCGCGGCACACGGCGTGTCCACGACCGAGCCCACCTTCGCGACGAACTTCTCCTGGCTGAGCAGGGTCGAGGTCAGGCCGCGGCAGGGGCCGCTGCGCTTCGGTACCGGCGCCGGCTTCGGTGGTGGTGGCAGCGGAGCAGCGCTCTCTTCGTGGACCCACGCGTCGAGTTCTTCGGGATCCTGACTCAGGAACCAGACGCCCAGCATCACCACCACGAACGCCCCGCCGGCCCACAAGATGATCCTGCGCTGATTCACCTCATCAGCGTGGCACACGGGCTGCGCGTTCGAGGAGGAGAAGAGGCCCGCTCTTGCGATAGAAGCGGCGCATGGCCTTCGCCTTCACCGAGATCCTCCCGCTTCACCACGACGACACGCCCTGGCGCCTGCTCACCCGGGACTTCGTCAGCACCTTCGAAGCGGATGGGAAGACGTTCCTCAAGGTCGACCCGCGTGCGTTGACCCTGCTGACGAAGACGGCGATGCGCGACATCGCACACCTGCTTCGCCCCGGGCACCTGCAGCAGCTCAAGAACATCCTGGAAGACCCGGAGGCCTCGAAGAACGACAAGTTCGTCGCGCTCGACCTGCTCAAGAACGCGGGCATCGCAGCGGGCGGCGTGTTGCCCATGTGCCAGGACACCGGCACCGCGATCATCAAGGGCAAGAAGGGTCAGTACGTGGTCACCGGCGGTGGTGACGAAGAGGCGATCAGCCAGGGCGTGTACGCGACGTACACCGAGACGAACCTGCGCTACTCGCAGCTCGCCCCGCTGACGATGTACGAAGAGAAGAACACCGGCTCGAACCTGCCTGCAGAGATCAAGCTCAGCGCCACCGACGGCGATGCCTACAAGTTCCTCTTCATGGCCAAAGGCGGGGGCTCGGCCAACAAGAGCTACCTGTACCAGGAGACCAAGGCGCTCCTGAACCCCACCTCGCTGCTCAAGTTCCTCGACGAGAAGCTGCGCACGCTCGGCACCGCGGCCTGCCCGCCGTACCACCTGGCCGTGGTCATCGGCGGCACCTCGGCAGAGACGGCGCTGGAGACCGCGAAGCTCGCGTCGGCGCGGTACCTCGACACCTTGCCCACCAAAGGCTCGATGCTGGGTCACGGGTTCCGCGACGTGGAGCTGGAGAAGGAAGTGCACAAGCTGACGCAGCGCCTGGGGATCGGCGCGCAGTTCGGCGGCAAGTACTTCTGTCACGACGTGCGCGTGATTCGCCTGCCGCGGCACGGCGCGAGCTGCCCGGTGGCGATCGCGGTGAGCTGCTCGGCAGACCGGCAGTGCCTCGGGAAGATCACCAAAGACGGCGTCTTCATCGAAGAGCTGGAGAAGGATCCCGCGCGGTTCCTCCCGGTGGTCGACGAGGCGGCGCTGGGTGGTGAGGTGGTGAAGATCGATCTCAACCAGCCGATGTCGGAGATCCGCGCGCTGCTCTCGAAGTACCCGATCAAGACCCGCCTCTCCCTGTCGGGCCCGGTGATCGTGGCGCGCGACATCGCGCACGCGAAGTTGAAGGAGGCGCTCGACGCGGGCAAGGGGCTGCCGCAGTACTTCAAGGATCACTGCGTGTATTACGCGGGGCCTGCGAAGACGCCCGAAGGTATGGCGAGCGGAAGCTTCGGCCCCACCACGGCCGGCCGCATGGACTCGTACGTCGATCTCTTCCAGCAGAATGGGGGCAGCTTCGTGATGCTGGCCAAGGGCAACCGCAGCAAGGCGGTGACCGACGCGTGCAAGAAGCACGGCGGCTTCTACCTGGGCAGCATCGGTGGTCCCGCCGCGCGCCTCGCGCAGGACTGCATCAAGAAGGTGGAAGTGCACGAGTTCCCGGAGCTCGGCATGGAGGCGGTGTGGAAGATCGATGTGGTCGACTTCCCCGCGTTCATCGTGGTCGATGACAAGGGCAACGACTTCTTCTCTGCGCTCATGCCGCCGGGAACCAAGGCGTAGATCCCCTCTCCCTTCGGGCCCTTCGGGAGAGGGTCAGGGTGGGTCAGGGTGAGGGCCTCACGACTGAGGCTTCGTCGCCCCGTCGTCCCACGAGATCTCATACTCGGCCGAGTCGAGGCCGAGCGGCCGAGCGACGACCTGTGCCGAATGCCCCACGGCCCGCAGCACCGCGAGCATCACGCCCACGTGGTACGCGGCCGGTTGCATGTCTTTGCTCATGCGCATCAAGCCCGAGCGCGGGCCTTTCGGCTCGTACTCCCGTGAGCCGTACGTCACGACGGATCGGTAGCCGACGCTTGCGCCCTTCAAGATCTGCGTCGGCCCCGCCAGCGCGACCACGCTGAAGAGCATTCTTCCCGCGGGCGTCCGCGAGAACGCGTCGACCGTCGCGCCACCACAGGCCTGCAGCGCCTCGACGTGCCCGCCGTACGTCTTCTCGAGCAGATCCGCGCTCCGGTACATCAGCCGCATGAAGTCGCTGATCGGGTACGAGACGAGATCGCGGTGACGCACGCCTTCCGGCAGCACCTTTGCCGCTTCAGCGCGGGCCTCGGCACCGGCCTTCTGCTCGACCAGCTTGAGCACCTCGTTGATCATCATGCCGCGCACGCGATCATCCGGCGTGCAGAGGGCGAGGCGAGACGACAACTCTTGCGGATCGGTGGGCATGGCGACCCTTCTAGCCTGCCTTGACTGCTTCAGCCGGTGCTGGATGGCCGAGGAAGAGCAGTGGGCTGAACGAGTACCCGTACGCGCCCGAGTTCGTCACCGCGAGGAGATCGCCGACTTCCGGCTCGGGCAACTCGACTTCGCCGAAGGTATCGAGCGGCGTACACAGCGGGCCGGTGATCGTTCGCGTCGTCATCGGTGCATCGGGCCGCGAGAGGTTCATCACCGTCACGCGCGGCGCGTCTTCGGGCGCGAGATGGCCCGTCGCTCCGAGGTGATGGTTCATGCCGCCGTCGAGCATGACGAAGTGTTTCCCCCGCGAACGCTTCTCCGAGACCACGCGCGCGACGTAGAGCCCCGCGGGGCCCACCAGCCAACGCCCGAGCTCGAGCACCGCCTCGATCTTCTGGCCGGTGGCCGCGCGGAACTTCTCGAGCATCGTGCCCAGGCGACGGCCGCACGCTTCGATGTCGAGTTCTTCACCCGAACCCAAGACCCCGAAACCGCCGCCGAAGTTCACCGTGCGCACGGGAAGACCCAGCCGCTCCACCAGATCGAGCGTGGCCGCCGCCGCTGCTGCGAAAGCGCCGACGCTGGTGCACTGCCCTCCGGGATGAACGTGAACGCCGTCGAAGTCGATCGCGGCCGCGTGGCGTCGAAGGTGCTCGGTAGCGAGGGCGAGTTCTTCTTCGTCGATCCCGAAAGGGCTGGGCCCACCGATCATCGACACCCGGTATGCCTGGGTTCGGTGCGAGGGGTTGAGCCGCAACCGCACCCTCGCCCGCTTTCCCATCGCAGCGACCGCGCTGAGTTCACGAAGCGACTCCACGCTGATCAACACGCCGCGCTCCACCGCTTGCTGCAGCTCGTGCGGCGTCTTGCCCGGCCCCGCGAAGCTGAGCTGTTCGGCTCGCCAACCGCACCGCAGCGCAAGCTCCACTTCACCCAACGACGACACGTCGAGCCCGCCCACCAGCCCGTGCAGTGAGCGCACCAGCTCTGCGTTCGGGTTGGCCTTCACGGCGTAGAGCAGCGTGGCCGGCAGCGCCGTCTTCGCGCGCAGCACGCGTTCGTGCAGCACCGGAAGGTCGTAGAAATAGAACGGCGTGCCGTGCTGCTGCGCGAGCGCGCCCGCGGCCTCCGCCGTCAGAGAGACCCGGCTCATGTGGCGAGGGTGAGTTCGACCATGATGCCGCAGTGCAGGCAGTTCATGCGCGCCGGCCAGCCGGGTTGGTTCTCCGGCACCGAGACCGGCTTGCGGCACCTCGCACAGGCCACCTCAGTGGCGCCGAGCAACGCGCGCTGCCGCCACGACACGTACGCGACCAGCGGCCCGATGATGATCGAGAGCGGCAACGAGCAGAGGTGCAGGTGCGGCGCGGGCACCACCAACAACATGAAGTTCGAGACGAACAGCGCGATGCCCGAGACGATCATCATCCGGCTCATGGCGCGGCGGAACCGTTGCCAATGCGTCAGGTGCCGCGCGGGCAGCGTCATCACCAGCCCCGGCCGGGTCGAGTCCATCATCCCGATGCGTACTGAGGTTGGCTCCATGCTCGACAACTCGTATGCGGCTTCGGGGACAAAGTCAGGCCCGGATGAACCGGTACTCGGTCAGAGGCCCTGCCCCTTTCAAGCTGAACTGATGCGCTGCGACACCCGCGGCAAGGTCCCTGCTCGCCGTGGCCGTCGAGAGCTTCACGTGCAACGACCGATAGTCGCGGCGCGAGAACCAACGGCGCTTGAAGTGCACGCGCGCCTTCGCGAGCCGAGAGTCGCTGGTTTCCCGCGCTGGCCGAACGTCGAGGCTGAACTCCACGAGCGCATCTGCCAGCGCCTGCAAGTTGAATTCGATGAAGGCGGTGGAGTGCCCCTCCCGGTCCGCCCGCCTCAGTGCCGCGTAGTACTGGCGTTGCCGGTCACGAATGAGGGACTCCACCGGTACGAACTGAAGAAGCGCGCTGTGCTCGCGATGCACCACCTGTTGCCACAGCCGGGCGATGCGGCCATTGCCATCGAGAAACGGGTGAATGAAAAGGAGCTCGTAGTGCACGACGCAGCCAGCGATCAGCGGCGAGTGCTTCTCACGACGCAGCCACCGGAAGAGCTCGTCGACGTGGTGCGAGACCAGGTGTGCGGGAGGCGCGAGGTGGGTGAGCGTGTCGCCGCGGAAAACACCGACGCCTGAAGTCCTGAACCGGCCCGCATCTGGCACGAGGCCACGCATCAACCTCGCGTGCGCCTCCAGCAGGCTCTTCCGTTGGCTGGCCTTCCAGCGATCGAGGCGCTGATAGACGTCGTTGACGTTGAGGATCTCGCGGACGTCCTTTTCGCGACCCACGACCCGCTTGCCCTCGAGCACCGCCGTCACCTGGTCGACCGACAACGGGTTGCCTTCGATGGCAGTCGACGCCTGCACGGAGCGGACGCGATTCCGCTTTCGGAGGAGCGGCTGCGGTTGTTGAACGGAGAGGCCCTCGAGCCTGCCGAGCGAATGGTCGATTCGGCTCAGCGAGGAGAGGACCTTCGGGGTGAAGTGAAACCGCGGCATCATTCGGTTGATAGTATCAGATGATTCTATGCTCTCACCCCGACCTCTCCCGTAGACGCTTCAGTTGTTGGCCTCGTTCTTCTCGAGGGCATGGGCGATTCGCACGAGCTCATCGAGGTTCTGCCGGGGCAACACCCCCACGTAGCGATCGGCGTGCGTCACCATCACCATCGGGTCTGAGCTGTCCTTCATCTGCTCCATCACCGCGGTGAGCGGCTGACTGGCTTCCACGCCGTTGAACTCGTTGCGCATCACGGTCTCGACCTTCGCCTGGGGGCCGTGCTTCTCCAGTCCGGCCAGCAGCTCCTTGAAACCCAGCGTGCCCACCACGTCGGTGCCGCGCATCACCGGGAACTCCGACTGAAACGTGCTTCGGAAGATCCGGCTGGCGACTTCGAGCGTGCCCTCCGCGTCGAGGGTGGGGCCCTTCACCATCACGTCGCGCGCCTTCAACGCCTGCAGCGCGAAGCGGGTGCGCACCTCTTTCACCTCACGGCGCGCCCCCATCCAGATCCACACGGCGGTGAGCAGGAAGATCGGCCCGTAGTGCAAGCCGGCGATGGCCAACACGATGGAAAGCAACTGCGCCACCCGCGAGGCGTAGTGGGTCGCTCTCACGTACGGCATGAACCAGGCGAGCACCGCTCGCAACGCGCGCCCACCATCCATGGGGAAGATGGGCAGCAGGTTGTACACGCCGAGGATCAGGTTGAACCACGCGAGCTGGGTCACCTGGCTCGCGTCGGGGTCGTCGTAAGCCCGCATGGGCGAGATGCCCACCGTCGCCGCCGACGCCCCGAAGAAGAGCGCCGAGAGCAGCAGGCTCACCGCGGGCCCCGAGAGCACCACGAAGAGCTGCACCTTCGGCGTCTCGGGCATCTCGTCGATGTTCGAGAAGCCGCCCATCGGCGTCAGGGAGATCTCCCGCGTCTTGAGGCCGAACGTGCGCGCAACCAACGCGTGCCCCAACTCGTGCAGCAGCACCGAGGCCGCCACGCCCAGGCCGAAGATCAACACCGAGATCAGCTCGCGTGTGCTCGCGCCTTGTCGCGCTTCGACCAGCACCACCCACGCGAGCACCAGCACGAAGGTGACGTGCACCTCGAGCTGAATGCCCGCGACCGAGCCCATCACTGCCGACCACGAGTTGTTCGCCGTTCGCTTCACGGGCCCGACTTGAGCACTTGCGCGAACTCAGCGGCCGCCGAACTTGCGGGGCGGCTGCGCGCGCAGGTAGGTCCACACCGCGGTCAGCTCGTCTTCCGACATCGCCGCGTACGCGTCCCACGGCATGAACGGGTCGATCATGCGCCCATCGGGCCGCTTGCCGGTGCGCATCGCGGTGGTGAAGTCGGCGTAGGTCCACTTGCCCAGGCCCGTCTCATCGTCCGGCGTCAGGTTCGGAGGAATCGGCAAGCCCGGCGCGCCCGACAACTTGCCGCCCGACAACGTCTCGCCGTGGCAACCCTGGCACTGCAACCGCAGCACGTACTTGCCGAACTCGGGTGCGGCGCTGGGCGCGACCTCTGCGTCGTGTCTGCGCTCGTGATCCACCTGATCGGCGGTGGTGACGTCGAGCCAATCGAGCCCGTGAAAGATGTACGAGAGCGCGGTGATCTTCAGCGGCGGGTTCTGGCGATCGACCGGCGGAGCGCTGCGCAGGTACGAGAGGATGAGGCCCAGGTCGCCATCCGTCATGTACTGGTACTCCTTCGAATCCATCACCTCGGTCGGGTACCCGCTGGGTTTGATGCCGTGGCGCACCGTGCGCACCCAGTCGACGTCGGTGTACGCGAGCACCGCGCTGCCGGCGCCCCGCGTGAGGTTGGCCCCGTAGACCGTGCCGAGCAGGGGCACGTCGAGAATGAGCGCCCCGGCTGCGTCGTCGCCGTGACACTTGCGGCAACCGCGTGCGCCGAAGAGCCGCTGACCTTCTTTCACGCTCGCTTCGTCGTCAGGCACGGCCACCGCGGCGGGCTGAATGTCCCAGTGCCGCTGCACCTTGCCCATCGCGCGCGCGTACGCCCAACCCGACACGCCGACCGTCACCAGCAACGCCAAACCAAGCACGGCACCGACCCACTTGAACGCCCGTTTCATCGCCCCACCCTTGTTGAAAGAACGGCCCCTCTCCCCGCGTCGTCGCGCGTCGTCGCAGGGAGAGGGCCCTTCAGTGCATCAGTTCGCCAGCGCGAGCTCTTGCGAGATGTGGCCCATCAGCTCGGCTGAGTAGTGATCGCTCAGCTGCACGTAGGCGCACTGCAACCGGGGCTCGGCGCCGATACGCGTCTTCTCACGCTCCGCGTCCATGCCCAGCTCGAGCGTCTTCGCGCCGGCTTCTTTGCCACGCAGCAACATGCGCCACAGCAGCTGCCGGTAGACGCTCACCTCGCGCTGCTCTCCGTCGAGCCCGCAGATGGCCGCCACCATGCGATCGCCGCTCAGGAAGCTGATGCCCACCGCGACGGCCTTGCCATCGGCCGGGCCGCCGAACTCGGGCGCCAGGTGCAACGACATCAACTCCCAGCCCGGCGTCTTCCACAGCTGCCGCACCACGTCCTTGGGCAAATCGAACGTGTTGAGGCGGCGCTTGCGATCCTTCACGCGCTTGTAGAGCGCATAGAAGTGTTCGAACTCCGCCTGTGTCGGCTCGGGGTCGACGCCGTGTTTGAACCTGCGCGCGGTGAACTGGTGCTGCACCGCCTGCACCTCGGCGCGAACGCGGCGGCGGGTGCGGCTGCCCAGGGTGGCGAAGAACTCGTCTTCGGTCTTCCACCTCGAGAGATCCACCACGTGACCCGCCAGCATCGGCATCTTCACCAGGCCGTGCTCGAGCAACACCCCGTCGAGCTCCACGTCGCCTTCCGGCAGATCGCGCAGCACCAGGCTGGTCGCCCCCACCGCGCGTTGCACGTTGGCCGCCGCCTCCAGGATGAGCGAGAGCGCCTCCTGCCAGGGGCCCGTGCGATCGAGGAACAGGTGATTGCCCTCGGTGAGCAACGAGCCCATGCCCATCGCACGCGAGGTGAGGAAGTAGCGATCGGTCGCGCGCGCCTGCTCGATGCGATCCGACACCTCGGCGCGCATCAACATGTCGTCCTTCCACAACGCGTCGGTGAAGAAGGTCGCCGCGACCGGCTTGCCCGCACTCTTCACCACGAAGTAGTGCCAGCCCCAGTTGCTCTCGGGCTCGTCGCGGCCGGTGAAGATGGCCTCGAACGCTGCGAGCGTGGCGTGATCGAAGTTGCTGCGATGGCCGACCAGCGCGTCCCACTCGGAGGCGGGAATGGCGGTGATGCTGGTGTGCGTCTCCAGGGCGAGCAACGGGCCGGTGGTACCGGGGTTGATCACCGGGGGCGCGCGCACGGACGCGGCCGGCGCGACCTCGAACAGGCGGCTCAACTTGCCCAGACGTGAACGGGCCTGCGACTCGGCGTGCGTGTCGAACTCGCGCTCCACGTCGGCCAGGGTGAGGCCCACGTCTTCGAGCGCCTTCGGGTAGTGGTGCTGCAACGCCTGCGAGAGCGCGGTGAGATCGGCCAGGCTGTGATGCCGGGTGATCGACAACCGCACGCCGCTGCGCTTGAGCGGCACCGCGGGGTACGTGGCCACCGTGAGAAAGAAGCCCTCACTCGCCAGCCGCTGCACCACCGCGTACGACATGCGAATCGGGCCGCCCTTGATGAAGAAGATGGGCGTGCCGTTCTTCTCGAGCAAGGGAAGCTCGCGCGTCGTCAGCTCGGCGTTGAAGTGGTCGATGCGCTCGTTCAGCTCGCCCTGAAACTTCGTGATGTCGGGCGAGAGGTGAATGTCGGCGCTGGCGATGGCCGCGCCCAGCATCGGGGGCTGCACCGGGCCACCGAAGGTGAACGGCCCGCCGCACAGGCGCACCTGGTCGCGCATCTCGGGGTCGGGGAACACCAGGCAACCACCGGCCGAAGCGAAGGCCTTGTTGAGTGAAGTGGCGATCACCATGCGAGGGTGCCAGCCCATGCGGCTCAAGTGCATGCCGCGCCCATTTTCACCGGCGAGGCTCATGCCGTGCGCGTCGTCGCAATAGATGTGCAGGTTCGGGTAGTGATTGAGCAGCCGCTTGAGCTCATCCACGTCGGGCAGATCGCCGAACATGCTGTAGACGCCGTCGAGCAGGTACCAGATGCGCCGGTGCAGGGGCGCCAGCTCGGCGATGCGTTTCTCGAGCGCAGCCCAGTCACCGTGCCGAACCAGCTCGACCAGGGTGCCCTGGGCGCGCGCCTGCGTCGAAGCGAGCTGCACCGAGTGGTGCACCATGCGATCGAGGAGAATCGCGTCTTTCTCCTGGCAGATGACGGGGATCGCCGAGAGATGGCCCAGGGTGGTGGTGCTCACCGGCAGCACGTGCGCGCCGAAGAGCTTGCTCAGCTTGAACTCCAGCTCGGTGTACGGCGGCGCCGAGAGATACGCGCGCGAAGAAGAGAATTGAGTGCCGTAGCGATCGACCGCGCGGTGCACCCCCTCGATGAGCCGGGGATCTGTCTCGAGGCCCAGATACGAACACGAGCCGAAGCTGAGCATCTGCTTGCCCGCCAGCTGCAGATGTTTGCCGTCGAGCGGCGTGTCCTCCGCATACTGATGGAGCAACCGCTGCTGCCGCCCCATGTTCACCACGTCGTAGATCGTCTTCTGCAGTTCAGACGCTTCCATGTGTACGCCTCCCCTTTGAACAACACCTTGAACGCAAGACTCCAGCGCTCTCGTCGCTGAACGTCAGCGCGAGCCCCGAACGACCTTCATCTGTGGTGACGGGCCCCCCGGCCTCTCCGTCAAATCGTCAGGACGCTACGGCGTCCATTCGATGTGGAGCATCGCCCCGGGAGCAGGAGACGCGAGCACGGTCACGCGCGGTTCCTTCGCACCGATGGCGGCGACAGCTGCTTCGAACAACCCCTGGTAGTACGTGGGCAAACCAAACACTTCGCTCAGCTGCACCTTCGCGTCGCGCTCTCCGAGCTCGAGCAGCGTGGCGACCTGATAGTTGTTGTTGTTTTTGAAGATGCGCTCGACGCGCTGAAGGCTGCGCCGCGGCCCGATGAGCTTGAGCCCGGCCGAGAGCGCCTTGCCGATGAGCCCTTCTTCCAGGCCCGAGACCGCGCGGTGACCGACGCGGCGAACCGCTTCTTCCTTGCGATCGTCGGGGTAGATGATCGAGGCGATGAACTCGATCCAGCGATGAAACTCGACGGCCGGGTAGCCGGGCCGAAGAGGCTTGTCGAGATCGAGCCCCTTGGCTCGGAGCTTTTCGCGAATGGGTGGTGTGAGCATCGCGCCGAGGCCCTTGATGAAGAGGCCTTCGACGCTTTGCGAGAATTCAATTTGTTCTGTGGGAGGCATACGGGGGGAAATGCATTCTACCTTGCCGTCAGTGGAGCACGTAGATCTTCGACACGATGAACGGGGGGTGCAGCAGGTCTTCGCTGATGAGTGGGTTGAGTGCAGCGAGGCGGTATTCCTGATCGGAGGCCACCACGAGCGGGGAGATGCCCGCCACGGGCGGGAGGAACTGTGCGCTGACGGGGAAGTCGAAGAGCTCGCTGTCGTCGGAGAGCACCTCACGCGCGCCGGTGGTGGTGTTCACGCGCAGCACGCGGCGGCCGAGGGTGTCGGTCACGTAGAGGCGGGTGTCGCTGGGGTTCCAGCGGTTGAACGCGAAGCCCTTGAGCGCCTCGGACACCACGCCCGGTGCACGGGGTGAGACGTCGACGATGTCGGCGGCGCGCTGCTGCGGGGTGCGGGTGTTGTCGGAGAGGCTGGCCAGGGGAATGCGCGCGACGCCGCCCCGGCAGCTGCTGCCGAAGTAGATCTGACCTGCGCGGTACGCGAGCGACCCGATGCCCGGCGCGAAGTTGCCCGCGGTGGAGAACGGAATGCCGCCGATGGTCACCGGGGTGAACGCGCACGGCCCGATGGCGGGAATGCCTTCGCCCGGAGCAAAGCTGTCAGGCAGCAGGCCCGGCGTGATGAGGCCGCCCGCAGAGACGTTCCACAGCGCGCCGATCACCGACTCCGAGACCACGTAGCCGCCCCCCGGGAGCGTCTCGAACTCTTCAGCGAAGACCAGCGGCAGGCCCTCGAAGCTGATGGTGCGCACCAGCGTCGCCTGGAACTGCCGGGTGCGGCGGTTGTACGAGTAGTCGTATTCGTAGATGCGCGCGATCGACGGAATGAAAGGGTTGGGAAAACCACCCGCGTCGAGCACGGCGAGGCGGCCACTGTTCGGCACGCGCAGGGCAAACGGGAGCTGCCAGCCCAGGGGCGGCGGGGGCAGCGTGGTGATTTCAGAACCGGTGAGGCGGTTGTTCACCGAGACGCGGCCCGAGAGCGGCTGCGCGACGAAGACGACCTGTTCGTCGCCCGCGATGCCGTGCGGCACGTGCACCGAGGGGATGTAGTCGTAGGCGATGGCGTTGGGCCCGACCTCGACGCGCAGCGCCTCGCTCGAGGAAGCGGTCGGAGCGCCGCTCTGAACCGCGGCCTCTTCACCGTTCGACGCCGCGCTGGATTCATCGACTCCGGTGCAGCCCATCAGCGCGACGACGACTGCTGCGACCAACCCATCCCTCACACGACGCATCATGGTGACTTCCTCTCGGGGGAAACGACGAGCAGAAGGCTACGGAACGAATTCAGGGAGCGTCCATCCCACGGGGGGATCCAAGGCGCGCTCCCAGCCCCACAGTTCGGGAGGTGGAAAGGTGCGCAGCACAGGCAAATTCCTGCAGCACCGGAATCGAAGTTGACGGGTGATCTGAATGGGTGGGTGGTGAGGCACAGAAGAATTCGCGCGAGAGGTGCCGTGTTTTTAACCACTGCCCACCCCGCATTTTCCGAGCGGATCGGAGGTCCACCATGAGGTTCTTTTTCGCGCTGGCAGCGGTGCTGCTCGCAGGGTGTTTCGCGCCCGCACGCTCGGCCTTCGCGGTCGCTTCACCTTCGGTGGGCGTGAGCGTCGGCCAGTTCGATCCGTACCTCGATCCATACGGCGCGTGGTTGACGGTGCGCGGGTACGGCCGCGTGTGGCAGCCCGCACCGCAATACGTGGGCAGCGACTTCTACCCGTACGGCTCGGGCGGGCAGTGGGTGTACACGAACGCCGGTTGGGTCTTCGACAGCGAGTACCCCTTCGGGTGGGCAGTCTTTCATTACGGCAGGTGGACGCGTCACTTCGACTACGGCTGGTTGTGGATCCCCGGTTCGCAGTGGGGCCCGTCGTGGGTGAGCTGGCGTTTGGGCGGCCCCTTCGTGGGCTGGGCGCCGCTGGGCCCGCGGGGTGCGCGCGGCGTGGGGTATCGCGATTGGTGCTTCGTGCCGTCCGATCGTTTCACGGTGCGCAACGTGCGCGCGTACTCGGCGGGTGAGTACGAGTTTCACCGCGCGGTGGCGGTGACCGCACCGTCCCGCATGCCCGGGCCTCCGCCGGAGATGATCTCGCGGGCGACGGGCTCACGCGTTCGGCAGGTGCCGGTCGATCGGTTGCGCAGCGGGGGCCGGGTGCCGCCGCCGCGGGGCCGCGCCAACACGTCTGGGTCGTCGCCTCGCTCTGCGTACCCGCAGGGTCAGCTGCCCCCTACGCCGCAGCAGCGATATCGATCGGCGCCCGATTCGAACGATCGGCTGTACCGCGCGCCGCCGCCCGCGCGTCGGCTCGAGCCGATGACACCGCCTCCGCCACCAGCGCGGTATCGCGCGTCGCCGCCTTCACCGGGTGCCGCGCCGATGACCTTGCCACCACCCGCGCGGGCGATGCCGCGCGCTCCGTCGATGCCCACCTCGCCACCGCCGCCGTCGTCGAGCCTGAAGCGCGGGTCGCCGCCGCCCGCGAGTCCTGCGCCGCGCATGGCCCCTCCGCCGCCACCGCCCCGGGGCGGAGGGCGCTGAAGACGCCAGGTGATGAGCAGCGATCGCGACCGCTCATCGAGCGCAGTCGAGATGCGGGCGTGCTCCCTCGACTTGCACGATCATCTTCACGGCGGCGAAGGAGTAGAACGGGGTGATGCGCGTTCTCCGCACGCCCGAGACCTGCTTCAGCTCGTTGCCCGACTTTCCCTTCACGCCGCGACGCGTGACGGTGGCCGAAGGCCTGGAGATGGCCTGGGTGGAAGACGGCCCGCCCCAGGCCGCGCCGGTGTTGTGCCTGCACGGCGAGCCGAGCTGGAGCTTTCTCTACCGCAAGCTCATCCCCGTACTCGCGCGCGCAGGTCATCGTGTGGTGGCGCCCGATCTGATCGGCTTTGGCCGCTCCGACAAACCCGCCGAGCGCACCGACTACACCTACCAACGCCACATGGATTGGCTGACCACGTTCGTGGAGAGGCTCGACCTGCGTGACATCACGCTGGTCTGCCAGGACTGGGGCGGGCTGCTGGGGCTGCGCCTGGTGGCCGAGCGGCCCGAACGTTTCGCGCGCGTGGTGGCGGCCAACACGTTTCTGCCCACCGGCGATCTGCCCATGCCCAAAGCCTTCTTCAAGTGGCGCGAGTTTTCGCAGACCACGCCGGAGTTCGACCTGGGCCGCGTGGTGTCGAACGGCTGCGCCACGCCGCTCTCGCCCGAGGTGAAGGCCGCCTACGACGCGCCGTTCCCCAGCGATGAATACAAAGCGGGCGCCCGGCAGTTTCCCGCCCTGGTGCCGGCGACGCCGGACGATCCCGCCACGCCTGCCAACCGCCTCGCGTGGGAGCGGCTGGCCGAGTTCGACAAGCCCTTTCTCACCGCGTTCTCCGATCTCGATCCCATCACCCGCGGCGCCGATCTCTTCCTGCAGTCGGCCATTCCCGGGGCGCGCGGCCAGAAGCACACCACCCTCGTCGGCGGCGGCCACTTCCTGCAGGAGGATCGCGGTGAGGAGCTGGCGAAGGTGGTGGCGGACTTCATCGCGGCCACCTGAGAGACTTCGAAGCGTCATGCAAAAGTGTTCGAACTGCAGCGCGCCGCTTCAAGACATCGTCGAGCAATGCACGTTCTGCGGCACCACCACGCAGCGCGGCGTGGAAGCCCGTCAAGCGCGCGCCCTGCAGACCGACGCCGATCGCCGCGCCGCCGAACAACGCTCCGCGGCCGACCGGGCCCGCGCGCGCGCCACTGCACAGCTCGACGTGGACGCCGCGGGCAAGTGGGCGCTCATCTCTTCGTTGGTGGGCAGCGTGGTGTGCTGCCTGGTGCCAGTGGGCCCGGTGTTGGGCATCGTCTTCGGGCTGCGGGCCCGCCGCCTCTCGCAGCAGCATGGGTTGCCCGGAGCGTCGTTGGGCACCGCCGGCCTCACCTTCGGCGGCCTCGGGGTCGGCCTGGCGCTCCTCTCGTGGCTGGGCATCGGCGTGATGGTCTTCAAAGAGAACCAGCGCAAGGCCGAGCTCAAGGCGCAGCTGGGCGATCTGAGCTCACCCCGGCTCGAGCTGGGCGCCGCGTGCGCCTTGACCGAACTGGAGATGTTCGAGACCCGCTACGAAGAGTTCGGCGTGACGAACGACTTCGACTGCCCCGCCACCGGCGATCTCGAAGTGACGAGCGACGAGGCCATCTTGCGTGACCTGCACTTCCTCAACGGCGAGAAGAAGACCGAGCTCGTCGCCTGCTTGCGCTTCAAGAACCGCTGGTCGGTGCACCAGCTGCGTGTCGATGACGACTGCAGGGCCCCGAAGGAGCCCCCGAACAAGAAGAAGAAGTGAAACGCACGACGCCGCTGCATTCGAGACAACACGAGTAGGCTGCGGCGCATCATGGACGCCCGCTCGTACCTGACGAAGGTTGTTCTCTCGGTCGACGTCTCCGCGGTTCGCGAAGCGCAGCAGGGGCTCTGGGCGATCCTGGAGGAGGCGAAGAAGGCCAGCCTGCCCGCCACGCCCTCCGCGCTCAACGCGCTCTACACGTACCAGGTGCCGAAGCGCTCCGCCGATGGGAGCTGCTCGCTGCACGACGAGCTCGACCCGGTGCCGTATGACTTGTCGAAGGTGCTGGGCGGTCGCTCGGTGCAGAACAGCTTCGCGTTGATCACCCTCGACGCGCTGGTCGAGTCAGTGCACCAGCGCACCGGCTGCGATTGGCTGGGGCTGTATCAAAGACGCGAGCTGCCTTCGGGCCCCACGCTGGTGAAGCTGGCCTATCGCGGCGTGGAGAGCCGGCCGGAGTTCCCGCTCACCGAAGCGTTCGCCCGCACCTCGAACAACGCGGCCGTCGGCTTGAGCGGCAAGGCGCGCGTGCTGCAAGACGTGCGAGCGCACGTGGCGGGTGGCGGGGCGTATTACGAGTGCGATCCCAAAGTGCAGTCGGAGGTCTGCCTGCCGCTGCTGGATCCCAACGGCAAGGTGATCGGCGTTCTCGACGCCGAATCGGCCCAGCCTGCGCACTTCACGCCCGAACGCCTGGCCCTGCTGGTGTCTCTGGCCACCGAGAGCACCTCGCATTTCCCTCCGCGCTGAGCGTTTTTTCTCAGCGCGCGTCGAGGGGCACGGCCTCCAGCATTCCGAAGCCGATCAACCGCTCGGTCGCGTCTTTCACGTCTTTGGCGCTGGTGCCGCAGTCGCGCAACGCGTCGGCGGTCTCCTTCAACGTGCGGCCGGCGACGCCGAACTCCACCAGGTACTGGGCATCTTCCGGAGCGAGCCCGCGAGGCGCGCTCCAGGCTTTCCGGGCTGCATCGAACTCGGCGCGGCCCGTACCGCTGCGGGCCGCAGCGATGGTGACTTCGTACGCCTTCACCGCTTCCGTGCCCTTCTCAGACAGGCGGAACTTCTGCGATCGGCCGTAGCGGACCTTCTCGGGTTTCTCATCGCTCAACATGCGGGCACCTTACGCCGTCTTGGCGTCAGGTGCCCGCTTCGCGCAGGGGTGACACCCCAAAACGTCAGGGGCAGCGCGTGCTGATTTTGTCGACGGAGAGGTTGCGGTCAGCCATGCGGATGATCGCGTCGTTGTCGAAGCTGACGCGGATCTGCCCCGTCGCGCCGGCCGGCACGGTGAGGCGGTACTGCGACCAGGTGGTGTTCGACACGGTCACCGTGCCCAGCACCCTGCCGCCCACCGAGACCGTCATGCGGGGCCACACGCCGCCCGCTGACGAACCACGTGCCGACACGATCAGGCTGCTGACGCCCGTGATGCTCGAGGTGGTCTGCAGGTAGCCGTTGCTCCACAGGTTCCAGCCGCCCGAGGTGGGGCCGCCCGTGGAGTGAAAGGCGGTCTCTGCCTCGAAGACGCCCTCGGTGCAGGCCGAAGGGGCCGTGCACGCCTTGCACGAACCGCCGCAGTCGACGCCCGTTTCATTGCCATTGCGGGCCCCGTCGGTGCAGCTGGTGGTGGGCACGCAGGCCGCGCACGAACCGCCGCAGTCGACGCCTGTTTCAGTGCCATTGCGGGCGCCGTCGGTGCAGCTGGGCGGGGTGGTGGTGCTCGAGAGGTGGCGCTCCATCACGTCCATCTGCGGCTTGTCGGCGCCCGTCGAGGTCGGCTCGAGCGAGGTCCACGCGTTGCCCCACCACGGGCCCGCAGCCCACCACGTCCACCCGAGGTACACGTCGGTGTTGGCGTCGAGGTAGGTGAGCAGGTTCTCCAGCGCGGCCAGACACGTGGCGTTGCTGCCGGTGGCGAACTCGCCCAGGAAGCCCTTCTTGCCGTTCGCGCGAAGCCACTGCGTGAACGCGCCCAGCTGCGCTGCGCCCGCAGACGTGCTGGTGCAGCTGTCGGCGGCGCCCGAGTAGTTCGAGTCGAAGTACTGGTGCGCTTCGAAGGCCACGTTGTTGCCGGAGTCACGAATCGCCAGCAGCGCCACCGAGTTCGCCGTGCCGTACCAGTTCTGCGTCCAGCTGTGCGCGCCGGTCCACGCGTTGCCGGGCACCAGGATGAGGTTGGTCGCGCCCGTCGCGCGGATGGCGACGATGGCGGCGTTGGCCGAGGTGACCCACTGCTCGGTGGGCAGGCCGTACGGCTCGTTCATCAAGCCGAAGAGCACGTTGGGGTTGCTCTTGAACTCATGGGCCAGCCGCGACCAGAAGTCGGCGAACTGGGCGTGGGACACGCTGCCCGAGCCGATGAACGCGGTGCCGTAGCGCGCGTAGTTGTGCGGGTCGAGGAGCACCACGCCACCGCGGCTGGTGATGCCGTTGACGGTGGTGCGCATGCGCGAGAGTTCCGCAGCATCGAAGGCCGCGCCGAGGGTGCGCTGGAGGCGCTCCCAGCGAAAGGGCACCCGGAAGGTGTTCATGCCCTTGGCGAGGAAGTAGTCGGCCGAGGTCGCGCTGGGCCAGGTGTACGTCGAGCCGAACGTGCCCGGGTTCTGCCCGGTGCCGTCGGAGGCCACGCCGAAGTCGGCGCCCGCGAGGTTCACCCCGCGGTAGGGCATCGGCCCGGTCAACGCAGCGCGGGTGCTGGCGACGGCGGTTTCGTCGAACTGCTCTTCGGGACCACACCCTGCCAATGCAAGAGCACAGACGACTGCTGAGACGGCGACGACGATTTTCAAGATCGAACCTCGAACACGAGTGAGAAATGCAGACAGCGAAGGAGCGCACACCGCTCCCGCGCCCCTCTGGACCGGTTCAACTTCCACGATGTCCGGTCCCCCGTCAGAACCCGCGCGACACTCGCCGGCACGCACGTGTTCTCACTGCGGTAGCGCGAGTACCAATTGCGAACGAAGCTCAGCAATGTGAGCAATTGGCGGCGGCCAGCGGGCGCCTCGTGGCATGTGTGAGCGGCGCGGACACCGGGTGATGATTTCCGCGTGGTTGGAGAATTCCGCCGGGGAAAGACACCTGCCCGTTCAGTTTCAGAGCGCGGTCCGTCGGTCCGCTGCCGACGGTTCAGCTCCGAAGCACCGGAGCGCGCGCGAGTGCTTTCTCCAGCGCGTCGACCTTCATGGGCTTCGAGAGACAGTCGTTGGCTCCGGCGGCGAACGCGGCGGCGCGATCTTCGGGCAACGCGCTGGCGCTGATCACGATGATCCACGGCTGCGGCCGGGCCCACCCCCGCACCTGGCGCATCGCCTCGAGTCCATCCATCTCCGGCATGTGCACGTCCATCAGCACCACGTCGTAGGGCGTGCGGGTCAGCGCAGCGAGCGCGTCGAGCCCGTTCACCACCAGGTCTCCTTCGTAGCCGAGCAGCTGGAGCATCTTGAGCGCGAGCAACTGGTTCACGCCGTCGTCTTCAGCCAGCAGGATTCGCAGGGGCATGCGAACGGGTTTCTGCCGGGCCATCGGGGCCTGCTCCACCACCGGGCGGAGCTGCGCGGGGGCGCGCACGGTGAACCAGAAGGTCGAACCCGTGTCGGGCACGCTGCGGGCGCCCACCGCGCCGCCCATCAACTCGGCGAGCTGCTTGCTGATCGCCAGCCCCAGGCCGGTGCCGCCGTACCGGCGCGAGGTGGAGGCGTCGCCCTGAATGAAGGGCTGAAACAGCCGGCCGAGCTCTTCATCGGACACGCCCACCCCGGTGTCGTGCACCTCGAAACGCAGGGTGTCGCCGGGGCCCTTCAACACCTCGAGCTCCACCGTGCCTGCGGTGGTGAACTTGAGCGCGTTGCCAGCGAGGTTCATCAACACCTGCCGCACCCGGGTGCGATCGCCCAGCACGTGGGTGGGCACCTCGTCGTGCACGCGCGCCGAGAGCCGCACGCCTTTGCCCCGCGCCTGCGCGCCCAGCAGGGCGATCAGCTCGTCGACCACGCCCCGCGGCTGGTAGACCGCCGCTTCGACCACCAGGTGGCCCGCTTCGATCTTCGCCAGATCGAGCACGTCGTCGAGAATGGCCACCAACGCGTCGCCGCTCTTGCCGATGGTGTCGACCAGCTCGTGGGTCTCCGCGTCGAGGCCTCGCAGCCGCAGCAGCTCGGTGATGCCCACCACCGCGTGCATGGGCGTGCGCAGCTCGTGGCTCATGTTGGCCAGGAAGCTCATGCGGGCGCGCGCCGCGGCCAGCGCCTGATCGCGCGCCAGCACCAGGCTCTGCGTGCGCTCGGTCACCGTCTGCTCCAGCGTCGCGTGGCTCTGCAGCAGCTCGCGGTTCGCGGCCGCCAGCTGCTCGCTCGAGCGGCGCGTGCGTTCGACCGCGCGGATCAGCCGGCGCAACGCGATGAGAAAGAGGGCGGTGGTGACCACCAGGGTGAGCACCGCAGTGAGGCCGCGCTGCGAAGGAGAGGAGGCAATGCCCGGGGCCATCCACCCGCGCGTCTCAGCCACCAGCAGCGCGAGGCTCGCCGGCACGCTCAGCGCGCACGCGATGATCGCGGCGCGCGCCGAGAGCAACACGCCCGCCATCACCGTGCACAGCAGGTAGAGGCCGACCGTGCCTGAGTAGTGCCCTCCCCGGCTGAAGCTGATCGCCCCGACGGAGAGCCAGGCGGTGGCGATGAAGAGATGCGCGGCGAGCTTGACGTGCTTGCGGAGCACCAGCACCTGCGTGGTCACACAGACCGCCATCAGCAGCAGGCCCGTGAGGGTGCCTCCGTCAGCAGGGGCGCCTGCGAAGGCGCTCGCCAGCAGGCCCGCCAGCGCCGAGCCGCCCACCAGCAGCGTCGCCAGGCGCAAGACGGCCGCGGCATCGCGATCGAGGTCGTCCGCCGACGGCATGGTGGCTTCGTTCTGAATCACGTACGCCCCTCTCCCCGACCCTCTCCCCGCTGGGGAGGAGGCGCAATTTCCCAGCTTCTGAGACTTCGCTGCGGAGAAATTTCCATTCGCGACGGAGGTCTCGGCCCCCCGTGGTGATCACGACGCGCTGCGTGGTAAGCCTTTGGCCGTGCGACTCCCACATCTTTGTGTTCTTTGGCTCGCTGTCGTCGTCGTTGGTTGTGAATGTCGGCGCCCCGGCGGGGCACAAGGCATCGCCGGCGAGGTGCGCTGGGAGTGGGTGACCGCAGCCGGCCCGCAGATCGACTCTTCCGCGCGCGTCGACTTTCCGCCGACCACCATGGGCGCGCGCCGCGAGCAGGTGCTCTTCGTTCAGAACGTGGGCCGGGCCGCCTTCACCATGACGGAGTTCGCCAAGCTCACCGGTTCGCCCGTGACGCTGGGCCTGTTCAGCGAACCCAACTCGGCCTTCGAGGTGCGC
Organism: Archangium sp.; assembly: GCA_030695565.1. Classification (GTDB taxonomy): domain Bacteria; phylum Myxococcota; class Myxococcia; order Myxococcales; family Myxococcaceae; genus Archangium_A. The sequence goes on from JAUYRZ010000060.1 coordinate 61,517, forward strand.
TGGGTGCCTGACGTGGTGGTCAACCCCACGGAGAAGCAGCCGGTCACCGTGATCTTCTCGCCGCCCATCACCGAAGAGCGCTTCGTGGACTACTCCGCCGAGGTCGAGTTTCGCCCCGCGGGTGCTGGGCCCTCGTTGTTGACCATCAACGGCCGCGCGATCGCAGGTGAGTGTGACGTACCTTCGGTGATCGACTTCGGCTCGGTGCCGATCGGCAGCTCGCTCGACGAAGAGTTCTCGCTGCGCAACGACGGCGCCTCGCCGGTGACGGTCACCTCGGGCGGCGTCACGGGTGCACCGGTCGGCATCTTCGAGATCAACGGCCTGGGCAACGAAGGCAGATTGCTGGTCGACGCCAACAGCTCGCCCAACGCGAAGGTGAACTTCAAGCCCACCGAGCCGCGTGACTACAACGGCGAGTTCGTGATCCGCCGCGCCGACTCGTGCCCGCAGCGCACCGTGCAGGTGCGTGGCCGCGGCGTGGTCTCCTGCCTCACCTGGCGCGCCGCCCCGCCCGAAGACTCCACCGCCAGCTCGCTGCACTTCGGGAGCATCGCCCCGGGCAGCGTGGCCGAAGGCACCATCACCTTCAGCAACGCCTGCAGCCTCGACATCAACATCAGCCGCATTCGCACCACCGACCCGGTCTTCGTGGTCACCGCGGCCGACCCCACCGACGTCACCCTGCTGAAGGTGCCCGCCTCGACGCGCGCTGCGGATCAGACCTGGGCCGCCGGCACCGGCGTGACGGTGCTCGACTTCCGACCGACCGTGCTCGGCCCCAAGACGGGCCAGCTGATGGCCAGCACGAGCCTCGCTTCGCAGCCTGCGCTCTCCATCAACCTGCGCGGCTTCGGTGGTGGACCTCGCATCGAAGTGCGCCCCTCGCCGGTGTTCGCCATCGGCCGCGTCGGCTTCACCGCGGGCGCTTCACCGGGCACCTTTTCCCAGCGCACCCTGCGGGTGGCCAACGTGGGCAACCGCCCCTCGCCGCCTGATCCGCGCGCGAACCTTCACCTGGGCATGAACGGCCAGGGCACCACCTACTGGTCAGTGCGCGCCATCACCGGCACCGACGTCGAGCTGTGCGTGGGCGACTGGGACGCGGTGGGCAACGCCTGCGCGGGTACGTTGAGCGCGGCGACCTACAACGTGAACGACGGCATCGAAGCGGCCATCGGCGCGGCGTTGAACCTGCCGGTGCGCGTGATTCCCCAGACCGCGGGCCCCAAGGAGTGGGAGCTGACGCTGTACTCCAACGACACGCTCACCCCCGCGGTGACGGTGCGCATCACGGCAGAGGCCATCGACGTCCCGCCTTGCAACTACACGGTGTCCCCCACCGATCTCGCCTTCGGCATCATGGACGTGCCGCAGGTGCGCGACCTCACCTTCACGCTCACCAACCTGGGCACCGCGCCCACCGAGCTCTGCTACTTCAACGGGCTCGGTCTCTCGCCGACCTCGCATGACACGTTCAGCATGCCCGGCGTGATGAGCGACGTGGTGCTCAACCCCGGGCAAAGCCAGGTGGTGACGGTGCGTGCCCAGCCGTTGAGCAGCCCGATGATTCCCACGATGGTCAGCGGTGAGGCCAGCTTCAACGTCTCCACGCCCGGCGCTTCTCAAGGTGCGGTGCTGCTGTCGGCCACCCTGGCGCCCGCTTGCCTCACGCTCGCGCCCAGCCCCGTCAACTTTCAAGACACCGAGCTCGAGTGTGGTTCGCCCGAGCGGGCGGTGGTGATCAGCAACACCTGCGCGCAGACGGTCACCCTCAACAGCACGGTGCTCACCAACGCCGCCAACGCGCCGGCAGGCTCGGGGTCGTGCACCAACCCCGCGGGCTGCCCGCAGTTCGCCATCACCTCGGCGCCCGTGGGTGGGCCGCTCGCTCCCGGCGCTTCGCGCACCGTGTTGCTGCGCTACCGCCCGTACCTGGTCGGCCCGGCGACTGGTGAAGTGACCGTCACCATGCAGCAGGGCTCGATGGCCGTTCCCTACGCGGTGGCGCTCAACGGCAATGGCCGCGCGCGCACCATGGCGGGCTGCGGCGTGACGGCGATGTGCCCGGGCCCGATCACGGTCAACGCCAACAGCACGGTGACGCTCACCCCGTCGATCATGGCGCCGGGTGCGACGACCTGTAACTGGGCCATCGCCTCGCGCCCCACCACCTCGAGCGGCAACTTCTCGGCGCCCAACAGCTGCTCCAGCACCACGTACTTCGCCGACGTGGTGGGCACGCACATCGTGAACTTCAACGTCTCTGACGGCCTGGGTGGCACCGCGCAGTGCACCACGCCCATCACGGTCAACCCCAACGGCGACCTGTGGATCGAGCTGACCTGGGATCGCCCGAACGACATGGATCTCCACCTGCTCCACCCGATGGCCGGGCCGAGCAACTCGGCCACCAGCTGGAACAACTCCGTCTACGACTGCCACTGGCTCAACAAGACGCCCAGCTGGCCGGGCGGCGCCCAGGCGAGCCCCAGCCTCGATCGCGATGACATCACCGGCCGCGGCCCCGAGAACACTCGCATCAATGCGCCCTCTCGCACGGTCGCGTACACAGTGGGCGTGCACATGTACAGCTGGTCGGCCTCGCCCAACGCGGTGACCTCGACCCTCAAGGTGTATTGCGGTGGTCAGCTGATGACGACCAGCACCCGCACCATGAGCGTCACCAAGCAGATGTGGGTCGCCGGAACGATCAACTTCGGTGCGGGTACGCCCTGCCTCTACTCGCCCATCAACACCACCGTGAACGTGCCCTGAGCCGTCTGCGATGGCCTGGGTCGCCGCAGTTGCGTTGATGGTGTTCGCCGCCGATCCCGACGAAAGCCGGGGATCGGCGGGCACCAGGCCCGAGCAGGCGCAGTCGATGCGCACGCAGACGCGCGCGCGGTTCGGGGTCGGCGGGGGCGTGTCGTTCGGGTTGGCGAACTACTCACCGGCGCTCGGCGTGGGCCTGGCCGCCGATGCGGGCGCGGTGTTCAACGATCGGTTCTCGGTGTTCGCTCACGTCGAGCTGGGCACCATCGTCATCACCTACATCGGCGCGCTCGGCGTGAACGCGGAGTACGCGCTGAACGATCATTTCTCGGTGGGGCTGGGCGCGGCGTTCTCAGCCTGGGGCCCGCTGATCTTCGGCGGCTCGGGGTTCTACGGGCTGACGGTGCCGGTGCGGGTGAACTTTGCTCCGGCTCAGCGCGCTTCGAATGAGACTCGGCGCAGTGGCTTGTTGATTGGTTTGCAGGTCGCTCCGGGGGTCAGTTTGCAGCCGACGGAGTTCGTGCAGCTGCGTGCACCGGTGGGGCCTGAAGCTGCGGTCTCGGCCAGCGTGAGTGTCGGGTTCGCGTGGTGGTGATTCGGTTTGCTCGGTTTCTGGGCCGCTCCGCCTCGGTTTCTGGGTCGCTCCGCCTCGGCGCATCTTCCGCTTCGCTGCAGCTGCGCTCGCCCAGCGTGCCGCTGGGCCGGCTCCGCTCGGTTTCTGGGTCGCTCCGCCTCGGCGCATCTTCCGCTTCGCTGCAGCTGCGCTCGCCCAGCGTGCCGCTGGGCCGGCTCCGCTCGAGCTATTTGTAGCCCTGCGCCTGCAGCGTGAAGAGCTTCGCGTAGCGGCCCCCCTTGTCGAGCAGCTCGCGGTGACTGCCCAGCTCGGTGAGCTTGCCGCCCTCGAGCACCGCGATGCGATCGGCCATGCGCACCGTGCTGAAGCGGTGGCTGATGATGATGGCGGTGCGATCTTTCGCCAGCGCGCGGAACCGCTCGAACAGCGCGACCTCGGCCTCCGCGTCGATGGCCGCGGTGGGCTCGTCGAGAATGAGGATCTCCGCGTCGCGCATGAACGCGCGGGCGATGGCCAGCTTCTGCCACTGCCCACCCGACAGCTCGTGGCCCTTCTCGAACCAACCACCCAGCATCGTGTCGAACTGTTTGGGCAACGCTTCGATCACCCCACGTGCACCGCCGGCATCCGCCGCGACCTCGATCGCCGGCCGGTCTTCCACCTTCGCGGGTTGACCCAGGCCGATGTTCTCCGCTGCGCTGAATTGATAGCGCACGAAGTCCTGAAACACGGCGCCCACCCGCTCGCGGAGATCCTTCGCGTCGAGATCTCTCAGGTCGATGCCTCCGTACCGAATGGACCCTTCGGTGGGCTCATAGAGCCGGAGCAGCAGCTTGATGAGCGTCGACTTGCCCGCACCGTTCTCGCCGACCAGGGCCAGCTTCTCGCCGGGCTCCAGCCGCAAGGTCACGTCGCGCAGCGCCCAGTCATCCCGGTGCTGGTACTTGAAGCTGACGTGATCGAACTCCAGCAGGTGCGGCCCGGGGCCCAGCGTCCTCGCGGGTGAGACGCGCGAGGCCTCAGCGGTGGTGGGCAGGTCGAAGAAGCGCTGCAGGTTCGAGAGGAAGAGCGCGTCTTCGTAGCTGCCAGCGACCGCGGTGAGCACTGACTCGAAGGCGGCCTGCCCCTGGCGGAACACGCCCAGGTAGAGCACCAGATCGCCCACCGTGATGGCGCCTTTCGACGCGCGACCGGCCACCCAGAGGTAGCAGAAGTAGAACGACGCGAGAGAGACGGCGCCCAGCAACGTTCCGTAGAAGAGGCGCTTGAGGGCGAGCTTGCGATCCTCCGCGAGGAACTTGGCGAACAGCGCGCGGTAGCGGCCCAGGATGAGCGGGCCCAGCCCGAAGAGCTTCACCTCTTTGACGGTGGAGTCGCGGGTGAGGATCCACTCCAGGTAGTTGAGCTTGCGGCCCTCGGGCGCGCGCCACGAATAGAGCCGGAAACGTTCGCCCGACATCTTCGTCTCGGCGAGGAACGAAGGCACCGCGGCGGCGAGCAGCACCAGCCCGCTCCACCACGCCACGCTCCACAGCAGCACCGCGAACGAAGACAACGTCAGCAGCTGACGCACCACGGTGACCGCGTCCATCGCCAGCGCGAGGGGCCGTGACGAGGCCTCGCGCCGGGCGTTCTGCATGATGTCGTACGTCTCGGAGTCTTCGTAGTGACGCAGCTCGAGCGTGAGTGACTTCTCGAGGATGCGTTCGTTGAGCAGGTTGCCCAGGCTCACGCGCAGCAGCTCGCGGGAGAGCCCGGAGAGGCGGCCCACCAGCAGCGCCACCAGCGCGAGCAGCAGCTCCCACGAGACGTAGCGCCAGACCAGCGCCTGCGCGTCGTCGGAGGGCTGCGTCGAGGCCTTCACCACCGCGTCGATGATGAGCTTGCCCACCCAGGCCATCAGCGCGGGCAGCGCCGCCTGCACCAGGGTGAGGAAGGAGAGCAGCAGCGCGTTGGTGCGCGAGGCCTCCCAGACCAGCGCCAGGGCGCGGGGCAGTTGCTGCAAAAGCTCGCGGGTCGTGAGCTTTCGCTCGGGGCGGTCGGCCATGAGGGGAGTGCTGATAGCGCGCGGCATGGCGTATTGCTCGCAGCGGCGACGTGCCTGCCCCTTTGGGCAGCGGGTTCATCTTCCCGAGAGGAGCGCGCGGTCTTCCGTGAGGCAGGCGGCGAGAAAGTCGAGCAGCACCCGCACCCGCGGGACCGCCTTCAGATCGCGGTGCACCGTCAGCCACACCGGTTCACTCGGCTCATCGGGCATGGGCAGGTGCTGCAGCGTCGGCTCGACGTCACCCAGGTAGCGGGGGAGCACCGCGATGCCGGCCGAAGCCTTCGCAGCGCCGACCAGCGCGAGGGTCAGGTTGCTCAGGAACCGGGGCTGCACGCCCGACGAGAGTTTGGAGAGCCAGGTGGCTTCCACCACGCCCGGCGTGGCCGTCAGCAGCGGGTGCTCGGCCAGGTTCTTCACGCCCGTCACCGGGTTGCGCGCGAGGTACGCCTTCGACGCGTAGAGGCCGTGCGTGACGTCGGCCACCCGGCGCACCACCAGGTTCTCGTGGCGTGACTTGAAGAAGCGCACGGCGATCTGCGCCTGGCGTTTGCCGAGATCGAGCACCTCGCCGCTGGGGAGCAGCTCGATGACCAGCTCGGGGTGGCGCTTACCGAAAGCGGCGAGGCGCGGTGAGAGGTAGCTGACCCCGAAGGTCTCGGGAGCGGTGATGCGCACGGTGCCTTCGAGCGAGTCGCGGTGTTCGTGGGCCTGGCGTTCGACCACGTGCACGGCGTCTTCCACGCCCTGCAGGGATGCGAGCAGCCGGGTGCCGTCGTCGGTGAGCACGTAGCCGGTGGTGGTGCGGGAGAAGAGCCGGACCCCGAGCGTCGCTTCGGCGGCTTCGATGCGCCGGCCTACGGTGGTGTGGTTGACGCCGAGCTCTTTCGACGCGCGGGCGAGGGCGCCGGTGCGGGCGAGGGCCACCACGAAGCGGAGATCATCCCAGTTCATTGGTGCATTCTTGCACAGCAGGGCACAGGGGCCGTGCACGGAACACCATTCATCCCGCGACCGGCTTCACCAGCGATTTCCACCGAAGGAACCACCGTTCGCACGACCGATCACGGCGCGCGGCGCAGGATGAGGCCGTCCGGCCCGCCGACCCACACACCCTGCCCTGCGTCCGCCAGCGGACCGGACCACACGGCTTTGAGCGGTTGATCACTGCGAATCGGAAGGTTGACCCAGCTCGAGCCCACCCGTTGGAAGACACGGGCCTGACGGCGGCCCCCATCGGGGATGTCGCCGCCCACCACGAAGGCGTCGCCGCGATCGGTGACCCAGGCCGAGAGGAGCTCGCCGTCGAGCGGACCTTCAGAGACGAAACCAGCCGCGCCGTCTTCGCGGTAGAGCGCGCCGTTGAGACCTGCAGCGATGACCAGCGCGCCGCCATCGCGCAGCCGCCCCGAGGCGATCGAGGTGAAGTCGTCGGTGCCGATCCGCGGCGCAGGCTCGAGCCCCCCATCACTGGCGAGCGTGAACGCGAGGCCGCGCTGGCCCAACGCCCACGCCCGATTCTCGCCGCCCATCGTGGTGATCAAGTCGCCGCCACCATCGTAGAAGACCGCCAGGGGGACCTGGTTCAAGGGCGTACCGACGAGCCGGGTGACGTGCGGCAGCGCGCTCGGAGCAGGTGGGGTGCCGTTGGTGATCCACCCGCTGACGCCGCTCTCGATCCACATGCGGCTGTTGCGGGTGCGAGGCACCGTGGTGCGGGGGTCATTCACCGTCCACGTCATGTTCGTCACGTGGAAGGAGAGGAACGGCGTGTCGTCGCCGAGCAGCCACTTGAAGCCCACGAAGTTCGCGCAGGCGACGAACTCCGAGCTGTCGGGCAACACGTGCGAAACCGGGTTCCAGCGCCCCGTGGGAGTGCGCTCCAACGAGAGTGGCGCACACGCCCCGCCGGTGCAGTTCGGGGTGCCTTGTGAAGCGGCCAACAAGTCGGCGCTCGTGTACCCGCACAGCCCATTGATGTTCAGGTCGCTGCCTGAGGAGATCGCTTCGAGACCGCCGTCTGCCATCGACAACCGGGCCACCTGCCCCGCGCGGCCTTCGACCATCGGCCCCAGCGCCAGCGGCGCGAGCGCATTCCACGATTTGCCCAGGCGCGCGACGCGGGTGCCGCCATCGATCACCTGAAGGAAGACGCCGTTCTCACCCGCCGCGAAGAAGTCGTCGCTGGTGAAGCCGCGCACCACTTTCAGTTCATCGGGCACCCGCGCCACTTCTTCCCAGCCGGCATCGGCGCCACGGCGGAGCACGAGCCCGACGCGCCCCAGGCCCGCGCCCGCATCAGCCACGCCCGCGATGAAGAAACCCCCGTCGGGTGAGACCCACACCGAGTTGCCTCTGATCAACGGCGGGCGGCTCGCACGATCCCAGAGGGTGAGTGCCGCACCTGCGTCGCCTTCACGCATCAGCCCCGCGCGCGGTTGGGCGAAACTGTAGGTGCCGAGCGCGTAGAGCCGGCCATCAGGACCTTCGGCGACGTCGTTGAGATCGATCGGCCCGTCGGTGAGCGCATCGTCGTTCCAGCCTCCCGCGTCCGTGCGTCGAAGGATGTTGTTGTTCTTGCCGACGGCAACCGAAGGCTTCGTGGTGCGCGCCCAGACCGCGCGCAGCTGCGGCGTGGAGGGGAAGGCGAGCGGCTCCTGAACCCAGCTCGTGCCGTCGTAGTGAAGGATGGTGCCTTGCGAGCCCACGATGATGATGTCTTGCGGTGAAGTGCCGTGCACGCCGAGGAAGTCCACGCCTTCACCCACGCCGGGCAGCGGGATGATGGAGTGGTGTTCGCCGTTCCAGAGCAGCGCCGTGGCGTTGTCTCCCACGAAGTAGACCTCACGCGGGCCAGCGACAAAGGCAGCTCGAATGGTGTTGCCCTGAGGAAGCGGGTTCTCGAAACACCAGCCTTCTTGCGTGCACAGCCGCGGCGTGTCGCAGCGATTCTGCCGAGCGACGCCGCACTCGGTGCCCGCCGTGCACCCACCGCAATAGGTCTCACCACAGCCTGCGTCGAAGTAGCCGCAGAAGGTCGCCGGGCACGCGGTGCAGGCGCTGCCACCGCCACCGCCGGCCGAACCACCACCGCCACCACCACCGATCGAGCCTCCACCACCACCGATCGAGCCACCACCGCCACCGATCGAGCCGCCACCGCCACCGGATCCGGAGTCCACGGGCTCCGCGACCGCGCGGCAGTAGCCATCGCTCCAGCACACGAAGCCAGACTGCAGGCACACCCCGCTCGACTCGCAGCGATAGAGCACTGCCGGATCGAGGTCATCGCAACCGCTGGCAGCGACGAGCAACACCATGACGGCCCGCTTCACCATGTGATCACCGCCGCGGTCCCCAGGGCCAGACCTGCCGCCGCCAGACCGCCCGCGATGCCGAGCTGAACCCCGCCCGCGGCCGCGCGACGTTGCACTTCAGAGGCAGCGTACGGAGAGCGCTGCACGCCATCGACCTCGGCGGTGCGATACGCCTCAGCGCGGCCGTTGAGTCCCGACACCAACAGGCCCGTCGCCACGCCCAGCGCGACCACGCCCGCCCCACCGAGCACGAACGAGCTCACGTGCGACTTCGGCGGAGGTGGAGGCAGCGGCGCGATGATCACCGGCGGGGGCTCCGCACGCACCACCGGCTCAGGCACCTTCACGGGGGGCGGTGCTTCGACCACGGGTCGATCGCCCAGACCGAACTGCGTGAGCACGCGCGTCGAGAACGAAGCGAGCTGGTCAGCGGTGACCGTCGCTCCGGGCGCGAGAATGAGCGCCTCCGTCTCGAGCACCACGCCGTCTTCCACGCGCAACAACTCGAGCGCGATCGAACGATCACGCCCGACCTCACTCAACGACAACGAGATGACGAAGGCCGCCGCGAGCTGCCGGCCGAGCTCCTTCACACAGGCCTTGCGGCCGTTGCAGGCCGAGGCGTCCTTCAGCCCCAGGCGCGCCAGGCTGGAGCGCGCCGCGTCGGCGTCGAGCTTGATGGGCACCTTTGCCGAAACGAGGTGCGTCGAGATGGTCTGCGACAGCACCTGCGCGTCGGCAGCACTCAACGAGGTGCGGCGGCCGACCAGCACTGCCGCAGCGGGGTCGACTGCGCCGAGAGACCACGTGATCAACGCCGCAAAGAGCATCAGGCGAACTCTCTCACGAGATCAGCGACGCAAGAACGTTTGCTCGAAGGCCTTGAGGCTGTCGGCGAGGCGCTGACGGTCTTCCGCCGTATTCAACATGGTGGCTTCGACCTTGTACTTCCGCAGCAGGGTGAGCGCGGAAGGGTCGGGATCTTCTCCTTCAGGCGTGGCGCGGGCGAGCGCGGTCTCGAGTGCGGCGACGCGCTTCTTGAGCTCAGGCGCGGTGGGCGGGGTCTTCACTGCGCGCACCACCTTGGTCGGCGGCGTCGGCTCCACCACAGGTGCGGGCGCGGGCGGCGGCGCGATCACCACGGGCGCAGGCACCGGCGCGACGGGCACCACGGGCGGATCGACCTTTGGAGCGGGCGTGGCCACCACCGGCTTGACCCGCTCCTCGCCTGAGACGGAGAAGATCGCCGCGATCAAGACCAGGCACACGGCCACCAGGCCCGCCACGTACGGCCACCGGCGTTCCTTGAGCGCGCGCTGGCTGACGAACGTGGCGGCGTGAAGATCGACCGACATCTGCGAGAGCGGCTTGAGCCCATCGGGCGTCATCAACGGCTTGTACGCGCGGCTGACGTACTCGCCCGACACCGGATCCATCGCCTCGTAGCTGGGCGAAGCATCGAGCATGCGCGCGATCACGATGAGCTCGGCGCGCACCTCCTCGGCGGTCTGCGGGCGATCTTCGGAATGCTTTTCCAGCAGCCGGCTGATCAATCCCTCCAGCGCTTCCGGACACTCGGGAGCGAGCACGCGCGCCTGGGGAATGGGTGAGGAGACGTGCTGCATCAGCACCTCCATCGGCGCGGGCGCGGAGTACGGAAGTTCGCCGGTGACCAGCTCGTAGGCGATCACCCCCAGCGCATAGAGATCGGTGCGGCCGCTCACGTTCTGCCCACGCGCCTGCTCGGGCGCCATGTAGTTGGGCGTACCGGTGACCTGCGCGCGGCTGGTCTGCTCGGTGGTGCCGTCGAGGCTGAGGCCCTTCTTGGCGAGGCCAAAGTCGAGCAGCTTGAGGTAGCGCTCTCCGTCGGCGCTCAGGCACACGAAGATGTTCGAGGGCTTGAGATCGCGGTGAATGACGCCGGCCCGGTGCGCCGCAGCCAGGGGCGCGCACATGGCGATGAGCAGCGAGATCGTCTCCGCCAGCGGAAGCCTGCCGTGCGCGTTGAGGTACGCGTCGAGTGGCTGGCCTTCGAGGAACTCCATCACGATGTAGGGACGGCCATCGGGGAGCATGCCGAAGCTGAAGATGTCGATGATGTTGCGATGGCGGATCGAGTTCACCGCGACCGCTTCATCCGCCAACCGGCGCACCTGCGTGGCGTCGCCCGCCATGTTCGGCTTGAGCACCTTGATGGCCACCCGCTTCTTGATGACGGGTTGCACACCTCTGTACACGACACCCATCCCACCCTCGCCCACCGCTTCCAACACATCGTATTCACCCAGCCGCGTACCGATGAGCGGGTCGGTGGTGATCGTCTGTGTGGAATTCGTGCCGCGCATCGGGGGAACCATTGGGGAGCGTACTTGAAGGGACCCGCGACGCTGCCGCGAAGTGAAACAGCTGTCCATTCGGGGTACTACAGGCGCCACCATGTTCCTTCGCCTGGTTCCCCTGCTCGTGCTCGCCGGCTGCGCCACCACGCCCGCTGCGCCGAAGAACCCGCGGCTGATGACGGTGAACGAGCCGCCGCGCGCAGCTGAAGCGCCGCCCTCGAAGCCCGCGCACGCGCCCACGCTGATTCGCAACGGCACGGTGCTCACCGCCGCCGGCCAGGTCTTCGTGAACGGCCACGTGGTGTTGATCGACGGCCGCATCGCCGAGGTCGGTGAAGGCGCGGGCTCGCCTCCAGCAGGTGCGCTGATCATCGACGCGAAGGGCGGCTTCATCACGCCGGGGCTCATCGACACGCACTCTCACGTGGGCGTCTACGCGTGGCCCGGCACCATCGGCTCGGAAGACGGCAACGAGATGACCAACCCCATCACCGCGCACGTGCGCAGCGAGAGCGCGTTCTGGCCGCAGGATCCGGCGATCTGGCACGCGCTGTCGGGTGGGGTCACCACCATTCAGATTCTCCCGGGCTCGGGCAACGTCATCGGCGGGCGCAGCTTCGTGGCGCACTTGAAGCCCGAAGGGTCGGCGCGCGCGATGCGCTACCCCGGCGCGCCTGAAGGTTTGAAGATGGCGTGTGGCGAGAACCCCAAGCGCTACTACGGCGGCCTGCGGCGTGAGCCCATGTCACGCATGGGCGTGGTGGCGACCCTGCGCAGCTCGTTGCAACGCGCGCTCGAGTACCGACGCGGTCAGCAGAAGTGGCAACGCGATCTCGAGCTGTGGCGCGCCAAACACACGGCGGAAGAAGGCAAGGCCCCGCCGCCCACCGCCAAGCCCGATGGGAGCCCTGACGATCCACCCGAAGGGCCTGCGCGCGACTTCGGTCTGGAGACGCTGGTCGAGGTGCTCGAGGGGAAGCTGCTGGTGCATCACCACTGCTACCGCGCCGACGAGATGCACCAGGTGCTCGATGTGGCGCGTGAGTACGGCTACCAGGTGCGCTCGTTTCACCACGCGGTCGAGGCTTACAAGCTGGCCGACCGGCTCGCGGCGGAGAACGTATCGGTCTCCACCTGGGTCGACTGGTGGGGCTTCAAGATGGAGTCGCTCGACGGCGTTCCGCAGAACGTGGCGCTGGTGCAGCGCGCGGGCGGGCGGCCGATTCTTCACTCCGACTCCGCGGTGGAGATGCGCAGGCTCAATCAAGAAGCCGCCAAGGCGCGCGCGGCAGGTCGGCGGTTCGGGTTGGAGGCCAGTGACGACCAGGTGCTGCGCTGGGTGACCGCGAACCCCGCCTGGGCGCTGGGCATCGAGGCCGACGTGGGCACGCTGGAGAAAGGCAAACGCGCCGACGTGGTGGTGTGGAACGGGAATCCTTTCAGCGTGTACTCGCTGGCGCAGCAGGTGCTGGTCGATGGCAGCGTCGTCTACGACCGCGCCGCGCATCGGGTACCCATCTCTGACTTCGAGCTCGGGCTGGTCGATGAAAAGGAGCTGCCATGAACGCGGCGCTGGTGGTGAGCGTGGTGCTGAGCGCGCTCTCGATCGAGCACGTGCGCGTCGAGCTGGGTGATGGCCGCGTGCTGGAAGACGCGACGGTGGTGATCGACGGGGAGCGCATCGTGTCGGTCGGCACGGGAGCCGGGCCCGCGGGCGCGACGCGCATCGACGGCACCGGCAAGACGCTCACGCCGGGCTTCATCGACGTGGCTTCCCCGCTGGGGATCAAAGAGGTCGACCAGGAGCCCTCGACCGTCGACGAGTCACTCGGCGGCGTGGCGATGGTGCCGGGCTTTCGCGCGGCGGATGGCTTCAATCCCCTCTCGATGCGCATTCCGGTCGCGCGCGAAGAAGGCGTGACCAGCGCGGTGCTGGCACCGGGCAGCGGCGTGCTCGCAGGGCTGGGGCATTGGGTGCCGCTCACCGGGGCGATGAACTCGATGCCCGATCTGAAGAAGCCGGTCGCGATGTTCGGAGACGTCGGCTCGGGTGGGGCTTCGTTGTCGGGCGGCGCGCGCGGTGGGCTGTGGCTCAAGCTGCGCGAGGTGGTGGCCGATGCGCGCTGGTATTCGAAGAACAAGGCCGCGGTGGAGCAGAACCGGTCGCGGGTGTTGTCGTTGTCTGCGCTGCACCTCGAGGCGCTGCTGCCCGTGCTCGAAGGCAAGGTGCCGCTCGTGCTCGCGGCGAATCGCGCGTCCGACATTCTGGAAGCGGTGCGTTTTGGTCAGGCAGAGAAGATCCGCGTGGTGATCGCCGGTGGCAGTGAAGCGTGGCTCGTCGCGGCCGAGTTGAAGAAGGCGCAGGTGCCGGTGGTGCTGGTGCCTTCGAATCAGGTACCGGGTTCCTTCGAGCAGCTTCGCGCGCGGGATGATCTGGCGACGAAGCTCGGTGAAGCGGGCGTCAGCGTGGTGATCGCGTGCAATGACTTTTCCCGGCGGCGGCTGCGGCAGGAGGCGGGCATTGCGGTGAGTTATGGGTTTGCTCGCGGGAAGGCGTTGAGCGCGATCACCTTGGAGCCGGCTCGCGCGTTGGGGCTCGAGAAGGAATTGGGATCGATCGAGGTGGGGAAACGCGCGGATCTGGTCTTGTGGAAAGGCGACCCGCTAGAGCTGTCTTCGGTTGCCGAGAAGGTGTTCATCGGCGGTGTCGAGCAGGTGCTTGCGACGCGGCAGACGAGGTTGGTCGAGCGGTATCTCGAGCGGGTGAAAGCAGTGAGGCCCTGACCCTCTCCCGAAGGGAGAGGGAAACTAGAATCCCGTGATTCGGATGCTCAGGCCGATGCGCCCCGCGGCGATCGGCGAGACGCTCAGCACGGGGCCTTTGGTGACCGGCCGCGGCTGCTCGAACAAGTGCATCGCTCCCAGGGAGAGCCCGACCAACTGCAGAATGCCGGTCGTGTAGAGCAAGGCTCGATCGCCGCCGCTCATCGTTCCGCTCTGCCCTGCGGTCATCCACGGGCCGAACACCGGCGCCGCCAGCAACACGCCTTCGCCGCTGAGCGTGTCGCGACTCAGCGAATGCAGCGCCGCTTCGATGTTGATGCGGCTCTGCGGCACGTACCAGGACGAGGTGATCAGCCCGACGAAGTCCACCCGCGCGCGCAACACACCCGTTCGGACGGTGGCCTCGGGCAGTTTCCCCGTCATCGGACTTGCGGCAAGCAAAGTGGCCAGTACGGCGAACATGGGCCGTTTCAAAGCAGGCGCCATGCCGAGAAGGGCCCTTCACAAGAGCTCGAGCCGCGCGCCTTTTCACCTCGCACTGCGGCGTGATGGCGTGGGTGCAAGGTTCGCGAAGCGCCCATCCAGATCGCGACAACGACGTCGTGCTTCACTCGGTTCTGCCCTGCCCTGAGTCTGGTTTGCCTCGGAAGACGTTTGGCATTCTCGGTGCACAGCTGGCCAGACCCTCATGCGAAACCTGCTCGTGTTCACCTCGATCTCCGCCCTGCTCGCCTGCAGTCCCCTCTCGAACCGCTGTGAAGCCGACGCCGGTGAAGCCACGCACGAGGTGCAGTTTCGCATCGTGAACCTGGGCCGCGAGACGGTCACGGTCACCCTGGAGGGCGAAGAGAAGGGCCAGCCGGTGCTCCCAATGCAGTCGCTGGCCAAGACCGGACACGTCACCTTGATCAAACAGCGCGGCACGGTGCAGGCGCGCCAGTTCGCGGCCGATGGCACCAAGACGCCCGTCTCGCTGCCCTTCGAGTTCGACACCACCACCGGCGAGCCGGTCAGCTTCGTGGTGGTGGACACCATGCCCAACCGCATCTCCATGAACGTGACCGTCGCCAAGCAGACCCAGGGCGCGACGTTCGGAGAGAAGGTCAACGCAGGCCTGGCCTTGGTGGAGTTGGAAGGCGGCGTGGATACCGACGGTGACTGCGTGGCCGACTTCGGGGCGCCCGCTGGCACGATGGCCGCCGTGGGACTTCGCGGCGATGGCGATACCTCCAACTGCCCGAACACCGCTGATCGCGAGTTCTCCCGGCCCGCTGAGGCCGACGTGGAGGCCACGCCGTACTTCGTGCACGGCAAGAACGGCGAGCTCCAGGTGGCCTGGGTCGGCAGGGTGAACGCGGGCCTTCACGCGGCGGGCGGTGCGATTGGTCAGGGCGCTTCGTTGCTGGGCGGCGCGTTGCCCGGCGGCGCGGTGATCAGCGCGGCGGTGAGCAGCTTCTACGTGCTCAACGCAGGTCCCACGCCAGCCACCGTTTCGCTCGAAGGCGTGGAGGTGGCGCGGCTGGTCTCTCCGGGTTCGTTGGTGCGCGTGACGCCCAGCTCGGTGTCCTCTGCGATTCGCAGGAGCGTGGATGAAAGTGGCCGGAGCCGCGGCGTGATCGCCGGCATCGTGGTGGGCGCGGTCATCAGCACGGTGGAGCTCGGTTCGATCGATGAAGAAGACACCCTGTTGGTGATCTCGGAAAACCTGACCAGCTCGGCCACGGTGCTCCGCTCGAAACACGACTCGCGGAAGAGCGTGCTCAACACCATTCGCCGGACCATTGCGTTCAGCACCACCTCAAACCTGGAGACGAAGGGCTGCGTGGCGGTGCTCCCTACGGACGACACCTGCGTGATGGGCGCGGCGATCGTGGGCGGTGGTCCGGGCTCCGCTGCGCAGGCTTCGTATGCGGCCACCGGCATGGTGCTCTACCCGCCCGCCACCCCGCCGGCGCAGGGCACCTCGATGCGCTTCGTGGTGGAGGAGTCGGGCATCGTGGCGCGCCGCTTCGTCTGGGCCAGCCCAGCAGGCCTCACCCCGGTGACAGACAAGGCACCCGGTGGGTTCGCCATCGTGGGCTCGGGCCCTGGGGTCGATCAGCGCACCTTGTTCTTCGTCGACACCACCGTGAGCCCGTGGGCGGTGCAGGCTTCGCTCTCGCGTTGAGAGAGCGAAGTGACGCTGGAGGCCCGCCGCGGGTCAATGCAACTGGAGCGACGTCGAGCGAGCGGACAGTCGCGACAGCCCTCGTGGCGACAGTTCATGAACGAAGCAGTCCCGGCCCATCGCGAGGGCCGGATACCGGGCCTCGAGGTCCTCGACGAGCTGGGAGAGCCCCTCGCGCACCTCTGGGGGCGTGAAGACGGGAAACAAGGTGCCCTCGAGCGCAGGCCGCAGGCCATCGAGCAGGCGACGGCGGCGCTCACCCGCGTGCTGGCGCCTCGCCAATGGCCCGAGATCGAACCAGCAGAGGTTCCAGATGCCCGAGAACCCCACTGACTCGCGCAAGGTGATGGGTGCGCTGGCTCCGCTCGGTCGCCGGGAGAAGCCTGGTTCGAGGCCGGCGCCCGCCACGACGCCGAGAACCTGACGGCTCGACTCACCCTGTGCGCGCGCGAGCAGATCGCGCACCACGCGCACCGCGAGGGGAACCTCAGCGGCGCTGCGAACCAGAATCAAGCCGCCCAGGTTCTCGGGGCCATCGCTCAGGGGTTGCATGAGGGGCACCGCGCGGGGTCGGCGAAGCGACCCGCGTTGAGGTCTCGAATCTCGAAGTGATCCCCCGCGACGCACGCCCACCGTTCGGCCTGGGCCTCGCCCGTTGGAGCTCTGCAATCACGGCAAGGCAGCCCAACCACCCGTTCGACGGCCCAGTAGCCGGGTCTTCCACACAGGGCGCAGGTGCTCTGTATTCGGCCAATCAGGTTCTGCGTGGCCCTTCGAATCGTGCCCATTCGGGTCGGGTTCATGTGGGCTCGCAGATCGCTTTCCACGCAGACCACCGACGATCGCGACTGGGCCCGGGCTTCACCGAACGCGGCGTGGAGCGCGGGCCAGTCGGTCAGTCCCTTGTGAACGCGGGGGTCGTAGTCGTGTTCAGGGCGCACGATCAGCCCGTGCGTGGGAAAGCCGGCCTTTCGTGCGAAGACCTCAAGGTCATCGCGGGTCGTCAGGCGCTCGTGGAAGTGATGCGACGGGCCTTCGGCCTGGCCGACGATCTCCAGGCCCTGGAGCCGGTCGACCAACACGACGACTTCGAGGTTCGACGCGAACAGACCGAAAGCACCGGGATGAAACGACCCTTCGCTTGCGATGCCGAAGTCGAGCGCGAGCAGCTCCATGCCCTTCTTGGCCTTGTTCCGAGCCGCCTCGAGTTGGTTGCCCTGCCGCACGACCTCGCGACTGAAGCTGCCGAACGTATCGGTGTCGAAACCAGTGGCGAGCTCGAGCCGAACGTCGAGCGCGTCAGCAAAGAGCGGAGCCATCTCGCGCTCCTTTCCATGCTGGGTCAGGATCGAGAACCGGGCACCGGCATAACAAGTCGGGCCCCTGGTCATCGCGCCAGCGCTGGCTTCCAGCGCCCCTTGCTCAGCGTGGAGACGCTGCGCTCCGCTTCGTCGAGCTGGAAAAGCGACAGCCAGCCATTGGTGACGAGCGCGCGGACGTTCGGGTGTTTCTCCAGGACGCCGGTGATCGCCGCGCGGGGCGCCTCGATGAACACGCTGAGC
Organism: Archangium sp.; assembly: GCA_030695565.1. Taxonomy (GTDB): domain Bacteria; phylum Myxococcota; class Myxococcia; order Myxococcales; family Myxococcaceae; genus Archangium_A. The sequence continues at coordinate 79,079 of JAUYRZ010000060.1, forward strand.
CGGAGCGGGGTGTGCACCCACCGCTCACCGTCGTGCACCGACTGGAGCGGCAAGCCGATCCGCAGATCTCCTCCGTTCCCCTCGAAGACGCCCAGGTGCCCCCCGACGACGTTGTGCAGCACCTTGTTCCCACTGCCGTAGCGCAGGTTGTCGACGGTGGAGGCGTAGTACTGGAGGTTGATCCAGTGCGTGACGACCATGGGCGCCGTCATGATCTGCTCGAGCACGCCGTAGCCTTCATCTTCCGTGTGCCGATACTCGTGGAGGAACGAGCGCCCCTGAAGGTTCAGGTGCCGGCAGTGCTCCCGAGGCGCGACGATGAAGGCCGCGTTGTTCACGAGGCCCCATTCGGCTCGCACCTGCGCCCAATCGGTCGTCCGCGATCGCATCGAACGATGGAGCTCGGTGGGCCCTGTGCTCTCGAGGCCCAGCAGCCCTGCGCGCTCTGAGCGAGCGCGGGCGCCGGCCTCGGCCAGCCAGCCGGCGAGGGTGTCGAGGTCGCCGCGATGCGACGGCGGGCACTGGTCGAGCTCGAACAGCTCGACGTCGTCGGTGGTCGTGTCGTGGAGCGCCGCCACGAACCAGGTGCTCTGAGGCACCTCGAGGCCGCGCTGCGCGAGCCCCGTGCGGACCTCGGGGTCGTTGAGCAGCGCCGCTGCGACCCGCGCGTTCACCTCGCCGGTCTGACCACAACACGCGCCACAATCGAGCCCGGCAGCGTGCGGGTTGTTGTGGGTCGTGCTCCCGTGACCTGCGAGCAGCACGAGCCGCGCGAAGTCGCGGGTCAAGCTCATGCCACGGAGTATTCCGGCGGCGAGATCGCAGCGGGCCTGCAGCTCGACGGCGATCAGCCGCGGGTTGCGTGCAGCGTACTCCCCGGGTCCCAGCCCCCCGCTCTCTGCGCGGCGCGGCGCGTTGAGCCCCAGGCTGTCCCTGATGAGCGCGGCTCCGTAGGTCGGCCCGAGCGCCTCGACGAAGGTGAAGGTCGAGAGGGCATCCCTCTTGAAGGACTGCCACGACGCGGCGTGGCCGAGCTGGTGCGCTCTGCGCTCCGCAGCGTCAGCGCTCAGGCCCGTGTCGACCGCACGCATGCGCGGGCCGAGCAGACCCGGGAGCTGCGGCCGAGCCGTGGGCGACCCGAGCGACTGGTATTCCATGGGCACCCCGAAGAAGCCTGCGAAGCCGAGCGTCTGCACCGAAGCCGCGCTGGCCTCGAGAGCGCGGCGAAAGACCTCCGAGCGCACGTCGATGCAGAACACCGCCTGCACTGCAGGCGCCGCGATCCGGGGGGTGTGAAGACCCGCGGGCAAGGCCCGGAGAACCGGCTCTCGCCACGCCATCTCCATCGCGGTCTGGAACACCCAATCATCGGAGCGGCAAGCGGCCGCCGTCGCGTCGATGGGGCCCCAGTGGGCCATCGCGACCTTCCAGCGCCGGCTGAGTTCCTCGCCTCCAGCGGCGAGCAGCATCCACTCCCAGCCCAGGCGAATGGCGAGCAGCTCGCAGATGGTGTCGTCGTCGCGGCCTTCGAGACGCGCCGTCCACCGCCGGTAGGCGCACGAAGACGCCCACCCGTTCTGGTCGAGCAACAGACTCCAGAGGTAGCTCTCGTGATGCTGGGGTGGAACCTCGAGCGCAGCGAGCGCGGCTTGCGCCAGTTCGCGCGCGGTCGAGGGCAGCTCGCCGGCCCGTACCGCCGCGCCCATCAGCAGCGCTGGGCTGCGGTCGGCCAGGGCGTGCCTGCGCCAGCTGGCATACAGGCCCCCCCGTCGATCAGGGCCCAGCTGCGCCTGTCCGTCATCGAACCACGCAGCACAGAACTGGCTGACGTTGTTTGCCACGAACCCCCGCCACGAGACCTCGCGAACCAGGTCTCGTCGTGCATCGACCACGTCGACGACCCGGGCGCGCGTCGATGGCGCGGGTTCGTCTCGTTCGAGCAGCGCCTTGAGGTCCCCCAGGGAGAGCAACGAATCGGTCTCCTCGAGCGCTGCCTCGAGGTGCTCGTCACGCAGCCGGCCCTCGCGATACGCCTGCCGGAACCAGGCGCGCGGCATGAGCAACTGCGCACCTGACAGGGCCCTCAGCTTTCCAGCGACCTCGGGGAGCGGCCACTCCACCGTTCCCCAGAAGGGGTTGACCGCGATGAAACGATCGAGTGGCCAGGTCGGCGCAATCCGCGCGCAGGCGCCCTCCATGGCTTCGTCGAGGTTCGGCTGGGACGCAGCGACGGTGCCAGGTGAATGGCGAGTGGGAGCAGCGGAGACGTTCGTGGTGTTCACGTGTGACTCTCCAGGGTCTCTGAGGCGTAGAGGGGGTCGCGGCGCGCCGACGGGCGCTGGAGTCGAGGGGGCCAGACTCGAAACGTGAGGCGGGTGAATCGTTCGTCGAGGTAGAGCCCGGCGAAGAGCCAGGGGTAGAGGGTGCGAGCCAGCCGCCCTTCTGGAAACAGCTGCATGGTGGCCTTCGTCACGAAGAGTCCGACGAAGCCAGCGCAGACGAGCGCCCAGACGAGCGCGTTCGATGCGGCCAGAGGCACCGGCATCAGCTGCGCGGCCGCGGCATGCCAACCGGCGAAGAGCAGCACGACCCCGGTGCTCCGCGCGAGGGCGGCCACGTTGCTCGACCCGCGGGCGAGCAAGGGCACCAGGGCCAGCGCCACCAGGAGCGTCAGCCCGGGACCGGAGAAGTCGTTGACCCCTGCGGCCGCGAAGCCGGTCTGGCGTAAGGCGACAAAGCCGAGGGCCGCGACCCCCAGCGTCACGAAGACCAGCCCCACCAGGCGAGCCGGAGAGGGCGACGCCGGGCGCCGGGTCGCCGACCCCAGCAGCCAGCCGTGCACGGCCGTCCCGGCGCTCAGGAAGGCATGGGCCTTGTAGAGCGAGTGTGCGACCAGATGGAGCAGCGCGAGGTGCCACAGGCCAAGACCGCATTGCACGAGCATGAAGCCCATCTGCGCGATGGTGGACCAGGCGAGCGCGACCTTCACGCTGACCCGCGTCGTCATGACCAGCGCCGCGACGATCGCAGAAGAGAGGCCGATGACGACCAGGAGCAGCTGCGCGGGCCCCGCGTGCGCCATCAAGGGTGAGAGGCGGATCAGCACGAAGCCGCCGATGTTCACCACGCCTGCGTGCAGCAGCGCGGAGACCGGGGTGGGCGCCTCCATCACCTGCGTCAACCAGCCGTGAAACGGGAGCTGCGCAGACTTGAGCGCCACGGCGAAGACCACGAGCACCGCAGCGACGTGCATGGAGGGTGAGAGCTCGGGGTGCGCGCTGGCCCAGGCGGCGATGCGGTCGAGCTCGAGGCTGTCTGTGCTTCGATAGATGAGGCCCAGGCAGGCCAGGAGCAGCGCGTCAGCGAGCCGGCTGACCAGGAACTTCTTGTGAGCCGCGACGCGCGCCGCAGTGCGGTCGCCGAAGAAGGTCAACAACTGGTGCAGCGCGAGGCTCGTCGCGGTCCACCCCAGGGCCACCACCGCCAGGTTGTTGGCGATGACCAGCGTCGTGACCGCGCTGAGCGTCAGCAGCAGCCAGCGCAGATACCTGCCCAGGCCTGGATCTCCGTGAAGGTAGGTTCGCGAGTAGCGCACCACGATCGCCCCGAGGGCGGTGACGAGGATCAGCATCACGCAGGTGACCGCGTCGACCCGCACCCCGAGCCCGGTCACCCCGGTGGCCCCTCGCGTCACGCCGGCCAAGAGCGTGAACAGCAGCGCTCCCCCCAGGGCCCCGCCACTGGCAAGGCCAGCCCTCAGGGGGGCGAACACCCCCACGAGCGCCAGCAGCGTCGGAAGGGCGCACGCGGTGAGGGGGACGACGGAGAACCATGCCTCGACCGTGTTCATGCACCAGCGTGTACCGGCGACGCGTGGTTCTTGAAAAACACATAAACTCGCTCATATCGTTCTGCATTGGAGAACTGCGATGAACGTCGAGCAGATGAACTTCCACCACCTTCGGTATTTCTGGGCAGTCGCGAAGGACGGCAACCTCACGCGAACGGCGGCACGGCTGCGCGTCGCCCAATCGGCCCTGTCCTCGCAGATTCAGCAACTCGAGGGGCAGCTGGGCAGTGCCCTGTTCTTCAGAGAGGGCCGACGCCTGGTGCTCACCGAGGCCGGGAAGATCGTGCTGGCGTCTGCGGAGGAGATCTTCGCGGCGGGCAGCCAGCTGGTGTCGACGCTCGAGCGTGGCCGGCAGCACCAGCAGGTGCTGCGAATCGGCGCCGTCGCCACGCTGTCACGAAACTTCCAGGAGTCCTTCGTCAGGCCGCTGCTCGAGCAACCCGACGTGCGGCTGTACCTCGAGTCGGGCGTGCTGGCCGAGCTGCTTCTGAGGCTCGAAGGCCACGCGGTCGATCTCGTGCTGGCGAACCGGCCTCCCGGGCGCGACCTCGCCGGGAAGCTCCGCTGCCGGCGCATCGCCCGGCAACCGGTCAGCATCGTCGGAGCGAAGCAGAAGAAGGGCTTCCGGTTCCCCAGGGGCATTGGTGACACCCCGATGATCCTTCCCGGCCGGGAGAGCGACATCCGCTCGGAGTTCGACGCGCTGTGCGAACAACTCGGTGTTCACGTGACGATCCTCGCGGAGGTCGACGACATGGCCACGATGCGTCTGCTGGCGCGCGACTCCGCGGCGCTGGCGCTGGTGCCATCCATCGTGGTGCGCGACGAACTCCGCGAGGGCACGTTGAGCGAACACTGCGTCGTGCCGGGGCTCTTCGAAACGTTCTACGCGATCACCGCGCGACGAAAGTTCCAGCACCCACTGCTCAAAGCGATGCTCACGCGAGATGAACACGATCTGCTCGACGCGGACCCTCGGGAATACACCCTCAAGAGCGACTGACCCGTACCTGATGTCGACGCGCGCTTTGATTCTCCAGAGAGCGAGTACGGTGCACGCGTGCGTTCGTTGCTCGAAACCATCGCTCAGTGGGACACCCGGTCGAGTCTGGCACTGCAGTCCCGCCGGGCGCGGCTGCCCAATCTGTTCTTCTCTGCGCTCTCGTGGTCGGGCGCGGGCGGCGTGTGGTTCGGGCTTGCGGGCGTGCTGATGCTCACCCACGGGCAGGGCCTCGACTTCTTGCCCCGCCAGCTTTCGTTTCTGGTGGCGATGACCGCTGCCCTGGCGGCGCTGCTGGTGGGCGGCCTCATCAAACGCATGGTCGGCCGCCGCCGTCCCTTCGCCACCGAGCGCGGCATCGAGGCAGCCATCTGGGCGCCGGGGCCTCGACGATCTTTTCCCTCCACGCACGCGGCCACCGCGGTCGCGCTCGCCGTCGCGCTCTTCGCGATCGACCACCCGCTCGCCCCCTGGGTCGCGCTCTGGGCGCTGGGCGTCTCGTTCTCGCGCGTCTGGCTGGGGGTGCACTTCCCCTCCGACGTGGTGTCAGGCGCGGCCCTGGGCATCGGCTTCGGGCTGTTGCCGTGGGAGCGCCTGGTGCAGTTCTAAAGTCAGAGCTTCTTCACGAACTCCGACGTGAGCGCGTATGAAAGAGGAATGACTGACGCGTTCTTCGTTCCCGACGGTGATGGCTTCTTTCCCCAGGCGGACGCGACCGGTCCCTGGAGCGCGGAGTACCTGCATGGCGGCCCGCCGTCGGCGTTGGTGACCCGCGGCTTCGAGCGCGCGTTGCCCGATGATTTTCAGCTGGTGCGGGTGACCTTCGAGCTGCTGCGGCCGGTGCCCTTCGCGAAGCTGACGCTGAAGACCGAGGTGGCCACGGAGGGCGCCAATGCCCGGCGCGGCACCGCGGTGCTGGAGGCAGATGGCAAGCCGCTCATCCGCGCGCATGCGCTGGCGTTCAAGAAGGTGCCGATCGAGCTGGAGCTGCCGGTGGAGAAGGGCCCCACCCCGCCCACTTCTCTCGAGCCGTTCGAGTTTGGCTTCTTCCCCTCCGAGGTCGGGTACCAGACGTCGATGGAGATGCGCTTCGCGCGCGGCAAGCTGGGCCAGTCGCCCGTCGCGGTGTGGATGCGCATGAAGGTGCCGCTGCTGCCCGACGAGAAGCCGTCTCCGTTCGTTCGCACCGTGTGCGCGGCAGACTCGGGCAATGGTGTGGCGCAGGTGATGGACTTCTCGAAGTTCACCTTCGTGAACGCCGACTTGAACGTGTCTTTGCTGCGGCGCCCCAAAGGCGAGTGGATCTGTCTCGAGGCGCACACCACCACCACGAAGGATGGCGTGGGGCTGTCGGACACGCGGCTGTGGGACGAGAAGGGGCCGTTCGGGCGCGGGTGTCAGAGCTTGCTGGTGCGGCCTCGCGTGGCTCCGGCCGCTGAGTAGCCAGAAGAACAGGGTCGCTCGGGGTGCGCCTTCAGCCCCCCCCAGTCTCCTGCGTCACTCCACCGGGCAGGGGTACTCGACCTCGACCTCGGCATCGGCCTTCACTGCGATGGTCTGCACCGGGCCCGCGACCGTGTTGCCAGCCGCGTCGTAACAATCGAAGCGCACCTTGTGATTGCCGACCTTGGCCTTGATGCCCATCAGCGGCGAGCCGCCCAGCTTCTTTCCGTCGAGGTACACGTCGGCGGTGTCGGTCGCGCGCAGGTTGAGCATGCCTTCCGCGGGCGGGGCCTTGGGAGCTGCGACGACCGGCTCGGGCTTGGGCGCGACGGGCTCAGGCTTCTCAGCCACCGGCTCAGGCTTGGGGGCGACCGGCTCGGGCTTCGCCGCCACGGGCTCGGGCTTGGGGGCCACCGGGGCCGGCTTCGCGACGACCGGCTCGGGCCTGGCCGCTACGGGCTCAGGCTTCGCAGCGACCGGCTCGGGCTTCGCGGCCACCGGGTCGGGCGCCTTCTCCGCCACAGGTTCAGCGACGGGCGTCTTCACTGCATCGGGCGTCTTCGGAAGAGCCGCACTCGCCCCCATCTCGGGGAACTGACGAAGCACAATCGGGGGCGCAGTGCGGGAAGTGACCGCGTACGGCGCGCCTCCGGAGACCACGGCCATGGCGAGCGCACCTGCGCTGCCGAGCCCGAACACCACCACGAAGATCCATTTCACTGCGGCCACGTCGTCCTCACGTTTCTGTGGATTGGCCCTTGTTCCGTCTTATAGGGGCAACCGCTTCAACCACTCTGGAGACTACACATGTTTCTGTCGCTCGCGCTCTCCGCCGTTCTCGCGCAGTCAGATGCGGCCGCCGCCCCGACCGTTCCCGTCGAGATGAGCGCTGCCGACCGCTCGGCCGCCGCCGCTGAAAAGGCCGCCGCCGCCGCGCAGCTGGCCGCCGAAGCCGCGATGCGCATCGCCGACGCCGTGGCCGGCCCCCTGCCGGGCACCGCCGCCGCCGCCGCCGCCGCCGACAAGAAGAAGGACGTGTGGATCGGCAACGTGGGGGTGGGCCTGACCTTCATCACCGGCAACAGCCAGACCCTCACGGTGACCGGCAGCGCGGCCGCCGACCGCAAGTGGGAGAAGTGGGCGCTGGGCATTCGCGCCAACGGCGCTTACGGCCTGGCCAACCCCGACACCAACGCGACGGCCAACTCGTCGATCACCGCGCGCCGCGCCGTGGGCACCGTGCGCCTCGACCGCACCCTGGGCGACAGCTTCGCCGCGCTCTTCGGCCTGGTGGGCTCCGAGTTCGATCACATGAAGAACATCGAGTCGCGCTCCATCGGCGAGCTCGGCGCCGGCTTGACCTTCTTCAACAAGAAGGAAGGCGATCTCGAGAAGTTCTACCTGCGCCTCGACCTCGCGATGCGCGCTGGCTACGAGACCCGCTTCCAGTATTTCCCCGAGCCCGCCACGGTCACCGACTACGGCATCGTCATCCTCGCGCCGCGCGCCGCCATCACCCTGCGCTGGAGCTTCTCGAAGGACGTGCGCATCACCGAAGAGCTCGAGTTCGTGCCCTTCCTGCTCGCGCCCACGCTGGGCCGCCTGTTGATCAACAACAACACCAAGCTCAGCGCGCGCCTCACCGAGAACCTCTCGTTGAACACCGCGGTGCTGGTGAACTTCGACTCGATGCCCCCCCAGGGCGCCGACGGCCTGACCCGCAAGGAGACCGACGTCGCCTTGACCGTCGGCCTCGAAGCGAACTTCTAGGAATCCTCCGAAGGAACAGACCCACCGTTCGCGTCGAGCGCAGTCGAGATGCCACTTCTGCTTCGAACGGGTGGGGTCCTGGAGCCATCGCGACACGGCGGCCCAGAGGGATTGGAGGAGCGTCAGCTCACAACGAGTACTCCCACGTCTGATCGTTGAGTGTGCACGACGAGCTGCTCGTCGTCGTACACACTCTTCCACCGAAGACCACCACGGCGTGCCGCCCGGGATCCCACGCGATGGCGCAATTGCCGCGGTACTCGGGCCGCCGATTCGACGGGAAATACGAGTCGAGCTGCGCCCATGACGAACCCGACCATTCCCACGTCTCGCTCTGAGCGTTGCTGCCCAGGCCGAGCATGACAGTGCGCTGACGCTCAGGGTCGAACACCAACTGCGTGGCGGGGTTCTTCGACGTGCTCGACGCCACGTTCCAACTTCCGTTGAGCACCCGGATGCCGGAGCCGTCGACCAGCTGCAGGCGATTGCGTACGGGGTCGTAGCCGCTGCTCGCCGTCGCCGCGGCGGTGATGGTGTTGGTGACGGTGCGCACGGTCCAGGTGGTGCCGTCCCATTCCCACGCGGCGCCGGTGCTCAGGTTGATCACCACCGAGCGCTGGCGCACGGAGTCGTAGACGAGCGTCTGCGACGATTCGCCCATGGGGAGCGCCCCGTTCTGCGTCTTGAGCTGCCAACCGGTCGCGTCGAGCTCCCACAGATCGGAGCGCCCCGTGCCGCCGTAGAGCACCACCTTGTTGCGCAGGCTGTCGAACACCAGGCCGTGGTTCGCGCGTGCGGGCGGTGACGGGCTCAGGCTGAGCTGCACCCACGAGGTCCCATTGCGGACCCAGGTGTCGCCGCGGAAGTTGCTCGCGTCGAGGCCGCCGAAGAGGACGATGGTGTTGCGGTTGCCGTCGAACACCATCGCCGCACCGGAGCGCGGGGAGGGCGCGGTGGCGGCGATCTGGCCGAGGTTGACCATGTTCCACTCGGGCGTCGGTGCTCCACCGGCACAGGCGCGCGCGGCGGTGACTCCGCACGCGCCGCAATTGGTGCGGCTGGTCTGCAGATTCGCGCAGACGTTCTGCACAGGACAATACGTCTCGGAGGTCGAGCCGCAGGCGGGCTGTCCGTTGCGGCACTGGAGCGGCGCCGTGACGATCACGCCGCAGGCTCCGCAGTGCCGGGCGTCGGTCTGCAGGTTCACGCACGCGCTTCCGCACAGCGCGGTGTTCGCGGGGCACTGCGGCACGCCGTTCGTGCACACGCCACCGGTCGGGACGGCGCGGCCGCATTGACCGCAGTGAGTGGCGCTCGTGGCGAGGTTGGCGCAAGCGTTCTGCGCTTCACACAACGTCTCGCCGCCCGCGCAGCCGCGCGTGTACTGGAGGCAGAAGCCGCCGGTCGGCGTGGGCTCGTTGCAGCCGGAGCAGTCGGTGGCGGTGTTGAAGAGGCGGCATTGGTTGTTGCAGACGCCGTAGCCGGTGAGACCGCAGGCGAGGCGCATAGTGACCGATGCGCTGCCGATGTTGCCGGCGACATCGAAGAACTCGGCGCGAAATTCGCGGTCGAGCCCGGTGATGGGTGCCGAGGTCACTCCGCGGACGGCCTGCATGCCGAGCCAGGTGAGCGCGAAGGTGTAGGCGCCCGGTGCTCCGGAGGCGGTGAAGACGCCGTAGGTGCCGTTGCTCACGGGGTCGACGAGCCGGCCTCCGACGATGTCCTGCAGGCCGTCGGCGTCGGACACGAGCGCGCTGAAGGTCGAGGCGCCGGGATCGTTGCGGTGCAGCCGCGGGGGGAGGACTGAGAGTGAGAGGACTCGGGGTGCGCTGCCCGTCGCGGTGCCTCCACCCGTCGCGGTGCCTCCACCCGTCGCAGTGCCTCCGCCCGTCGCAGTGCCTCCGCCCGTCGCGGTTCCTCCGCCCGTCGCGGTTCCGCCGCCCGTCGCAGCTCCGCCACCCGTCGCAGTTCCGCCACCCGTCGCAGTTCCGCCGCCCGTCGCGGTGCCTCCGCCCGGGCCCATCGACTCCGCGCACGCGTTGAAGACGCAGCTCTGCCCCGCACCACAGGCGTCGCACAGGGTGCCCGCCGTCCCGCAGGCGTTCGAGTCGTCGCCGAATTGGCAGACCCCGCTCGCGTCACAGCAGCCCGCACACGTGGATGCACAATCCGTCCGCACCTCGCCACAGGCGACCAGCAGCAACACGACCGGCAGAAGGAGTCTCATAGACCCATCTGACCCGTGGCCTGGGTGTTGTGCGAACTCAAATTCAGGAATCAGGGTCTCGTATTCGGGAGGCGCGAAGAGCGAACCCGTCCTCCCTCACACCGCCACAACCCATCGCCGACTTGCGCTCCTCGAGCCACACCACGCGGCGCACCGGCCGTCGCTTCCTCTAGGAAACCGCTCGCAGCTTCACCGGCGTGCCGGCGGGCATCACGGGGGCGATGCGGCCCTCTTTCAGGCCCGCCCACATGCGCGAGAGCAGCCCGCCCTTCGCGCCTTCCGGCAACGCGCCGCTCGGATCTTCCGAGTACGGCTTGCGGGTCTTCATCACGTAGTCGAACCACGGGTGCGTCACGCACCAGTTGGCGTTCTGGTCTTTGCCCATGTGGTGATCCACGTGCCACGGCATGTTCTCGCGCGCCCACGCGGGGTCGAGGTGGCTCTTCTTGTGAATCCGGTAGTAGCGGAGCATCGAGAACCACACGGTGCCCGCGAAGAACGGCGCCACCGGGAAGAGCGGGAGGGTGGCCACCGCACCGAGCGCCAGCGCCAACGCTTCTTTGCCCTGAGGTGACCAGGTGAAGAGGCTGCGCGTGTACTGCGGATCCTTCATGTCGTTCTTGAAGGCCTCGCGGTGATGCTCGTGCCAGTGAAAGGCCCAGAAGCTCTTCCGGTTCTTTCCCAGCCCGTGAAGCATGTGTTTGTGAAGGAACCACTCCCCAGCGTTCGACGCGGCCAGACCCAGCGGGATACCCAACATGATGTGCCTCCTCGTGGTGACGAGGCAGTTATGACCGATTGGTCACTTCATCTCAAGCCCACTTCACCTCATAGAAGGTGCCCAGGTCTTTGGTCTCCAGCACGGTGACGCTCAGGTCCTTCGCCCCGGCGTGGGCGCAGCCCGACTCGATGAGGCCCAGGTAGAACCCCGGCCGGGCGGTCCAGTTGATGTGAACCTTGTGGTGGTTGGCGGAGAACGACTCGAAGGTGCCCACGGTGAAGTTGTTGGCGCTGCGGAAGTTGCGGGTGAGGCGATCGAGGGTGCGGCGGGGGCCGATCACCTTGAGCAGCCCCAACACCGCCGAGCCCATCAGGGTCTTGCCGAAGCCCAGAAAGAAGACGCGGCCGACCTCGGTGTAGCGCTCCAGCTCGGGCAGATGCGCGAAGCGGCTGGCGGCGGAAGCGTCGAGAATGTCGAGCCAGGCCTGGATGGGATAGGCGGCATCGAAGTGGTCACCGGTCTTCACCCCGGCCTTCAAGAACGCCGCCCGCTCCTGAGGGGTGTGTGGCGTGAGCGCCCGGTAGATGCCTTCCATCGACTGCGCAAACACCACCTTCTCGGAGCTCATGGCGATACCTCTACAGAGATGTCCCACAAAGGTGCACTCGGATCGAGGCTCAGGGGTATGGCGGTCGTGATGCGCCTCCTCCTGCTCCTCTCGATGCTCGGTTTTGGTGCGGCGTGTTCTTCGCCAGCGCCTGCGAAGTGCAGCCCCAGCAACTGCACCGGGTGTTGTGACCCGGCCACGGACGCATGCCTCGGGGGGACGGGCGAGCTCGGCTGCGGCACGGGCGGCCAGGTCTGCGCCCAGTGCGGCACCGACACCTCGTGCAATCTGGGCTTCTGCCTGCCCCGGGGGAATACGGGCGGCGGCAATGGCTCGGGCGGCGGCACCGGAGGCGGATCGACCGGTGGAGGCGGCGGAGGCACCAGCAGCTGTGGCCCGGCGAGCTGCGGCGGGTGTTGCGCCAATGGCGTCTGCCTGCCGGGCAACGCGACTTCAGCCTGTGGAAGCGGCGGCCAGGCGTGCAGCGCGTGCACCGGTGGAGCGTGCTCCGACAACCAGTGCAGCGGGAGCACCTGCAACGCGACCAACTGCCAGGGCTGCTGCAACGGCAACCGCTGCGAGACGGGGCTGACCACCACCACCTGCGGCTCGGGCGGCGCGACCTGCGACGCGTGTGGCAGTGGCGAGAGCTGCACCGGTGGCCGCTGCAGTGGCGGCACCACCTGCAACGCCGAGAACTGCCCTGACGGCTGTTGCCAGGGGAACGTCTGCATGGCCGGCAGCAGCACCTCGGCGTGCGGCCAGAGCGGTCAAACCTGCGGCGTGTGCGCGAACAATCAGACCTGCAGCGCGGGCGTGTGCACCGGCGGCTCGACCTGCAACGCGGCCACCTGCCCCGGCGGGTGCTGCTTGGGCAGCGTGTGTCTGGGCGGAAATGCCCCCAGCGCGTGTGGCAGCAACGGCAGCACCTGCAACAGCTGTTCGGGCGCCGAGTCTTGCGTGGCGGGCGCCTGCCGCTTCGTCTGCAACGCCAGCACCTGCCCCAGCGGCTGCTGCGCCAACAACGTCTGCCAGCCCGGAACCGCGAGCGGGGCGTGTGGAACCGGCGGCAGCGAATGCGCCAGCTGCGGCTCGGGTGAGAGCTGCAACGGCACGCAGTGCATCTCGAGCTGCGGGCCCACCACCTGCCCCGGCGGCTGCTGCCAGGGCAACGTCTGCCAGCCGGGCACCATGCAGGCCGCGTGTGGAACGGGCGGGGCGACCTGCGGCTCCTGCGGGAGCAACCAGGTGTGCAACGGCACCTCGTGCGTGGCCACCTGCAACGCGAGCACGTGCCCGAGCGGGTGTTGCCAGGGCGACGTCTGCCAGAGCGGCACCTCGAGCGCGGCGTGTGGCGTTTTCGGCGCTTCGTGCAGCACCTGTTCGGGCGCTCAGACCTGCAGCGGCGGCAGCTGCTCCGGGGGTGGGCTGACGGGCGATCGCTGCGACAACGCGCCGTTGCTCTCGTTGCCCATTTCCATGAGCCAGACGCTCTCGGGTTTCTCCAACGACTTCACCTCGGGCAGCACCAACGGGTGCAAGGGCACGCAGGGCATCGACCGGGTGGTGCGGGTGTCGGTGCCGGCGGGTCACCGGTTGACGGTGACGGTGACGCCCACGGTGAGCACGTTCGATGCCACGGTGAGCCTGGTGACGGGCGCCTCCTCAGCGTGCGTGGGGACGAGCGCAGCGTGCGTCGCCTCGATCGACACGGGCAACGCGAACCAGGCCGAGACGGTGACGTGGACGAACACCGGGCTGAACGCGGCGACGATCTTCATCATCGTCGACGACTACAGCGCGACCGGCACCAACGGCTCGTACACGCTTTCGGCCAGCTCGGCGGTACCGGCGGCGGGAGAGAACTGCAGCTCGCCCGTGAACGCGGTGAGTGGCACCTCGGTCTCGCGCACGCCGTCGACCTACGCCGACGACTACCAGGGCGTAGGCACCGGCTGCGTCACGCCGTCGGTGGGGCCTGACTTCGTCCTGGCGTACACGGTGCCGAACAACCGCAGCCTGACGGTGACGGCGACCCCGGCGAGCGGGCTCGATGTGACGGTGAACTTCGCCACCAGCCTGGCCGCGTGCGGTTCACGGACCTGCGTGGCGGGTGCGAACGCGGGCGCTGCGGGCGTGACGGAGACGGCCGCGTGGAACAACACCACCGGCTCGACGGTGACGCTGTTCGTGATCATCGACACCCCGGCCACTCCGGCGGGGGCGGTGAGCGTGTTGGGCACCGAAGGGGCGATCCTCTCGTGCGGCGCGGCGACCTGCCCGGGCGGCTGCTGCTCCGGCGGCACCTGCGTGGCCGGCACGGTCGACTCGGCGTGCGGTACGGGCGGCGCGACCTGTTCGACCTGCAGCTCCCCGGCGCAATGCAACGCGAGCCAGGTCTGCAGCGCGACCGCGTTGGGAACGGGCTCTCCGTGCACGGCGACTTCGCAGTGCTACCAGCCGCTCCTGGGGTCGGCCGAGTGCCGCACGTCCTGGCCGGGTGGCGGGTACTGCACGGGGACGTGTTTCCTCACTGAGCAGGTGTGCGGCGGCTTCTTCGCGGGCGCGACGGGCTGGTGCACACCCGGCGGTCAATGCCTGCAGGACTGCACGTCTCCGGGGTCGGGTCAGTCGACCTGCCGGACCGGGTATGTCTGCGACTACAGCAACGGGGCTGGCAGCCACGGCGTGTGTCTACCGAGGTGTCAGCAGGTCGCCTGCGCCTCAGGCACCTGCAACGCGTCGGGCTACTGCCGCTGACCGGTCGCCCTCGCCCTTTGGGAGAGGGCCGGGGCGAGGCTTCGAACAGGATCGTACGCAGCGAGCGAAAATGCGCGTAAGGGAGTCCCAAGACATGGAAATCCCGGCCTCCCTGCGCGCCCTGCTGCTCTCCAACCACCAGCCCCTCGGCCTCGCGCTGGGCACCCCGCGCGATCAGCTCAAGAAGCCGGCGTGGTTCCGGCCCAGCTCCGTCGAAAAGTGGAGCTTCGCTCAAGGCAAGCAGGACGGCATCGAGGCCGTCTGGACCCTCGACCCGAGCTCAGGGCTGCTCTCTGAAGCGCGCGTCATGATCGAGCGCAAGAAGGGAGCGGATGCGCTGGTCGTCGCCATCCACGAGCTCTTCACGGCGGAGTTCGGCAAACCGCGTCTGCTCAAGCGCAACGAAGAGCGCGCCTGGAACATCGATGCAGGGCTCAAGAGCACGCTCTCGGTCAGCGTGCGGATGAGCCCCAACTTCGGCGGCACCATCGTGGTCAACCTCGCGCTGGCCAAGGGCACGCGGATCGCCGCCGTCGAGGTGCCCCGGCAGACCACGATGAAGGTGCCCAACTCGCTCGACACGCTCCTCGCGAAACACTTCGACGTGACGCTGGGTTCGAAGGCCGAAGAGCAGAGCGACACCGAGATCGACTTCAAAGACGCGAAAGGCGCCTTCCCCAAGAAGGCCACCCTGCAGCGTGAGGTCGACGGCGGAAAGTTGCAGGCCGTGCGCCTGGAGCTGCCCGACTTCGCCGAAGAGAAAGAGACGCACGCCGATGCCTACGCCACCTTGCTGGCCTCGCTGACGGCCCGCCTGGGCAAGCCCAAGACCACCAAGAAGCACACCGACTCGTTGAGCCGCCTCGATGCCACGTGGACGCTCGAAGACGGCCACACCATGGAGCTGTCGAGCATCGACTCCTGCACGGCCTCGCAGGACGTGCCGAACCGGCTGGTCGCCGTGGAATACCGCGCAGCGGAGTAGCTCACCTCAGCCGCTGCGGTGAATCGACGGGCTGCCCGCTCTTGCCCGCGACCAGCCGCTGCGACGAGTAGATGCCGCGGTGGCCGGTGAGCAGATAGGCCACCACGCAGACGATCACCACGTGGGGGAAGATGCCCACCCCCAGCAACTCCACCGCCATGATCGACAAGGCGAGCGGCGCGTTCGAGGCGGCAGCGAACACGGCAGCCATGCCCACGCCTGCACCGAGCGGAATGGGAATGCCGAGCAGGGCGGCGAGCGCGCTGCCCAACGCCGCCCCCACGAAGAACAGCGGAGTCACTTCACCCCCGGGAAAACCCGCGCCCAGGCAGATGGCGGTGAAGACCAGCTTGAGCGCGAAGACACTCAGCGGCAGCGCGGGCGCCTCGAAGGCTCGCAAGATCGTCGGCACCCCCAGCCCGAGGTAGTCGCTCGAGCCCACCAGCCTCCACAAGCCCACCACCACCAGCCCGCCCAGGAACATGCGCAGCGGCAACGAAGGCACGCGCTTCTCGCCCTGCTTCTTGAGGAAGTGCACCAGCTCGACGAACACCACCGTCACCAGCGCCACCGCGATGGCGAACAACGCCCACTTCCCCAGCAGCGGCAGGCTCAAGGCCACGTGCGGCACCACCGGGTACGAGGCGTGCGTCACCCCCAGCGCGCGCGTGGTGAGATCGCCCACCACCGCGGCCACCAACGCCGGCACGAGCGCGTCGTACTTGAGCCGCCCGAGCACGATGAACTCGAGGCCGAACACGGTGCCCGCGATGGGCGTACCGAAGACCGCGCCGAAGCCGCCCGCCACACCCGCCGCGAGCAATTGCAACCGCAGCTCCCGGCCCACCCGCAGCCGGTGGGAGATCCAATCCGCGAGGCTCGCGCCCATCTGCACCGCGGTGCCTTCACGCCCCACGCTGGCGCCGAACAGATGCGCGCTGACCGTACCCAGCAGCACCATCGGCGCCATGCGCAGCGGCAGCTCGGGCCCGTCATCGTGAATGGTGTCGATGATGAGGTTGTTGCCCGCCTTGATGCGCGCACCGAACCGTTCGTACACGAGGCCGATCACCAGGCCCGCCAGCGGCAGCGCGGAGACGAAGCGCTCGTCGTGCACGCGCACATGCGTCACCACGTCGAGCAGGAGCAGGAAGATCGCAGAGGCGATCCCGCACACCACGCCGACCAGGGCGCCCAGCACCAGCCACTGAGCGAGCACCCGGAAACGAATCATTGAGGCACGAAACGCAGCCCGCCGCCGCTGGCCACGCTGTTCGCCGCATTGAACGAGTGCAGCATCGCGTCGGTGTGGGTGAGGTTCTCGAGGCCGATGGTCGAGGTGCTGCCCGTCGTCACGTCGGCCGAGCCGCCATTGGGCGCAAGCGAGCAGTAGTGGAACTCGATGACCCCGGTGCTCTCGAAGAGCTTGGCCTGGAACTGCACCCGCTCCGCGCCCGTACCCGCGCCGAGGAAGGACGCTTCGATCCACTCCACCACGAAGGCGCGGCTGGGTGAGACGCCGGTGGTGAGCGACCGCACCCGGGTGAGCGGGCCCGCAGGTTGGAGGTCGTCCCACAGCGGCGCGACCAGGCCGCTGGGGTTTGCGGCGTTCGGCAGCGCCGTGTTGGTGAAGTCACAGTCAGCAGGGCCCGCGGCGCTGGTGAAGAGCTGCACGTAACCGTTCATGCAGGCCGAGAAGTGCGTCACCGGCGTGGAGAAGGAGGTCATCGGGAACGGCAACGCGAGGGGCACCGTGCCCAGGTCGTCGTCGATCACCGGCACGGTGCCGGGCCCCATCAAATCGGGCGCCAGCGAGAGATCGCTGCAGCTCGCGCCGATGCGGGTCAACGAATACGGAGTGCGCGTCACGCTGATCGAAAAGGTACCGGTGGTGGTGGTGGCCGGCGCGCTGACCGCGAGCACCCAGGTCTTCAGACCCCCAGTCTCGTTCTGCAGCGTCACCGTCTCTTCACCGAAGCCGGAGACCGCGTTGGCCGAAGCCGCGCACGCAGCCGCGCCGCAGCTGTCGAAGACGCGCAGGCTCACGTCGAAGTTCGTGGACACCGCAGAGACCTTCACCCGCTCCCCTGCCGCCACGGAGACCCGGTAGTACTTCGTCAGGCCGGTCACCGTGGGCAAGCAGGCGGTGTTCGGCGCTCCGCCCCCCGTGAGCGTCTCGTTCAACAACGGCACGCCCACCGACATCGCCGTCGAGCCGGCGCAGGTGGCGTTGCTCGCCGACACCGCGACGTTCGCGAGCACGCTGAAGTCGTTGCTCGCAGTCGGGTTGGTGTTCACCCCGCTCGCGGCGATCACCAGGGTCTGGCTGAAGCCGCTGGTGTTGCTCACCACCACGGCCTCCGAAGCGAGACCCGGGGCGTCACTCGAAGCCGAGCAGGTGGAGGCCGCGCAGTTGGTCAACACGCGCGCGCCCACGTCGAGACCGTCGACCGCGCCGGGACTGACGACGGCGTGCAGCGTGCTCCCCGAGGGCACCAGCACCGAGTAGTAGCGCGCGTAGCCCGCCTGCGAGGGCAGGCAGACGTTGTGGAGCGGCAGGCCACCGGGCAACGCGAGCTCGCCGGCGATGGCCACGCCCGAGGTCAGCGGCGTGGGCGTGTTGCAGAAGGCGTTCGCAGCCGCGGGGGGCGACGCGGTGGCCGCGTTGATGGAGTACGTGGCGCCCGAGCCGGGGAAGGCGCTGCTCGCCACCACGATGTAGGTCTGCGAGAAGTTGGCCGGGTTGGTGATGCGCACTCGTTCAGGCGCGATGCCCACCGTGCCGTCAGCGAACGCCGCGCAGGTGTTGAGCGTCGCGCACGAGCTGAAGACGCGCAGGGCCAGGTCGAAGCCGCTGGAAGAGGCGTTCACCTGCACCGCGCTGCGGGCGGGCACCAGCACCGAGTAGTAGCGCGTGCGACCCACCTGGCCCGGCAGGCAGCTGGTGAGCGCGGCGCCTCCGGTGTCGATCACCTCGCCGTTGATCGGCATGCCATTGACCGTCAGCGGCGTGGCCAGGGCGCACGAGCTGTTGGCATTGGAGGGAATCGCGATGACCTCTGCCAGAATCTCGAACGAGGCGTTCACGCCGCTGGTCGTCGCGCTCACCGAAATGATCAGCGTCTGCGTCCCGAAGCCGCGGTTGTCGAAGGTGAGCGTCTGGGTTCCCGAACCCTGCACCACGTCGGTGCAGCTGGTGGCGGTGCAGGCGCTCAGCAACCGGGTGGTCAGGCTGGCCGTCGTCGACGTGACGGAGACCACCGCGCGCTGATTGGGGGAGAGCGTCACGCGGTAGAACAGCTGGCCTCCGCCGGGCGAACACGCCGTGCTGGGAACCCCGCCCTGCGAAGAGTTCTCCCCGCGCAAGACGATGCCCGGGTTGAGCGGCGTGGGCGCGGTGCAGATCGCGTTCGGTGCGCTGCTCACCGTGGCCGACAGGCTGTACGCCCCGCCCGTCGCGTTGCCGCCCCATTCTTTGACGAGCACCGAGTAGGTGCCCGGTTGCAGCATCAAGCTCACCCGGCTGCGCGTGCCGATGCCGGGCGTGTCGTCGTTGCAGGCGAGATCGGTGGTCGCCGTGCAGCTCGAGCGCACCACGAGCACCGTGTCGAGCATGCCGCCGGTCTCCAGGATGACGGAGCTGGCGGTGGTGAGGGTGAACGTCCACAGATCTTCGGTGCGGTTGGATTGGGTGGAGCAGGTCGGCAGCGGGAAACGCGCCGGGCCGGCCGTCAGCGTTCCCATCACGGTGGTGTTCGGGGTGAGTACGCCGACCGGCAAGGCGGGGCAGCCACCACCACAGCTGCCGCCCGTGCAGAGCTGGCCGGTGGGGCACACGGTGGTGCACGAGCCGCAGGTGGTGAGCGCGTTCAAGTCGGCTTCACAGCCGTTGTTCAGGTTGCCGTCGCAGTTCGCGAATCCCGGCCGGCACTGCGTTCCGCAGGTCGACAGGGTGCAGGTGGCCATGGTGTTGGCGCCGCCCGAAGGACAGGCGTTCGAACAGCTGCCGCAGGTCGCCGCCGAAGAGAGGTTCGCTTCGCAGCCGGTGCCGGGGAACAGGTCGCAGTCGGCGAACCCGGGGCTGCACTGCGCACCACAGAGGCCCATCACGCAGCTGGCGGTCTGGTTGGGGCCGGTGCGGCAGCGGTTGTTGCAGGAGCCACAGCTTGAGGGAGCGGAGAGATCGCCCTCGCACCCGTTGGCGGCGACGAAGTCACAGTTGCCGAAGCCGGGCGCGCAGGTGAGCCCGCACACGCCCATGGTGCAGGCGGCGGCCGCGTTCAGGCCTGAGGGGCACGCGTTGCGGCACGAACCACACGTCGCGGGGTCGGAGAGGTCGGCCTCGCAGCCGTTCATCGGGTTGAAGTCGCAGTCGGCGAAGCCGGGCGCGCATTGAAAGGTGCAGGTGCCTCCGGAGCAGGCCGCCGCCGCGTTCGGGCCTCGCGGGCACTGGCGCAAGCAGCTGCCACAGTTGTTCACGTCGGCGCTCACGTCGATGCAGCCGTTGACGCAGAACGCCTGGCCGGGCTGGCACATCGAGCCGCCACCGCCGCCGAGACCCCCCCCTGATCCGCCGCCTCCGCCGAGACCACCACCTGCTCCGCCGCCGCCACCTGATCCACCACCGACTCCGCCGTCTCTCAGCAGGTTCACGCACCCCAGCGCGGTACAGGTCTGGCCGGGAGCGCAGTCAGTCGCGGTCTCGCAAATGGTGCCCGTTCTTCCGCAACCGGCCGCCAGCAACGCGACCCCCAAAGCAGCCAACCCAAGCGCGGAAGTCTTCATGCGCGGTGATCATTAGCACGCGTACTGACGAGCGAATCTTCTCGGCCAGAAATCCTGTTCCGCCCTGAACCCTCTCCCGAAGGCGAGGCAGCTGATGTTGCGCGAGACCCCAGCGCTGAGCAGAGTCAGGCACATGACGACCCCTCTCGAGATCCAGAGAACGGAAGAAGGTCACCGCGGCGCCTGGTTCAGCGAGCGCGGCGGAGAACGCGTGGCCGAGATGACCTTCACGCGCGTCAACCCCGGCCTGGTGATCATCGATCACACCGAGGTGGCCGATTCGCTGAAAGGTCAAGGCGCCGGCCGGCAGCTGCTCGACGCCGCCGTGAAGTGGGCACGAGAGACGAAGACGAAGTTCATCCCCGTGTGTCCGTACGCCAAGGCGCAGTTCGACAAGGACCCGTCCATCCGCGACGTGCTCTCCACCTGAACGACGCTCAGCGCGTGCACCCCACCCTGCTCACCCTCGTCCCCGCTTCGCTGCAGTCCGCGGTGGAGGCGATGCTCGCCGCGCCGCCGAGCGCCTTGATCGAGCCGGCGGAGCTGAACGCGAACGAGCAGACGCAGGTGGTCGCCTTGTGTGTTTTGGCCGCGACCTCGCCTGAGCTTTCGCCGGTCTTGAACGCGGGGTTGAGCTGGCTCTCCACCCGGTTGATGGAGCTGAGCGAAGAGGATCAAGGCCGCTACTGGCACCTGCGTGGCGTCGCCGCCGCCCGGGAGCGTGACTTCTTGCGCGCGACGGTCTCGATGAACCGCGCGCTCACCCTGTCTTCTCCCCGCTACCGCCCGCGGGTGCACGACTCGTTTGGGCGGCTGCTCCAGTCGCAGGGCCTGGTGGAGGAAGCGCGCGTCGAGTACCGCACCGCCCTCGCGCGGCGTGAAGCCGATGGCGATGAAGAAGGCGCGGCGCTCACGTGGGGCAACCTCGCGCGGCTCGAGCTGGAGAACGGCAACTGGCTCTCGGCGCGCGATGCGTTTCAGAAAGACCACGACATCGTGCTGCGCAAGAGCCCCCACGCGCTGCGGCTGCGGGCCCAACTGCTCACGCACCTCGGTGAGTGCGAGCGAGGCCTGGGCAACCACAAGGGCGCACTCTCGTACTTCGAGCGCGCGCGGCAGACCGCGGAGCAAGCAGGCGACACCTTCGGCCAGGTGATCGCCACCGTGAACCAGGCCCGTGAGCTGGTGCACCTGCGGCCCGGTGCCGCCGGCCCGATGCTCGCCTCGGTGGAAGCGCACATCGCCACGGTGCCACCGGCGCAGCGCATGACGCTGCTCGCGCTACTGGAGGTCACCCGCGCCGAACACGCCGCGATGGAACAACGCACCCTCGACGCCGAAGCCGCCTTCGTGCGCGCGCTCGACGCGGTGGAGCGCTCCACCCTGGTCAGCCCCATCGAACACGCGTTGATCGCCCGCTCGGCGGCGCGGTTTCAGACCGAGGTCTTCGGCGGCGGCCGCAACGTGGAGTACCTGCAACGCGCGCTGCGCCTGCTCGACGCGACTTCAGCCACGGCCCTGCGCGCTGACGTGGAGAACGAGCTGCGCCGCGCGAGCAACGACGCGTGGACGTTGCACGTGGTCAGCCGATTCCTCGGCCGCAGCGCGGTGGAGCTGGCGATGCGCGAGGCAGGCCAGGCCGGTTTCCGCGGCCAACGCGTGGAGCTCGCCGTGCTGTTCGCGGATCTGCGTGGTTTCACCTCGGCCGCGGAGGGACTGGCACCCGGAGAATTGGTCGACGCGCTCAACCAGATCCTCTCGCGCATGGCTGCTTGCGTGGAGACCATGGGCGGGCTGGTCGACAAGTTCGTGGGCGACGCGGTGATGGCGCTCTTCGGTGTCGAGGTCACTCCGGCCGTCGCGGCGCGCGAGGCGGTGCGTTCTGCGCTGTTGATGCAAGCCGAGCTGGAGCGACTCAACCGGCACGCGGGCAAGCTGGGCACGTTGCAGATGGGCGTGGGCATTCACTTCGGCCCGTCGGTGCTCGGGCTCATCGGCAGCGCGCAGCACCGCAGCTACACCGCGCTGGGTGACACGGTGAACTTCGCCTCACGGCTCGAGGGCATGACCAAACAACTGGGCGCGACGGTGTTGGTCAGTGGGGCGGTGGTGCAGCACCTGAACGCGGGCGACTTCGTGCTCCGGCCGCTGGGCCGCTATGCCCCCAAAGGCGCCGTGGTGCCCATCGAGTGTTTCGACGTGATGGGTGAAGCGCGCGACGCGGCCACCACCGGGAGCCTGCTGGAAGAACTCGCGTGTTCGAAACGGGCGGCTGACGCGGCGCATGAAGGAAGACTCGAGGCTGCGATGACGGCGTTGAACGATGCGTTGGCGCTGTCGAAAGGCACGAATCGCGAAACAGGTTACCGATTGCGCCTCACTGCGCTCGAGGCCGGCGAAGCCGTGATCCGCCTCTCCGAAAAGTAGGACCTCGCGCGGCCCGCAAGTTGCTCATCCCCCTGAGTGAACCGCACCTTCACCAGGGAGGTCCCGCATGTCCGAGCACCTCGCTGATGCGTACGATGTGACGAGCGAAGCATCCGCATCGCCGGACGCACAAACTGCGTCGCTCCCCAGTGGCACCCTCATCGGGGCCTGGGTGATCGAAGCGGAGATCGGCGCCGGCTCGATGGGCCAGGTCTACCGCGCCCGCCACCAACGCCTCGGCCGCCATGTGGCGCTCAAGGTGCTGCGCGACGAGCTGCTCGACAACGCCGACCTGGTCGAGCGCTTCCTGCAGGAGGGCCGCGCGGTCAACCAGATCAACCACGAGCACATCGTCGAAGTGCACGACTACTTCGAAGAGCGCGATCCCCGCCGGGTGTACTGCGTCATGGAGTACCTCCAGGGCCAGAGCCTCGCGCAGCGCCTGGCCCACCACGCCTCGTCGATCGAGAGCATCCGTTCGATGGCGAGACAGATGGCCTCGGCCCTGGGCGCCTCGCACGCCGCGGGTGTGGTGCACCGCGATCTCAAGCCCGACAACATCTTCCTGGTCACCCGGGGCGACCGCGACGACTGGGTCAAGGTGCTCGACTTCGGCGTGGCCAAGTGTGTGGAGCCCTTGAACGGGCAACCGCTCGTGCAGACGGTGCAAGGCGCGGTGATGGGCACGCCCCGCTACATGGCGCCCGAGCAGGTGTCGGGGCTCGACGTCGACGCGCGCACCGACGTCTATGCGCTGGGCAACATTCTCTACGAGCTGATCGCCGGCCAGCCTCCGTTCGATGGCGCGTCATTCGGTCAGCTCGCTGCGGCGATCATCAAGGATCCGCTGCCTCCGCTGCCGACGCACACCGCCCGCCAGGAGCCGGTGCCGGCTGATCTCGCCGCCTTGATCGCCGCGTGCCTGGCGAAGGCGCCGGAGGATCGGCCCGGGAGCATGGCGGTGGTCGAAGCCGCGCTCGCCGCCGAAGCGGCTCCGATTCTGCTGACCCGGGTGCGCCGCCGCCCGCGCGTGGGAGGCATGGGTCTGGTGGCGGCCGCACTCGCGTTGGCCCTGGTCTTCGCGCTGCGGCCCGATGCGGCCACCGCCGTCGCCGTACCGCAGGTCGTTGCGATCGCCCCGCCCGAAGAAGTCACCTTGTGGATCGAGACGCAGCCCGCAGGAGCGATCGTCTCGCGCGGTGATTCAGGTGAACCGCTGGGCACCACGCCGCTCGAGGTGAAGCTGCTGCGAGATCCGTCGACGCTGCCCCTGCGCATCGAGCTGGCCGGCTACGCGCCGCTGGAGCGCCAGGTGTCGAAGGAGAGCAGCCAGCGGCTCGAGCTCAATCTGCAGGAGCTGCGCAAGACGACGACGCGGACTTCAGGAGGGCTGCTCAGTGGCGTGCGCGACCCGTACTAGCGCGGCGTTCGGGCTGTGCGCGGCCCTCGTCTTCGCAGACCCCGCGCGCGCCCAGAGCCCGGAGAATGAAGCGAAGCTCGCCGCGCTCGCGGGCAAGAAGGCGTTCGAACAAGGTGACTACGCGACGGCGATCCGAAAGTACGAAGCCGCGCAACAGCTCAAGCCCGCGCCACTGCTGCTCTTCAACCTCGCGCAGAGCCATCGTTTCGCAGGTCACGTGGAGCTGGCCACCCGGTACTTCCGCGGCTACCTCACCACCAACCCTCCGCCAGTGCAGGCCCGGGCGATCGAAGCGTTGATCGAACGGCTCCAGGCGCAACGCCTGCTGGAGGTCTTCAACGAACGCATGGTGCTCGAGAAGACGCGGCTGGCCCTGGCCGAGAAGCAGTTCGCGCTGGGCCTGTGTTCCGAGCTGCCGCCCGAGCCGCCGGTGACCAGCCGCTGGTGGTTCTGGACCATCATCGGCGCCGCGGCGGTGGGCACCGCGGTCACCGTGGCCGTCGCTGCCGCTCACCCTTGAGCCGGTGAACATGCTCAGGTGCGCGAGCGGATGCTCGAGCTCGACGCGATTCAGACGCTGGGTTTTGCCGCCGTCGTGCTGGCCTTCGGGTACGTGGTGCGGGCCCGCATCGCGCCGCTGGCGAGGCTCAACATTCCCGCGCCGGTGATCGGTGGCTTGCTGGTCTCGGTGTTCAGCGCGGTCTGCCGTCTGTGGGACTACACGCCGCTCAAGCTCGACACGACGTGGCAGTCGCCGCTGATGATCGCCTTCTTCACCACCGTCGGCTTCGGAGCGAGCTTCGGCCTGCTCAAGCGCGGCGGCCCGCAGGTCGGAGCGCTGCTCGCCCTCTGTTCGGTCTTCATCGTGGTGCAGAACGTGGTGGGTGCAGGGCTGGCGATGCTGCTGGGGCAACACCCGTTGCTCGGCGTGCTGGTCGGCTCGGTCACGCTCGCGGGTGGGCCGGCGACGGGGGCCGCGTTCGCGCCGCTCTTCGAAGAAGCGGGCATCGCGGCCGCGGGCACGGTGGCGCTCGCTTCGGCCATGGGCGGCATCGTGCTCGGAGGCCTGCTCGGTGGACCGCTGGGCACCTGGCTCATCGAACGGCACCAGCTCAGCAGGGCAGGCGGCGTCGCAGTGAAGTCCCATCCCGCTGCGCACGTGGTGGAAGAGGCGCTCGAGCAGCCGGTGCGTGCGGCGCCGAAGGGTGAAGACTCCGAGGCGTTCGGCTTGATGCAGACGGTCGGCATCATCCTGGTGGCGATGTGGCTGGGCTCGTTCTTGAGCGCCTGGCTCAAGTCGCTCGGCGTGACCTTGCCTGCGTACATCGGCGCGATGGTGGTCGCGGTGGTGGTGCGCAACGTCGATGAGAAGACCCGGTGGCTCAAGCTCTCGCAGCGTCTGATCGATGACGTGGGCACCGTGGCGTTGGCGTTCTTCCTGGTGCAGGCGCTGATGACGCTCAAGCTCTGGGAGCTGCGTCACCTCGCGTTGCCGCTGCTGGTGCTGTTGGTGGTGCAGACGTTGATCGTCGCAGCGGCCACGCCGTTGCTGGTCTTCAAGTTGATGGGCAAGGACTACGACGCCGCGGTGATGGGCGCAGGGTTCGTCGGGTTCATGCTCGGCACCACGGCCAACGCGATGGCGAACATGGAATCGCTGGCCGAGAAGTACGGCGTCGCGCCCAGAGCTTTCCTCGTCGTGCCGATGGTGGGAGCGTTCTTCATCGACGTGGTGAACAACCTGGCCATCACCGCCGCGATCAACCTGTTGAAGTAGCGGCAAAGACCCGCGAGTTCCACAAGCGCCAAAAGCTCCCTCTCCCCGAAGAGGAGAGGGTTGGGGAGAGGGCAGACGCGATGCGACTCAAGATTTCGCCGACCCAGTCGATGCCGGCCGCCCTCGCGCTCGCGCGCCTCCTCAAAATCACCCCAAGAGAAGCGCTGAAGCTTCTCGCCGAACCCAGAATTCTCCCTGCCGAGCTCGATGACGCAGCCGCGCAAACCCTGAGTCAGCACGGGATCAGCGCCACGCCGGTCACCGTCCCCCCGACGACGAGCCGCTGCGCAACACACCCGAGCCTCACCGGCGAAGCTCCCTGCGAAGACTGCCGCACGCTGGTCTGCCCACTCTGTCTTCCGCATTGCCGCACCTGCAGTGCACGCAGATCGACCGCAACACGCTGGAAACGAGTGCGAGTCGCCGTGCTGCTGACTGTCTTGCTGAGCCTCGGCACCTGGGGAGCGCTGCGCCAGCGCAAGCTCGCCCAACGCAACGCCTGGCTCAAACCGATCCGGGTCTCGGTGGTGCTGGCGAGCGCCGAGCCGATCGACACGACGGTCACCACCGCCTGGAGCGACGGGCTCGCCTCACTCAACGAGTGGTTCACCGCCGAAGCAGAACGACTCGGTCTTCAGCTCCCGAACCCGATCCACTTCGAGCTCGCCCCCACGACGGTGCTCGCCGAAGTGCCATCGCCGCCCGCTGAAGGCTCCGGTGAGTGGCTGCGCGACTCGCAAGAAGCGATCAGCCTCCGCTCGACGTTGAAGACGATCGCCGAGCGAGGACAAGCGGTGGGTGTCTTCGACCTGCAGCTCCTCATCGCGCTGCGGTCCGCCAACGGAGGCGCGCATCAAGTCGAAGGCCTCGGAGAAGCCGGCGGCACCATCGGCCTGGTCGAAGGCACCATCGGCGACACCGCGCTCACGCTGGAGCTGGTCGCAGCTGCGCACGAAGTCCTGCACTGCCTCGGCGCGAAAGATGGCTACGACGCGCAGGGCCACGCGCTTCCCCGGGGAATCATCGAACCCGGCTTCGCCGAGGTGATGGTGGGCGAAGTACCCCTGGGCCCGAACCAGGGACGCATTCCCAAATCACTGAGCGAAGTGCGGGTGGGTGAAGAGACCGCGCGAGAAATCGGCTGGAGCCCGCCATGAAGACGAGCACGATCCTCGCCACGTTGCTGTTCCTTTCTTGCGGCAGCTCCTACGGCGGGCCGCGCTGCCGGGGCATCACGCTGAACACCGACCCCGCGACGCTTCCGCTGGGACCGAGGTCACCCGCGAGCGCCGGCTCGCTCAACCCGGCTTCGCCGTACCTCACGTACGTGCCCGAGCTGCCGTGTTGCCTGAACAATCCCGAGTACCGGGACGAGACGAGCTGCAGCGCGGTGGACTGCGACGCGCTCATTGAGCGGCTCACGTTCGCGCGGGTCGAAGGGCCCTTCGCCAACGAGCCCTGCGGCCGGCCCGAGTCACCGGGTGGCTCGACGTGCACGGTCCACCTGGATGAAGATCGAAGATCGTCGCGGTCAACGTCTTCTGCGCGGACTGATGGACTGATCGATGAATGTCACCGCGCTCAATGCCTTCAGTCTCAGGTTTCATGCGTACCTGAGTCAGCACCATCCACGGCTCGCCGCGCTCTGTGAGGTCGATGACTCACACTCGTGGGAGCCCGGCGCGCTGCGGTTGGTGCTGGCAGACAACCTGACCATGTCCACACACCGAGACGAGCTCACCGTCTTCTTCGGGCCGACGCACGTTCATCTCGAAGACTTCGGTGCTGCGGTCGAACTCCTCGAGCGGATCGAGAACGAAGACGTGCTCGCAGTCGAGTGGCTCGATGGTTCGTCGTCGCTTTGCTCCGCGCTGAGTGACCGCGCCGATCCGCTCGTGGCGCCCGATTTGATCAACGGCACGCCCACCAGGATCAGCCTCACTTCATCCCGGGGCACCTATGACGCTGACCACGTTTGGCGGTATTGAGGGCCCATGCGAACCGCTGCCCTGATCGGTTCACTCGCTTTCGTCTCCTGCAGCGGAGAGATGACAGCAGAGCTGAAGACGACCCTCGTCGACCTTGGCGGCGAGGTGAGCCTTGAACTGATCAATGACAGCCTCGAAGAGGCCCGGTGGTGGCCATGCGACCAGGCATGGTTCATCGAACTCGAAGACGGCTCTCGCGAGCGCGATCCCACGCGCCCGTACTGCAACCTGGAAAGGAGCCTGCACTTCGGCGCGAACGACATCCGCCTCACCGCCCCGGATCGATCGGGACAATTCTTCGTCGTCCTGACAGTGACGCAGGGCCGCACGAGCGTCGAAGTGCCTGTGGGTCCCATCGACGTCGGGGCACGCTGAACCCCGCTCACTCGAGCCCGACGGCACCAAGCCGATCTTCAAGTTGTGTATTCATTTTCTCTCAGTCCAGGTCGCGTTGACCCAAGGCCTTCGCTACCTCGAGGAACTCGTCACTGAGCGCCGTACCGGCCACCGCGCGTGAAAGCGTCAACGCGCCCACCATCAACGCCAACGTCCCCACGGCCCGTTGCCGATTCGCGGCGCCTTTGCCCCCGAGCACCCGCTCGAGGCCCAGCAACCACGCGCCTTCGAACGGGGACGGTGAGTGCTTGGTGGCGACCGGGCCGCAGTGACCTGAACGGTCGAAGATTGCCAGGGCTCGGTCGGTTCGCGCTCGAGCGTCACGTGCGATGACCGCACCCGCTGCGGCTTCACTGCGGGAGAAACGAGCAGCGTGACCTGCCGAGGCGCCGCCGTGTGCGTGTGAGTCTGGCGGCGGAGAGCAGCTTCACCTGCGAAGATTTCTCCACCTGCGCGGCCGGGTGCGCCGGAAGTTGCGCGGTCACCTGCCGGGGCGACGCGTCGTGCTCCTGCTGCGTGCTCACCTGCCCCTCGGGCGCGCCGGTCAGTCGCAACGACGGCCGGGTGGCCTGCGGCACCTGCTGAGCATGGTCCACGCCTTGCTTCATTTGCGCGCATGAAAGACGCCGGCGAAGACGAGGTCCGCAAGGAGTTCGAGACGTGGTTCCGCGCCGCCACTTTCCGGGATCTCGACGGCCTCATGACGAAGATCGCCGATGACGCGGTGTCGTACGAGCACGAGACACCGCTCCAGCATCACGGCGCGTCGGCCATTCGCGAGGTCTGCCGCAAAGGTTTCGCCCTCGCGCGTGGTCAGTTCAAATGGAACGTGCCTGACCTGCGCATCATCGTGCGCGGCGACATCGCGGTGACCTGGGGCCTCAATCGCATGCAGTTCCAGGCGCCCGGTGAAGAGAGCGTCGTCACCTGGTCACGCGGCACCCGCGTGTTCCAGAAAATCGCCGGCACGTGGAAGCTGATTCACCAGCACGTCTCGTTTCCGTACGATCCCGAGACCGGCCAGGCGAGCGCGTCGCTTTCTCCTGAAACGTCAGCCGTTGCGAATCGCGGGTGAAGGTCGCGGGGGCGTGAGGCTGCCCGAGCGCGTCTCAGTGGTCGGGGGAAAACGCACCGTGAAGGTGGTGCCCTCACCTTCATCGTTTCGCCGCGCGGTGATCTCCCCCATGTGCGCGTCGACGATGCGTTTGACCACCGCCAGGCCCAGGCCCGTACCGGTGGCCTTGGTGGTGAAGAAGGGCTGAAACATCTTCTCCGCCGCACGCTGGGTGAGGCCGACCCCTTCGTCTTGCACGCGCACGGTGAGCCAGGGCACGCCGTTGACCTGCTCCACCGTGGCGCGCACCGTCACCGTTCCACCCCGCGGCATGGCCTGCGCTGCGTTGACGATCAGGTTCACCAGCGCCTGCTTGAGCAGGTGCGCGTCGAGCGGAAATGCGGGCAGCTCGCGGGGGAACTCGGTCAACACGCGCACGTTGGAGTGCAGCGTCGACTGGGCCGCCGTATCGACCGCGCTGGCGATGATCGGCTCGACCGCCATCGGCTTCTTCACCAGCTCGTAGGGACGCACGAAGTCGAGCAGGTCACCCACGATGCGGTTCAACCGATCGGCTTCTTCGCCGACCATGTTGAGCAACATCTCGGAGTCACCGGTCGGCCGGAGCAGGCGCTTCAAGGTGGTCAACGAGTTGAAGATGACGCCCAGGGGATTTCGCACCTCGTGCGCCATCACCGCCGCCAGCTCGCCCAGCGCCGCCAGCCGTTCGTGGCGCACCAGCTCCTGCTGCGTGCGGGCCAGCTCGTCGTACGAGGTCTTCAGATCGCCGTAGAGCCGGTTCGCTTCGTCGTAGAGCCGCGCGCGCTCCAGCTGCGAGGCCATCTGCACGCCGAGAATCTCCGCCGAGTGGATGTCGTGCTGCGAGTACGGCACGTCGCGGTTGCGGGCCAGGGAGAGCAGGCCCACCGGCTTGCCTTCGATGGCCAGCGGCACGATCGCCATGTGCACCAGGCCTTCGGCCACCAGCATCTCGGAGCCGTGGGGAAGATCCTTCGCGGCCATCGCCAGGGGCGCGCGCGCCAGCTCGTTGTCGGGAGCGATGCGGAAGCGGCGGTAGACCTCCACCAGCGGCCCGTCGTAGCGCCAGGGCTCGCCGACCAGCAGGTACTCACCCGACTCCAGGTCGTAGCGGTGCAACATGCCGCAGTCGCTCTCGGTGGTCCGGCAGACCGTCTCCAGCGCCCGGCGGCACAACACGCTCGAGTCGGCGCGGGGGCCCGACACCGCCAGCTCGTGCACCAGCTCCATCTCGGCCGTGCGGCGCTCGAGCTGCTCGAACCCCTCCGACACCTCGATGGCCGAACCCAGCTGCAGCGCGAACAAACGAATGCTCGCCAGATCGGCGGCGCCCACATCATCGTGCATCAACACCAGCGCGCCCCACTGCGAGCGGCGCACGTGCAGCGGAGCGATCACCCCCACGTCGGGGGCCTGGAGCAACGCCGCTTCGGGTGCGGGCCGGCCCTGCGCCTGGCCGTAGGCGCGAATCTTCTCGCGGAAGCCCGGCACCAGCGCGGGCATCGCCTGGGCCGTCACCTGGCGGAACGCGCCGCCCGTCGAGAGCGGCTGCCGATCGCCGGGCACCAGCGCCGCCTTGAGCGTCTTGTGGTGGGCTTTCGCAGTCAGATACCGAATGGAAAAGCCCGCGTCGTCGAGGGCGATGATCGCCACTTCGAAGCCGAATTTCTCCAGCCCCTGGCCCGCCGCCGGGAGCAGTTCGATCATGAAACGGGTGCGCTGAACCTCGAGCGCGGTCTCCGTCAAGGCTCGGAGCAGGCCGTCGCCGTGTAAAAGCGCTTTCGAAGTGGACATCGACGCTCCCGAATTGGTCCCTGTCACTCTCAGGACTCAAGAAAACTACTCTAAAAACAGGGATTTACGAAACCTTCAGGTGTGAACGGGGGATAACACCGCATGCGCAGCCTGATCGCCATCGTCGCCCTCGCCGCTTCTTCCGCTCTGGCTGCTCCCTGCGTCGAGCTGCCTGTCCTCTTCATCGTGCAGGACAAGTCGGGCTCGATGAACTTCGCCCCTGATGGCACCACGGCCTCCACCACCAATCCCTCCAAGTGGAGCATTGCCCGCCAGGTGGTGCCGGCGCTCGCCAGCAACTTCAATAACCGCTTCCGCTTCGGCGCAGCGATGTACCCCCAGAGCACGACCACCTTCAACTGCACCACGGGCACGGTGGTCACGCCCATCGCCGACACCACCACGGGCATCACCAGCGCGTACAACACCGCGGTCCCCGGTGGCGGTACGCCGACGGCGGCCTCGCTCCTCGCCGTGCGGTCCCACCTGCTGGGCCAGGGCCTCACCACGCCGGCGTACGTGCTGTTGATCACCGACGGTCTGCCCAACTGCAACACCAGCCTCGACCCGAACGCCTGCTCGCCCACCACGCCTGGCTGCGGCCCCACGCCCGCGACCAGCACCTGCGCGCTGGGCTCGAAAGACTGCCTCGACAACAACGCCACCGTCTCGGCGGCGCAGCAGCTCTTCGCCGCGAACATCAAGGTGTTCGTGGTCGGCTTCGACAACGCCCTGACGGCCGGCAACAACAAGGCCGTGCTCGACGCGATCGCTTCGGCGGGCGGCACGGGCTCGGCGTACGTGGCCAACAGCCAGGCGCAGCTCACCTCGACGCTCAACACCATCGCGGCCAGCACGGCCACCTGCTGCAAAGACGTGTGCACGGCGGGCGCGGCGGTGTGCAGCGGCACGGGCGCCCGTTCGGTCTGCCAGATGGACACGGCGATCGGCTGCACCACCTGGACGACGCAGCAGTGCAACACCGGCAGCACCTGCAGCAACGGCAGCTGCCAGGCCTGCACCAACACCTGCACGGCGGGCGCGGTGCGGTGCGCCAACGGTGATGCGCAGCAGTGCGTGGCCAACGCCCAGGGCTGCACCTCGTGGCAGACCGCTGAAGTCTGCGGCTACGGCGAGGTGTGCGCCGGCGGCAGCTGCAACTCCTGCCAGGGCTGTGCGATGGGCGCTTCGCGCTGCACCGCGACCGGCGTCGAGACTTGCGAGTGGAGCGTGCTCTCCGGGTGTACGCAGTGGAGCGCGCGGGCCTGCGCCTCGGGCAGCACCTGCCAGGCGGGCAGCTGCACCAGCTGCAACACCACCTGCACCGCGGGCGCTCAGCGCTGCGCCGGCAACACCGTGCAGAGCTGCGTGGCGAACGCGGCGGGCTGCACCTCGTGGCAGAACGGCCAGACCTGCACCAACTTCTGCAGCGGCGGCGCGTGCGGCACCTGCGGCACCACCTGCACGGCGGGCCAGACCCGCTGCCAGGGCGCCTCGGGCGTGGAGACCTGCATCGTCGACGCGAACAACTGCCCCGCGTGGGGACCCACTCAGCAGTGCGCGCCCAACAACTTCTGCGAGAGCGGCGTGTGCAACATGTGCGCGACCAGCTGCACGCAGGGCAGCAAGCGCTGCGGTGCGAACGGCGCGACCGAAGAGTGCCGGCTCGACCCGATGGGCTGCACGGCGTTCGTGGCGACCGGTCAGTGCGACGTGGGCGCGGGTGAACGCTGCGACACGGGCGTGTGCATTCCCCCCTGTCAGAACGCGTGCACGCCGGGCGCAGGCCAGTGCCGCAACGGCCGCCCGGAGTCCTGCCAGCAAGGCCCCACGGGCTGCTTCATCTGGCGCGACGAGCCGGTGTGCGGAATGGATCAGCAGTGCGTGTCGGGCACGTGCCGCACGGTCTGTGCGAGCGACGAGTTCGAGACCTGCCCCCAGGGTGAAGTCTGCACGGGCCTGACGGAGGGCCGCTTCTGCCTGCCGGTCGATCCCGATGGCGGCACCGGTGGCGGCCTGGGTGGCGGCGCCGGTGGTGGTTCAGGCGGCGGCACGGGTGGCCTCGATGCGGGAAGCGGCACGGGTGGTGGCAGCAACTCGAACGGCAGCGGTGAAGAGACCACGCCCGGTGGCCCCAGCCGCATCGGCGCCGTCGCGATGGGCTGCAACTGCAACTCGGTCGACGCAGGGTTGTTGCCGCTGCTCGCCCTGGGTTTGACGCTGCTGCGCCGCCGCAGCCGCAAGTAAGCTGCGGGGCATGGCCAAGCCCGGATTCGAGTCCGTCGCGCAGTACATCGCAGCGTTGCCCGGGCCGACGCAAACTGCGCTCAAGCAGGTGCGCGCCGTCATTCGCAAGGCGATGCCCCAAGGCGCGGAAGAAGTGATCAGCTACCAGATCCCCGCGTTCCGCCTTCCGGGCGGCGTGGTGATCTTCTTCGCCGGGTGGAAGGAGCACGTGTCGATCTACCCGGCGACGGGGCTGGTCGATGAGGTGCTCGGCGACAAGCTCGCTCCGTATCGCCAGAGCAAGGGCACGCTGCGTTTCCCGTTGTCTGAACCGCTTCCGCTCAAGTTGATCGAGCGCGTGGCGAAGCTCAAGGCGAAGGAGCACCACGCGCGCGTGAAGGCGAAGACCCAGTCCAGGAAGAAGTCATAGAGAAGGCGGCGGTTCCAGGTGCGCGCTCGACTCGAACGGGCCTCTCCTCGAGCCTGGCTTCGACGCAAGTCACAGGCGTACGCTGGTCGCGAGCGTCGCCTGGATGCATCGAGTGGCGACCCTCAACGTCTTCGCCCGAAGCCCAGAGGCCTGTGCGCGACGAGCAAGCGCCTGACCCGCAACGCCCCACGCGCCCTCAGGGCTTTGGCCGTTCAGTGCACCCGCTGCGGAGCGCGCGGAAGCGCCCGCGGTGCCGTGTCAGCCCGCCCGCGCCAGATGAGGGCCCAGCCACCGATCACCAACACCGCGCCGAAGATCAGAAACCCCACGTCCCACCCGAACTCGTTCACGCCCGGGTGCACGTGATGCAGTCGCAGCAGGTGGTGATCGATCACCCCCTCGACGAGGTTGAACGAGCCGAACCCCAGCGCCAACGAGCCCCCGAAGGTGCGCGTCGACCACGGCACGTTGCTGCGCTGCCCCGCGCGCCAGAGCAGGGCGATGCCCATCGCGGTGATCACCCAGGTGAAGGCGTGAAACAGCCCGTCAAACACCATGTTGTATTTGATGGCCACCACGTCGACCGGCGCGACCACGCTCGAGAGCATGTGGTGCCACTGCAGAATCTGGTGGAGCACGATGCCGTCGAGAAACCCGCCCATCCCGATACCGAGGAGCGCTCCCGGCGCGATCAACCCGCCGCGATGGAGACGTTCACTCATGTTCGGGTCTCCCGGTGTCGGTCGGCTCGATGCCGAGCCGATAGAGCCACGCGCACATGACGCTCAACACCAGCAGCGGCGTGGCGATCAACACCAGGTTCATCCAGAAACGGTGATCGAAGACGGTCGCCTGAACCAACCGGGCCGACTCGCAATCGGGGCACGCCCCCGCGGCACGGGCCCACATGCTCAACGCCAGCACCACGACCCCGATGGCTCGAAACGGCATGCGCGTGAAGGATGCAGCCCTCAGGCCAGCCTGGCGCCGGAGGCCACGGCACAACGGGCTCCGCAAACGTTGCACGCGCTTCGTCGTGACATGGCGCCCTCGACGCCGCAGGATGAAGGCATGACGTTGTCGCTCGTGGTGCTGCTGGCGCTCTCGCAAACCGGACAGCCGCCCGCTGACGTGCCGGCCGTGCCCCTGGTTCCCGTCGCGCCCGGGTCGGAAGAAGCGCCGGCCGTTCCTGAACCCGCGCCGCGTGCGCCTCCGTCGGTGCTGGCCCGATCTCTGCTGGCCACGGGCGGCGGCACCCTCGCCGGCGGGGTCAGCCTGGGCATCGCGTTGTTGCTGGTCGGCAACAACCCCAACTTCGATCCCACCTTCGCCACCGCCGCGCTCGCCTCGTTGATGATCACCGGCGTCGCCTTCGCGATTCACGAGGCGATGGGCGGCCGGGGGGAGATCACCTTGAGCTTCCTGCTCACCGCGCTGGTGATGGCCGGCGCCGGTGGGCTCTCGGCGGCCCTCGGCAACGGAGACCGCGTGCTGGCGCCGGTGCTCGCGGCCGCGATCGGCTCACTGCCCGCGGCTGCGGCGGCCGTGTTCGGGCTGGAGGCCACCTCGCCCAAGCCGAAGACCCGTGTCGCGATCGCGTTCGGGCCCACCGGGTTCTACGGCACGTTCTGACGCCTCACTGGCAGGTGCCGCCCAGGCACTGCTGGGTTGAGGCACACACCGCACACGGCTCGCCGCCCAGGCCGCAGGCCATCGCGCTCGAGGCCATGCACACCTTGTCGGGTTGGCAGCAGCCGAAGCGGCAGTTGGTCAGGTCGCATCGCGTGAACACACACCGCCCCGCCTGACACGCCTGATCCGTGCCGCACGCGATGCACACGCCGCCATCGGAGCCGCACGTGGTGTCGCTGGTGCCGCTGCGGCACGCACCCAGCGGATCGAGACACCCGCTGCACGCGCCCGCCACGCAGGTACCACGCTCGCAGCGTTGATCGGCCTGGCACACCCCGCAGAACGCCCTGACCGGCCCACACGCGTCGATGCCGTTGTTGGGCGCGCAGCTGCCGTCGGCGTTGCAACACGACATCACGCAGGTGCACTGCAGCGGGCCCGCATCGGTCACGCCCGCATCGACCACCGGGAGTGCTTCACACCTCGCCGCCGCGCACCTTTCCTGGCTGGTGCAGCGCGTGCAGACCTCGCCGTTGATGCCGCACTCGAGCCGCGCGGTGCCTTCGACACACTCGGTCTCCGAGGCGCAGCAGCCGTCACAGGTCGAGCGGTTGCACAGCCGCGGGCAAGCGCACAACCACACCACCAGAAACCAGAGGCTCCACCGCATGAGGAGGGGGACTCTGACAGCGACTTCGGGCGCGGCCAACGGGCCGTTTGATCCTGTGTCAGGATGGCCAGCAATGCGTCGGCTCGCCCTCGTCGTGCTCACCCTGGCGGTCTCCGGCTGCAAGTGCGGCGGCGGCACCCTTTCTTCCCGTTTCGGTGAGCTCGTGGTCGTTCAGCTCGGCGCCACCGGCCGCGAGGTGATCTCGCGCGACGCCACCCTCACCCTGCCCTCCGCCTTCATGGAGACGCTCGGAGCG
This sequence comes from Archangium sp., assembly GCA_030695565.1. Taxonomy (GTDB): domain Bacteria; phylum Myxococcota; class Myxococcia; order Myxococcales; family Myxococcaceae; genus Archangium_A. Next base: position 115,336 of record JAUYRZ010000060.1, read on the forward strand.
GGTGAAGTGCCCGTGCGGAACGTGGGGCTGGAGGAGATCTCGATTCTCTCCGTCACCCGGCTGGAGGGCGACGCCTCACTTTCGCTCGACGACGCGGTGGGCCTGGTGATCGGCGCCGATCAAGACGCCGTGCTGCCCGTGCGTTTCTCGCCGTTGCAGGCCACCGACGCGACGCTGCGCGACCTCACCCATCGCGCGAAGTTCTCCCTCGCCCTCTCGGGCGCTCGCGAAGGAGAAGCCGAGGTGCTCATCGAGCTCATCGCGCTCGCCGTCGCCCGCGACTGCTTCGTGCCCTCGGTGATCGACTTCGGCCAGGTGCCGCTGCAGCAGGCGGTGGTGAGCCCGCTGGTGCTGGAGAACGGCCGGGCGCTCGCCGCCTCGACCACGTGGAGCGCGGTGACGGGCGCCGACGCGAGCGCCTTCTTCTTCGAAACCACCAGCCCCCTCGAGGTGCCCGCCAACGGCCGGGTCGAAGTGCCGGTGCGTTTTTCGCCCCTCGAAGAACGCGCGTACGAAGCCACCATCACCGTTCAGCGGGGCGCGGCGTGCCCGGCAGCGCAGGTGCGGCTCATCGGAGAAGGCAGCAACCAGGCCCTCTCGTGGACTCCGGCGCGCCTCGACTTCGGCCGGCTGCCCCTGGGCGTGTCGCTCACCAAGACCGTCACGGTGGTGAACAACGCCAACGTGGCGCTCTCCTTGATCAGCGCGGTGGGCACGGCCGACTTCGTGATCGAACCGGGTGCCCCCACCTCGCTCGCCCCGCGGTCCAGCACCACGTTGCAGGTGACCTGCGCGCCTCGAGTGCTGGGCCCCTTGAGCGCCCTGCTGGCGCTCGACGTGGGCACCGTGCCCCTCACCCCGGCGCGCGTTCCGTTGAGCTGCGTCGGCGGCGGGCCGCGCATTCGAGTCGATCCCAACCCCATTCAGTTCGGGCAGGTGCCGCTCAACAGCACCGGCACCGCCGTCACCCGGCGCCGGCTGCTGGTGCAGAACGTGGGCACCGCCCCGCCGGCCCCGGGCGATGCCACCAACAACCTCGTGCTCGGGCGCGCCGGCACGTTGCCGTGGTTTGCCATCGTGCCGAAGAACCCCCTCACCCGCGTCGACGAGTTCACCGTCGCCTTGCGCGGCAGCTACGACAACGCCATCGGCCTGCCCGCGGTGGCGGGAAGAAACTTCGCCGAGTTCGAGGTGTCGATCGCGCCGAGCTCCGCGGGGGTGCGCGAAGCAGACCTGCTGGTCTATTCGAACGATCAGACGGAGCCCGCGGCCCGCATCGCGCTCACCGCGGTGCCCCGGCTGCCCGAGAGGTGTTCGCTCACCGTCTCACCCGAAGGCGCCGACTTCGGCGCGTCACCACGCGGCGCCGTGCTCAACCGGATCATCAGCCTCACCAACGCGCCCGACGCCCAGGGCGCTTCGTGTCTGGTCAGCGGCATCGAGATGGCACCGGGCTCCGATCTCGCGTTCCTGGTGTCGGATCCCCTCGCCTCCAGCATCCTCATTCCGCGGGGGCAGACCCGCGGCGTGCGCGTGCAGGCCGCGGTGCCGGGCGACGCGAACGTGGGCGACTACCTGCGCGGGGCCCTCCGCTTCAGCGTCAGCGGTGAAGCGGCGCCCCGCTCCATTCCCGTCGATCTCAAGGTGAGCCGGTGCCTGGTGGTCGACCCGCCGTTGATCGACGTCGGGCTGGTGCAGCAGAACTGCACCTCAGGCGCGAAGACCATCACCCTCTACAACGTGTGCGGCGTGCCCATCACCATCACCGGCCACTCCACGCCTTCGTTGCCCTTCCGCGTCACCAGCTCGCCGCTGGGCGCAGGCCCGGTCGTCCTGGATTCCGCCGACCAGCTGCGCATTCAGATCGCCGCCGCGCCCGCCACGGTGGGCAACTTCAGCGACGTGCTTCGCATCGACACCGAAGAGGCGGGCGTGCCCTACTCCGAAGGCGTGGCGTTGCGCGTGGTGGCCGACCCCGACGGCATCCAGCAGGAGACCTTCACGCAGGGCAACGCCGAGGTCGACATTCTGCTGGTCATCGATGACTCCTGTTCGATGGGCGAAGAGCAGGCCGCGCTCGCCACCAACTTCGCTGCGTTCATGAGCTCGGCGGCCACCAGCAACGGCAACTGGCACATCGGCGTCACCACCACCGACATCTTCACCAAGAAGGGCGTGCTCGAGCGCACCAGCACCAACCCCGCCACCCTCACCCCCACCACCCCGAACGTGGCCTCCTTGTTCGCCCAGAAGGTGCAAGTGGGCACCACCGGGGCCGGCTACGAGCAGGCGTTGGCCGCGATGTCGCTGGCCATCACCAACCCCAACCGCACCGGGGCGAACGCCGGCTTCCTGAGAACCGACGCCGCGCTGGCGGTGGTGATCGTCACCGACGCCGTCGAGCAGAGCCCCAACAGCGTGGGCTCGTACCTGGCCACCTTGCGCGCGGCGAAGGGCAACCGGTCAGAGCTGGTGTCGGTCTCGGTGGTGGGCCCGTTCACGCCGCCCAGCGCCACCTGTTTCACCGAAGGCACGGTCGACCCTTCCCGCTTTCAGGCCGCCATCACCTCGACGGGCGGCGTGCGCTCCGACATCTGCACGCAAGATTGGGCGACCGATCTGCAGACCATCAGCCGCTCGGTCTTCGGCGCCCGCAGGGTCTTCGAGCTGACCAGCACCGCGCGCGGCACCGACATGGCGGTGACCGTCGATGGCGTGCTGCTGCCTGGGTCGGGCTGGCGTTTCGACTCCATCAGCAACGCCGTGGTGCTCGACACCGCACCGCCGCCCGGCGCCGTCATCGGCGTGAGCTACCGCACCGCCTGCTTCTGAAGCGTCTCCCCCGCCACGCCTTGCGCGGCGACTTGACCATGATTAGAGTCTAGTCGACTCTTAAGGAGGTCATGTGATCCGCTATCTCAAGACGACGCCCACGCAGTACGTGATGTTGTTCAAGTCTGGCCAGGTGAAGCGCGAAGGCGCGGGGCTGTCGTTCTTCTACTGGGAGCCCACTTCGACCGTGGTGATCGTGCCGCTCTCGAGCGCCGACGTGCCGTTTGCCTTTCAAGAGTCGACGGCCGACTTCCAGACCATCACCGTGCAGGGGCAGCTCACCTGGCGGGTGGCCGACGCGAAGAAGCTGGCGGGCCTGCTCGACCATTCGGTGACGCAGCGCGGGCAGTGGAAGAGCGACGATCCCCGCAAGCTCGAGGAGCGGCTGGTGCACACCGCGCAGCTGCTGACCCAGAGCGTGGTGGGCAAGCTCTCGTTGACCCAGGCGCTGGGCAGCAGCGAGCGCCTGGCCGCCACCGTGTTGGCCGGCCTGCGCGCCTCGGAGGCGGTGCAGTTGCTCGGCGTCGAGCTGCTCTCGGTCGCCGTGCTCGCGGTCAGGCCGACGCCGGAGATGGCGCGTGCGCTCGAGGCCGAAGCGCGTGAGGGCCTGCAGCGTAAGAGTGACGAGGCGATCTACGAGCGGCGCACCGCGGCGGTCGAGTCGGAGCGACGGGTGAAGGAGTCGGAGCTGCAGACCGAGGTGATGGTCGAGCAGAAGCGCCGCCACATTCGTGAGACGAAGATGGCCGCCGACATCGCGATGGAAAAGGAGCGCGAGGCGCTGGTGGAGCAGATGGCCTCGAACGACAAGAAGGCGGCGGACGCGGCGGCGTGGGCGCTCACCAAACAGCTCGAGCCCCTGCGCACCATGGACTGGAAGATTCTCTCGGCGATGCAGGCAGGCGGTGGTGACCCCGGCAACAACATCGCCGTCGCGTTCCGCGAGCTGGCCGAAAACGCGGGGCGAATCGGCGAGCTCAACATCAGCCCGGATCTGCTCCGCTCCCTGATGCCGTCAAAGAAGTGAATCAGCTGTTCCCCGCTCCCTTCGGGAGAGGGTCAGGGTGAGGGCCGAACGTCATGGAAAAGCTGATCCTGATCACACGTAAGACGCGCCTCGAAGCGCTCACCGAACGCTTCAACACGCAAGCCCAGGCGAAGTTCTACCTGACGCAAGCGGGGCTCGATTTCGACGACTACGCGAAGGAGCACGATCACTACCGCCGTGCGCTCGAAAAGACGCAGCAAGCGATGCAGCTGGGCATGCCCATCCAGACCCTGGAGCGATCGCTGGTGCCCACCTACCTCTTCGCGCCCAGCGACGTGGTGGTGGTGCTCGGCCAGGACGGCACGGTGGCGAACACCGCGAAGTACATCGGTCACTGCCCGCTGCTGGGCGTGAACCCGGACCCCGAACGGTTCGACGGCGTGCTGCTGCCTTTCCGGGTTGACGGTCTGCGCCGCGGGCTGGAAACGACGCTCGCGAAGAAGGCGGTGGTGAAAGAAGTGACGCTGGCCGAAGCCGTTCTCTCTGATGGCCAGAAGCTGCTCGCCTTCAACGATCTCTTCATCGGCGCGCGCACGCACGTGTCGGCGCACTACCGGCTGACGGTGAAGAACGGCCCGGCGAAGGGGAAGACCAGGGAGGCGGGACCCCGTGGCGAGCGGCAGTCTTCGAGCGGAATCATCGTCTCGACCGGCGCGGGCTCGACGGGATGGTTGTCATCGGTGTGCAACATGGCCTCGGGCATGTCGCGCCAGCTCGGGGGCAGCGCGCTCGAGCCGATTCACCTCGAGTGGGATGCGCGGCAGCTCTACTTCGTGGTGCGCGAGCCGTTCATCTCGAAGAGCTCGGGAGCGACGTACACGGCCGGCTACATCAATGAAGGTGCGCCGCTCGAGTTGGAGTCGTTGATGCCCAGCGGTGGCGTGATCTTCAGCGACGGGATGGAAGACGACGCGTTGTCCTTCACCTCTGGCCTCGTCGCGCGCATCGGGCCGTCGCAGCAACGGGCTCGCCTGGTGATGAACTAAAACGCCAACTCGAACACTTCGTACTCGCGCGAGGTCTCGAGCCGCGTGTCGACGCGCTCACCCAGCTGCTCCATCGCATCGACCAGGTGCATCGGGCTCAGCCCGCTTCCCAGCGCCGAAGGGAGCAGCCGCTCTTCGACCAGCAACGGCCGGTGCATCACCTGCCAACTGCGCGCGAGGTGCTGGGCAGCGCCGCCGGCGATCATCTGCTCGGCCCATACGTCGAGGTCAGGCGCGAACGGGCTCAGCCGTTCATCGACGGGATCGAAGCGCACCACCGCGCCGTCCGAATCCACCGCGAACTGCCGCAGCACCGCGTCCATCGCGAAGAAGGTGAGCCGACGATCGAGATCGAACCACCGGCGCCAGCCTTCGTTCGAGTTCCAGGCCTTGAGCCCCGGCAACGAGCCGCACACTTCAGCCGGCAGCACCAACAGCGCGTCATCGAGCGCGCGAAAGCCATTCTTGAGCTGGTACAGCCGGGCCAGCTCCGGGCTCAGTTTCAATCCCGCTGAAGGGCCCGAGAGACGGCCCAGCGCAGGCGAGGAGCGGTTCACGAGGAAGGAGAGCACGGCACCCCGCCTTTCCAACTCCCGTGCCGCAAGTCGTTGAGCGGACTTAGAAGTTGGTCTGCTGTCAGCGGGCAGGACATTGGAGTCAGGCCCTCAGGGATCTAGCGGTACATTCGCGCCCGTGACTGTCCACGAGTTCCTCGATCTCCTCATCCGTTGGGTTCACCTGATTGCCGGCATCATGTGGATCGGCAACTCGATGCTCTTCAACTGGCTCGACCGCAACCTGGAGAAGGCGGCCGGCCGCGAGAACGAGGTCGGGTACGAAGGAAAGATGTGGATGGTCCACTCCGGTGGCTTCTACGAGGTGGAGAAGCGCCAGCTCTCACCGGGGCAGATGCCGAAGACGCTGCACTGGTTCAAGTGGCAGAACTTCAGCGCCTGGGCTTCGGGCATCGCGCTGTTGATCGTCGTCTATTACCTGAACGGCGGCGCGTACCTCATCGACCCTTCGGTGCGCGCGCTGGGGTTGCCGCAGGCGATCGCGCTCTCGGTGCTCTCGCTGGTGCTGCCCTTCACCGTCTACCACTTCATGTGGCGCACCATCGGCAAGTCGGCGCCCACCGTCGCGGGCCTGGTGTCGATCGGCGCGCTGCTCACCGTCACCTACGCGCTCACGCAGATGTTCTCGGGGCGCGCCGCGTACCTGCACGTCGGCGTGCTGCTGGGTACGGTGATGACCGGCAACGTGTGGATGGTGATCGTGCCCAGTCAGCGCAAGCTCGTCGCCGCGACCGAGTCGGGCCAGGAGCAGGACTACGCGCTCAACCAGCGCGCCAAGCAGCGCAGCATTCACAACAACTACATGACGTTCCCGTTGCTCTTCATCATGTTGAGCAACCACTTCCCCGGCACCTACAGCCACCCGCTGAACTGGCTCGTGCTCTTCGTGTTGATGTTCGGGGGCGCGGGCGTTCGGCACTTCATGAACATCCGCTACTCGCTCAAGAGTACGGCCGCGTGGTTGGGGCCAATCGTGGCGATTCTGGTGGTGTCCACCGCGCTGCTCTTCGGGCTCACTGCGCGGCCCGCCGTCGCCACGCCGCCGCCCAGCACCACCGCGCTGACGCCCGACAAACCGAAGGTCGCCTTCGCGCAGGTCAACACCATCATTCAGGCGCGCTGCACGAGCTGTCACTCGGCCAAGCCCACCGAGCCGATGTTCCCGGTGGCCCCGACGGGCGTGATGTTCGACTCGCCTGAGCAGATCGTCATCCTCGCGCCGCGCATCAAGGATCGCGCGGTGGTGACGCGCACGATGCCGTTCATCAACAAGACGGGCATGGCCGATGACGAGCGTGAGCTGCTCGGCCGCTGGGTCGATGAGGGCGCACACGGCCCTTGAGTTCACACCCTCCAGAAACGCCCTCTCCCCGAGGGGAAGAGGGCTGATCCTCACATGAGCGACGAGCTCGACTCCCTTCTGCAGACTCTCAAAGGAGAAGCGCACACCCTCGTGCGAAGCCCCAGCTCCACGGTGGCGCCTCCGCAAGACGGGCTGATCGGCCGCCGGGCTTTCGAAGTGCTCAAGGGTCTGCTCTTCGATCCCAACGCGCTCATCGACGAAGGACCGCTCGGTCAAGGCGGCATGGGCGTGGTGCGGCTCGCCCGCCAGGTCGCGCTCGATCGCCACGTCGCGGTGAAGTTCCTCCGGCCCGAGCACCGCACTGCCGCTGACGTGGAAGCGTTGCTCTCCGAAGCGTGGTTGGCGGGCGCGTTGGAGCACCCGAACATTCTCCCGGTGTACTCGGTGGGCCTCGACGATCACGGCCAGCCCGTCATCGTGATGAAGCGCATCGAGGGCCGCACCTGGACCACGCTGCTGCGCGATCCCGCCGCGATGGCCGCGCACGCACCCGGCAAACCGCCGCTCGACGAACACCTGCGGATCCTCCAGCAAATCTGCAACGCCGTGCACTTCGCTCACGCACGCGGCGTGGTGCACCGCGACCTCAAGCCGGACAACGTGATGGTCGGCTCGTTCGGTGAGGTCTATGTGGTCGACTGGGGCATCGCCACGCATCCCGGGCCGTGCACCCAGCTCGCAGGCACGCCCGCGTACATGGCCCCTGAGATGCTCGGTGGCACGGGCGCGTGCATCACGGCGCAGACCGACGTCTATCTGCTGGGTTCGATGCTCTACGAGGTGCTCACCGGCCGCGCGCCGCATCGGGGCGACACGCCGAACGCGCTCGTCTCGCAGGTGTTGCGCTCCAGTCCACCGCCGCCCGAGAACGCACCGGAAGAGCTGGTGGCCCTCGCGCTGCGCTGCATGAAGCCGAAGGCCGAAGACCGGCCCGAGAACGCGCTGGAGGTGCGCCGGCAGCTGGAAGCCTTCGTGGAACACCAGGGTTCTCTGGCGCTCGCCACACAATCCGAGCGGCGGGCCGCCGAGCTGGTGGCGCTGCTCGCGACGCCCTCACCCGACGCCGCCCGGGTCTACGCGCTCTTCTCCGAATGCCGCTTCGGCTTTCAGCAGGCCCTCGCTGCGTGGCCACGAAACACCCGCGCACGTGCAGGCCTCGAAGGGGCGCTCAAGGCGATGGCGCGCTTCGAGCTGCAACAGGGCTCGGTGAAAGCGGCGCGCGCGTTGTTGCATGAACTCGGCGCGGTGGACCCTTCATTGGAAGCAGAGCTCGCCCGAGCGACGAAGCAGGAGGAACAGCAGGCCCTCGAGCTCGCCCGGCTGCAGGGCCTGGAGAAGACGCACGATCCGCTCACGGGAAGCTCGTCTCGGCTGGTGGTGAGTCTGTTCCTGGGGCTGGTGTGGATCGTCTCGCCGCTGCTGGGTCACCTGCACTTCCACGTGTTGCCGCGCAACGAGACCATCTCCTCGGCGCCGCTCGCGTTGTTGTCCGCGGTCATCATCATCGTGGTGGCGATTCGCTCGAAGGAGAGCCGCACCCGGCTCAACCGCCAGCTGCTGTCGATGGTGCTGTTCGGGATGCTGGTGCAGGCCACCTTCGTCACTGTTTTCTATTTCGCGGGGGGCGATCTCGGCGAGCGCTCCGTGCCAGTGCTCATGGGCTTCTGGTTCGTGGTCAGCGGTGCGATCACCGTGGGACTGCTTCCGTCTGCGTGGCCCATTCCACTCGGGTATCTGGCAGGAGCGCTCGGGGCCTTGATGTTTCCCGAGCTGCGTTTTGCGTTCTCGGCGCTGGGCAACTTCGTCTTCGCGGTGAGCGCCTTCTTCATCTTCCGGCGAGAAGGTCTGCGCGAACGAGAACGCGACGCGCTGAAAGCCTGAGGGCTGTTACGGATACTTCATCGAGAGCCCGTTTCGAGCACCCCGCGCACCAGCCCTGTACGTAAACCAGCAACACAGGCATCTCGATGGAGTATCCGTAACAAGCCCCACTTGCCTCAGGTGCGCATCCACGCCCGAAGCGGAGAGGCCAGCGCGCGATTGCCGCTGAGCGCCGACCAGAAACGCCGCCTCCATTCAGTGCGTCTTTCCTGCACTCGCTCCTGCCTCCGCGGGTGAGGCGAGCGCGTGGACGCCCGTGTTCTCCCTCTCGTGTTGGTGCTGGGCTGCGCGAAGCCGCCGCTTCACGCCGTGCTCGAGCAAGCAGAGGGACTGACGAAAGGCAGCCGGGTCTACGCGGCCGGCGTCCTGGTGGGGGAAGTCGAGTCAGTCCGCCTCGAAGGCGCGCAGGCAGACGTCAGCTTCAACCTGCGCGAGGGGAACACGCTGTCGCTGCGCGTCGATGCCTGCGCGATGAGCCTGCCGGAAGACGGCGGCACCTTGTTGCTGCTGTTCCCCGGGAAAGAGTTGGAGCGGCTGTCAGCGACCGTGCCTGCGTGTGAGTTGAGTGCGCACCGGTTGATCGCGCTCAAGCAGCTGGCGAGTTCGGGGGGCGGAGCGTTGAGTCAGGCGATCCGCCGGTACTTCGCAGAGCTCGGGAAGTCGGCGCCGCCAGTCGAGGGGCCGAAGGCGTGCGGGGCGTTGGAGGTGAGCCGGCTGCGCATCGAAGAGGTTGGCGCGGTGCCTCTCTTGTTGCCTTCAGGGGGCAAACGGTTGTGGTTGGCGGTGGAGAATCGCGGAGAGAGCCCGGCATCGTTGGAGACGGCCACGTTTCTCGATTCGCGCGGCACGATCGCCCAGGTGCGTGTGCCTGAACCGGCCGATCTCTTCACCTCGGTCACGATTCCTGCGGGCGCACGGCGGGAAGTGAGCGCGGTCTTCGAAGGCTCGAAGGCGAATCAGGTCAGCGCCGTGGAGGTGAAGGCTTCGTTCGACGATGCAGGATGCAGTGTTCGCTGGCGGCTCTAGCGGGGCCCCTCTCCCCGACCCTCTCCCCGCTGCGCAGGGCGAGGGAGAACGGCTAGCGACCGCCGTCTGCGTAATCACCCGCGGGCCAATGGCTCACCGTCGCCACGCCCGCGGCACCCGCGATCTCGTCGGCCTTCGCCTGCGTCATCAACGCCAGCGACGCCTCCGAGCCCTTCAACTTCGCGTTGAAGAACGCGACCGCGAAGTGATTGATCAACGGCTGCGCGATTCTAGCCGGAGGGGCCGACGGACCGCACCCATCCTCGAGCACCTCGCGCACGTCAGCGCCGGGAATGTCGAGGTTCACCTGGTCCACGATCGACGCGAGGTCGAAAGCGCACAAATCAGAGAACGTGAAATGGCCGCCCTTCGTGATGTCGAGCATCCACAACGGGTCGCGCATCACCAGCAACGTGGGCTCGATGTTGGTGTCCCACTCCAGCGTCTTGTCGTCATGCGCCGCCTGGAGGTGCACGGGAATGTCGAGGATCACCGGCCGGGGGAGCCCAATCCACGCGAGGTTCGCATCGACCGGAGCCTGCGGCACGATCGCCTTCACCCGTTTGTCCATCGCCGCCACGCGCAACGACGTGAGCGCACCGAACGAGTGCCCGGTGACGCCGATCTTCTCGAGGTCGATGAGCCCGAAGAGCGGATCCTCCTCCTTCAAGCGGCTGAGGCGGTTGAGCAGGTACGTCACGTCGACGGGCCGCGTCTCCACGCCGACGGCCACGTTCTGCAGCTGGCCGCGCACCACGTCGAACAGGGTGCCGCCTTCGTGATCCGTCGAGGCCACGATGTAGCCGTGCGAAGCGAGCAACACCGTGAGGTACGTCGACTGCCACCGAATCGCGGCCTGGCCGTGGCTGAAGATGATCAACGGGAACTTGCCGTGCTTCGTCGCCGGCTGCGCATCACGCACGGCCGCGGTCTGCAGCAGCGGGATGACGCCCTCACCGATCGACAGCTTCTGCTCGGGGGTGAAGACCTGAAAGATGTCGTAGCTGACGGTGGGCTGGCCACGGGTGCTCTGCACGGCGGGGTACCAGATCTCCGTCACCAGCTGGCGCGGCGTGCCGTCGGGCTTGCGGCGGCCAGTGTCTTCATAGACGACCGTACGCACCCCCACCGGGTACGGGCCGAATTTGGTGGGATCAGGCGCGGCCGTGACGGCGGCCTCTTCGAACGGAAGCACGTCTTCCGGGGGCGGCGTGGGTGCACTGCAGGCAGCCGCCAGCACCAGCGTCGTGAGCATCGAACGGTACATGAGCACCGCCTTAGCAAACTTCAGCGCGGCAGCTGAATCAGGCCAAAGCCCTGAGCGCAGTCGACGCGCGCCAGCTCGGTCGGGAAAGCATTCGCATCGAACTTGAAACGTTTCAGCGGCAACTCGACGCTGGCACCGCGCGGCATGGTGCCGATGACGAGCACCCACTGGCCGGGCAAGGTCATCCGGCACAGCGTCCAGTTCGAGCGGGCCTGGTTGGTGACGATCCACTTCGAGCCCGCCAGGCGGCCGGCCACCGGCAAGTTGGGAACCGGTTCAGCGCTGGGCCTGGGCGCTTCCTCGACAGGCCCCCCCGCATCGACCACCGGCGGGGCGACCACCTCCACCACTTCGGGCGGCGGAGTGACGACGGGCGCGACCCCCGCATCCACGATCGACGCAGTGGCGGGCCGCATGAACGCGAACGCGGCGGCGACGAGCACCGCGAGCACCACCACGAGGCCCACCATCACCCCGAGCTGGCTGCGACGGGGCGTGGCCGCAGCCAGCTCGCCCGTGGTGAGCGGCGCTTCTGCGCGGGGAGCAACCGCGGGCACGTTCACCCTCACGCTCACCCGATCCTCCAGCGCCGAGGGGCGCGCAGGCGAGGTCTCGTTGGAGACCGGCCGCGTGGAGACCGTGGGATTGCCTGAGGTGATGGGCGCGGTGGGCGTACCAACCCCGGCCATCGCGCCCGTGGGCACCGGCGGCGGCGTCATCGGGCTCTCATGCTCGAGGGTCATCGCCGCTGACGCCGGGAGCGGGCCTGCGGGCCGTGACTCCGCGGTGAGCGCCGACGGGTTTGGCCGCACCAACGTCTGCGCAAACTCGGGCTGGGTGCGCTCACCCTCGGGCGGCGGGCTGCGCTGCGTCGAGACGCGCGTGAGCAGCAGCCGCGTGGTGGCGAAGTCGGCCGAACACCGCATGCGCACGTACTCACCCAGCTGCGGCTTGGTGGGCGGCGGGCCGAGCTTGAGCAATTCACCCATCAACACCTGGGCGAACGCGTCGGTGTCTTCGAACCGCGCGTCGGGCAGCGGGGAGAGCGCCTTGAGGATCACCGTCTCGAGTGAAGCGGGCACGTCGGGCCGCATCGGTGCGAGCAGGCGCACCGTGGGGTTGGCCATCGCCACCACCATCTCGGTCAACGTTCCGCGGCGCACCCACGACTGGTTCGAGAGCAGCTCCCACGCGACGATGGCCAGCGCGAATTGATCCGCGCGGTGATCCACCGGCTCACCCCGCGCCTGCTCGGGCGCCATGTAGCCGAGCTTGCCCATCACCGAGGCCTGGGCGGTGTGACGGGAGCGGGCCTCCGACTTGGCGATGCCGAAGTCGATGACCTTCACCTCGCCCTCGTACGACACCATGATGTTGTGCGGGCTCACGTCGCGGTGCACGATGTTCAGCGGCGTGCCGTCGAGCGCGTGTTTGCGGTGCGCGGCGCCCAACCCTTCGGCGGCCTGGGTGATCAACGCCACCACCAGCGGCAGCGGCATGAACTCCTGCGCGGCGCGCACCTGCTCGTGCAGCCGCGCGAGGTCGACGCCCGCCACGTACTCGAGCGCGAGGAAGAGTTGCCCCTCAGCCTCGTTCATGTCGAGCACCTGCGCGATGTTGCCGTGCGAGAGCTGGGTGAGCACCCGCCCCTCGTGGAGGAACCGCGAGACGAACTCGGCGTCTTTCGCGATGGAGGGCAGCACCGTCTTGACGATGCACAACTTCTCGAAGCCCGCGGCGCCGGTGAGCCGAGCCAGCCAGACCGAGCCCATGCCGCCCTCGCCCAGCTGCTCGAGGAGCTCGTAGCGGCCGAGGTGACGGTTCGCCGTCATGCGGTCTTCCTCTGCGCGAAGCGGGTCACCGCGAAGGCGAACAGGCCCACCAGGCCCACCACCGCCACCCAGAGGAGCAGCGTGGGGCTCTTGCGGAACCCTTCGAAGAGCATCCACGCGGCGGAGATGACGTACACGCCCGCGCAGATCAGGCTCACCGGTGACGGAGCTTTTCCCCGCGCTTTCGCGACGAAGAGCCCGGCGACGGTGAGCGCCGCGAACAACACCAGGATCGCCCCGACGTTCGAGAGCACCGAGCGCACGTCGTGGGTGAAGGTCAGCAACAAGGCGATCGCGCCCTGCAACAACACCGCGCCGGTGGGCGGCTGGCCTGCTTTCGCGGCGAGGAAGCCGGGCAGAAAACCATCTTTCGCCATGGCGGCGTAGACGCGCGGGCCCACCAGCAACATCGCGCTCATCGCCGAGATGAAGAGCAGCAGCATCACCGCGCTCATCACCTTCGCCGCCACCGGCCCGAGCAAGGCGGCCATCACCGCCTGGCCGAGCGTCACCTGATCGAACTGGCCACGCAGCTGTGTGAAGTCGTCGTACTTGAAGACCACCGTGCCCTGCGCCGGGGTGAGGTTGGCCACGAAGATGTAGTTCACCACCAGGTACAGGCCGGCCACCGCGAGGCAGCCGATCAACATCGCGCGCGGCACGTTGACCTCGGGTTTGTGAAACTCGTCGGCCGCGTAGATGGCCGCGTTCCAACCGGAGAACGCGAAGGCGATGAAGAACAGGCTGCCGAGCACCTCGCTCACCGGCGTGGCGGTGGGAGCAGCCGCCGTCCACGTGGGCCAGGCGAGCGAGCCGAAGAACACGCCCACGAAGACGAAGCCCACCAGCAGCACCACCTTGAGCGCCACCAGGACGTTCTGCACGCGACTGGAAACGTGCAGCCCCAGCGCGTGCACGCCCGTCAGCGCGATGATCAACACCGCACCGACCAGGCGCGGCTCGAGTGACGGAGCCACGGCCTGGGCGAAGGCCCCGGCGGCGAGCGCATCGAGCGCGGTCGGCGCGGAGAAGCCCACCAACAACGAAGCCCACCCGGCCAGGTAGCCGAGTGCGGGGTGCATCAACGACGAGAGGTAGCGGTACTCACCTCCCCCTTCGGGCACCAGGCGCGCCACTTCGGCGTAGGCGCGGGCGCCGCACAAGGCGAGCACGCCGCCGATGAGCCAGGCCAGCAAGATGAGCCCGGGCGAGAGGCTTTGGGCCATGAAGCCCGTGGAAAGAAAGACGCCCGCCCCCACCATGTTGGCGATGACGAGACCGATGCCAGACTTGAGTCCGAGGGTGCGGGGGGACACGCGGCATGGACTTATTCGAACGCGAAAGATTCGGAGGGAAAAGCGCCCTTACGCGGCGTTCGATCGTCCATCGACAGCGAAGGCGCGGAAGATCGCCCGGAGCAGCCTGGCGCCGTCGGCGGGGCTGCTCGCCGTGACGGTGCCTGCGAGCATGCGGTTGATCAGGCTTTCACCCTGGGTCTCATCGGTCTGGGGGAGTTCGCAGAACCCCATCGCCCAGTCAGGGAAGTGGCGCTGCTCGATCGGCCCTTCGTAGAGCACCTTGAACGTGTCGTGTCGGGGATCCTGCTGAATGGTGGCCGCGAGTTTTCGAACCGCGGCTTCCTCGCCTTCAAGTGCCTGGATGAACTGGCCATTTCGAACGAGCAACACACCGGTGATGCCCCACTTCTTGTTGTTGACGCGGCTCTGTTTCAGCACCGCCGCGAGCTGCTCTGGCGTGAACAGCAGCTGCGCCATGCTCGTGTAGACAAGATTGAACATGAGCCCCGGCAAAGCACGCCTCATGCCACCAGCAGCTCACGTCTTCGGGAGCGCAGCCACTTGTTCGAGAAACGCTGACCCACGCTTGGGGTCTGACATGAACACCCACGCGGCCATGCCCTGCAGGCTCGCGTGTGATTCACCTTCCCGGTACGGCTTGCCCTTGGCGCGGTTGTGAATCGCAGCACGCAGGCGGCGCACCACGTCACGAGAGACACGCGCCGCGGGCACCTGCGGCCCGGCGCCATTGACCGTCAGGCCCGTCACCCACTGCGCAGCCCCCCGGCGAAGCACCTGGGTCTTCTTCGCGTTCAGCGCGAAGCCTTCGCTCTTCAGGATGTCCTTGGTCTTCTCCACCAGGATTCCCAGTGCGGGCCGCTTCTTCTCCTCGGTCTTGCGGAAGGAGAAGGTGAGGTCGTCGGCGTAGCGGGTGTACTTGAAGCCCAGCTCCGTGGCCAAAGCCGAGAGCCGCACGTCGAGCTTGAGGCACAACGCGTTGGTGATGGCCGGTGACGTCGGCGCGCCTTGCGGCAGCGCGCGAGGGCCGGTGGCCACGTGCAGCGTCTTGCCGCGGAACTCCACCAGCTGCCGGGGCGACTCGGTGGAGATGAGCGCCAACAAGGTGGCCACCTGCTCCGTCACGCCCGCCTTGCGCAAGAGGCCCTTCACCCGCTTCCAGTGAATGGTGGGGAAGAAGTCCTTCACGTCGAGCTTCACCAGCACGTCGGCGTTCGCGTGCACCAGCGCGTTGGTGAGCACGCTGCGTGAAGGCAGAAAGCCGTGCGCCGCGCCGTGCACCGGCAGCTTCTCGAAGTAGTTCCGCAGGGCCCAGCGCTGCAGCTCTTTGAGCTGCGGCAGCGGCGCGGTGATGGTGCGTTGCCCCCCGCTGCGTTTGGGCACCTGCCACGAGTGGTAGTGGGTGCCGCTGTCGACCTCGCGGTGAAAGGTCATCCACCGCAGGGTGCTGATGGAGATGTCCATCGCGGCGGCGAGCTCTGCGGCCGTCTCCCACGCGGGCAGACCGTTCTTCTCGGCTTTCGTCTCGCGATCAGTGACGTCGAACTCGTCGGGGTCCGTGCGCTCGTCCCAGTGCACGGTGTTGCCGAGAAAGCCGATGGTTCCGAAGCGGCGCGCTTCGTTGGCCAGCGCCTTCAACTTCTTCCGCTCAGCGCGTTCGGCGACCTTCTTTTCCTTGAAGGCCTTCTTCTCGTCGTCCGACATCGACTCGGGCGCGGCGGCCTCGGCGTGACCCGCCTCGAGCATCTTCGCGCGCAGCCAACCGTCGACGCCGCCCTTCTCTTCGATCTCCAGCCACCGCGCGCCGGCGATGGTGCGCGCCTTGTCGAGCTCGTCCTTCTGCGCGTCGGTCAGCTTCGTGCGCGGGGGCACACGCGTGGTGATCACCGGCGCGGCCGCGGGCACTTCGAGATCGATTCGGTTCGTCATGGACTGCCCTCTTCTGAGCGACTGCCTACGAACTGTCGTCCCGCCAGCGAGTGAGGCGCCGAAAAGCGCCACCTTCTCTCCTGGGGCTCGGTAGCCTCACCGGCTCTCCCGTACCGGTCGCCCCGGGCGTGTGGGAGAAACTGCGTTTGCGCAGTTGTCTCAGCTCTCCCACACGCCCGGGGCGACCGGTACGAGGAGAGCCAAGAACAGGCTACCTAGCGGAGTGTGTTGGACCAATCTCCAGAGCGGCGCAACGCCGCTCCTGCGCACTGAAGCGCGAAGGCTGATGTTCCTCGACACCGCGCTCTCTGGCGGGACGTTTCGTTCTGTCGTTGGCAGCTGCTTTCTTGTAGGGACCGCAGTTCTACTTCGAGCAAGGTCCGGTTGAATAGATTTCACGCCATCGAGT
>JAUYRZ010000048.1 GCA_030695565.1 Archangium sp.
GTTCGACTCGTGTGTGAAGCGGCTGGGGTTCAAGGAGAGCGCGGCGAAGCTGCCTTCGCTCGAGTGGACTCGCCGGGAGGCGGCCGCGGGGACGTAGTTCACCAGGTGGTGCGAGAACTGGAAGTTGCGGCCTTCACCGCCGACTTCCGTCGAGAGCAACACGCGCGGACCATCGGGATCGCGGAAGCGGGCCACCTGCCGGTCACGTTCGGCCAGGGCGAGTTCACCGTGGTACGCGAGCGCCTCGACCTGCTCCAGCCGGAGCTTCGACTGCAGGCTCTCGAGCGTGTCACGCGCTTCGGTGAAGACGAGCACCTTGGCGCGCGGCTCCTTCGCCCAGATGCCCCGCAGCACCTTCACGAACGCGCCGAACTTGGAGTCCTTGTCGGGCAACGTCAGCTTCATGCCCGCCAGCGCCCGGTTGTCGCGCAGGGCCGAGAGCAAGGCCGCGGGTGAAGACTCGAGCCGGCGCACCAGGTTCGCCAACGCCGCACCACGCACGGTGCCGTCTTTGGCCAGTTGGGTGAGCGCCGCGTCACGCGCGTCGAGCTCGTCCTTCGCGATCGCCACCGGGTGCACGTGCAGCTTGCGCGCAGAGAAACCACCCACCGTCGCGCGCCGGTTGCGAATGAGGCGATCCGACAACGAGTACGTCTCGGCGAGGTGCAGCAACATCTCGTCGCCGTCTTCGATCTCCTGCAGCGCGTCGTCCTTGGGGAACTTCTTGGCGAGCTCCTTCACCGAGGCCTTGGTCGACTTGCCGGCCATCAGCGCACGCAGCGCGTTCGACAATTCTTCCTGCCGCTCCAGCCGCGCTTCGAACTCCTTGGCGGTCGGCGCGGTGAGCGGATCGATGAGCGAGAGCAGCGCCTGGTACTCCGCCGGGTCGAGCTGCATCGGCGTGGCGGTGAGCAGCAGCAGGCCCCACGAGTTGCGCGCCAGTGCCTGCGCCGCTTCGTAGGCCTTCTCGCCCTTGAGGTGGTGCGCCTCGTCGATGATCACCAGATCCCAGTGCGCCGAGGGGTCGCCCGCTTCTTTCCGGTACTGCTCGGAGCGCTGGAGCAGCTCGAGGCTGGTCACGATGAAGTTGAAGCGCGACCACGGCGAGACGGTCGGCTGCTCGTCGAGCGACTGCTCGTAGCGGTCCGTGTCCATCAAGGTGAACAGGTGGTTGAACTTGTGGAAGAGCTCGACCAACCACTGCACGGTGAGGTGGCTCGGCGCGACGACGAGCACGCGGCGGCCCAGACCCGCGAGGCGCAGCGCCGAGAAGATCATGCCCGCTTCGATGGTCTTGCCCAGGCCGACTTCATCGGCGAGCACGAAGCGCGGCCGGTGCGACGACAACACGCGCTGCACCACGCCCACCTGGTGCGGCTTGACCATCACGCGTGAGGCGAGCAACGCGCCCAGCGCATCGTTGCGGCGCTCGTCATCGAGCTGCAGCGCAGAGCGGCGGAGCAGGAAGTTCTTCGCGTCAGCCGCGCGCCCCTCCTTGAGCATCGTCAGGAGATCGGGCTTGGGCGGCAGCGCCTTGAACTCGGTCTCCGGGTACTCGGCTTCTTTGCCGTCTTCGAACTTGATGGCGTACCGGCGCAGCCCCCGGCCACCTTCTTCTTCACGAAGGATGACGCCGGTCTTGCCCTTGAAGGTCTTGACCAGCTGGCCGGGCTCGAGCGGCCAGGGCTGCAACACGCCGCCGCGGGTGGAGACCGTGAGCGGTTCGCCATTCTCGCGGCCGGGAAACATCACCACCGCGCGCGCGCCACCTTCCTCGACTGACACGAGGTGCCCGACGCCCCATTCCGGCTGGGGCAGGTACTTCACCTTCATTCCGAGGATGAACGAACTCATGAACGTCGGCGGCGTATAGCGGGCAGCGCACCCGAGCGCATTGATTCGTTGCAGGCCGAGGTCCTTTCAAACCCACGAAAGGCCTGCTCTTTTCAGCACGGAGGCCTCACATGTCGAAGCCGAGCCCGACCTTGACCCAGGGGTAGCCGACTTCAGCGCGGAAGGAGACCTTGTCGCTGAACTTGTACATGAGGCCCACGTTGCCGATGGGCGAGGCGCTGACCGCGCCGCCGCGGCAATAGATGCTGCCCACGTTACACACGTACGGCACGAAGTTGATCTCGAGCACCACGCCGACCTTCGCGTACGCGGAGAACTTCTGGGTGAAGTGGAACTGCCACATCACCTCCACCGGGATACCGAGGATTGGATAGAAACGAGTGCCCACCGCGCCGCTCAGGTCCAGGCCGAACTCGATGCTGAACGAGTCGTTGACCGAGGGGAGGAAGCCGTCGTGAAGAATGGGGATGAGGTAGCGGCCGCTCACGCCGAAAGGGAAGCCGTAGTAAAAGTAGCCGTACGGCAGGCCGAGGAAGATCGAGAGCATCTGCGAGCGGCGCTGCGGTGAACGATCGAGCAACGCACCCGAGCGGCGCCAGGTGCTCTCGGTGGGCGTGTCAGAACCCGCGGCAGGCGCGTCGTCGGCCAGCACGGGCGTCGCAAGCAGAGCTACAGCAATCAAGATGATTTTCGCGGAACGTCGCATGAAGCCTCCATTGGAAATGTGCGATGCCACAATACGGAACAGCCCCTGAAGGAGCGGAAAAAATGTCGAAACGTCACGTCTTCGTAGCGGGAGCGACGGGTGCAGTGGGCCAGGCGCTGCTGGAGTTGGCCGCGAAACGCCAGGTCGACGTGCTCGCGCATGCGCGGCCGAAGAGTGCGGGCCGGTTGGGCGCCCGCCCCGTCGCGGCGATCGAACTTTCCGATCCCAAACTCGCCGACACGCTCAAGGGGTGCACCACCGTGGTGCAGTTGATCGGCACCATGAAGAAGCGGTTCGCCTCGGGCGACACGTACGAGTCGAGTGACATCGGCACCACGCGGCAGCTGGTCGACGCAGCGAAAGCGAGCGGCACGGTCGATCACCTCGTGCTGCTCTCGAGCGTGGGCGCCGGCAGCCCGCGTGGTGCGTACCTGAAGGCCAAGGCCGAAGCCGAGCGCATCGTCACCTCGAGCGGAATTCCGTACACGATCTTCCGGCCTTCGGCGTTCGCCGATCGGGAAGGCGTCTTCATCCCCGGCATGGGCGCGCTCACGAAGCTGCTGGGCCTCAAGAAGTATCAGCCGATCAAGCTGGCCGAGCTCGCTTCGGCGATCCTGTTCGCGGCCACCGAACGTGCACCCCTGGGCGTGGCGCTCGAAGGCGCGCCGCTGTGGGACCTCGTCGAGAAGGCGTCACGCGGGTGAAGAAGGTGCTCATCAGCGCCTGCTTGCTGGGTGAGCGGGTGCGCTTCGATGGCCGTGAGAAGGGCTCGCAGGACGAAGTGTTGGCGCGCTGGTTGGCCGAAGGCCGCGTGGTGAAGGTATGCCCCGAAGTCGAAGGTGGGCTGTCGGTGCCCCGGCCGCCGGCCGAACAGCAACCCGATGGCCGCGTGCTCACCGACACCGGGCTCGACGTGACCGCGGCCTTCACGCGCGGTGCCGCCGAAGCGCTTCGCCTGGCCCGTGAACATCACATTGAAGTCGCGGTGCTCAAAGAAGGCAGCCCGTCGTGCGGGAGCGGCTTCATCTACGACGGCTCGTTCAGCAAGGTGAAGCTGCCGGGCAAGGTGGGAGAGACCACCCGCGTGTTGCAGGAAAACGGTGTGCGCGTGTTCAGCGAACTGCAATGGGCCGAAGCCGACGCGATCATCTCGGCAGGTGATTGACCACGCGGCCGATCACCCCGCCCTTCTCCAGGGCCAGTGAGATGAACGTCGCTTCGGCGTGAGTGCCTTCGAAGGCGAGGGCCGGCAACTTCGCCATGCGCTTCTTCGCTTCGGCTTCAGGCACACCCAGCCCCTTCACCAGCAGCGTGAGCACCTGGGCCACCTTCTTCGCATCATCCACCCAGACCTCGGCGCGCCCCGACTGGGTGATGATCGACTTGCGCAGCCCCTGGGCAGGCAGCCCCGCCCCGCCCGTCTCGAAGCCGTGACCGCAGGCGCAGCTGAAGCGCTCGAACCACTTGAGCTGACCGTCGGCGAGCTCCTGGCCGACCTCCAGGAAGCCGGCTTTCTGGCAGGTCGCACAATTGGAAGGGATGCGTGCAGTGGAGACCACGCCTCACCTCACCATAAATGAGAACGGAAACGGAGCATCCGCGCTCCCTCTCTCTGGAGAGCCTGCGTCCTGAGGCCTCCGCTCGCGGGGATTGCGGCATACCCGTTGCTCTGGATGCCCTTTGGGGGTGGGGCGATGGATGGTGACTGGCTGACGAATCTGGAAGGCAGCGGACCGAGCGCCGCTGAAGAAGCGCGACGACGGCTCTTGCGATTGGGCGCCCGGGCGCTGAGCAATGCCGAGCTCATCGGCGTGCTGCTGGGAGGCGAAGAGCTCACCCGCGCGGCGAGCCTGGTCGAACAGGGTCTGAAGGCCCTGCTCACCGAGTCACCCGAGGCGTTGATCGAGTTCCGCCAGCTCTCGGCGGAAGAAGCGTCTCGCGTGCTGGCCGCAGGCGAGCTCGCCCGGCGCCTGCACGCCGCGGTGGAAGAGCGGCCTCGGCTGCAGACGCCCCAGGGCATCTACGAGTGGGCGCGCAAACAGCTGGTCGGCGCACGACGCGAAGAGTTCCACGTGTTGTGCCTCAACAGCCGCAACGTGCTGCTCCGGCATGCCTGCGTGGCGGTGGGGAGCATCGATCAGTGCCACGTCGATCCCCGGGAGGTGCTGGCCCCGGCGATCACGGCGCGGGCGACGGGCATCGTGCTGCTCCACAACCACCCGTCCGGAGATCCAGAGCCCTCCGTGCAGGACGTGGCGTTGACCCGCCAGCTGCGAGAAGGCGCGCGGTTGTTGTGCCTGCGGCTGCTCGATCACATCGTGGTGGGCGAGACGGGGTTCGTCTCCATGCTCGCTCGCGGCCTCATCAAGGGCGACGAGCCGGGGTTCTCCGCTCGCCTGCAATCACCATGAGTATTGACGCCCGAGCGGAGGAGAGACCATATGCGCGCAGTGTCAGCAGACCTGCCGTACTTCAGTGAGATGTTGGCAGGGCTCAAGAAGCACTTCGGGCTCGACTCGTTTCGTCACGGCCAGGCGGAGGTGATCTCCAACGTCATCTCCGGGCGCAACGCGGTGGTGGTGATGCCCACCGGCGCCGGCAAGTCACTCTGCTACCAGCTGCCGGCGATGCTGCTCGACGGCGTCACGGTGGTGGTCTCGCCGTTGATCGCGTTGATGCAGGATCAGGTCGACTCGCTGCAGGCGCGCGGCATCGCGGCGACGTACATCAACTCGACGCTCAGCGACTCCGAGCGGGCCAACCGCCAGCAGCGCATGCGGCAGGGTGAATACAAGCTCGTCTACGTGGCGCCCGAACGTTTCCGCAGCGAGGGCTTCATCAACGCGCTGCAAGAAGCCCGGCTGGCGCTCTACGCCATCGACGAAGCGCACTGCATCTCGCAGTGGGGTCACGACTTCCGGCCCGACTACGCGATGCTCGGCCAGGTGCGAAAACGCCTGCGGCCGCCGCGTACGGTCGCGCTGACCGCTACAGCGACGCCCGAAGTGCGCGACGACATCGTGCGCGTGCTGCTGATGAAAGATCCGCAGGTGTCGGTGGCGGGTTTCGATCGCCCGAACCTCTTCCTCGAGGTGGCCACGGTCACCGGCGACGCCGACAAACGCGCGCTGTGTGTGTCACTGGCCGAAGAAGGCAGCGGGGTCGTCTACTGCAACACGCGCAAGCAGGCCGAGGTCATCCACGAGCACCTGGTGAAGGAAGACGTGCCCGCAGTGCTCTACCACGCAGGCATGGAGGACGACGCGCGGCGCAAGGCGCAGGAGGCCTTCATGTCGAAGCCGAACTCCGTGGCGGTGGCCACCAACGCGTTCGGCATGGGCATCGACAAGCCCGACATTCGCTTCGTGGCGCACGCCGGCATTCCGAAGGCGGTCGAGGCCTACTACCAGGAGATCGGCCGCGCCGGCCGCGACGGTAACCCGAGCCGCGCCGTGTTGCTGTTCAACCACGCTGACGTCTTCACGCAGGAGCGGTTGATTCAGGGCAACCACCCGCCTGAGACGCTGTTCGTCGATCTGTGGAACGTGCTGCGCAACATGGACACGTTCGATCGCGGCGTGCACCTGCTCGCAGGTCAGGTCGGCGCGTCGGAGTTCGAGGTGTCCGCGGCGCTGAAGATCCTCGAGCGGCAAGGCGCCATCTCTCGCGCAGGCCGAGGTGAAGGCCGCTACGGGATCACCGTGCAGCCGTCGGGCATGTTGCACCAGCCGCGCAGCGCTGAAGCGAAGGCGTTGCTCACCGCGCTCAACTCAGGCGCCTCGCCCGGCGTGAAACAGACGATGGAGCTGTACCTGCTCTCGCGGAAGTGTGGCCTCGATGAAGAGCGGGTGCGGCATGCGCTCACGCTGCTCGAGCGCAGCGCGATCGTGACGGTGCAGCGGCCGTTCTCGGGCCGGTCCATCAGCGTGCTCAAGCACGACTCGTGGAGTCAGCTCGGTGTCGACCTGAGCCGCCTGCGTGAACAAGAACGCAACGCGCTGCTGCTGCTCAAGCGCATGACGGACTACGCGTACACCAAGCGGTGCCGGCGCGCGTTCGTGCTGCGGTACTTCGGGGAAGAGGTGCCGTTCAGCCAGTCGTGCGGCTCGTGTGATGTCTGCGTGGGGCCGAAGCTGATCGCCCGGCCTGCGAAGGCGGCCAGCGCGGTGAGCAACGTGCGGGCGCTGCCGGAGAAGTATTCGGCGCTCGCGGCGGAGGAGCTGAAACGCTGGCGGCGGGAGCTGTCTCAGGATCTCGGCGTGCCTTCGTTCATCATCTTCAATGACGCGACGCTGTTCGCGTTGGCGGCGGCGTTGCCCACCACGAAGGAAGAGTTCCTCGCGGTGAAGGGAACGGGCGAGTCGCGCTGGGAACGGTTTGGTCCACGCATCTCGCAGATCTGTTTGATGGCGCGCGCATCGGGCGATGAGCCGCAGGTCGCTGCGTTCGTGCCGCGAAGACGAGTGAGAAGGTAGCTCCCTCGCCCTGCGAAGCGGGGAGAGGGTCGGGGTGAGGGGCCAATTCGAGCACGCCCCTCACCCGGCCCGCTTCGCTGGCCGACCTCTCCCCGCGGTCGCAGGGAGAGGTAACTCTTTTGCATTCACCAAGTGAAATGCCCTCCCCCACCGCCGAACGCGGCGACGCAGACACGTCAACGCGGTCTTTCGCCCTCGTCGCTGTGTCCGTCCTGGCGCTGATCCTCTGGACCGCCCGATCCACCCTCGTCGGCCCGCGCTTCGTTTTCCTCTGGTGGAACCTCTTCCTCGCCTGGGTGCCGTGGCTGCTCTCCACCACCCTGCGCTTCACGCGCCGCGGCGTCTTCTTCTGGCCGCTGCTCCTGAGCTGGCTGGCCTTCTTCCCCAACGCGCCCTACCTGCTGACCGATCTCATTCACCTCAAAGCGCGCCCACCGGTGCCGATGTGGTTCGACGTGCTCTTCCTGGCGAGCTTCGCCTGGGCCGGTTGCCTGCTGGGCTGGGACTCCCTCTCGCGGGTGCACGCCGAGTTGAGAACCCGCTGCGGGCCACACCTCGCCGCCGCGCTGGTGAGCGCCGCGGTGCTGCTGTGCGGAGTGGGTGTTTTCCTCGGCCGCTTCGAGCGCCTCAACAGCTGGGAGCTGATCACCGATCCACTGCAGGTCGTGCTGACCGCGAGTGAAGCGCTGCTCCAGCCCCGAGCCGGAGTCTTCTCACTGGCCTTCGCGAGCTTCGTGGGAGCGGGCTACCTCTGCACCCGCTCCACGCCGCGAATCAGCGCTTCTTGAACTCGACGCGGCGGTTGGTCGCCCACGCGTCTTCGCCGCTGCCATTCGACGCCGGCTTGTTCTCGCCGTAGCCGACGGTGTCCAGCGCGCCGCCCGAGACGCCGAGGTCGACCAGGTACTTGCGCACCGAGGCCGCACGCTTCTGCGAGAGCACCATGTTGAACTCGTCGGTGCCGCGCTCGTCGGCGTGACCTTCGAGGGTGAAGCGCAGGCTGCCCTTCTTGATGCAGTCTGCGTACGACGCGAGCGTCGACTGCACGGTGCTGTTCAAGTTGTACTCGTTGAAGTCGAAACGAACCGGCTCGAACGTGCACGCCGTGCTCACGTTGCTGGCGACGCACTTGCCGTTGGTGCAGCCCTGACCCGAGGGGCAGTCATCGGCGGCGCTGCACTCGGGCTTGCTCTCGGTGGCGACCGCGCACTTGCCCTGCTTGCACTTCTTGCCTTCGCCGCAGCCCGTGTCGCCCGTGCACTCCGGCTTGGGCACGCACTTGTTGGCGTCGCACACGAAGCCTTCTTTGCAGTTCGCGTCGGTCGCGCACTCCTGGCACTGGCCCTGAACGCAGACCTCGCCCTTGTCCTTGCAGTGATCGTCGCTCTCGCACTTCGGGTACGTGGGGGGACAACCGGCCAGGGCGAGCAGCGCCGCTGACATTCCGAGGATTCTAAGGGTCTTGACCATGATTCCGGCCTCCGTGGCGGTGTGCGTCAACCCGCCCCCCTTACCTGCCATTCCGTGGTGCCTCAAGGCGAAAGCCTTGATCCCCAAGACGAATCAGCCCGTGCGGGCATTGGCACACGTCTTCCAATGCACCCCAGCACCCGCGTCTGATGCGCGGCAGAATAGCCACACCACCCTGCAGCACGCCTGGAGCACCCCATGCCGGCCACGGTCCTCGTCGTCGATGATGAACGGAACATTCTGCTGACGTTGAGCCAGGCGCTGCAGCTCGAGGGCTACCACGTGGAGCTCGCGTCAGGCGCGAAGGTGGCCCTCGACGTGCTCGCTGCGCGGCCGGTCGACGCGGTGTTGATGGACGTGAAGATGCCCGACATGGACGGGCTGACCGCCTTGTCGAAGATGCGGGAGCTCAAGAAGGAGCTGCCGGTGATCATGATGTCCGGCCACGGCACCATCGACACCGCGGTCAAGGCGACGCAGCTGGGCGCGCGCGACTTCCTGGAGAAGCCCATCTCGCGTGATCGCATGTTGCTCGCGCTCAAGAACGCGCTGGAGCACCAGAAGGTGGTGGAGGAGCTGCAGACGCTGCGCGCCGAGGTGGGCCGCTTCGACATGGTGGGCCAGGGCGCCGCGATGCAGCGCATCTACGCCCTCATCCAGCGGGCCGCGCCGTCAGAAGGCCGCGTGCTCATCACCGGCGAGAACGGCAGCGGCAAGGAGCTCATCGCGCGCGCGATTCATCAGCACAGCAAGCGCAAGACGGGCCCGTTCGTGAAGCTCAACTGCGCGGCGGTGCCGCACGAGCTCATCGAGTCGGAGCTGTTCGGGCACGAGAAGGGTTCATTCACCGGCGCGGTCAGCGCGCGGCGCGGCAAGTTCGAGCTGGCCGATGGCGGCACCCTGTTCCTCGACGAAGTCGGCGACATGCCTGCGCAGATGCAGGCCAAGCTGCTGCGGGTGCTGCAGGAAGGTGAGCTCGAGCGCGTGGGTGGCACCGAGACCATCAAGGTCGACGTGCGGGTGATCGCCGCGACCAACAAGGATCTCGAAGCCGAGACGCAAGCCGGTCGCTTCCGCGAAGATCTCTACTTCCGCTTGAACGTGGTGCAGCTGCACTCGCCGCCGCTGCGTGAACGAAGGGAAGATCTCGGCCCGCTCATCGACGCGTTCCTCGAGGAGTCGTGCCGGAAGAACGGCCGCAAGACGCTGCGCCTGCTCCCCGAGGCGATGGCCCGCATGACCGCCTACGACTACCCGGGCAACGTGCGCGAGCTGCGCAACCTCGTCGAGCGCCTGGCCATTCTGTGTGAAGGCCCGCTCGTCACGGGTGCAGAGGCCGACGCGCTGTTGCCTCGCCGCCGCACCAGCCCGGCTGCTTCCAGCGCTCCGGTGGTGGAAGGGGCCGCGCCGGTCATCACGCCGCCCCCCTCGCTCCCGATGCCGCGTTACCGCGCGGACAAAACGTTCAGGGACCAGGTGGAAGAAGCCGAGCGCGAGATCATTCTCGGCGCGTTGTCGTTCAGCCGCGACAACGCCACCGAAGCGGCGCGGCTGCTCGATCTCGAGCGCGGCCACTTCTACAAGAAGATGAAGTCGCTCGGCCTCAAGCGCGCGGGCGGCGAGACCTCCATGGGCGCGGAGTAGGCACACCTTTCCCCTCTGTTCGTTCCTGCCCGGGTGACGGGTGCACAGGCTGAGCGCGAAATGGGAGAGAACGGCCCATGCGAATTGCGCTCCTCAGTTTGTTGACGCTCGCGACGACCAGTCTCGCCGCGCAGGTGGTGGTCACCGAAGTCACGTACACCCACTCAGGGACGACCACGCACGACTCGCACTACGTGCTGCCGCCGTTGCCGGGCTCGCCTTCCAACTGGACCACGCCGGTCGACTACTCGCACGGCACCGCGGTCGTTCGGCTCGAGGTCTTCACCAAGCCCACCAACATCGCGACCCGGTTTCAGATCTGCTTCGACGGCTCGCCCAGCTACGCGTGCACCAACCAGGCGCCCGCGTACACCACGACGGGCGTGTACACGTGGACCACGCCGTTCACGAGCTTCTACCAATACGCCTCGGTGAACTGGGCCCAGGGCGTGCGCAACATCGCGCTCATCTTGAAGGACACCAGCAACGGCAAGCCTTCGCCGGAGAACGTCGGCGCGACGGAGTCGGCGAAGTACATGCCCACGCAGCTTCGCGTCACCGTCACGCTGGTGAGCGCGGGCAGCACGTATGTGCCGCCGGCGGATCCGGATGCCGGTGTGGTGGTGCTGCCTGATGCCGGCGCGGTGGTCGACGCGGGCGTGCGCGATGCCGGGTTCGATGCGGGTGTCGATGCGGGCTCTTCGGAGATCGACGCGGGTGAGGTTGAGGTGGATGCGGGTCAGGTCGTGGTGCCTGCTCCTGATGCGGGTTCCGACGCCGGTTCCGATGCGGGCTCGGTGGTTCAACAGCCCGAGCCTGTCGCGGTGACCGAGCCTGACGGTGGTAGCGGGCATGAAGCGTGGGAGGTCACGGGGAGTGGTTGCTCGGGTGCTCCTTCGGGCGTGCTGGCTTTGCTCGGGCTTGCTTTGATTCGGCGGCGGCGCCGGAACTAGGTCCTCACCCCGCACTTGGAGGTTTCGCCACTGACATGACGTTGCGGCGGTACCATGCGACGGCGATGCGAAAGCTCCTGCTGTTGGTCCCGTTGCTGGCCTCCTGTGAGTGGGTGGCCGACCCGATGAACTTCACCCGGGAAGAAGTGCCCCGCTACAAGGCGAACGCCGAACACCCTGCTCCGGTGGCGAACCCCATCGGCCTCAAGGTGATGGCGTGGAACGTCAAGTACGGCGCCTGCCGCGTCGACTTCTGGTTCGACTTCTGGGGCGACCGCGTTCAGCTCACCGAGGCTGAGACGACCGACTGCCTCACCAAGGTCGCCGCGCTCATCAAGGAATACGACCCCGACATCTTCATGGCCGAGGAGATCGAGGTCGACAGCAAACGCAGCGCGTACATCGATCAGGTGCGCTTCCTCCTGGAGAACACCAACCTCCAGTACGCCACGTTCGATGAGACGTGGAACGCGCGCTACGTGCCGTCGGAAGGCGTCGGCCGCATCACCCTGGGCAACGCCATCTTCTCGCGTTACCCCATCACCAAAGCCGAGCGCATTCGCCAGGTCGATCGCACCGATCAAGATGGCCTGACGGCGACTTTTTACATCAAGCGCGCTATCGGCCGCGCCGAGATCAATCTGGGTGATCGCACTGTCGCGGCTTACGTGGTGCACACCGAGGCGTACGACTTCGACGGCACCAAGCAGAAGCAGATCAAGCAGGTCTACGACGTGCTCCAAGAAGAGACGATGCCGTGGGTGATCGGCGGCGACTTCAACGAGCTGCCTCCCGTTTGCGATGAAAAAGCAGAGGCCGGCACGCCTGAGTCTTGCGAAGGCAAGCTGCGGCTGGCCGGCTTCATCGACGAACGCGCCAGCAGCAAGGGCACCGAATACGAGCAGCCGCCGTACACGCCGTCGGTGATGAAGCCGTTCTACGACGACTACGAGCCGTCGATTCCCCTCGCGCGCTACGGCATCGGAGAGACCGCGCAGCAGCCGTTCTTCACGCACACCGTGCTGGGCCCCGATGGCGTCAATGACGAAGGAGTGCCCGGAAGGTGGAACCGCACGCTCGACTACCTCTTCATCCGCAAGGGGGAGACGTGGGCGAGCACCGATGTGCTGCAGGAACCCGGTCGGCTGGGCATCGTGGGTGACCCGTCGCGGCTCTCTGATCACGCACCGGTGGTGGGAACGTGGGTGCTGCCATGAGAGCACTCCTTCTGGTGCTGGTGGCCACCACGGCGCTCGCCACGCCCCGCCCCGCGCGCGACACCGCCGACGTCGGCAATCGCGGCAGCTACAGCGTGGGCATCTTCAACCCGCTGCGCATCGCGTTTCACAATCGGTTCGAGCTGCAGGCCAACCCGCTGCTCTTCTTCGTCGCGCCTCACCTCGACGCGCGTTTCGCGATCTTGAAGCCGCCGGTGGCCGAGGGGCAGCTGCCCATGGGCGTGCGGCTCACCGCAGAGGCGGGGCTGCTGATGCCCACCTTCGGCATGCGGTTGATGAAGGGCTTCTTCTTCCCCACCTGGGCGACCAGCCCCAACGACATCGGCTTCATGCTGATTCCGCGCGTCGGGTTGCTGGCGTCGGGTGACTTCTTCACCAACGACGTGCTCACCGTGCGCATCGATGGGGCGCTGAGAATTCCCCTGGGGCCGAACAACGCGACGCCGATGAACTCGTTCCTCGCGCCGCTCGAGATCCTCTTCGCAGCGCCGCTCACCGGTTTCTGCGGGCGGCTCGGCGGTGCCTACGATCACGCGTTCGGTGATCGCCTGCGCCTGAGAGGTGAGGTGAACCTCTACGTGACCGGCCAGCAGGGAAACCTGGAGGTCGAAGGCCAGAACCTGGGCCCGGTGGCGGCCATTTCACCGTTCATCTTCACCGCCCACCTCGGGCTGGACATCGCGGTCTTCCAGTACAGCCGCATCACGGTGGGCGCGTTGTTCGCCAACTACGATCAAGGCGCGACGCAGGTCACCACGCGCGCTGATGGCTTCAGCGAACGCACGCGCGTGCGCAGCAACAACATCCTGCCGACGCTCGACTTCATCTGGGCCGGCTTCTGAAACTCTTTCCCTCTCCCTCTTTGGGAGAGGGTCGGGTGAGGGCGTCACGAAATGCATCTCAGCCGACGGTCACTCCTCCAGGCCACAGCCGCGCTCACTCTCGCCCCTGCCCTCGCGCACGCCAGAGGCCTGGTCGCCGACGCGACCTACCTCAACGTGATCGCCGCCACGCTCGATGCCGCAAAGCGAGCCGGAGCCTCCTACGCCGACCTGCGCATCCACCGCCGGCGCGACGAAGGCGTACGAGTCCGCGACGACCACGTCGAATCCATCAACGACGCCGAACGTTTCGGAGTCGGCGTGCGAGTGTTGGTCAACGGCGCCTGGGGCTTCGCCTCTTCCCCCGTGGTCACGGTGAAAGAAGGCGCCCGCCTCGCCCAGGTCGCCTGTGCGCTGGCCAAAGCCAACGCTGCGGTGATCACCAGGAAGGTCGAGCTCGCCCCCAACCCCGCGCACGTCGACGTCTGGCAAACGCCGCTGCAGAAAGATCCCTTCAAGATCCCCGTCGCAGACAAAGCCGAGTTGTTGCTCGCCGTCTGCGAAAAGCTCCGCGCCGTGAAGGGCATCAACTTCTGCGAAGCCTCGTTGAGCACCCGCCTCGAGTGGAAGCTCTTCGCCTCCTCCGACGGCGCGTTGATCGAACAGAGCCAGACGCGCATCGGCCCCGACTACTCCGCCACCGCCATTCACCCGACGACCGGCGAGTTCGTCAGCCGCAGCTGGGACGGCCAGCCGCTGCAGGCAGGCTGGGAGCACCTCGAGACGAGCCACTTCCTCGAAGACACCACGCGCGTCGCAGAAGAAGCGGTGCAGAAGCTCAACTCCTTGAGCGTGGAGCCGGGAAAAAAAGACCTCATCCTCGACGCCAGCAATCTCTGGCTCACCATCCACGAGTCGGTCGGCCACCCCACCGAGCTCGATCGGGCGCTGGGGTACGAAGCGAACATGGCGGGTACCTCGTTCGCCACCATCGACACGCTCGGCACGCAATACGCAGCGCCCCTCGTCACGCTCTACGCCGACAAGACCACGCCCGGAGGCCTCGCCACCTGCGGCTACGATGACGACGGGGTTCGCACGCAGCGCTGGAACCTGGTCGAGAAGGGAAAGTTCGTCGGCTACCAGACCACCCGCGAGCAAGCGGGCTGGATCGGCGAGAAGGCCTCGCGCGGCTGCAGCTACGCGCAAGACCACGCCTCGGTGCCCTTTCAACGCATGCCCAACGTCTCGCTGGCGCCCGGTGAAAAAGATCTCTCGGTGCTGGACCTGATCAAGGCGACCGACGACGGCATCTACGTGGTGGGCACCGGCAGCTGGTCCATCGATCACCAGCGCTACAACTTCCAATTCACCGGCCAGATGTTCTTCGAAGTGAAGAAGGGCAAGGTCACCCGCTCGCTCAAAGACGTAGGCTACCAATCGAACACGCCCGCCTTCTGGAAGAGCTGCGATCTCCTCGGAGGCCCCTCGAGCGTGCGCATGGGCTCGGCCTTCGATGACGGCAAAGGAGAGCCGATGCAGTCGAACCCGGTCAGCCACGCCTGCCCGCCAGCGCGGTTTCGCGGTGTGTCGGTGATCAACTCCGCGTCGAAGAAGGGCGGCTGAGATGATCACCGAGCCGCAGATCCTCGCGTTGGGCAAGTCGGTGTTGGCGGTGGTGAAGAGCCTCGAGCCGAAAGCTGAGGCCGCCGTCGCCGTGTGGGCCACGCACCGTGCGCACACCCGCTTTGCCCGCAACGAGATCACCACCTCCGGTGAGATCGACGAGCTGAGCGTGTCGTTGTCAGTCCAGCTGGGGCTGCGGTCCGCCTCGGCGAACAGCAACCAGACCGACGCCGCCTCCTTGCGCGGCCTGGTCGAACGAACGCTCGCCATCGCGCGCCTCTCACCCGAGCTGCCTGAGACCATGCCGGTGCTGGGCCCCAGCAAGGTGGCGAAGAGCGCCCTGCGCGACGACGCCCTCTCGCGACTCGATGCGAAAGGCAGAGCCGAAGGCATCACCCAGGCGCTCGCGCCGTCGCGCGAGAAAGATCTCCTCACCGCGGGTTTCCTTCAGGTCTGGGACGGGATGACCGCACTCGTGACCTCGGCAGGCGCCTCGCTCGCGCAGCCCTTCACCGACGCCGACTTCTCGGTCACCGCGCGCACGAAAGACGGCACCGGCTCGGGCTGGAGCACGCTGAGCACCCGTCAACGCGCGCTGCTCGACTTCGCCGCGGTGGGCCGGATCGCGGCCGAAAAAGCCATCGCCTCGGCGAGGCCGAAGACGCTGGAGCCGGGCCGCTACACCGTGGTGCTCGAGCCCGCCGCGGTGGGCGAACTCTTCGAGTACTTCACCAGCTCACTCGATCGCCGCGCCGTCGACGAAGGCCGCTCGGCGTTCAGCGGCAAGCTGGGTCAGAAGCTGGTGAGCGAGCTCATCACGCTCACCTCTGATCCACGCACCACCCCGATGTTGCCGTGGGATGGAGAAGGCCTCGCGCTCGCCCCGCGCACCTGGGTGAACGCGGGCGTGCTCGAGTCACTGGCCGTCTCGCGCTACTGGGCGAAGCAGCAGAAGCTGGAGCCCACCGGCTCGTACACCGGGTTCGAGCTGGCGCCCGGTCAGTCATCGCGCGCGCAGCTGCTCACCGGCATCAAACGCGGCGTGCTGGTCACCCGCTTCTGGTACTCGAACGTGGTCGACCCGAAGACGCTGGCCATCACCGCGTTGACCCGTGACGGCACGTTCCTCATCGAAGACGGCGTGGTGACGACGCCCATCAAGAACTTCCGCATCAACCAGTCGGTGATCGACGCGCTGGCGAAGGTCGACGCGGTGTCGAGCGATCGCGAGTCACCCGGTTCGTCTGCCTGGAAGATCCCCGCGATGCGGACTCACGAGTTCCTCCTGGCCAGTCAGAGCGAGGCGGTCTGACAGCGGCTTGTGGGCAGGTCCACAAAGGGTCTCTTTTTGATACCAAAGGTGGACCTATGAAACCCGTTCGGATCTCCGAGAACTTTGTCCCGGTCAGTGAATTCAAGGCGCAGGCGGCGGAGTGGTTGCGCAAGGTGGGTGAAGGCGGAGCCCCCCTCGTGGTGACCCAGAACGGCCGCCCTCGTTTCGTCGCAGCCGTGAACGAGGGGCTCTCCGACGCAGAGGCAGGGCGAGTTCACTCAGACGCTGCCGTATCGAAGCGGCTGAGCGCGCGATTCGGCGATCGGCGACTATTGCTACCGAATCGTCTACTGCGTGACGGAGCGGGAATGCCTGGTGCTGACGGTGTTCGAAGGCCACAAGCGCCTCGACCGCTGAAGGCTCAGGCGGATCCCACGTCGCGGAAATCGAGCACGAAGCCGCCCTGCTCGTACTGCTGCAGGCGCGGCCGGCCGATGGTGTGGCAGATGGCGCAGAAGCTCCTCACGCCATCGGCCGAAATTCGGAGTTCCAGGGCGCCTGCGCACGTCGGGCAAGCGTGAGGGAGCTGAAGCTCCGCCGTTCCTTCGCTGATGACTCGAAGCTCAGTATTCATGCACAACAGGTACGACGGCGTGCCGCACCTGCAACCACATTCCGTGTGATGCAGCCTGACTGAAGAGGCTAGCGGTTGTTCTGCGCCGCCAGCAGAGGCATCAACATCTGCGCCGCACCCGAGCCCTGGGGCAGCAGCGTTACCGGTGCGCCACTGTCGAGCAGCTTCTGCGTCTCCAGCAGCTCGAACATCGCCTCCATCACCTCGGGATCGGCGGCGATCACCTGCAGCGCCTTGCCCACGATGAAGGGGCGCTGCGCGGCGGCGCGGGCGAACTCGGCGGCGGCCTTACTGTCTGCCGACGACTTGATGATGTTCACCTGGTTGTGGCCGTCCTGGCTGATGGCCGAGGTCACCTGGCGCAGGCGGTTGACGACCTTCTCTTCGATGCCGCGGATCATCGCGACGTCGCGGAAGTGCACCTTGCGAATGTAGACGGAGCCGAGCTGGTAACCCCACTCTGCCGAACGCGGCGTCACTTCGTTGCGCACCGCCTGGCTCATCACGTGGCGGGTCTCGAGCATGTCACCCAGCTTCATGTTCGAGAGCGTCCGCACCGCGGCGTTGCTGACGTTGGCGCGCATCGAACCGCGCGGGTCGGCGTTCTTGAAGATGAACGACACCGGCTCGGCGACGTACATCTCGTACCAGATGCCGATGCCCATCGGAGCGCCTTCCTCCGAGTTGACCGGCTGGCTGCGCAGGTACTCCTGGTCGAGGCGCAGATCGACCGAGTGCACCTTGCCGAAGAGCGGAATGAGCGCGGCCTTGATGCCGAGCTTCGCCCACAAGAAGTGCAGGCCCGGCTCGTTGATGGTGCCGAGCACTTCACCGAAGAGCGTGAACACCTTCGCGCGGCGCTCATCGATGGTGACGTAGAGGCCGAACGCCTTCGCGATGCCCAGGGCCATGGGGACACCGATGAGACAGGCGAAAAAACCGACGAACATCGAGATGAAGAAGTTCACGGCTTGACCTCCACGAACGCGTTCTTGGCTTTGCTGAAGAGGCTGAGCTTCACGTTGCGCACGTACGCATCGAGCACGCCCGAGCCGCCGTTCTTCTTGAGGTCGGCCAGCTGCTGGGCGAGCTGCACCAGCGGCTCGACTTCGGCCTGGCTGTTGAGGGTCTGAATTTCGACGGCGCGGCGCGACTGCACCAGCTTCTGATCGGCCGAGGCCTGGGCCAGCGAGACTTCGGCGCCGACCGAGTTGTGCGCCGTGTTGATGGCGGCCAAAGCGCTCTCCACGTCGGGCGGCGGGTCGATGCCGGTGATGAGCGAGGCATCGAGCACGATGCCGTAGCGCGCGGTCGACGACATGCAGCCCTTGTCCATGTCTTCATTGAGCA
This sequence comes from Archangium sp., assembly GCA_030695565.1. Lineage (GTDB taxonomy): Bacteria > Myxococcota > Myxococcia > Myxococcales > Myxococcaceae > Archangium_A. The sequence continues at coordinate 18,045 of JAUYRZ010000048.1, forward strand.
GGCGCAGGTTCTTGCGCAGGTCGTTGATCGACACGCCCGCGGCGACCGCGAGATCCGCGCCGTGAGCGGCGGCCACTGCAGTCGCCCCGCTGGCGCCCGTGTCAGGCGCCTCGAACGAGGCGATCTTCTGGCGGAGGATCGACACGAAGTAGCCGAGCACGTGCACCAGCGGGCGCTTCACGCCGAAGATGTACGCGTAGAGGTTCTGATCGCTCACGCGGAAACGGAGCTGGCCGACCAGGCCGATGTTGAGCTGGTCCTTGGTGACGGCGTCGAGCTCGGTGCCTCCGCGGTTGGCGTTGATGTCTTCCGCGTCGAAGGCGAGGTTCACCGTCTCGGTGGCGATGGAGACCTTGTAGATCTTCTCCCAGGGCCACTTGAAGTACGGGCCGCCGGGCTGGATCACGGAGAGCTGAGGGTAGTTGTAGCGCTCGCGCTCATCGGGCCGCAGGTACTCGGACATGGGGTTGTCGAGCGTGGTGGTGGTCAGGCGCTGCGCGCGACCGAACGAGGTCTTCACCACGCGCTCGTTCTGGTTCACCGTGAAGAAGCCACGGATCACATAGACGAGCAGGAACCAGCCAACCGCCCCGAAGACCAGGCCGGCGAATGAAATCTCCATATGGGTACACCCCTCTTGAGTGACGTGCGGCTGCGCTCGCGGACCTTAGACCTGACGACCCAAGACGCTAGCGATTTCGCCGCTCGCAAATTCCGCCCACACCGGCGCGTGATCCGACGGCTGAGCCCCTTTTCGAGCGTCGCGATCGACGTCGACTTGCAGGCAGCGTGAGACGAGGTCGGGGCTCACCAAGATGTGATCGATGCGCAGGCCCTGATTCTTGTGAAAAGCGCCGGCCCGATAATCCCACCACGAGAAGCGCCCGCCTTCGGGGTGCCGCGCGCGGAAGAGATCGACCAGGGAGTTGGCCTTCACCATCGCGGCGAACGCTTCCCGCTCCTTGGGCGAGCAGAGTGTCTGGCCCTGCCACAACGCAGGGTCCCACGTGTCGAGGTCTTCGGGCGCCACGTTGAAGTCACCGCAGACCAGCAGCGGGCCCTTCGTGCTGGCGAGCCAGCGCGTCAGCTTCGCGTACCACTCCAATTTGTATTCGTAGGCGGGCGCGCCGAGCGCCTGACCATTCGGCGCGTAGAGCCCGACCACCCGAATGCCGCCGATGGACCCCGCGATGAGGCGCGCCTGCTCGTCGCCGTCACCCAGGTTGCGGGTGAGCTCGGTCATCGGCTGCTTCGAGAGGATCGCCACGCCGTTGTACGTCTTCTGCCCGAACACCTCGGCGCGGTAGCCGGCCGCTTCGATCTCGGTGCGCGGGAACTGCTCGTCGGTGCACTTGAGTTCTTGCAGACACAGCACGTCGGGCGAGCGGGTCTTCAGGTATTCGAGCAGCCGTTCGAGGCGCGCGCGGATCGAGTTGATGTTCCAGGTGACGATCTTCACCCCGCTGCTGTGCCGCGATGGCGGCGGCTTGTCTAGAAGTTGCTGCCCGTGCGTTTGCGCGCCGGCTGATGAAACGACGCGAGCACCGACTCCAGTTCGGTGCGCAGCTGGGTCTCCAGAGATCGCAACGCGAAGCCGTCGAGGTGCAGCGCCAGGCAGCTCTGGTCGATCTCCTGCTTGACCTGCGTCACCCTCCACGGCTGGCGGAGGTACTGCACCAACGCGCTGGCCAACCGCACGCAGTGCACGTCGACGTATTCGCCATCGGCCGGCAGGTTGAGTTCGTGATGCCGCATGGCCACCAGGGTGCAGAAGCGGGGCAGGCTCCAGTCGGCATGCAGCTCTCCGCCGATTTCGACATGCACGCGTTCGACCACGCGGTCGATCTCGGTGCCTTCCAACTCGAAGCAGTGTTCGGTCATCGCCAGGGCGGCGACCGAGCGCAACGCCACCGAGCGGCCGAGATCGTGGAGGATGCCGGCGAGGAAGGCGTGATCACTGCGGGCCCGTTTGACGCGCATGCACAACCACGCGGCCCCCCGAGCGGCGGCCACCGACTCCGCGAAGATGTCGTTCCACCGGCTGCCGAAGACGGCGAACTCGCTGCGCACCTGGGGTTGAAAGAGTGAACGCGCTGACACCATGCCAGCCACCCGGCCCACTTCGGTGAGCCCGAGCCTCGCCACCGCGTCGCGCAACGTCTGGGTTTCCTGCACGCCCATGTACGCGGGCGAGTTGGCCACCTTGAGGATCGCCGCGGAGAACGCGGGATCTTGCGAGACGACGCGGGTGAGTTGCGAGAGCGAGAGGTCGGGTTCGGCGACCAGGTTGAGCACCTGCAGCGAGATCGCCGGCAAGGCGGAAGGCGCCGGCCGGTTCTTGCGGAAGTGAGCCAGCACCCGCTCGGACAACAGGTCTTCGCGATCATGCTCCTCTGGGGTCAACGGCACCGGTGGGGGTTCGGTCTGACTCGTGAGGGCGAGCAGCTGCTCGAAGCTGGAGGTCGTGTCCAACCCGCCTGAGATCACCCTGAGCACCGGCGGATCACTGCGGATCGGCTGGGGTGCCGGCGGCAACTGCGGTCTCGGTGTCACGCGTTCCAACACGCGATGCAGCCAGTTCCACATGGTGATCCTCCTTCAGCGAGGGAGGACTGCACGTGTTGAGCCGCGACCTAACCGCCTGCCGAGGTGTAGTGCCCGATGCTGCGCAGCCAGATGCGCCGGGCCACGGCGGCGAACACGAAGGCGCCCCCGATGCTCGAGACCAGCGTCATCGGCGCGAGCCGGCCCAGCAGCGCCTCCGCGGGAAAGGTGGTCATCACCGCGAGCGGGATCACGAAGGTGAAGAAGAACTTCACCGCGCCCCGAAACACCGACGACGGCCACCGCGCGGCATCGAAGATCGAGCTGAACAAATAGGTGAGGTTGTCGACCTTCACCACGATGAAGGCCGCGGAGATGATCAGGATCCACAACGAATAGAGCAGCAGCGTGGCCACCGCGAAGAGCACCAACGCGGTCAACACGCCGAGCACCGACGGCCCGTGGCCAATCTGATGGAAGGCGATGCCGAACACGATGCCCGACGTCACCAGGCTGAAGACGCGCCAGAGCATGAAGCGCGAGGTCGACACCAGGAACTGTGCGTCGGCCGGCTTGAGCAGCACGAAGTCGAGCGTGCCCTTGCGGATGTGATCGATCACCGCCTGCAACCCCGGGTTGATGGCGCCATCGAGCACGCCTTGCAGAAGAATGAAGCAGGCCGTCACCACCAGCGCTTCCCCGAAGCTCCAGCCGGGGATGCCCGGGCGCGTCTCTTCTCCGTACACCACGAAGAGCGGCACCACCGCGGTGGCTGTCCAGAACAAGGAGATGGCCGCGTCGACGAAGAAGTCGAAGCGGTACTGCGCAGCCAGGAGCGCAGAGGTACGCAGCTGCAGCCCGAGCAACCGGAGGTAGCGCGTCATCGTCAGCCCCCGAACGCCTGGAAACGTTTGATGCCGCTTCGCCAGAGGAGCAACGAGGCGACCACCATGAGGCCCGCCCAGGTGTACTGGCGGGCGAGCAGCGGCAAGGCGGCTTCGACGGTGAGCTGGCCCGTCATCAACTCGACCGGCAGGCCAATCTGGTAGCGGAACGGGAGCCACTGCGCGGCGATGCGCAGCCACTCAGGGAACAGCTCGAGCGGGAAGAGGTATCCGGAGAAGACGAAAAACGCGGCGAGCCACACGTCCATGATCTTGATCGAGCTGTCGATGAAGAAGCTCAAGCTGCCGATCGCCACGTTGGCGAAGAAGGTGATCAGCCACCCGCCGATCAGCGCCAGCGGCCACAAGAGCCAGACCTGCCACTGCGCGGTCATTCGGCTCAGCTCAGTGACCAGGAGAATCGCGAACACCGGCAGGGTCACCACCGCGCGCATCGGCATGTAGGCGAGGTTCGACATCGCGAACGACAACACCGGGTGCATCGGGCGCAGCAGTCGCATCGACAACATGCCCTGGCGGACTTCGAAGTTGATCTCCCAGGCGGCCCACGCGGAGATCAGCTGGCGCACGATGAACACGCTCAGGAAGTAGGCCACGAACGCGCCGCTGCCCCACTGCTTGCCGCCCTGCCCCACCACCGGAGAGGCCTCGGCCACGGTGGTCCACAACATCATCATGATGAGCGGCATGGTGGTGGCGAACACCCAGACGAGCATCTCCGCCCGGTAGGCCACCGCTTCGGAGAACCCGATCTTCAGCAACGTGGGGATCGCACGGAGCGCGGCGAAGGTTTTCACGCGACCTCCCTCGCGGCGCGGCTGCGGGAGAACAGCTCGCTCATCACCTCTTCGAGCGGCGGGTTCTCCACGTTGAGATCCTGCACGGGCAGGGTGGCCAGCGCCTTCGCCACCGCCGCGTTCATGGCCGACTGTTTGACCAGCAACACCGCCTGCGCAGGTTCGTGTTTCACGATGGTGCCCAGCTCAGCCACCTGCTCGCGGGACACCGGCGCAGAGAAGCGGAGCGTGAGCCGTTTCTCGGGCCGCACCTGGGTGACCAGGTCTTCCAGCTTGCCGTCGAAGGAGAGCGCGCCCTTGTCGATCACGATCACCCGGGGGCAGAGCGCGGCGACGTCGTCCATGTAGTGCGAGGTCAGGATCAACGTGGCGCCGTGCTCCTCGTTGTAGCGGCGAATGAAGTCTCGCATCGCCACCTGCATCGAGACGTCGAGGCCGATGGTGGGCTCGTCGAGGAAGAGCACCTTCGGGCCGTGAATCAGCGCGCCCGCCAGCTCGCACTTCATGCGCTCCCCCAGGGACAGTTGTCGCGTCGGCTTGGTGACCAGCTCGCCGAGCTCGAGCAGCTCGGTCAGCTCCTTGAGGCGCTTGGTGAAGTCGGCGCGCGGCACGTCGTAGATGGCGCGGTTGAGCTCGTAGGTGTCGGCGGGCGGCAGATCCCACATGAGCTGCTGCTTCTGGCCCATCACCAACATGATCTTCTTGAGGAACTCGTTCTCGCGCTTCTGGGGCGTGTGGCCGTCGACCGTCACTTCACCTGACGTCGGGTGGAGCAGGCCCGACGCCATCTTGAGCGTGGTGGTCTTGCCTGCTCCGTTGGGCCCGAGGAACCCGACCCGCTCTCCGGGGCTGATGGAGAAGTCGATGCCGTCCACCGCCTTGACGATCTCGTACTCGCGCTTGAACAGAGATTTGAGCGCCGCCTTCAGGCCCGGCGGCCGTTTGTGTACCCGATAGTGCTTCCTGAGCCCGCTGAGGCGAATCATGGGTCGCCTTTGTAACTGGCTCGTGCGCAGAACGCGCTATTGACCGCCCGCATGAGCGACACGGCGATCATCGACGTCACCTTCATCGACGCTGAGACCAGCGACGAGTTCATGAAACTGAAGGTGCCGCTGCGCCAGCTGCCCGTGCGCGACACCACGCTGACGATCGGGAAAGACGACTGGCTGGTGCTCGACGTGACGCCCGGCCGCACCGAGGAGATCGTCAAGGCGGGCAAGGTCAGCCTCGTGCTGCGCAAGGTGCAGTACGTCAACCCGAACGACATCCTCTTCTCCCTGCCCACGGTGGCCGACGTCATCCCCGAAGAGGTGATGGAAGGTGACCTCAGCGACGCCTTGCAGATGCACGAAGACGACTGGCTGCAACTCGAGCTGGTCCCCCGCGAAACGGTATTCGAGGCGCAGGCCGACCTCGAGGCGGTGCGCACGGTGCTCGCCAACGAGCGGCAGGGCACCGGCTTCAAGCGGCTGCACGTGCGCATCGAGCTGCCGGCTCCGTTCGAGGAGCACCCCCGTTCGCTGGCCTCGTTGCGGGGCCTGTTTGGCGCGGTCCACCCGGTGGCGTACCGGGGTGGTGCGGGGGCGTTGAAGGGCTGTTTTGCCTTCAAGCTGCCTTCGGGAGTGTGGGTCTACGGGCAAGCGGCGGGCGACCAGGTGAAGGCGCTCGGCTTGACTGCTCCGGATGATGAGGCCTTGAGCCGATTGGAGGGGCTGACCTTGATCGACTGGTGCGCCGGGGAAGTGTACGAGGTGAAACATGGGTGACCCGACCCGTGATCTCGAGCAGTGGATTCCGCGGCTGATTGCCGTGTGGCGACGGCACCGCAAAGGCGGCAAGGCGCAGCAGGGCGGTCATGGCCGCCACCAGCGTGGCCGTTTCGAAGAAGACGAGCTGCCCGAAGGCAAGCTCACGCCCGATGAGCTGCGCGAGGTCGGCGCGGGCGTGAAGCAGCTGTCGATGGGCCTGACGCGCAATCGTGAGCTCGCGGGCGCCCGGTACATGGACGACCCGAAGCTGCTCGGCGCGTACCTGCTGTTCTACTGGCCGGTCAGCTACGCACAGGCGCGCAGCACGTTGTCCGAGCTGACCAACCGTCCGCGCTCGGTGCTGGATCTCGGCTCAGGCCCGGGGCCCCTCGCGTTTGCCGCGCTCGATGCCGGTGCGGCCACGGTGGTGGCAGCGGATCGCAGCAAGCCCGCGCTCGATCTCGCGAAGGCGCTCGCCACCGAAGCAGGTGAAGGCCTGGGCACCCGCGAGTGGAGCCCGGAGAAGCCGCTGCCCGATGGGAAGTACGACCTGATCACCATGGGGCACGTGGTGAACGAGTTGTTCAATGGGCAGATCGCGCCACGTGCCGACCTGCTCGAGAAGATCCTCGAGCGGGTGAACCCGAACGGCTCGCTGGTGGTGATTGAGCCCGCGCTGCGCGACACCTCGCGGGCGCTGCTGCAGGTGCGTGATGCGCTGGTGAACAAAGGCTTCGCGGTGCGCGCGCCGTGTCTGTTCCGCGGGAATTGTCCGGCGCTGATCAAGGAGTCGGATTGGTGTCACGCCGAACGGTCGTGGCGCATGCCGGGCCTGGTGGAGGATCTCGCGCGCACTGCGGGGCTGAACAAGGAGTCGCTCAAGATGAGCTACCTGGTGCTCGCTCCGAAGGGTGAGCCGTGGGCCACGCCGCCGCCGGGCACCTTGTTCCGCATCGTGTCCGAGCCTCTCGAGGGCAAAGGCCGTCGCCGCTTCATGGCGTGCGGGCCGGATGGTCGCGTGGGCCTGGCGATGCAGGAGAAGCACGAGTCGCCGACGAACCGGCTCTTCTTCAAGATCGCGCGCGGTGACGTCATTCGCATCACCGACACGGAAGAGCGTGGTGATGGGCGGGCGCTGACCGAGAAGTCGACGGTCGAAGTGGTTGCCAGTGCAGGCAAGCCGGTGCTCCCGTAAGCCCTGGGGAAGGCAGCAGGGCCACGATCAATCGAAGCACGTCGCGCGCAGGCCCCTCGCTCCGAGCAAGGGGCTTCAGCTGATCCGGTTGTTACGGATTCTGCATCGAGATGCACTTTCGGCCCACAGATCCGCGCTTTCCGTACTGAGAGAGGCTCGAATCGAATCTCGATGGAGTATCCGTAACAGCACCAGATGAACATCTGCGCTCGAGGCAGAGAGGCCTGCTCGCGACCGTCCCGGGAGCAGACCCAACAACAGCCGCGCACTTCAAGGCGTCATTCTCCGAGCGCTTGATGTGCTTCCGCTGCGAAGTGACCGCGCGGATAGACCTCGAGATACTTCCGGTACTCGCTCATCGCCTGCCGCGGCCTCATCTGTGAATCGAAGCACCGCGCCCTGAGCACCCGCGCCTGCTCCGTGCGCGCGTTCCGCTCGGAGTCGGTGGCGATGTCTTCCAGGCCGAGCAAGAACCGATCGCACGTGCCCTTCTGAATCGAGTCCTCCGCGCGCTGCATGAAGATGCTCTCGAGATCCTTCGCGATCACCTTCGGCTGCTGAGCCGGCTCTTCGGTCAGCCGCGCCGCGGACGGTGCCTCAGGCGCAGCTGCCGCCGGAAGCGATTCCCACTCATCGACGCTCGGCTTGGGCGCTTCGGCCCACTCCGTCGGCTGCGTGACCGGAGGCGCCTCCACCACCGCCTCCCGCGGCGCAGGCACACCCCGAACGATTTCGCCGCCGCCCAAAGTCGGCCAGACCTCCGCGGGCCCCTCGACCGTCAGCACCGTCTTGCCGTCTTCAATCGGCGGCGCCGCCCTGGCGGGCTCTTCGGCCGTCAGCACCGGAGCGCTCACCTGCCGGGCGCGCGCTTCAGAAGGTGACAACCTCGGCAACGAACGCGGCGTGCCCTGCGCAGTGAGCATCGGAGGCGAAGACGGAGGACCGCCCACGGCCGCCACCACCGCGCGCTGCTCGACCGAGGTGGTCGCATCGGCCACCGCCGCGACCTCCGACAACTCGCGCTCATTCGCCGCGGTCAGCTTGAGCGTCTTCGAACGCTGCGTCTTCGAGTCGAAGCGGAGGCGCTGCCCCGGCTCGACGAACACCGACTCACCCGTGGGCAACTCGACGCGCACCCGGCCCTCGGTCACGGTCACTTCGACCTGCTCGGAGTCGTTCATCACGCCGAAGACCGTGCCGATGACGTTCACCGTCAAGCCGCCCGTGTGCACCACGAAACCCTTGCGGACCTGGTGTGAAGCGCGCACCGCCAACGAGCCGCGCTCCAGCGTCAACGCCACGTCGTCGGCCTCGGACCGGGTGAGCGCCAGCTGCGAAGCACCACCGACCCGCAGGTGGCTACCATCGGGCAGGTGAACGTACGCCTTGCCGACCTTCGAAGTGCGCAACACATCGCCACCCCGCAGCTCGGTGCCATCGAGGATCTCACTCGACTCGCCATCGATGCGCGTGAGGCCCTGAGCGCGATCCACCCGCGCCCACGACGAGACGGGAGACGGCTGTTCGACGGACGGCAGCGGCAACAGCGCCTCACGCGGCATCGAGAAGTACAGCACCGCCGCGGCAGCCATCGCCAGACCCGCGCCGAACACGCCCACGCGGAAATACAGCGGACGCCGGGCCTGCGCGTGCAGCCGCTTCTCCACCATCGCGCCGATGCGCTCATCCACCTTCGCCCAGGCCACGCGGGGCCGCGCATCACGCGCGAGTTCGAGCGCCTCCTTGGCGACCTGCACCGAGGCGAGCTGCTCGACGCACTCGGGGCAGTCTTCGAGGTGCGCCTCGACGAAGCGTTGATCACCCAGCTCGAGCTCTTGCGCGGCGTACGCCCACAGCTGCACTTCGTGGCGGATCATGACGACACCTCCGCCCGGGTGAGATCTCGAAGGGCCTCTGTGAACTCCAGCCGCGCGTGATGGAGGCGCGAGCGCACCGTGTTGTACGAGACGCCCACGGCCTGCGCGATCTCCTCAGGGCCCATGCCGCAGAGCTCGTGGTAGACGAAGACGATCCGCTTCTTGGCGGTGAGCTTCTCCAGCGCGCGGTGCACCAGGCGAGAAGCCTGCGCTGCCTGGGCCGCGCGCTCCGGGTCCTGCCCGAAGTCGATGCCGTCGGGCAGCTCAGCCGTGAGATCCTCTTTCCTGCGACGCCACCAACGCAGGTTCATCAGCGCCACGTTCGCGCACACCCGGTAGAGGAAAGTGCGGAACTGCGACTCGCCGCGAAAGCCGGGCACCGCCTTGAGCAAGCGCAGGTACGTCTCCTGGATCATGTCCTCCAGATCCGGCCGGTGACCGACGAGATGAAAGAGGGTGCGGGCCACGTCGTCGCGGGTGAGGCGATACAGCTCCTCGAACGCGAGCACGTCGTCCTTCTTGATGCGGTCGACGAGTCGCAGCAGGCGCGCTTCGGTCTGACCCGTCGGCGGCTGTGAAGGGACCAACCGAGGGAGTGGCAGGGCATCAGCGGACAAAGCGGACCTCCGGTCAACGGCAGGCCGACGCGCTTCGGGGGCTCCCGATTCACCAGAAACCGGGGTTTTCCAGGCAGCGGGCAGCACCATGTCTTCTTTGTTGCCGCTCGGGCTCCGGGTGATCACCGCTCCGGGTTCGCGAATCGCGACCCGGGTGAATGATCAATTCTTCAATGCGCGGCATCGAACGGGTCAGTGACGCGGCGAAGGAAGCCGCCACAACCCGAGGAAAACCCCGCATGAACCTTTCATCGCTGAGAGTCCTGACCTTGCTTGCCGTGCCGCTGCTGGGCGTGAGTGGCTGCACCATCATCAACACCGACGGCAGGTTCGGCCCTGGCTCGGCCTGCACCGCGGACGATGACTGTGCCGAGAGCTGTGCCTGTACCAACTTCGTCTGTGAACCCCGACACACCACGTGCTCGGCGAACTCGGACTGTGGCAGCGGGCAGTTCTGTCTCTCCGGCACCTGCCGCGCCGTTCCCCCGGGCTCGCACACGTGCACCTCGTCGCAGCAGTGCGGCATGGACACCTGCATCAACGGCTACTGCGTGCGCCCCTGTGACCGCAGCGTCGACTGCAGCACGGGCCAGACCTGCCAGGCCGGCTTCTGCGGCGGCGTGACGATCTCTGACGGCGGCACGGGTGGTGGCTCAGGTACGGGTGGCGGTTCGGCGACCGGCGGCGGCACCGGTACGGGCGGCGGTTCGGCGACGGGCGGCGGCACGGCGACGGGCGGCGGTACGGGCGGCGGCACCAACACCGACGGCGGCGTTCCGACGAGCTGCACCTACAACGCAGACTGCGGCCTCGGCGGCTGGTGCGTGAACAACAGCTGCTTGTTCGGATGCACGGCTGACACCGACTGCACCACGGGTAACTCCTGCCAGGGTGGCCTGTGCCGTCCTCGCCCGGCGGGCACGTGCTCGAACTCCACGCACTGCGCCTCGGCTCAGGATTGCGTCGATGGCGCCTGCCGCGATCGCTGCGCTTCGGCCGCGACCTGCGCGACCGATCTGGTCTGCCGCATCGGCTACTGCCTGCCCCCCACGCAGGTGGTGTGCACCACCAACTGCGACTGCTCCGCGGGCCTGCGTTGTCTCCAGGGCAGCTGCGCGCCGTAACGAGCAGCTGACTTCGAAGTGAGGGGGTGGGGAGGCCTGGCGCCTCCCTGCCCTTTTCTACTTCTGGAGCGCCTTCGCGAGCTCGGCGTAGAGGTGAATCGCGCTCTTGATCGACTTCTCCCAGTCACCCAGGTGCAGGCTCTCGTTCTCGGAGTGCGCGTTGGTGTACGGATCTTCGACGCCGATGAGCAACGCCGGCACGCCGCCGAGCTCCTTGCTGAAGGGCTCGACGAAGGGAATCGAACCACCGCAGCCGATGGCCACTGACTTCACGCCGTAACCCTTTTCCAGTGCGCGGAACGCGGCCTGGAACGCCGGGCCCGACGGATCGGTGTACCACCAGCCCGCGGCCGACTCGGCCTTCACCACGCACTCGAGGCCCCAGGGCGTCGCAGCCTTGATCGCCTCGATGAGCTTCTGCTGCACCTCGAGCGGCTCGAGGTTGGGCACCAGGCGAATGCCGACGCGAGCCCACGCCGACTCGCACACGATGTTGCGCGCGTCTTTGCGCGAGCTGGCCTGGATGGCGTTGACGGTGAGCGAAGGCTGGCGCCAGTTCGTCTCCCACGGGTGGCGATCACCGCCCATCAACTGCACGCCGGGGAGCAGCCCTGCCTGCCGGCGGAACGTCTCCAGGTTGCCCGGCAACGCGGCGATGGAGGCCTTCTCGGCCTCGTTCAGCGGCTTCACGCGCTCGAGGATGCCGGGGATGGCGATGGTGCCGTCGGCGTGGGTGAGCGAGGCGAGCATCTTGGAGAGCGCCATCACCGGATCAGGCACCGGCCCGCCCCACATGCCCGAGTGCAGCGACTGCTTGAGCGCGCGCACTTCGACGTCGACGGTGACGAGGCCCCGCAGCGCGGTGGTGATCGAAGGCAGGCCCGTCTCGAAGTTGCTGGTGTCGGTGAGCACGATGCAGTCGGCCTGCAGCAGCTTGCGGTGCGCCTGGAGGAACTGAGTGAGGTGCTCGGAGCCGATCTCTTCTTCGCCCTCGATGATCACCTTCACGTTGAGCGGCAGCGGATCGCCCGACTGCAACCACGCGTCGACGGCGCTGGTGTGCACCACGATGCCGGCTTTGTCGTCGGCCGAACCACGCGCGTACATGCGGCCGTCACGCTCGGTGGGCTCGAAAGGCGGCGACTTCCACGCGCTGGCGTCGCCCGCGGGCTGCACGTCGTGGTGCGCGTACATGAGGATGGTGGGCTTGCCCGGGGCGTTGAGGATCTCGCCGTAGACGTAGGGGTGCGCGCCTTCGATCTCGAGCAACTGCACGTTCTGAAAACCGCGCTTCTTGAGCAGCACCGCGGTGGCGTCGGCGCTCTGGCGCACGAGCTTGGGGTCGAAGCCGTCGAACGACACCGAGGGGATGCGCACCAGGGTCTTGAGATCTTCGAGGTACTCGGTCTTCTTCGCGGCGAAATGGGCGAGGGCGGAGTCGATGGACATGCGCCGCTCATATCAGGGTTAAAGTGTCGCCCTCTCCCTTCGGGAGAGTGTCGGAGAGGGGCGAGGGGAAAACGCCATGAGATGCGAGAACTGCGGAGCGGCGGCGTTCGAAGGGGATCTCGCCTGCGGAGACTGTGGCCGAGAACTCGCCCAGGAGCGCAGAGCGGAGCCCGTGACCGTCGCGCCTGCCCTGGTCATCGAGGCCCCGCCTGAACCTGAACCTTCTGCGCCGATTCCGGCAGATGCGCCTCGCTGCCCGCTGCACTTCGACGCACCTGGCATTGCAACCTGTGCGCGGTGCGGAAGGTATTGCTGCAACGCGTGTTTGCCCGAAACGAAGCGCCGACCGAACTGCCCCGACTGCCACGAGCGGATCAGAGCCGAGACACTGCCACTTCAGATCAAGGCACTCCGGCGCGAGCTGACGGTCTCGTTCTACTTCGCCGCGCTGGCAATCCTCTTCTTCGGGACCGGCGTGCCCATGATGGTGGGCAACATCCACGCAGGATGGGGAATCTGCTTTGTGGTGCCGCAGCTGATCGTGGCGATCGTGTTCACGGCCTGGCCCCGTACGGCTGTGGCGATCGGAGCCATCGGGTACGAGTTCTTCGGTGCGGTGGCTGCGTTTGCGGTGCTGCCGACCTGGATCGGAGGCGTGTTCCTGATGTTCCCGCTCATGACCGTGTTCCGGCTCATGAAGTGGCTGTCGCTGATGGAAGACGCGACAGCTCTTGCGGCCGCACCGAATTAGATCTGTCCGAGGACGACCTGACAGCCGATGCCGCCGTTGGTCACGTGGTGCCGCTCTTCGATCTTCAAGCCCAGGTGCTCTTCCCCGCCTTCGAGCAGAAAACCGAAGTACCAACCGGGGCACGCCGCGCGCAGTGACTTGCCGAGCGCCCGATACAGCTGACCGAGCTCGTCGCGTTCACCCACTCGTTTCCCGTACGGAAGATTGCCGATCACCAGCCCCGCTTTCTCGCGGGCCACCAGCTTCGTCGCGTCGATGCGTTCGAGCTTGAGCGACTCGAGCACGCCAGCTCGTTTCGCGTTTCGCCGCGCCGTACCAAGCGCACCCGAGTTGAGATCGCTGCCAGTGATGAGCGGCTTCTTGCCGGAGCGTTCACGAGGGAGCGCACGCCAGCTCTTCTCGTCGTGCGAAGGGAACTGCTCGAATGCGAACTTGCGGTTGCGGCCAGGTGCGAGGCCCAGCGCGATCTCGGCGGCTTCGATGATCAACGTCCCTGAGCCGCACATCACGTCCCAGAGCGGTTCGTCGGGGTTCCACTTGGCCAGGCGCAGCACGCCGGCGGCGAGGGTCTCCCTCATCGGCGCTCGCCCGACTTCCTGCCGGTAGCCGCGAAAGTGGAGCAGCTCGCCCGACGTATCCAGGCTCACCTGACAGCCGTTCTTCGTTCCGCGGAGGAGAAGCTTCACCGCTCCCGGCGTCGAGGGCAGCACCCCGCCCCACTTGCCCGGATCGATCCCGAAGGCGTCGACTTCGAAGGCTTCTCCGTAGTCGCGCAGCTTCAGCTTTCGCAGCGAGTCGGGCGTCGGGACTTCGGCGACCCGGAGCAGCACCCGGCTGGCGACGCGGCTCCAGAGGTTGACGGTTCGGTAGCTGCCTTGCGGACCGGAGATGGTGACTCCGCCGCTCGTGGGTTCCCCTTCGAAACCGAGCTCGGCCAGTTCTTCTGCGAGGACTCCTTCGAGCCCGGGCGTCGTGCCTACGAAGACTGTCTCTTGTTGCACGGCCCTCTCCCCGACCCTCTCCCCCTCGGGGAGAGGGAGACAGGGTCCTTCGTTTTCGTATTGGTCTGACGTGGCGGCTACGCGATGCCCAGCGTGCGTACCAGCTTCGGGCGCACACCGGTCGACGCCAGCAACGCCTCGAGCCGCTTCTTCGCGATCCCGTTCTCGTGCTGCACGCGCCGCCCGATGATCAGCTCATTCTTGAGCGAGTGCTCCCAGCCGGCGAGCTCGGTCACCGTGACCTGATACCCGCTCGCTTCCAGCACCAGCGCCCGGATCACGTTGGTCAAATGCGAGCCGAACTCCCGCCGATGCCACGGGTGCGAGAACAACGACTGCATCGCCGAGTCGACCTTCGGGCGCGCGTCCTTCAGCTGCTGCGCCACCTCCGCCTGGCAACAGGGCACCACCGCCACGTGATCCGCCTTGCGCGAGATCGCCACCGCCAACGCGTCGTCGGTCGCCGTGTCACACGCGTGCAGCGCGGTCAGCACGTTGATCCGCTCGGGGTACGCCGCCGCCTCGATGTTCGAGGTCGCGAACTTCATGCGCCCGTAGTTCAGCTCGGCCGCGCGCTGCTTCGCCTTCTCGGTCAGCTCGTCACGCGACTCCACCGACAACAGCTCGCCGCGCTCCTTCAAGAAGAGCTCGTAGAGAATGAAGCCCAGGTACGAATTGCCGCTCCCCACGTCGACCACGGTGGCCTGGGGGAACCGCTCGAGCACGTCATCCAGCGCAGGCTGCAGCAGCCCCACCAGGTGATTGACCTGCTTCAGCTTTCGACGCGCGTCGGCGTTGAGCTGCCCGTCACGCGTGACGAGGTGCAACGTCTTGAGCAACTCGACTGACTGATTGGGGAGGAGCTCCCGCCGCACCTGCTTGGCGGGGACCGACTCTCTGGCCTTCGGGTTCACGATTAGACCGCGACGACCTCGAGGATTTCCGGGATCGCTTCCTTGATCCGGGTCTCGATACCCATGCGCAGGGTGGCGGTGGAAGACGGGCAGCCGGCGCAGCTTCCCTGCATGTGCAGGTAGACGATGCCGTTCTCCACGCGGTCCAGGGTGATGTCGCCGCCGTCCATCGCGACCGCGGGGCGGATCTCGGTGTCGAGGATCTCCCGAATGCGCTGCTCGATCGCGCCGCCGCTGCCCAGCGTCACCGCGGCCGCCGCGGTCCACGCCTCGAGCACGTCGGGCTTCACCACCGCTTCGCCGTCGGTCAGGTGCTTGTCGAGCGCGAGCATCACGCCGTCGTTGAGCTCATCCCACTCGCCTTCGTCACCCTTGGTGACCGTGACGAAGTTGGTGCCCAGCATCACGGCCATCACGCCCTTGATGTCGAACAGCCGGCTCGCGAGGGGTGACTTCTCGTCAGCGAGGCCCTTGTTCACGAAGTTCATCGCGCCACGAGGCAGCAGCGCCGTGTCGACCACGTACTTGAGGGTGCTGGGGTTCGGGGTCCACTCGAGCTGGATGTTGACTGACATGCCCCTGAATTAAGGAGTTACCGGCTCGAAAGCAAGCCAGCCGCCCGGGTTAGCCCAGCCGCTCGGATTCCGAGGTCATGTCGACGATGTCCAACTCGAGCTCGATCGACAACGTGCTCTCCACTTCCAGCTCGGTGGAGATGACGTCGAGGTCTTGTTCCGAGGGGGCGGCGGGCAGCATCTGCTCGACCGGCTTGCTCACCTTGGCGATGCCCGAAGGGCGCCCGGGGAGCGGCAACATCATGTTCGCCTCGCGCACGTGCTGAACGAGCTGCCGCGCGATCAGGTCGACGATCTGAAACGCAAAGCGGTGACCGGCCGAGAACAGCTGGTCGAAGTCCCGATCGCTCATCTTCAGCAACGTCGCAGGCCCCGTCGCCACGCAGCTCGCCGAACGCACACCGGCGTCGATGCAGGCCACCACGCCGAACATCGTGCCCGCGGGCAGGTTGGCCAGGGTCTTCCCATTGCGGCCGACGGAGACCTCACCTGCCACGATGAAGTACGCCCCGTCGGTCTTCTCGCCCTCGGCGAAGATGGGCGACATCTCCGTCAGTTCGATCACCTCGAGCTTGGAAGCGAGCGCCAGCTTCACCACCGCGGGTAACGACTTGAAGGCCGGGTAGCGGTCGACCATCTCTTTCGTGGGGCGCGGGCCGGGCGGGAGCGACGGCGTCTCGATGGGCGAGTTGCCCGAAGGCACGATCCGCTCATTGGTGTGACGCAGCCGCGCGCAGAGATCGACCGCGATCTTCCGGAGCACCTTGAAGGCGGCCGGCACGAACGCGCCACGCATCGCCTGAAATTCGTTCGCGTCGATCTGATGCGCGGGGCCCGACTGGGTGACGATCGCCGTGCCCGAGCGCGGGCCGTCGTCGACCAGGGCCATCTCACCGACCACGTCACTCTTGCGCGCGTAGGCGACCACCACGGGCCGGTTCTGCCCTGAGGTGGTGGCCACCGAGACCTCCGCGCCTTCGCCGAGCACCCACATCGCCTTGCCGGGATCACCTTCGCCGAAGAGCACCTCGCCTGCGTGCAGCTCGACGGGGCGGAAGAGGCGCAGCACGTCGTTGAGATCGGCGTCACCGACCAACGAGAACAGCGGAATGCTCCGGATGAACTGGGCCAACGCGGGATTCGCTGAACTCATCGAGAGCTTTCCTAGCACGGCTCCCCGGCTACACTGAGGAACCCCATGACTTTCCGAACGGCCCTGGTGCTCGTCGCCTTCTCCGCGAGCACTGCAGCGGCGCAGCGCGTCTCCTTTCCCAGCTTCACCGGCCCCAGCGCCGCCAGCGTGCGCAACCAGGTCGTCGGCGCCGTCTGCGACACCGCCGATTGCGTCTCCGCCACCAAGGTCACCACCAGCGGCAAACCCGACTGGAAGAAGGCCAAGAAGGAGTCGGTGCAGTTCTTCGTGACCGGCGCGGTCGCCAAACGCGGCAAGGCGTTGACGCTCGATCTGTTCGTCTTCACCAAGGCGGGCGCGCCCAGGGCCCGCAAGAACTTCCCGCTCGACAAGAACGGCACGCTTTCGCCGAAGAACCTGCAGAGCGTGATGGACCTGCTGGGCAGCACCTTCGGTCAACGCGCCGCGCCCGAGCCGACCCCGCCGATGGTCGAAGAGAAGCCCGCGGCCCGGGAGCCCACCAGAACCAACCGCCCCGCGGATCCGCCGCCTGCGCGTGCGCAGAGGAAGCCGGAAACCACCCCAGAGGCTGAGCCGGAGCAGCGTGGTGAGCCGGAAGCGCCGTCGAGCGCGAAGGACAAGAACAAGCCGACCTTCCTGGTGCTCGACGTGGGCGCTGAGATCCTCAACCGCCGGCTGGAGTACTCGCAGGTCGCCACCTCCAACCTGCGCCGCTACGATCTCACGCTCTACGGCCAGCTCGCCATCGGCGCCGAGTTCTACCCGTTGGCGCTCGTGCGCGACGATCTGCTCGCGGGCCTGGGCCTGGAAGCGAGCATCGCGTTCGCGCCGTGGCTCCAGTCACGCCTGGCCAGCATCCCCGAAGCGTTCCCCACGTCGACCCTGCGCATCGACGCGGGAATTCGGTTCAGCATCGCGCCGATCAAGACCTACGCGCTGCGCATCGCGCCGTACCTCGGAGTCCGTTCGCACAGCTTCACCGTCGGCGCGTTGCCGGATGGGCGCCGGCTCGACGGGTTGCCCAACATCTCGCTGGTCGGTCTGCGTGCGGGTCTGGCCATCGAGCTGCCCATCGTGCCGCGCTGGCTGACGTTGTTCGGCCGCTTCGGGGTGATCCCGGTGTTCGGCTCAGGCGAGATCATCTCGCCGGCGTTCTTCCCCAACGGGAGCGCCTTCGGGCTCGAGGGCAACGCGGGCCTCGGCGTGAACCTCGTCTCGTTCCTGCAGATCCGCGCGGGCTTCGACTTCGCCCGCTACGGCTTCACCTTCACCACGCAGCCGACCGATCCGTACGTGGCCGCGGGCGCGACCGACACGTACATCGGCGGCAAGGCGTCGCTGCGACTCTCGTTCTGAAGCTCAAGTGCTGAGCTTCGCGGCGACCTCGGCCGCTTCACGCCCGAGGACTTCGCGCTCGACCGGGCTGTTCACGGTGCGCCCGATCACT
The DNA here is from genome assembly GCA_030695565.1 of Archangium sp. Lineage (GTDB taxonomy): Bacteria > Myxococcota > Myxococcia > Myxococcales > Myxococcaceae > Archangium_A. Next base: position 36,145 of record JAUYRZ010000048.1, read on the forward strand.
TCGATGACCGCCTCGAGCTGCGCGAACAGCGCGCCTCTGCGCTCGGCGGGCAAGGTCACCTGACCGAGGGTCGCGAAGCACCGCACCAGGTGCCGGAGCATCGCCACGTTGCCTTGCGCGTTCTGCCGGATCTGGTCGAACGCCTCGGCGAGGAAGTCTGCGTACCCTGGCCGCCGCGCGATCACCCACACGCGCCCCGACGCCCCGCGCGCTGGCCAGGCAAGGTGCCTCGCGCCCAGCCGAGCCAGAATCGCGGTCAGATGATTGGCGCACATGATCGCGGTGGTGACGTCGTTGACTCCCGGTGAGAGGCCCTTGAGCGCCACGTCGACGAGCTGGCGAATTCCGTACCCCGCATCCTGATCGACCGTCCGCTGGCGATCGATGGTGAAGGCCCGATTCACGGCCGCCACCGTGGCCTCGTCGATGGAGCGGGCGTCGAGGAGCGCGGCCAGGGGCGTGCCTTCGATGACGAACTCGCCGACCCCCCGCTCGAGGCGCACCACGCGCTGCTGCTCGCGCGCCCAGGTGAGCAGCTCCTCGAGCTCGACCCGCTGGATGTACCCGGTGGTCTGGGAAAGCAGCGGCTGTGGCGTGGCGAACCGGGCTTCGTCGGGCAGCTCGGAGGCCGGCTCACCCGCGCCCTCGGGGAACAGCTGCTCGATCACGCGCGCCGTGTCGTCCGAGACCAGGGCGATGATGTGCGAGGCCTGAATCGAGGTGCCGATGTGATGAATGAAGAGAATGAGCACGCCGATGCCCACGAACGCCAGCACCACCGCGCCCAGCACGGCCAGCCCCGGCACGAACGGGCCCACGTCGCCCCCGCGGATGGTGCGGAGCACCACCAGGCAGTAGGCAAAGATGCCGAGAAAGACGCCCAGCACCACCTGGTTCACCCGATCACGGATGAAGTTACGCAGGACGCGTGAGCTGTACTGACTCGAAGCCAACGAGAGCGCCACGATGGTGATCGAGAACACCACGCCGGCGACGGTGATCATCGAGGTGGCGATGGCTGACAGCATGCCGCGAGCACCGTCGGCGCCCGCACCGAAGAGCCGGGGCCAGGCCTCCAGCGCACCTTTTTCAATCCACGGCTCGAGCTCGATCGCCGCGATCGCCAGGCCCACGCTGGCGAGCACGATCAGCGAAGGCACGGCCCAGAAGCTGTCGCGCACCGCCGCCCAGAGCGCCTTCACCTTGTTCATTGCCCCCCCTTGAGGCCGCACGATGGCCGCTCCGGCCACTCATAAGCGCGCGAAGGCGCGAACTCAGCGCTTCAGCCCCGGGTGTTCGGTCAGTCTGACCTTCTACTTCGACGGGGGCACGCAGGACTTCGAGGTGCTCACGCCCACGTGTTCTGCGTTGCCGACGCAGTTCGCCTCGTTGTCGACGGTGCGGTTGAAGTTGCACTGCGGCTTGTCGGTGCAATCGCGGAAGCAGTAGTTGGTGCCGCTCACCTTCACGCACGACGAGCCGGTGACGCAGTCGTCATCTTTCGTGCAGCCCGACAGACCGCAGTAACCGCCCTTGAAGCCGGTCAGACACTTGAGCTGAACGTCGCCCACCTTCGCGCAGTCGGTGTCTGTACCGCATTGAGCAGCGATGCCGATTTGATCAGCTGCATTGCCACAGCCCGCCGCGCTGATCAGCACCGCGAGCCAGAGTGTCTTCATCGGGTTGGTCTTCATGAAGTCACCGTACCTCTGTTTGCACTTTCATGACGGCCCGGGGGTCGGGCGGGAATGCGTCGTCTTCTGCTCGCGTCTGCCTGCATTCTGCTCTCCGCCTGCCCTTCGCCCAGTGGCTCCGAAGGCCCGCAGGGGCCGAAGGGTGATCCCGGCGCACCAGGCCCCGCTGGGGCGGTCGGCCCGCAAGGACCCCAGGGCGAGCCCGGCATGACCGGCGCCATGGGAGCGCAGGGCCCGATGGGCACGGTGCTGGTGCTCGATGGAGGTGTCGTCACAGGTCCCCAGGGAGTTCAGGGCGCATCGGTCGTGCTGCGCAGCCTCGACGCCGGAACTCAGTGCGCCAGGGGAGGCGTCGTGGTCTCGCTCGAAGACGGCGGTTCCCCGCAGGTGGTCTGCAACGGGCTCGATGGACCGCAGGGCATTCAAGGTCTCCAGGGCATCGCGGGGCCCACGGGCTCGCCCGGTCTGCAGGGACCGGCCGGCGTTCAAGGCCCGCCCGGAACCATCGGCCCCGCGGGACCTGCTGGCATGACGGGCATGACGGGCTCAACTGGCGCGGCGGGTGCTCCGGGTTCTGCTGGCCCCGCGGGTGCGCCCGGCCAGACGGGACCGATGGGGCCTCCCGGGCCAGCGGGGCCGGCGCTCCTGCTCGACGGCGGGACGATCCCGGTGAGTGCCTCTGAAGGCTTCAGCTTCGCCGGCTTCACCGCCACGCTCTACGACGGCAACCTCGGCGGCCCCATCGGCGCCAACGCCAGGTGCGCTGCGGAGTATGCGAACAGCCACCTCTGCACCGACCGCGAGTTCGATTGGACGGGCGCCTCGACCATTCCCGGCGCGACCGGCTTCTGGGCTGATGACGCGCAGTACTCCTCGCAGTCGTCGCCCAACTACTACGCGCGCGATCGTTCGGGCTCGTACTCGTGCAACAGCTGGCGCTCTGCCGACGGCCCGGGAAATTACGCCCAGTTCACCGACGCGCAGGGCCTGCGCGCGAGCCCCACCTACAACCTGTGCAACGTGCCCCGGCAGCTCGCCTGTTGCCGCTCGCCGCATGCGGCCTGGTTCCGTGGCTTCACCGCGCAGACGTACGACGGCAACCTGGGCGGCCCCCTCGGTGCCAACGCGAAGTGTTCGCTGGAATACCCGCGCAGCCACCTGTGCACCGATCGCGAGTTCGCCTGGGCCGGCACGGGCGTCTCTCCGGGCGCCGCGGGCTTCTGGGCCGACGACGCGCAGTACTCCTCACAGTCATCGCCCAACTACTACCCCCGTGATCGCTCCGGCTCGTACTCGTGCAACAGCTGGCGCTCTGCCGACGGCCCGGGCAACTACGCGCAGTTCACCGACCCGCAGGGCATGCGCGCCAGCCCCACGTACAACCTCTGCAATGTGCGCCGTCAGCTCGCCTGCTGCGGCGGCTGAGTCACGGACTGTGCTTGCACAGTGGCGCTCGATGCCAAGGGCTTGGCATCTTCGACCTCGAAGTGCGCGGGCCCAATGAAGTGTGGGCCATCGCGAGCTCAGTCTCACCGCTGATGACCATGCGCTCGCATGGCGTCTACCTGTGGGACGGCACCGGCTGGTTCACCATCGACACCTCGGCCCAACCTTTCGGCAGCCTCGCGGTGCAGTCATCGAACGTGGTGTGGGCCGCGGGCCAGACCGGCGGTTGGTGGCGACGCACTGGCACCGGCATCGAGCGTTTCCCGTCTGGCGCACCGGCTGCCGACACCGTTCGCACCGTCGCAGGCGCCGGCCAGACCATGATGGCGTTTTCAAGCAACGGCGTCCGCCCGCTGGCGCCAGTAGAGGCCGGTGCACTCCGGCACCACTGTCCACCCGTTTTCGCGCACGCGGGTGATCAGGCGCGCCCCGAAGAAGAAGCCCAGGGTCTGCGCCGCTTCGTCCACCGTCGCGAAGGCGTAGTCGGTGCGCAGCACGCGATGCGAGAAGCCCAGCGTCTCGAGCGCGAAGGCGTGAAACGGCTCGAGGGAGTGACCCCCTTCGAAGGGCGTCGCCACGCCGGTGCCCATCGTCTCGATCATCACCAACGTGCCGCCGGGGCGCACGATGCGCTCCAGCTCGCGCACCCAGCGCTGGAGATCGTCGCGCCAGCCCGTCGGGTTCCACGCCAGCGCGTGACCGAAGGCCCAGCCCTCGAGCGCGAAGTCGGCGCTCGCGTCGGGCACCGGCAAGGCGTCGTGCAGCGCGACACCCCACTCCACTGAAGGCAGCGACTGTTTCGCGACGTCAATCATGGGGGCCGCCGCGTCAAAGGCCTTCACCGTTCGCGCACGCGGAGCGATGAGCCGCGTGAGCCGCCCGGTGCCCGCGCCGGTCTCGACCACGTCGAGCGAACGCTCACCCATCAACTCGAAGAGCGCGCGGCCGAGGTTGCCTTCGTGATCTTCGTGAGAGACCAGCGTGTCGTAGCGGTCGGCGTGGTGTTCATAGACTTCGCGGTAGTCGGGCACGGGCGCACTCTCTCAGGATGTCAGTGCCTCTCGGTAGGGTGCTGTTTCGGCGCTGATGCCGAAACGCAACGGGGGGAACACATGAACGCAGAACAGGTGATGGTCAGTGAGCAGGAGAGGAGCCTCGAGCTCGAGGTTGCAGGCGGACACGCCACCAGGTCGACGCTCGGCAAGCTCGAGCGCCTCAGGAAAGAGCGGCAGCGCGCGAGCCTGGGGCGGCTGGCGAGGCTGTTCGACGACTATGAGTTTCGCGACGAGATGCTCTTCAGCGCGCGCCTTCGCAGGCGGGCCGGCGAGTTGGTGCAGTGCCTCGACGACCCACAGTGGGCCACGGTGCAGTTGCTCGACCTCGCCTCAGGGAGTTTCCCAGCGCTCGAGGGGAAGATGGGAGCGTTCTTCAATTCATTGCCGCAGCTCCACACGGTGACTCGCTTGCAGCCGCGCCTGCTGCCCGAGGTGCCCTGCCCGCGAATCACCTCCGTCTCACTCCCCGCAGCGCCCCTCGACCGGCTGGCCGCGGCTTTTCCCGGCCTGCGATCACTGGAGTTCGTGGATCATCTTCGCGACGCCCGCGCCTTCTGGGCTCACCCCTTCATCGACAAGGTGGAGAGCGTCACCGTGCGCTCGCTCACCTGGTCTCAAGGAAAGCTGACCACGCGTGCGGGGCTGGCCCGCGACGCCTTCGTCGAATGGGTCGAGTCGGGCCCGCCGCTCACGCACATGGAGCTGTCGGAAGACGACATCCTCTCCGCAGGTGAGCTGTACGGCCTCAGAGAACTCCTGGCCGCGGCTCGCAGAAAAGGGGCCGAGGTCATCCTCATGCCGTCGTCGGAGCGCGGCCACGCTCCCCAGTGGTCTTCGTACTGACCGGCGCGGACACGGCGATGGGCCGCACGTATTCGGTGTCGAACTCGCGCCGCCAGACCTCGCTCGATGACGAGGCGGTCGAGCCAATCGCGGGGGCCGACAGGTCGGGCATCGCCCCTCCGCGAAGCCTCGAGGCACCCGAAGCGAATCACGAGCCTCGTGAGGTCAGCCGATGACGCGGTTGCGGCCGGCCTTCTTGGCCTTGTACAGATTCGCGTCGGCCAGCTTGATGAACTGGAGCGGCTCGGTCATGTCGCCCACCAGATCCGCCACGCCGATCGACAAGGTCACCTTGATGTCCTTGCCCTCGAAGGTGAAGCGGTGATCCTCGACCATGCGGCGGATTTTCTCCGCGAGCTTGCGGGTGTTGTCGCCGCCTGACTCGGGCATCACGTACGCGAACTCTTCGCCTCCGTAGCGCGCGAAACACTCTTCTTTGCGCACCCGGGGTTTGACCACCGCGGCCAGCTCGCGCAGCACGTAGTCGCCCGCGAGGTGGCCGTTGGTGTCGTTGATGTTCATGAAGTGATCGATGTCGATCATCATCAACGAGAGCGCTCGGTTGTAGCGGTGACAGCGCCCCATCTCGCGCTCGATGAACTCGAGGAAGTAGCGCTTGTTGAAGATGGTGGTCAGACCGTCACAGATGGTCAGCGTGTAGATCTCTTCGTAGTACTGCTGCTCGATGTTCCCGCCGGAGAGGAACTTGAAGATCGCGCTGCCGATCTTCACCAGATCGCCGGAGCGCAGCGGCTGCTCCTCGCGGATCTCTTCGTCGTTCAAGTAGGTGCCGTTGGTCGAGCCGAGGTCGCGCACGAAGAACTTGCCCATGCGGGCGACGACCTGGGCGTGACGGCGGCTCACGTTGTCCATGTCGCAGACGATGAAGTTCTTCTCGTCGCGGCCGACCGTGAACTCGTCTTCGTCGATGAGCGCGTACTTCTTGCCCAGGAACGGGCCGGCGATCATGACCAGGCAGCTCTCTCCGCTGACCTTCATGTCCTTCAGCTTGGAGATCTTCGTGACGCGCGTTTCAGTCGGGCCCGGCATCGCGTCTCTTCGTAGCACACCGGCGGGAGCCTCCCACGTAGAGTGTTTTCCCCTCATGAAGCGACTCGTGGTGATCAGCCTGGGTGTGTTGGCGGTGGGTGGATGTGTGAAACGCGTGATCGAGGTGCCCCCTGAGGCGATGGTCAGCCTGGGCCGGCTTCAGGCCCCCTGGCGGCCCTGGGCGCAGGTCGACGATCTCTGCGCCATCGACCCGAAGAAGTTCACCGAAGAGCAGCAGGCGATGACCGCGCTGCTGGTGCAGTGGCTCGGCCAGACCTCCGCCCCCGCCGATGGCGCGTGGGATGACGAACACGTGGCGCTGTTGGAGGAAGGCGTGCGGGTGTTGCCCGGGCCGCTTCAGGCGCAGCAGGCCTCGTTGAAGAAGGCGGCCTCGGCGGGCTGCCGGTTCGAGGGGCTGGGGCCGGCCACTGAGTTCAATGGGCAGGGGCTGCGGCGAGTGGAAGAGGGCCCCGAGTTGGCGCGGCAGGTGAAGGGGCGGCTGGCGCTGGCGAAGTGGAAAGAGGCGCGCCCGGCGGCGCAGGCGAACGCGAAGGCCGCGAGCTGCGGCACGAAGATGAAGCCGCCGGCGCCGATCCTCTACTTCGCCGCGGAGGACGAGAACGCGCGGTTGGAGTGGTTGTTCTGCGATGGGTCGATGGTGGTGGCGACGCCGGGCAATACGCCTTCGTGGGTGGCGGCTCCCACGGCGAAGAAGACGAAGAAGGAGCCGGACCCAAAGGTCTGGCTCGACGTGGCGGCGAAGTTTCCGCCCGGGAACGTCAGCCGCGCGCCGAAGCTGCCGAAGAAGAAGGTGCAGCGCGAAGAGAACGTGCTGGAGCCGGAAGAGCCGTGAAACAGAAAACCTCTCCCTGCGAGCGGGGAGAGGTCGGTCCCAACGGGACCGGGTGAGGGGCCCACTTGCTTCGACCCGCACCCCGACCGTTACACCCGACCGTTACACCGCAGCCCCGATGTGCTGCGCCGCCCACCGCGCAATTCCGTAGATCGTCTCCTGGGGGTTGACCCCCAGTGACGTGGGCATCACCGAACCATCCACCACGAACAGGTTGTCCATCGTGTGGAACTTGAGGTGCGGATCCACCACCGACGTGCGCGGATCCTTGCCCATGGCACAGCCGCCCATCTGATGCGCCGTCAGCACACGCATGTGCACCGGTGCCCACTTCGCCTGGTCGAGCTTGTCGAGGTCTTCGACGCGCTCCATCACCACCGGGTCGAGGTGCAGCGACGCCACCTTCTTCGCGCCCGCGGCGAATTGCAGCTTCGCCATCTCCTTGCACGCGAAGCGGAACGCATCCCAGAGCTTGGGCTTGAAGTCGTACGTGATGGAGTACTTGAAGTTCGCGCCATCTTTCAGCCGTACCGTCGCGCCGGTCTCTTCCGGCAGCAGCCCGTCGACGTGAATGGCGAGCATCGAGTTGATGTACGGCAGGCGCCCGAGCATGTCCTGCACCAGCGCCCCGGTGCCCGTCGACGCCGTGGCCGCGAGCAAGGGATGCAGCGGCGGCACCTCGAGGAAGAAGCCAATCTCACCCGGCCCCCGATCGACGAAGTGATGCGAGCTGACGCTCTGCGGCGCACCCGAGAACGCCTTCACCTCGAAGGGGAACTCCGCCAGCATCGACACCACCGGGTGCAGCCAGGTGCGTTCACCCACCCGGCCCTCCGCGGTCAGCCCGCTGCGCATGAGCAGGCCCGGCGAGTTGATCGCCCCGCCGCTCACCACCGTCAGCTTCGCCTTCACCTTCACCCGCACGCCGGTCGGCCGGTTCTTCACCGGGTCGATCACCTCGGCGGTCACCCCGGTGATCTTCCGCCCTGACCACTCCAACTGCCGCGCCGACACGTTGGCGTAGAGCTCGAGGCCCTTCTCCACCGCGTCGGGCAGCACGGTGGCGAGCATCGACTGCTTCGCGTCGACCGGGCAGCCCATGCCGCAGTAGCCGATGTTCAAGCAGTTGTTCACGTTGCGGCGAATCAACGCGCGCTCGTACCCGAGCTTGCCCAGGCCATCCCAGAGCACCTTGTTGTTCGCGTTGATCATCTCCAGCGGCCACTCGGCGATGTGCAGCCGCTTCTCGATCGCCTCCCAGTGCGGGGTGAGCGTCTGAGTGCTCAACGTGTCGATGCCGAAACGATCCTTCCACGTCGCCAAGATGCGCTCGGGCGTGCGGAAGCTGGAGCACCAGTTCACCGTGGTGCCCCCCCCCACGCTGCGCCCCTGCAGAATGGTGATGGCCAGGTCGTCGGTGCCGCGATCGCCGAGCTCCTGGTAGAGGTTGGTGAACGCGCGGGCCTCGGTCATGTCGAACTCGCGGCGCGTGTGGTACCCGCCCTCCTCGAGCATCACCACGCGTTTGCCCTGCTTGACCAGCTCGTGCGCCGTCCACGCGCCGCCGGCGCCGCTGCCGATGATGCAGACGTCGCAGTCGAGCGTGAGATCCTGGGTGAGCTCGTCGCCGGTGACGATCTTGCCCGCGGTCATGGCGTCACCTCGGGCTTCGGCTCTTCGGGCGGCTGCTCGAGCATGGTGCCGTTGCCGATGGGCCGGGGCTCCCCCCCGCCTTTCCACACCGGCGCGGATGGATCGTGGATGCCTGGCGGCGGCCCGGGGTAGCCGACCGCGCTCCAGGTGGCCTTGTTGCCGTAGTACGCGGCGACCGCGAGGCCCCGCAGCGCCCGATAGCCGGTGCGGCGCAGGGTGAGCCGGCTGTCACGCCACTCCGCCAACACCTCGTCCTGCTCGGTGGGGCCCAGCTGAGTGAAGGGCACACTGCGGCCGCCGAAAAGGAAGTTGGGCAAGGCGTTCTCGAAGAGCATGAGCAGCTGTTTGATCTCGTCGCGGGTGACGTCTTCGAGCATCGCGATGATGCCGTCGGCGGCCACGGTGGTTTGGATCGCATCGGCCGCGGGGAAACCTTCCCGCGCCGGAACGAAGCGCTGCACGATGGCCCACATCACTGCGTACTCGGCCGCGCTGAGCACCTGCAACCCGGGGGGAATCAGCACCTGCGCGCCGCGCCGCGTGGCGAGGAAGCCGCCGCCGCCCAGCGCGAGCAGCAGGCCGCCGAACAAGCCCTTCTTCAGGAAGCCACGGCGCGAGTTCGGGGCGCCTCTCGGCGGGAGGTACATCTTCATAGGCGGGGGAAGTTAACCCACTTACCGGGGGCCGGCGGCCTCGACGATGAGGCTCTTCCACTGGGCTTTGGCGAACTCGACGAACGGCCTGGGCGCCTGCTCGAAGGAGGGATCGGGCGTGTACTCGCCTCCCTCGTACTCGGTCTCGCCCACCCGCTCCCGGCTGGTGCCGCGCAGCGCGTATTTGGCCGAGCCTTCGTACAGCAGCAGCTTCGCGGTCAGCGGCGACACGTCGCTGCGGCACGCGGAGCGATAGACGAACGAGACCTCGGGCTCACCGTCGTCGTCGAGATCGGTCAGGCGGATGGAGCCTTCGACCACCTCGAGCGTGAGATCGAACTCACACCGCTCCACGAAGTCCTTCGCGCGGAAGACCTCTTTCTTCCCCACGGAGTGCGTCACCGTCAGGTAACGGCTGCGCTCCAGCCCGTCGTCCGGCAGCTTCTTCTGCTTCTCCGCGCTCAGCTCGAAACGAACCACGTGCGGGCCCGCCTTGTCGGTGAAACGGAGCTCCCGCGAGTCGACGCCTTTCGACGAGCTCCACTCCGATACCGAACTCTGGGGAGCAACGGCCAACAAGACAAGCAATCGCCAAGTCATGCGGCTGGTCCTAGCATCACCTGCATGACTGCTCGAACGCTCGCGATGGTCCTCGCTGGTGGCGCCGGAACGCGCCTCGAACCCCTCACCCGGGAGCGCGCCAAACCCGCCGTGCCTTTCGGTGGCCGCTACCGCATCATCGATTTCTGTCTCTCGAACTTCGTCAACTCGGGCGTCTACAAGGTGAAGGTGTTGACGCAGTACAAGTCGGACTCGCTCAACAATCACATCTCGCGCACGTGGCGCATGACCGCGTTCCTGGGTCACTTCTGCGAGACGGTGCCCGCGCAGATGAGAACGGGCGGCGATTGGTACAAGGGCTCGGTCGACGCGATCTTCCAGAACCTGAACCTGATCACCGACGAGAACCCCGACACGGTCTTCGTCTTCGGAGCCGATCACGTCTACCAGATGGACGTCGCGCAGATGCTCGAGTTCCACAAGCAGCGCAACGCCGACGCCACGGTGGCGGTGTTGCCGGTGCCCATCGAGCAGGGCAGCGAGTTCGGCATTCTCGACGTCGGCCCCGATGGTGAAGTGCGCAGCTTCCTCGAGAAGCCGAAGAACCCGCCCCCGATGCCCGGCGATCCGACCCGCTGCCTGGCCTCGATGGGCAACTACATCTTCAACACCGAGACCCTGGTGCGTGAGGTGGTCAACGACGCGAAGCTGGAGAACTCGTCGCACGACTTCGGCAAGTCGATCCTCGCCTCGCTCAACAAGCGCGCGCGCGTGTTCGCCTACGACTTCCAGCAGAACATGGTGCCGGGTCTCGGCAAGCGCGAGCGCGGCTACTGGCGCGACGTGGGAACGCTCGACGCCTACTTCCAGGCGAACATGGATCTGATCGCCGTCGAGCCGATCTTCAACCTCTACAACTCGCAGTGGCCGATCGTCACGGCGAACACCTCGCTGCCGCCGGCGAAGTTCGTGTTCAACGATCTGCCGCAGAAGCGCGTGGGCCGGGCGCTCGACTCGTTGATCAGCGAAGGCTGCATCATCTCGGGCGGTCTGGTGGAGCGCTCCGTGCTCTCACAGCGCGTGCGAGTGAACTCGTGGTCGACCGTGACGGACTCGATCTTGATGGAGAACGTGGAGATCGGCCGCCACTGCGACATCCGCAAAGCGATCATCGACAAGAACGTGACCATTCCGCCGGGCACGAAGATCGGCGTCGACCTGGAAGAAGATCGCAAACGTTTCCACGTGACCGAGAGCGGCATCGTGGTGATCCCCAAGGGCGCCCACGTGCCCGCCGAAGCGACGTAGGCGAAGTCCCCTCTCCCTTCGGGAGAGGTCAGGGTGAGGGCCTCAAAGACACTTCAAGTTGGTGTTCAGCGCCTCGCGCAGATTCGACGGAGGCGGCATGCCCACCTGGTTGGCGGCCATCGCGTCGACGAACTCCTGCGCGGTCTTCGGCTGCAGGCGGGGGTTCTGCTTCTTTTCCCGCCCCAGGGTGCTCGCCTGGCGGCCTTCGTAGTCGTGCGCCGGCAACACGATCGTGTCGTCGGGCAACGCCGCGAGCAGCTTCTGCAGGCTCTCGAAGAGCGACGACGAGTTGCCGGTGGGCAGATCGGTACGGCCCACCGCGCCGATCAACAAGGTGTCACCGGTGAGCACGCGGCCCGGCAGCACCAGGCAGATCGCGTCGTGCGTGTGACCCGGCGTGGCCACCACGCCGATCTTCAGCGAGCCCAGCGCGATCTCATCACCATCCACCAGGCCGCGATCGACACACGGCGCCGGTGAGTTGGCGTGCATCAACATCTTCGCGCCCGTCAGATCCTTCAAGCGCACCGAGCCCGACAGGTGATCCGCGTGGGTGTGCGTCTCGATGGTGTAGCGCAGCGTGTAACGGCGCTCGGTGAGCAGGTCGATGTACGACTCCACGTGCCCGCGGACGGGATCGACCAGCACCGCCTCACGGGTGGCGCGATCGGCGATCAAATAGCTGCGGCACGGCTCGTTGCCGTTGAGCACCTCGAAGTCGTAGCCGAGCTCGGTCGCGTCGGCGGCCACGCTGGTCTCCGCCTCTTGATGCGAGGCCTCCATCCACCGGTCCGCGCAACGCCCGGCGAACTCCGCGCTGACGGTGTCGCCCTTCACGCGGTACTGGCCCTTCCACTTGCGATCGCGGACCCGCTCGACGAACTCCAGCAGACGATCGACGTCGGTCTCGTCGTTGTAGAGACCCACGCTGCAGCGCACCGCGCCGGTCGGGCCACCCTTGCCCGTTCCCCGGCCCAGCAGGCGATCCACGTAGATGTGCGCGCAGAAACGGCCGTTGCGCACGGCGATGGCGCCCTCTTCGGACAACACCGCGGCGGTGAGCAGATCAGAGACGCCGTCGATGTTGAACGCGGCCACGCCGAGCCGCTTCTCTGCGTCGCCCGGCCCGTACACCTTCACGCCGTCGAGCTTCTGCATGCCATTGAGCAGCCGCTTCATCAGCTTCACTTCGTGCGCGCGCACCTCGGGCAGCCCGATCGACTGGAGGAACTGGAGTGCCTTCGCCATGCCCACCACGCCCGCGATGTTCGGGGTGCCGCCGTGGTGACGATCGGGGGCCGGCAGGTACTCCGCGCTGCGCGGGGTGACCTGGGTCGCCGTGCCGCCGCCCGCGATGTACGGGGGCGCCTCGTTCATCAACGCGCGCGGGCCGTAGAGGAACCCGGCTCCGAACGGGGCGTAGGCCTTGTGACCTGCGCCCGCGAGGAAGTCGATGTGCTCGGGGTGATCGAACGGTTTCACGTCGATGGGCATGCGCGCCAGCGCCTGCGCCGCATCGACGAGGATCAACGCGCCCTGCTCGTGCGCCATGCGCGCGATCTTCGCGATGTCGGGCATGAACCCGGTGACGTTGGAGCCCGCGGTGACGGCGACCAGCTTCACCTCGTTGTTCCGCAGCAACTCCTCCACGTGATTGAGGTCGAGCTCGCCCTGATCGTTGACCCGCGCGCGCAGCACCGAGCCGCGGCTGCGATGCGGCAGCTCGTTGCTGTGGTGCTCCATCTCGGTGGTGAGCACCTTGCCCGGATGCTCGGCCATCACGTGGCTGGCGAGGTCGATCGCCTGGGTGGTGTTGTTGGTGAAGCACACCGCGCCCCGCTTGAGCTCGGCTCCGATGAAGTCGGCGACGATGTAATAGGCCTCGTCGAACCGCTCGGTGGCCTTCCGCGAGAGGTGATGATTGGCCCGGTGAATGTTGGCGTACTCGCGCGAGACGAACTCCGTGTACGCGTTGAGCACCGAAGCGGGCGCGTGCGTGCTGGCGGCGTGATCCATGTAGACCAGCGGCCGCTCGCCTGAACCGAGCACGGGCACCCGGCGGCCGACGATGGCGAACTCTTCACGCACGGCCTGCCAGTCGAGCTTGGCGCCGGGGATCCGGCAGACCGCGCTCGAACCCGCGATGGGCAGCCCGAGGTGACGCCACCGCTCGATGCCACCGGCGAGGTTCTTCACCTGCGAGTAGCCCATCTTCATCAGCGTGTCGGCCACCAGCGCCGAGCGGTTGCCGGTCGCGCAGTACACCACCACCGGCGTGTCGCGATTGGCGATGTGTTCGTGCACGTGCTTCTCGACGAGACCGCGGGGCAGCAGCACCGCGCCGTTGAGGGTCTCATTGCCGATCTCGTCGGCCTCGCGCACGTCGAGCAGCACGGGGCCGCTCTTCGCGGTGTCCTCGCAGGAGATCTCGGGAACGCGGGAGAGCGCGTCTTTGACGAAGTCTTTGTAGGACCAGGGCTGGCTCATGACCCTGCCTTACTTGTTTCCCTCACCCTTGGGGAGAGGGTCAGGGTGAAGGCATCGGACACAGCACGCTGCCCATTCTTGGGGTAAGCGGCCGCCGGTGCAGCCCTCCCCCGCGTCCCGTCTCGCGCACCCGATCTTGATCGGCGGGCTCGTCACCGGGCTGGTCGCACGGCTGATCTTCGCGTTTCACGACGACGGGCTGCTGTGGCCCGACGAGTACTACCAGTCGTTGGAACCCGCCCACCGCGCGGTCTTCGGCTACGGCTGGCAAGCGTGGGAGTTTCTCGACGGCGCTCGCCACTGGACGTTGCCCGGCTTCGTCGCCGCCTTGATGAAGCTGAGCACCATTCTCGGCTGGGACTACCTCGCCACCATCGAAGTGACCTTCTGCCTCACCGGCATCGCCACCGCCTTCGCCACCTATCGCCTCGCGCGCGCGCAAGACGCCTCACCGTTCTCTGCCGCCGTGGGAGCCGCCACCTTCGCGTTGATGGGCCTGGCCGTGTACGTGGCGCCCCGCGCGATGGGCGAGAGCCTCTCTGCCTTGCCCATCACCTTCGCCTTCGCGGCGCTCTGCCAACCCTCGACGCGTTGGCGGGTGGTGCTGGCCGGTCTTCTGTTGAGCCTCGCCGTCGGCCTGCGTCTCCAGAACGGGCTCTTCTGCCTGGGAGCGCTCGCGATGTTGCGCGCGGAGCGCAAGCGCGCCGATGCCGGAGTCCTGCTGGGCGTGTTGCTGCTCGGCGCCGTGGCCTACGGGGCGATCGATCACCTCACCTGGGGCTCGCCGTTTCATTCCGCGCGGCAGTACCTGCGCTTCAACGTGATCGAAGGCCGTTCGTCCGCGTTCGGCACCGCGCCGTTTCTTCACTACGTGGGCGCGTTGGTGACCGCGGAGGGCCTGACCATGGTGCCAGTCATCGCGCTGACCGCGATCGGCGCGCGCACCCGGCGAGCCATTCCGCTCGTCGCGCTCGGCTTCTTCCTGGTGCACTCCTTCATCCCGCACAAGGAGCTGCGCTTTCTCTTCCCGATCATTCCCCTGCTCTGCGCGCAGGCCGCGCTCGGGCTCGACCGGCTCAGCTCGCCCCGCCCCGCCTTCGTGTTGTTGCTCTCGTCGGTGGCCTCGCTCGCCACGCTGCCCACGTTGACCTTCTGGCGCCTGGGCATCTGGAACCCGCGCGGTTCGATCTCGGCGATCGACTACGCGGGCCCGGAGAACAGGCTGCTGCGCCGTGCCAGCAAGCTCACCGATCTCTGCGGCCTGAAGATCGCCAGCATCGAGAACTGGCGCACCGGCGGCTACGCGTACCTGCACCAGCGCGTGCCGATGTACCGCTTTCAACCGCCCGACGCCGGAGCGGGTCACTTCAACTACGTCATCGCGGGCCGCGGCACGGTGAATGGCACCGAGGTCGCACTCGAAGGCGAAGTCGCGCTCATCAAGCTGCCCACCGGCTGCTCACCGGATCTCACCTATGACTGGCACCTCGAGTAGCCGCCGCTTTCAGGTGGCGCTCGGCGTGATCGCGTTCGGCGCGTTCCTGCTGCGCGTCTTTCCGTTCTTCGGGCCCGACGGCGCGTGGAGTTACCGCGTCGACTACGACGAAGGCGTCTACTTCAGCTCGGCCTCGCTGCTGCTCGACGGCCTCTTCCCCTACCGCGATTACGTCTTCGTTCACCCGCCGGGGTTGCTCGTCTTCTTGTCGTTGACCTCGTGGACACGCGCCTTCCTCGGCGTCGACGGAGCCTTCGCGCTCAGCCGGTGGATCGCCGCGCTGCTCGGAACCATCAACGTGCTGTTGGTGGCCAGACTGCTGCTGCGCTGGCCGCTCTCCTGGTGGGCGGCGTTGTGCGGCGCGGCGTTCTACGCGACCTATCCAGAGCTCGTGCAGGTCGAGCGCGGGCCTTTCCTCGAGCCGCTGCTCAACCTGGTCTGTTTGTCGCTGGCGTCCGCGGTGGTGAACGCGTCGGGGAACCGGCGTTGGGTCTGGGTGGCCGGAGCGCTCGCGGGCGCCGCGGTCTCCATCAAATTGTGGGCGGTGATCTGGGTCGCGGGCGCGGTGTGGGGGCTGAGCACCTTCGTGACCCGCCGAGAGTTCCTTCAGTTCATCGGAGCCGCCGCGTTGAGCTGGGCGGTCATCGTGCTGCCCTTCGCGCTGCAAGCCCCTGCTGCGTTCGTCACCCAGACCGGCCTCTTTCACGCCTGGCGCCCACCGGATGGAATGACCGCACGTCTTCCGCGGGTGGAGCAGATCCTCGCGCTCCGGCATCTCGCATCACCGCTGTTCGCGTTGCTGATGCTGAGCTTCCTGGTGGTGCGTCGAGGCGCTGCGTTGACCGTCGCCGCCCGCGTGGTCGCGCTGGCCTGGCTGCTCACCCTCGCCGCCTTCTTCAGCTCGCCTTCCTATTGGGCTCAATACAACGCGCACCTGATCGCCTCGGAGGCGGTGCTCGCCGGCGCCTTGCTCGGAACGCTGGCACCGCGGTGGCGCTGGGGTGCGCTGGCCGTGGTCACCCTGAGCCTCTTCAGCTCCATCTACCAATGCGTGCACCGCGCGGCGGGTGACGATCGGCATCTGCTGCTGGCGCGCTCGCCCCTGGGCACCACCCCCGACTGCGTGTTCACCTTCGAACCCGGTTGGTCACTGGCTGCGGGCCGGCTCCCCCCACGAAACGCGCCGATGATCGTCGACAGCTACGCGCACCAGCTCCTCGGCGCAGTCCAGGGTGGTCGCCGCTTCGCCAGTTCACAGGCCGCCTTCGCCTCGAGCGACCAGCCGCTGTCGATCCTGGAGCAATGCGAAAACGTCGTGTTGGGTGAGCGGGGCCACCGTCAGTTGTCGGCAGCACAACTCGAGCGGCTCCAGACCACGCATGCACAGGCAAAGCTGTCAGGCTTCGAGGTGTGGCAGCGGCGTCCCATCAGTCCCTGATCCAGCGCGCGCACGCCCGCCCATCGTCGTGCAGTCACGGGGTTATGAGGGCACACGGCTTGCTCACTGGCGCGCCACCATGAGATCGGCGGCGGTGGCGGTGGGGGTCTTCATCTGGAGCGGCTGTGCAACGCCGATGACGACCACCAGGACGATCCAGACACGCCGGGTGGCCTTCGTGACTCAGCCCAGCGCGCCCCCCGCACTCGGCGGCACCACCGGTGTTGGTTTGCGAATGAGCCTGTTCACGGGCGTGCCGGAAGCGAAGGGCCCGGAAGGCGCCGTCTCCTTCCCCCTGTTCCAGCCGGACCTCAGCGCGATGGTCAAACTGGGCGCGCGCTCGTACCTGGGTGGCCGCCTGGCGATGGCCTTTCCGGCGTTCGGAGCGCAGTCGCCTGAGGGAATCATCGCAGCACCGCAAGACGCCGTGGCCGTGGATCTCGCGGTCGGCGGTGGTCACGACGTGCCCTTCACGTCGATCTTCGGCATGACCGTCTCGGGAGAACTGGGCCTCGCGGGGGGCACCCTCACTGCGGTCGGCTTCGACCGAACCACCCGGGTGATCGTGCTGCCCTCCGCCCGCGCCGCGCTGGGGCTCACCCTGTCGCCGGGCCCGTTTCGGTTCTACGCCGGCGGCACCGTCGGAACGTCCGTGATGAACGAGCCCTTCGGCACGCAGACCCAGACCTGCACGATCACCTGCACCCTCAACGAGACCGGATCCTTCCGCCTCGCTGGCGTCACCATGGTGGGCGGCGGCGTGCGGTGGCAGGCGAACGCGATGACCTCCGTGACAGTCGAAGGCTGGGTTCCCCTGAGCGACAACACGCGTTTCCCGTTGATGGTCGCGCTCACTTTGCGGCTGGGCGACTTCGGCACCACCCCTCCGGCACCGATACCGCTGAGTTCGCCCCCACCCCCGCCCGACGTCACGCCCGAGCCGGAAGAGGCGCCTCAGCTTTGACGGGGGCAGCCAGCCCCAACCCGATCGCCAACATCAAGGCCATGCTGACGGGTGCTTGAAAGAGCGGGTCGTGCGCGAGTGAGAGAATGGCGAAGAGCGCGATCGACCCCTGCGTCAACGCGCCGTAAGGCCGACGCCGCGCGATCGCCGCGAGCCAGCCCAACAAGGCGATGAAGCCGATGGCGCCAGGAATGCCGATCTCGGCCGCCATCGAGAGGTACTGGTTGTGCGCCTTGCCCGGGTTGTCCTTCACGTGCTCGGCCATGTTCGGGTCGCTGAACTTCGAGGGGCGGAACTGGCCCGGCCCGATGCCCACGAAGGGATGCTGTCTCACCGCTTCCACGCCCGCGGCCATGTGCTGCGTGCGCTGACCGCTGCCTTGATCGGTCAGGGCAGAGAGAAACCGATCGCGAAGCGGCGCGATGCTGACGATGGCGAGCACCCCCACCAAACCGAGCGCGGCGCAGATCATCAACGCGCGCAGCGGTGAAGCAGAGACGAGCGCGACGGTGATGCCGACCGCGATGGTCATGGAGACCGCGCCCATGCGCGCGTACGGGAAGACCCAGACGGCGATGAAGCCCATCGCGCCGAGCACCATCGCGGCGATTCGCGCGCGGCCGGTGAGGTGACGTGCGGCGACCACCGCGCCCACCACCGCCATGCCGGAGACGTGCCCGAACTTGAGCCGGTGAAAGAGCAGCCCACCGCCCATGAAGCGGCCCGAATCGGCGATCGGCTCGTACACCCGCGCGAAAGGAATCCGCATCCAGTCGAGCGAGGCGAAGGTGCTCATCGGCGGCCAGATGCCGAAGTGCTGCAGCCCCGCCACGATGCTGGAGAGCCCGAGCGTGCCCAGCGTGACGAGCGTGAGAACGGTCCACCGGCGTGGGGTCAGCTGCGTGCCGGTCGCGGCGATCAGCGGAATGGTGGCCCAGTCGAGCGTGCGCGCGAGCCCCGTTCCATCGGGGTACTGACCGACGATGGTCGGCGCGAGCAGCGACCACGCGATGAAGGCGAGCAACGGGCGCCACGGCCGTGCAGTGGCCTCGAGCGTGCCTGCCCTCAGCTCGGCGAGCAGTGAGGGAATGAAGAGCAGCACCAGCAGCGCAAAGGCGGCAGTGCTCGCCAGCTCGTGCGTTTGAACACCCACCGCCCAGAAGACGAGCGCTCCGAATCGCCAGGTCGACAGACGCCCGTTCGTCCCGGGCGAAGTCGAGGGACCACCGCTCGTTCGCATCGGAGGTGCCCCCTCGACTCCGCTCGGGGAGACCGGGGGCGTCACTTCGCGAGGCTCTTCTTTTCGAACGCTCTGAGCGTGGAGTCGATCTCGGTGTTCACCGCCCTGAGCAGATCCTGCTTCTCGCGGAACGGCAGGAACGCGCTCTTGAACCCGGAGACCATGATGGTGGTGAGATCCTCCAACGAGAGCCCCAGCTGCTGGTGCGCGATCAGGTACTCGCGAGAGACCGTGGTGTCCGTGATCAACCGGTTGTCGGTGTTGATGGTCACGCGCAGGCCGTAGTCGAAATAGAACTTCAGCGGATGGGTCTTCATGTCGTCGACCGCGCGCGTCTGAACGTTCGATGACGGGCAACACTCGAGTGGGATGCGGTGATCGTTGACGTAGTTGAGCAGGTCGCCGTCTTCGCGCAGCCGCACGCCGTGACCGATGCGATGCGCACCGAGATAGTGGAGCGCCTGGCCGATCGATTCTGGGCCGTACGCTTCACCTGCGTGCGCCGTGCAGTTGACGTTGTTCTTGAGGATCAGCTGGAACGCCTGGCGGTGCTCCTTTGCGGGGAAGTTCGCCTCCGCGCCCGCGAGATCGAAGCCGACCACGCCGCGGTTCTTGTACGCCACGCACAGCTCGGCCAGGCGCAGGCTGGTCTCCGGGCTCATGTGGCGAATGCCGCAGAGGATCACGCCGTACTTGATGCGCGTCTCGTGCTTCGCCGCGCGCAGCCCTTCGAGCACCGAGTCGATGATGTGCGTCAGCTTGAGCCCACGCGCCTGGTGCAGCACCGGCGCGTACCGCACCTCGAGGTACCTCACGCCCTCCGCCGAAGCGTCGACACCGAGCTCGTAGGCCGCGCGGTAGAGCGCCTCTTCGGTCTGCAGCACGCTGCAGGTCACGTCGAAGGCGACGAGGTAGTCCTCGAGGTCCTTGCAGATCTCACCTTTGTGGATCGCTTTGCCCAGGCCTTCTTCGGTGTCGGCGGGCAGCTTCACGCCCTGCTTCTGGGCGAGCTCGAGGATCGTCTTGAGCCGCATGCTGCCGTCGAGGTGGCAGTGGAGATCGGTCTTGGGGAGCGCGCGCAGCAGCTCCTCGGTCACTTCGATCTTCGGCACGACGATCGACGGAGGCGGGGGCGGATGCCAGGCCGTGCTGCTGATGCCGGCGTTGGGAGCATCCTCATCGTGAAAGGAGGGCATGGCTGATCGTATATGCACTCTTGGTGCGCGCGTACCACTTGGTGATGATCCTGGCCGTCAGCGGCTGCCGCTGTGCAGAGGACCTGGTGTTCCTCGATGGCGGCACGTTCGTGATGGGCAGCGAGGAGGAGCCGCAGGAGCGGCCGGCGCATCGCGTCGAGGTCAGCGCCTTTTCGATATCCCGCACCGAGGTGACCAACGCCCAGTTCGGGCGCTTCGTGGCGGCGACGAAGTGGGTCACCACGGCCGAGCGTGCACCTGACTGGGCGGTGCTGCAGAAGCAGCTGCCACCGGGAACGCCGAAACCCGACGACGCGCTGCTGGTGCCGGGGTCGATGGTGTTCGTCGATCGCGCCTGGTCGTGGACCGCGGGCGCGGATTGGCGGCATCCCGAAGGGCCCGGCAGCTCGATCGCGGGCAGGGAACAGCATCCCGTGGTGCACGTGAGCTGGGACGACGCGGCCGCCTACGCGAAGTGGGCGGGTGGCCGCTTGCCGACGGAGGCCGAGTGGGAGTTCGCGGCGCGTTCGGGGACCAGTGGCCACCGCTTTACCTGGGGTGATTCGTGGCCGGAGAAGCCGCTCGCCAACACGTGGGAGGGCGCGTTTCCGGTGAGCAACTCAGTGGCTGATGGGTTTGCCGGCACGGCTCCGGTGAAGAGCTATCCGCCGAACGCGGCGGGGTTGTTCGATCTCGCGGGGAACGTCTGGGAGTGGACGGCAGACCGGTATCGCGAGGACACGTACCTGGCTCGCGCGGACGGGGGCGTCGTCTTGAATCCCGCGGGACCTGAAGACTCCGACGAGTTGCGGCGCGTCATTCGCGGTGGATCGTTTCTGTGTGCTCCGAATTACTGCGCCAGCTTTCGCACCAGCGCACGGCGGAGCACGACTCAGGACTCGAGCCTGTCGCACCTGGGCTTCCGAATTGTGAAGTGAGACCCTCTCCCGAAGGGAAAGGGAGCACTACGCAGGCTGCAGGAACCTGGCGATCACCGTCTTCACGCCGAAGTTGTCGAACCTGATCGTCAGCTTCGCGTTCGGCCCCTTGCCCACCACCTCGAGCACCTGCCCTCGCCCAAATTGCGTGTGCGAAACGCGCATGCCCTTCACCTCGGTGTCCTCGCCACCCTGGTGAAAGTCCGTCGATTGATCGTACGTGCGATCGACCTGCACGCCGTCGTCACCTTCACCCCGCCGCCGAATCATCGGAGGCCGGTGACTGGGCCGTTCGATCTCCGGCACCTGGTGAAAGCCGAACAACTCCTGCGGCACCTCCGCCAGGAAACGTGAAGGCGCGTTGAACTTGAGTTCACCAAACAGCGCGCGGCACTGAGCCAGCGAGCAGAACAACCGCCTGCGGGCGCGCGTGAAGCCGACGTAACAAAGCCGGCGCTCCTCGCTCATCTCCTCCTCGGTCGCCTCGGGCTTCGTCGCGCGCCGGTTGGGGAAGACCTCTTCTTCCATGCCGGTGATGAACACCGCGTCGAACTCGAGCCCCTTCGCCGCGTGCATGGTCATCAACGAGACGCGCTGCTTGCCGACGCCCGTCTCGCCATCGGCATCGCCCACCAGGCTCAGCTGCTCCAGGAACCCCTGCAGCGGCGGCACCTCCAGCTCCAACGGCGCATCTTCGGCCAGCGGCGGAGGCGGCGGGGCCACCTCGATGGGCGCAGGCGGCGGCAACGGCAAGGGGGGAGGCGGCGGTGGCCGGTGAAACGCGGCGAACAGATCGCCCTGCGGCGAAGGCTGAACCTCGGGCTCCGGCTCGGGCGTGCCGGGCATCTCCGGGCCTTCTGGCAGCGGAACCACCGTGGGCAACGGCTGACCGGAAGCCGCGAGCCGCTCCTCGCGCTGGCGATCGAACTCGCCGGTCGCGGTGAGGAGTTCCTTCAAGTTCTCCGCGCGGCCCATCGCCTCATCGGTGCCTTCGGCCATGTACGTGGCCACGAGCCCCGTCTGCTCGAGCATGTACCGCGCTGCGCTCGTCGCATCGGGCGTGTGCCGCGCGAAGGTCACCAGCCGCTCCGCCAGCTCGCGGAACGCCTTGAGCCGCTTCACGGCGGCCCCACCCAACGAGTCGATGCGCTCGGGTACTTCGAGCGCCTCGTAGAGACTGATGCCCTTCTCCGCGGCGTACTCCCGCATGCGCTCGACCGTGGTGTCGCCGATGCCGCGCGCCGGCACGTTGATCACCCGCTCCAGATCCGCGTCGGATCTCGGGTTGGCCATCAAGCGCAGGTAGCTCGCGGCGTCCTTCACTTCCGCGCGTTCGTAGAAGCTGCGCCCCGAGACGAGCACGTAGGGCACGCGCATCAAGCGGAAGGTCTCTTCGAGCACGCGGCTCTGCGCGTTGGCCCGGAAGAAGACCGCCATCTGGTCGTAGTCGGTGACGCCGTCGCGCCGCAGCTCGTGAATCTTCGCGGCGACCTCCTGCGCTTCGCCGCGTTCATCCCGCGCCACGATGAGGCCCAGCGACTCGCCCTTCGCGCGGGAGCTCCACAGCTTCTTGTCCATGCGCCGCTTGTTGCGGCTGATCACCGCGTGCGCGGCCTCGAGGATCGTCTGATCAGATCGATAGTTCTGCTCGAGCTTGACCACCTTGCAGCCGGGGTACTCGGTGGGAAACCCGAGGATGTTGTCCACCTCGGCCCCGCGCCACCGGTAGATGCTCTGATCGTCGTCGCCGACCACCACCAGGTTCGCCGTCGGGCCCGGGGGCGCCAACGCCTTGAGCAGCGCGTACTGCACCGGGTTGGTGTCCTGAAACTCGTCGACCAGCACGTGCTGAAAACGCCCGCTGTACCGCTTGCGCACCTCTTCGTTGCTGCGGAACAACTCGACCAGCAGGAGCAGCAGATCGCCGAAGTCGACCGCGTTCGCCGAGCGCAGGTAGTTCTGGTACTTCCGATAGACGCGCTGCACCGCCTGCTGCTTGGGGTCCTGCCCGGGCTCCATCTGATCGGGCAGCCGGCCCTGGTTCTTCTCGGCGTCGATCTTCGAGAGGATCTCGCGCGGCGTGACCGAGGCCACGTCGATGCCCGCTTCGCGAATCGCCCGCAGCACCACCTGGAGCTGATCGCCGTCGTCGTAGATGACGAAGTTCCGCTCGAGCCCCACGTTCTCGGCCTCGCGGCGCAAGATGAGCGCGGAAGCCGAGTGAAAGGTGCTCACCGTCAGGCCCTGCGCCAGCGGCCCCAGGATGTGATCGAGACGCTCGCGCATCTCGCGCGCCGCCTTGTTGGTGAAGGTCACCGCCAGAATGCGCCAGGCCGGCACCTTGCGATCGCGCACGAGCGACGCGATGCGGCGGGTGATCACCCGCGTCTTCCCCGAGCCGGCGCCCGCCAGGACCAGCAACGGACCCTGCTGGTGCAGCACGGCGTCTCGCTGGGGCTCGTTCAGATCTTCGAGGAAGTCGTCCACGCCCATGGAGAACCACGCTGGCGCTGCGGAATCAACCCGGCGATTTCCTCAGAAGGCCCCCCACCACCGTTCGCATCGAGCGCAAACGAGATGCCACCTCCGCTTCGTGCGGCAAGGGACCGGGGTGGGCTGTTCCCCAGGAGAGCAGTCGAGAGAGTACCTCTGCGTCGCGCTGCAAGTGCCCCGGTGACGCAACCCGATTCCTATTTCAGCCAACCCGCTCGGGGTGAACGGGGGGCTGCTCAGCCTTCGGTCGACAGCACGCCCCGGCGCAACAGTTCGGCGAGCGCCGGCTCGACGTCGGTGACCGGCAGCCCCACGTTGCTGGCCAGGGTGTCGAGGCTGTCGGGCGACGCGCGCACCGCGTCGAGCACCTTGAGCTCGCTCACCGTCGCCACCCGCGAGAAGAGACTCGCGAGCTCTTCGTTCAGGTACAACTTGCCGGGATCGATGGCCGCCTCGTGCAGCCGGCGCGCTTCCTCTTTGCGCATGCCGTCGACGCACTCGTCGATCATCTCGTACAACCAGCGGGCGCCTTTGGGCGGCTCGCACTTCTCGAAGACGAACCGGCCTTCGCCGCGGCTGGTGATGATCGCCTCGAGCGCCGTACGGCCCTGCACCCGCAGGCTGCCCGTCTGGGCGGCCGCATCCACGATGTGCCCCTGTGACACCCGCAGCTCGTAGCGGCCCATCGCGTCTTCGAGCTCGAGCCGGCCGATGCAGTCGAGCTCGGCCAGCGTCCGCAAGAACCAGAGCGGGCCCACCGAACGCAGCTCGACCTTCACCTCACCGCGCGCCTCCAGCGCATTCCAGACGCGGGCACGGGGAGCGGCCAGCAGCGACAAGGTGTCGAGCAGCTCCTTCGAGCGGCCTGACTTCTTCAAGTACGCCCGGGCGCCCGCGCGCGCGGCCTTGAGCGTGTCGACCGTGCCGTCGTGCGCCGAGAGCACCATCACCGCGATCTCCCGCGAGCTCACGTCACTGCGCAGCGCGCGAAGCAGCCCCCAGCCGTCGAGCCGCGGCAAGTCGAGATCGGCCACCACGATGTCCCACGGCTTGTGGGTGGCGAGCTGCAGCCCGGCCTGGCCATCGGCTGCGACCTCCACCACGTAGCCCGAAGGCGCGAGCTGCCTCGTCACCATCTTGCGCAGCGACGGGTCGTCTTCCACCAGCAACACCCGCGCCTTGTAGCCAGCGGGCACCGTGGCTTTGACCACCGGCGCAGTCGCAGGCTTCTCGTCCCAGAGCACCGGGCCGTCATCGAGCTCGAGCAGTTGGTCGAGCGCACGTTCACCCGACTCGTCACCGAACCGCGCTTCCTGCAGCTCACCTTCCACGAAGCTGGCGCGCCCCTCGAACGGAGTCCCCGGATACGTGGTCACCGTGCCGGTCAGCCGCGCGCGGCCCGCCCAGGCCAGCATGCGCGCGCGCATGCGCCCGAGCTGCACTTGCGACCGATCACACTCGTCGATGAGCTCACGCGTGCGGCTCGGCACGTCGCGGGTGAACGGAAATCGCCAGAGATCGGTCGCGCCCACGCGCAGCCACTTGAGGACGTTGCCGACCGAGAGATCCGTCAGCACGCCGGCGATGGCCACCTTGAAGGTCTCGCCGCTCGCGCGCAACGAGAGCACCACCTGGCGGCCGCTGCGCTGGGGCAGCAGCTCCTCCACCACCACCAGATCCGGCCGCCACGAGCGCACCAGCTCCACGATGTTGAGCGCGTCGTCGGTGTCGCGCACCTCGAACCCTTCGGCTCTGAGCTGCTCCGCGAGCGCGTGGCGCATGGCGCCTGCGGCAAGCACCAGCACGCGCCGGCGAAGATCTTCGGTGGCTCCATCACTCACATCCATCGCACCCGGCACAGTGTCGAGACTTCGCCCTTCAGTCGAGCGAGATCGTCGTCAGAACCCCGCGCCGAAGCGCACCGTCAGCGTCGACTCGCCCGCGAGGCCGACCAGCTCGGCCACGAGCTCCACGTGGTTGAGCAGCGCCACCGGCAACAGCAAGAGCGTGGTGAACACGTTCAAGAACTCGCCGAAGAAGCCCCGCTCGCCTTCGAAGGGCCGCTGAAAGAGGAACGTCTTGGTCCACCACGGCGAGGTGACCCCGATGCCCGCGCGGAACCCGAACACGCCATCGGGCCCCGGTGGCGCCTGCAGCCCGGGCGCAATCTGGCCGTCGCCAAAACCCACCGACGAGCCGACGAAGGGCGTGAGCCGCACGTAGAGGTACACGTCGGGCATCAACTCGGCCTGATTTCCCGCCGCGCCCCAGGCGTACCCGCCGCGAAACTGCACCCCGTATGAAGCGCGGAACGGCACCCGCCCCAGCTGCTGCACGAACTCGAATCCCACGCCGCCAAAAGGTGTTCCCCACGGAGGTCGCACCGGCCCCAACGCGGCGCCCACGTAGAGCGCAAGCCCTGCGGCAGAACGTTCACCCAGCCCTGCGACGGCAGAGAGATCAGCCTGAAACGGCATCACCCGCTGCTCGACAGCGCCAGAGACGAGCATCGCGAGCACCGGGAGGAGCACGGGGCCCAGCGTAATACTCACTCCGGCGCACATGTGGGGCGGTCGAGCAATCGCGGCGCGCCCGGTTGCCGATTATCGTTCTGCCTGTACCCACGGCCGCAGACAGAGAACAGGAAGCGCATGTCGAGGTTCGATACGAAGGTCCGGCAGCTCAAGCGCACCCTCAAGTACCTCAAGGGCTACGTCGACTTCGATCGCAGCACGAATCAGATCGTGCGGCGCACCGACTTCACCAACTGCCCACGGCCGGTGCTGATGCTCTATGGCTTCATGTCCACCAGACAGAGCTTCGAGATCCTCGAACACCGCCTGCGCCGCGATCAGTTCTGCGTGTGGAGCATCAACCTCGGCGGCTGGAAGCAGGCCTTCAACACCGACGCCATCGACGTGTTGGCCGAGAAGGTGCGCGAGAAGGTCGAGCGGCTCTACCAGCGCTATCCGCAGATGGGCCCGCTCTCCATCGTGGGTCACTCCAAGGGGGGGCTGATCGGCTCGTATTACGTGAAGCGGCTGGGGGGCGATCGCCGCGTGCGCAACGTGGTCACCCTGGGCACGCCGCACAACGGGTCGCCTTCGGCCTACTTCGGCATCGCCGCCTACGGGCTCATCTCACGCAGCATCTGGCAGCTCACCCCGATGTCGCCGTTCATCCGCCGGCTGAAGATGGGCGCCTTTCCTTCGGCGGTGCGCATGACCTCGGTCTTCTCCAAGGCCGACAAGGTGAACCCGTTTCCGACCTGCATCCTCGAGGGCACCGGTACCGAGGGGCAGGACATCCACAACATCGAGGTGTCCGACGTGGCGCACCGCGAGTTTCTCACCAGCCGCACCGTCTATGGCGTGCTGCGCCGGGAGCTCTTCACCGGCTACGGCCTGCCCGTGCCTGCAGAGCCGCGCTCGAAGCGCCTCATCAACCTGAGGTAAGAGCGTCTTCGTGCAGCCGAGCAAGTGGGACCTGATTCTCGACCAGAAGCCGATCCCCCTCCTCACCCACTTGTTGGAGGAGGTGGCGAAGATCTTCGCGAAGGATCTCGCGCAATGGCCCCCCAACGTGGAGAACTTCGACCCGCAGACCGGGCGCAAGCTCTCAGACTTGCTGGCCGAAGCGCCGCTGCCGCCCGACCCTCGCATCTACCGCGAGGCGTTCGTGCTCACCCGCTTCGACCTGGGGCGCGAGCTGGAGGCCAGCGATGACTACCTGCGCAACCAGCGGTGGATGCAGACCGGTCTGGGCGCTAAGGACAGGGGCATGATGTTGTTCCTCTCGCGCTTCATGGCTGAGCAACTCCTCGGCCTGGCTGAGGCGACGGAAGGCCGTGTGACGAGGCCACACCTGCTGGACGTGCTCGACCGCACCGAACGACTCTTCTTTGCCCGAGGTCTTACGCCGTGAACCTGACCACCACTGCTGCAACGGCTGCCACCCTGCGCCCGCCCAACAAGCTCCCCAAGCCCAACGACGCCTGCTGGTGCGCGAGCGGCAAGAAATACAAGAAGTGCCATCAAGACGCTGACGCAGAGTTCGTGAAGGAGGAGCGCAAGCGCCTCGAGGCCAACCGCGTCAAGCCGGGCCGCATCTCTCCGATGCGCGTGGTGCCGGACAACATCCCCAAGCCGGACTACTGGCAGACGGGTCAGCCTTCGCGTGGTTCGGGCCGCGTGGTGCGCACGGCTGAAGAGATCCCCCGCATGCGCAAGGCGGGGCTGGCGGCGGCGCGTATTCTGCGAATGGCGGGCGAGTTCGTGAAGCCGGGCATCACCACCGACGACATCGACGCGTACGTGCACGAGCTGACGATCAAAGCAGGCGGCTACCCGAGCCCGCTCAACTACCGCGGCTATCCCAAGTCGGTGTGCACCTCGGTCAACGAGGTCATCTGCCACGGCATCCCCGACGATCGGAAGCTGCTCGACGGCGACATCGTGAACCTCGACGTGACCATCTTCCTCGAGGGTGTTCACGGCGACTGCAACGCGACGTTCTGCGTGGGCAACGTGGATGAGGAGTCGAAGCAGCTGATTCGGGTGACGCACGAGTGCCTGATGAAGGGCATCGAGGCGGTCAAGCCGGGGCGGCCCATCAGCGACATCGGGCGGGCGATCGAGCAGCACTCCGATCACTACGGCTACGGCGTGGTGCGCGCGTACTGCGGTCACGGCATCTCGGAGACCTTCCACAACTCGTTGCAGATCCCCCACTACTTCGACGCGCGCTCGACCACCAAGATGGAGGTCGGCATGACCTTCACCATCGAGCCGATGATCGCGATGGGCACGTGGGAAGAGACCACCTGGGACGACGAGTGGACGGCGGTGACCAAGGATCTCAAACGCACCGCTCAGTTCGAGCACACCGTCCTGGTCACTGAGACCGGCTGCGACATCCTCACCAGGGAGTGAAGCGCAGAGCGTTGGCCGTGGTGCTGAGCATCGCGGCGGCGTTCACCGTCGCGCGTGCGTTGATGTACCGGTCTCGTTCATCGCCGCTTTCGGGTGTGCTGACGGCGAAATCGGGCTCGTTCACCGCGGTCACCAGCGAAGCGATGTGGGGGCTCGAGTGGAGTGAAGACGCGGGCCGGGTGGGCGTGAGCACCGCGACCGGGACGCCGAGCTGGTCGCCGCGTTCCGAAGCCGAAGTGCGTGCGCTGGCCGCGCAGGTGATCGAGCCGGTGCTGGTGGCCACACGATCGACCACAGCCGATCGGGTCGTGGTGTTCGCCATCTGCGACGGCGTGGGCGTTTCCTGGGAGGGCGTCACGTTTCGTGCTCCGGGCAACTACTAACTCCCTCGCCCGGATGACGGAGAAGCAAAGCACGCGACGTCAACGAATGCCCGCGCTCGACTCTGAGCCTGCCCGCCCTGCGCGCAGCTGTTCTTGCGAAATCACCCCGCGGGGAGCACACGGGCCTCATGGCCGTTCTTGGACTCGGCCTCGCGGCGCTCGGACGCCCGGGGTACATGACGCTGAAGCACCGCGACGACTTCGCGTCACTCGATCCCGCCTCGATGCAGGCGCAGGCACACGCGGTGCTCGACGCCGCTTTCGCCGGGGGCATTCGCCACCTCGACACCGCGCGCAGCTATGGCAAAGCCGAGGCCTTCGTGCGCGCCTGGCTCCAGTCGCGCGGCCACCAGGGTGTGTTCGTCTCGTCGAAGTGGGGCTACCGCTACACCGCCAACTGGCAGTCGAACGTCTCGGTGCACGAGGTGAAAGATCACTCGCTGTCGCACCTCGAGTCGCAGTGGCTCGAGAGCAAGGCGATCCTCGGTGACGCGCTGGGCGTGTACCAGGTGCACTCGGCCACCCTGGAGAGCGGCGTGCTGAAGAACGAGGCGGTGCTCGATCGCCTCGCGGCCCTGCGCGATGGCGGCATGCCCATGGGTCTCTCCGTCACCGGCCCCCGCCAGGGCGAAGTGATCGACACGGCCATCGCCATCGAACGGGGCGGCAAGCGGCTGTTCGACTGGGTGCAGGCGACGTGGAACGTGCTCGAGCCTTCGGCCGGCCCGGCCCTCACTCGCGCGAAGGAGCGCGGCCTGCACACCATCGCCAAAGAAGGCATGGCCAACGGCCGGCTCGCCGAACGGGGTCAGCTCAAGCCGTGGCTGGAGCTGTCGCGCAAAGCAGGCTCCGCTCCTGACGCGCTCGCGCTCGCCGTCGCGCTGCAGCAGCCTTTCCTCGACGTGGTGCTCTCGGGCGCAGCGACGGTCGAGCAGCTGCGCTCGAACCTGAACGCCATGCAGGTGCAGCCCGGCGCGCTCGACCTGAGCGCCTTGGTGATCGCGCCCGATGACTACTGGGCCAAACGTTCACGCCTCGCGTGGACCTGAGCGGTTCGCCAGCCAGGTCAGCCCCAGCGCGATCGCAGCAGGCAGCACCTGCAGAAACAGAATCGTCCAGCGCGCACTCACCGCGCCGTAGAGGCCCACGCAGATGATCGAGACGAGAAAGAACCGCACGAACGCCGCGTTCTTCTTGAACACGCCAAGGCCCAGGCCCACCGCGAACACCGCGTTGTAGACGCCCTGGTTGCCCGCGAGGATCGCCGTGGCCTCCGCATCCGCCGCGGTCATCTGCAACGACTTCAGCGCGAACGGCGTGCGCCAGAGAAACGTCTCCAGCACGAAGAACCAGCCGTGCAGCAGCGCGACGAAACCCGCCGCGATCGAAGCCGCTTTCTTCAGGGCATCTCGGGGGGAGGCATCGTCAACCTGAAGCGCCGGCACACGCCCGCATCCGAGGTGGTCGACGGGCAGTTGTCTTCCGGCACCAGCGGAGCGACCTGCGGGCCCGACTCGAAGCAGCCGTACCCAAACCTTCGACCGGTAGGCAGCTTGGTCGTCGAGCCCACCGGCCCGCCCCACAGCTCGGTCCAGATCAGGTAGTCGCCGCCGGTCTGGGTGTTCACGAAGGTGTAGTTGATGACCTGCCCCGCCATGGTGTTCACGGGCGTCACGTCGAGCCCCTGAACGATGAGGTTGCTGCTCGCTTCGATGGCCCCTGCCGCGTTGCGATCACTCGCCACGGCGAACACCGTCGCGCAGGTCACCGGCGAACCGTCGTTCGCGAACTTCTTGATGAAGCGCGTCGAACCTGACCGCGGCATGAACGTGAGCCCCTGCCAGTTGGCTGAGGTGTCGAGATCGATCTTCGGCTGAATGAACTTCTCCACCGCCGAGCAGCGCCCGTTCACGCAGAGGGGAATCGGCCGCTCGTCCAGATAGCTGGTCACGCACGCCGACTGCGCCGAGCAGGTCTGCGAACACTTCGCGCAGTTGCCGTAGTCAGGCGGAATGCATGCAGGCTGGCCGGCGCAGTCGCGGTCGTCACAGTCCGTCAGGCCATTGTTGTCGTTGTCGATGCCGTCTCCGCAGACTTCACGCTTCATCTCGGCGGAGCAGCCAGCCAACAACGCACACAGCATCAGCGGAGCGAGACGAATCATGGGCACTTTCCAGTACAGCTGCGGTCCGACGGAATGCAGGCCTGAGAACCGGTGGTGAGCGTCAAGCAGGCGAAACCCTGCGGGCACTCCTGCTGGCCGGGGCCGCAGTACCGCGCGCAGACGCTCTGCCCGATGCCTGCACCGCCGTCAGGCAAGGTCACCGGCAGCGCCACGCAGGTGCCACCCGCACACTCCGTCGAGGAGCCACAGGGCTGGCAGTGAGGGAACGCAGTGCTGGCCGACTCACACAGGTTCGCCACGCCATCACACGCTTCACAGGTGCGGCAGGCGCTGGTGCCCTGGCAGGTGCGTTTGCCGCTGGGGAGCATCGGGCCCTCACATGCGCGCGTGGTGGTGTTGCAGCGTTGATCGAGGCCGCAGCCGGTGTTGCTGGAGCAGCCAGGCTGGCACGAAGCGCGGCCACCGTTGCTCACGCAGAGCTGACCCAGCGGGCACTCGAGATCCGAGCCGCACGAGGTCTTGCACTCGCCCACCGTGCCACCGGGGGGGATCGCGCAGCTCTTGTTGATGGCGCAGTCCGCATCGCCCATGCATTCACTGACCGGCTCACACACCCGGTTCACGCAACGCAAGGTCGAGCCGCCGCAATCGACGTCTTGCACGCACTCGGCGACGCAGAGCTTGAGGCGCGGGTCGCAGGTGGTGCCGAACGGGCAGACCTGCTGCACCGAGACGCACTTCCCCTGCGCGGTGTCACACCGCTGCGTGGCATCACCACACTCCGCGCTGGTGTTGCAGCTCCGCAGCGAGTCAGGCACGCAGCCCGCGAAGTTGTTGCAGGTCGCGATCTGCCCGGTGGCCGTGCGATCGGGCCAGCACTGCTTGACCCCGCCCTTGTCCTGGCAGGTCGCGCCGCGGGGGCAGTCGGTGTTCACCGTGCACGCGCTGCCGCAGAACTTCCGGTTGAGCGTCGTATCGAGGACGCAGTTGTCGCCAGCCCCGCCGCACTCCAGATCGCTGACGCAGTTCTGGCAGAAGCTCTTGAGCGGCCGGCACGAACGGGTCGAGGCGTCGCAGAACTCGGTGTTCGACGCGCACTCCATGTCTGACTTGCAGCCGGTGATCTCGCTGACGCAGAGGCCCGTGTAGTTGTTGCAGAAGCGCGGCGGCGCGAACGGATCGGCCGAGGAAGAGCAGCTCAGATCCGACAAGCAGATGCACTGGCGGCGAATCTTGTCGCAGCGCAACGAGCCACACTCCGCGTCGACGTTGCAGGCGCGCCCGACGTAGTCAGCGGTGCCGGCGTCTGCGGGGAGCGGCGGTGGCCGAACGTTCGGACAACCCAGGAGGGCGCAACCCAGCGCGAAGACCGTCAGAATCCTGATCATCAGGGGTGCGCGTCTACCCCAGCGACAAGCCGCGATCCACCGATCGGGTGGTCATTCGCAGCCCATGCTGGTCGCCACCGCCACCGTGCACCGCGCATCGCGGCAGATGGGCACGCCACACCCGCAGCTGATCTGCGCCGCGGGGCACATGCCCGAACACGCCACGCCCGAGCAGCTCGGCGCATCGAGGGTGTGGATGGCCGACCCCGCAGTGCCGCAACAGCCGTTGGGCACACAGTCGGCGTCCTGGCTGCAGGCCCGCCCCGGGTTGGGGGGCGGGGGCTCGAGGAACGCCCCACAGCTCATCAACAGCAGCAGCGGGAGCAGGAACCTCGAGCTCATGCG
This sequence comes from Archangium sp., assembly GCA_030695565.1. Lineage (GTDB taxonomy): Bacteria > Myxococcota > Myxococcia > Myxococcales > Myxococcaceae > Archangium_A. The sequence continues at coordinate 68,684 of JAUYRZ010000048.1, forward strand.
ATCACCGGTTCATCCCGCCGAGGAACTCGATGTTCCCCTTGGTGGGCCGCATGTGTTTGAGCACGAACTCCATCGCGTCGATGGGCGTGAAGGGGTGCAGCACCTGGCGCAGCGCCGTGATGCGCACCAGGTCGCCGGGGGTGAGCAGCAGCTCTTCTTTGCGCGTGCCCGACTTGTTGATGTCCATGCAGGGGAAGATGCGCTTCTCGAAGAGCTTCCGGTCGAGCACGATTTCCGAGTTACCCGTGCCCTTGAACTCTTCGAAGATCACTTCATCCATGCGCGAGCCGGTGTCGATGAGCGCGGTGCCGATGATGGTCAGCGAACCACCCTCTTCGATGTTGCGGGCCGCGCCGAAGAAGCGCTTGGGCCGGTGCAGCGCGTTCGCGTCGACGCCGCCTGAGAGGATCTTGCCCGACGAGGGCACCACCGTGTTGTAGGCGCGCGCCAGGCGGGTGATCGAGTCGAGCAGGATGCAGACGTCTTTCTTCTGCTCGGCCAGGCGCTTGGCCTTGTCGATCACCATCTCGGCGACCGCGACGTGGCGGGTGGCGGGCTCGTCGAAGGTCGAGCTGACGACCTCTCCGCGCACGCTGCGCTGCATGTCGGTCACTTCTTCGGGCCGCTCGTCGACGAGCAACACGATGAGGTGAATGTCGGGGTGATTCTTGGAGATCGCGTGCGCGATGTTCTGCAGCATCACCGTCTTGCCCGCCTTGGGCGGCGCGACGATCAGGCAGCGCTGCCCCAGGCCGATGGGGCAGAACATGTCGATGATGCGCGTGGTGAAGTCAGACGCGTCGTGCTCCAGGTGGAGCTTCTTGGTCGGGTACAGCGCGGTGAGGTTGTCGAAGAGAATGCGATCCTTGACCTCTTCGCCGAAGGGATCGCTGAAGTTGATCTTCTCCACGCGCTGCAGCGCGAAGTACCGCTCGCCTTCACGCGGCTGGCGGATCGGGCCGCTGATGGTGTCACCAGGGCGCAGCGTGAAGCGGCGCACCTGCGAGGGCGAGACGTAGATGTCGTCGGGGCTCTCGATGTAGTCGGAGTCAGCCGAGCGCAAGAAGCCGTGACCATCGCGGTCGAGCTCCATCACGCCTTCGGCCTGCACCTCGTAGCGCTTCTCAGTGACGTTCGAGAGGATCGCGACCAGCAGCTCCTGCTTCTTGAGACCCTGCGTGCTCTCGATGCCCAGGTTGTGGGCCATCTTGGTGAGCTCGGTGATCTTCATCCGCTTGAGGTCGGTGAGCTTGAGCACCTGGAGCCGCTTGGCTCCGTCGGCGGCCCGCTCGGGCTCCGCTTCGGTCTCCGACTGCTGCTGCTCGGGCACCACGTTTTCACCGCTCAGGCGCGCTTCCTGGAGCTCGTCGTCGCGCACCGCGCGGTTCATCGGCGTCATCACCGGGCGCGGCCGGCCGTCTTCATCGGTCTCGCCGTTCGACTCTTGACGCTCAGCGCGCTCTTCTTCGCGGGCTTCGCTGGGGCGGAGCTCTTCGAGCTCGGCGGCCGCGGGTTCTTCGACCGCAGCGGCTTTCTTCACCGGGCGCTTCTTCGGCTTCTCCTCTTCACGCGCAGCGGGACGACGCTTCTTCGAGGTTTCGTCAGATTCGGACTTGGAGCGAGCGCGTGCCATTGGGGAACTTTTGGGGGTCGCAGCGGCTGCCCTGACTTCGAGGCTGCGAGAGGTGTTTTTGTGAGGGTGAGGTCTGGCGCCCGACGTGGGGGCCTGACCGCGACAGCGAGAAACAAAGTACGGGCGGCTTCTGGCCAAGTCAAGCAAGGAAGGCTGGGGGTCTTCGTCAACAAGTAGTGGCAAGGGCCGGGGCGTTCGGATTGATCAGGTGGCGTGAAACCCGCCGAGCGCCTCAAGACCCTGCGCACCGAGTTGGCCCACCACAACCGCCAGTACTACACGCTCGACGCGCCCGAGGTGTCAGACGCCACCTACGACGCGTTGATGAACGAGCTGCTGGCCCTCGAAAAGGCGCACCCAGAACTGGTGACACCCGACTCACCTTCCCAGCGGGTGGGCGGCGCGATTCTGAGCAAGTTCGAGAAGGTCACCCATCGGCAACAGATGTTGTCCCTGGCCAACGTGTTCGACGAGGCCGAATTCCTGGAGTTCGACGAGCGCCTCCGCAAGGCGCTCACGCTCGAGGCGGTGACGTACACCTGCGAGCCGAAGATGGATGGCCTGGCGATCGAGCTGGTCTACGAGCACGGCAAGTTCGTGCAGGGCAGCACGCGCGGCGACGGCACCATCGGCGAAGACGTCACTGAGAATCTGAAGACCATCAAGAATCTCCCGCTCACGCTCACCGGGAAGAACCTGCCCGCGCTGCTCGAGGTGCGCGGAGAGGTGTTCATCAAGAGCGCCGACTTCAAGCGCATGAACGAGCAGCTGCTCAAGCGCGGCGAAGAAGCGTTCGTCAATCCGCGCAACTCGGCGGCGGGTTCGTTGCGCCAGCTCGACTCGAAGATCACCGCGTCGCGGCCGCTCTCCGTCTATCTGTACGAAGTGGGCATCGTGGAGGGAAAGACCTTCACCACGCACCAGGAGAAGCTCGCGTACCTCGATGAGGTCGGACTGCCGGTGAACCCGCGCTTCGCCGTGGCGAAGGGGCTCGACGGCGTGATGACGGAATACAAGTCACTGCTCTCCGCGCGCCACTCGCTCCCGTACGAGATCGATGGCCTGGTGGTGAAGGTCGACCTGACCGACGCGCGCAACCGGTTGGGCCAGGTCTCGAAGACGCCGCGTTGGGCGATCGCCTTCAAGTTCCCTCCAGAAGAGATGGAGGCGCAGGTCGACGAGATCGTGGTGCAGGTCGGCCGCACGGGCGCGATCACCCCGGTCGCGAATCTCAAGCCGGTGTTCGTGGGGGGCGTGACGGTGAGCCGCGCCACGCTCCACAACGAGCAGGAGCTGCGCCGAAAGGACGTTCGCAAAGGTGACTGGGTGTTCGTGCGCCGCGCAGGCGACGTGATCCCCGAGATCGTCAAGGTGATCACCACGCGGCGTACGGGGAATGAGGAAGAGTTCGTCTTCCCCACCAGCTGCCCCATCTGCGACTCGCCGGTGAAGAAGGAAGAAGACGGAGCGATCGCGCGCTGCACCGGCAAACACTGCCCCGCCAAGCTTGCGGGCCGCCTGCGCCACTTCGCCACCCGCACCGCGATGGACATCGATGGGCTGGGCGACAAGTTGTGTGAGGCGATGGTGGAGACCGGCCTCGTGAAGACGGTGGTCGGGCTGTACGGCCTCGATTTGAAGCAGCTCTCGACCATCGAGCGCATGGGCGAGAAGAGCGCGAAGAACCTGCTCGAGGCGATCGAGCGCAGCAAGAAGACCACGCTGCGGCGGTTCATCTACGCATTGGGCATTCCGGAAGTCGGCGAGGCGACCGCGAAGGCCCTGGCGGATCACTTCCGCGACATGAAGCCGCTGATGGACTCGACCATCGAGTCACTGCAGGTGGTGAAGGACGTGGGGCCCGAGATGGGCAAGGCGATCCACGGGTACTTCGAAGATGCGGACAATCGGGCGATGGTGGAAGCGTTGCTGGCGGCGGGCGTGAAGCCGGAAGCACCGGCGGCTCAGGCTGCCGGCGGCACGTTCACCGGGAAGACGGTGGTGATCACCGGCACGCTCACCATGCCGCGCGAGCAGGCGAAGGAAGAGATCGAGCGCCGGGGCGGCAAGGTGTCTGGGAGCGTGTCGAAGAAGACGGACTTCCTGGTGGCGGGTGAAGAGGCCGGCTCGAAGTTGACCAAGGCGACGGAGCTCGGCGTGAAGGTGCTCAACGAAGAGCAGTTCAAGGCACTGCTGACCTGAAAAAAAGCATTGAGGGTGGGTCGCGCTTTCGGGTTTCCCGGCGTTGCTCACCTCGTGCATGCCCCTCTGCCACGGGCAAAGTGCGCTCACTTGCAACCCGCGCGACGGGCGTACAGGGCTGTACGTGGGTGACTTGCGTCGCGATGAACAGGTCGAAGCCATGTTCAGCAGTCAAAAAGAAGCCCGCGCTGAGAGCCCGTTCGATTCAGGCGCGATGTTGAGCCCGAAAACACCCTCTTCCCCCCGGGCCTTTTTCTCACCTCGGAGTCATGCGGTACTTCACGAACGCCTCACGTTCTCTCAGCTGAAAGTACGGATTGCGCTCCCGCTCGCGACCGAGGCTCGAGACCTTCACGTCGCCGTAGTCATGCCCGGGGTAGAGCGCGGTCTCGCCACTCAACCGGCCGAGCACGCCGAACAACGACCGGTGCATCGCGCCCGGATCGCCGCCCTTGAAGTCACACCGCCCGCACGCGTTGACGAACAACGTGTCGCCCGCGAATAACCCGCCTCCGCACGACAGACACTGCGCGCCCGGAGTGTGACCCGGCGTGTGCAAACACTCGACCTCCAGCCCAGCCACCTTCACCTTCTCGCCCGGGCTGACCGCCCGAATCGCGTTGGCGAACGGCCGGAGCACCTCGGCGAAGTCGACCTCAGCCTTCTGCACGTAGACCGGCAGGTCCGCGCGCTGAAGCAGCTCCGGAACCCCGTTGATGTGATCGTCGTGGTGATGGGTCAGGAAGATGCCGCTCAACTTCCGGCCAGCTTCCTCGACCGCCGCGAGGATGGCGTTCACGTCCCAGGCGGGGTCGACCACGAAGGCTTCCGTGCCTCCCGGCGATCCCGACAAGTAGACGAAGTTCTTCTTCGGCCCCAGCGCCAGCTGGCGAACATACGGCGTCTCTGATTTCGTCTGGTTCATGTCTTCGCGCCTCACCGTACTGTGCTGTTTCGTTGCGTCAGTGGCCTTCGCCGACAAGCCGACCATCTCCTACAAGGCGCCGCCGTCGGGAGACGATGATCGCCCCGTGATGACCTCGATCGTCATCAGCCCGCAGGGCACCGACTACGCCTTCAAGCTCGAGTTCAACAAGGCGCCCTGGGGGGAGGAGTGCAGGACGCGCTGCGCGAACGCCACCCTCTTTCTCGACACCGACAACAACAAGACCACCGGTCTCAAGCTGGCAGACCCCAAAGCCGCCGAGACCGGCACGGACATCGCGGTGACCATTCAGGGCGCGAAGGCGCTCAAAGACGGCGTGACGACCGCGGTGCTGCGCGTGAAGGTGATGCAGTACTCCGAAGACGCGATCAGCGTCGAAGAGGGTCACACGTTGATCGAGCTGGATCCCATCAACGACTCCGAGCGCGTGCTGGCTTCGGACACCTCGGTGTACCTGCTCATCGACGCGAACATGGGCGAGCAGCCCGCGGGCAAACAGCTGCGCGTGGTCTACCACCCGCCTGAATCGAAGCCGCTCATCGGCATGGCCAAGGGTATCGCGTCGCCTTCGACCGGCCGGGTCGAGCTCTTCAAAGACGGCAAGCTCACCAACCCCGCACCGAAGAAGAAGAAATCAGACTACGAGAAGATGTGAGGCAAACCACTGACGACGGAACGCGTCATCGCCAGAAGGGGAGTGACCCCGGGATGACAATCCAGTGGCATCGTGCCATTCGTACCCATTCTTTGAGGCTTGGAGGAACGTCGCGATGAGCCAACTCGAAATCCAGCAGCACGACGCGAAGAAGCTCGCCGCCGGGTACAAGAAGTCGTTCCGGCTGGTCGAGATCCTCGCGATCGTGACCTTCTGGAGCCTCTGCCTCGCGATCGCCGTGAAAGCCTTCCCCTTCCACCACACGCACCCGTGGTTGCTGGTGGCGGCGTTGGTGAGCGGGTTCATCTTTGCCGACTTCGTCTCAGGCTTCGTGCACTGGATGGCAGACACCTGGGGCTCGGCCGACATGCCGGTGCTGGGCAAGTCGTTGGTGCGCCCCTTCCGCGAGCACCACGTCGATCAGAAGGCGATGACCCACCACGACTACATCGAGACCAACGGCGCCAACTGCCTCGTCTCGTTGCCGGTGGCCGCCGGCGTGCTCTTCATTCCCCTGAACATCGAAGGCTGGGTGAGCTTCTCGCTGTACAGCTTCGTCACCCTGGGCTCGATGGTGTTCTTCGTGATGTGGACCAACCAGATTCACAAGTGGTCGCACCTCACGGAGGAGCAGACGCCGATGGTTCTGAAGGTGCTCCAGAAGCTGCACATCATCCTGCCGCCCGGGCATCACCAGCTGCACCACAGCTCGCCGTACGACACGTACTACTGCATCACCACGGGCTGGCTGAACTGGCCGCTGGCGAAGATCGGTTTCTACCGGCACGCCGAGCGCTTCATCACCGCCATGTTCGGGCTGATTCCGCGGCGTGACGACATCGGGCTCAAGGCCGCGCTGCAGATCGCCCCGCTGGTGATCACCGAGAAGACGACCGCGCTGACGCAGAACCCGTGAGGTAGGGCCGTCACCCCAGCCCTCTCCCAGAGGGCCCAGAGGGAGAGGGAGACACTGCTCACTTCACGTGCAGATCGATCTGCCGCGCGCCCGACAGCGGCCGGCCGAGAAACCGCGCGCCCACCTCGAGGAACCGCGCGGGAGTGTCCGTCACCAGGAAGTGCCGCTCGACCGGCCCCCGCTCGAGCCGGGTGAGCTCGCGCTCGCGAAGCACCTGCACCAACCGCTCGGTGGTCGCCTTCGCCGAGTCGACCAGCGTCACGCCCGGCCCCACGACCTTCTGAATCACCTCGGCCAGCAGCGGGTAATGCGTGCACCCGAGCACCAGCGTGTCGACGTCCGCGCCCAGAAAATCCCCGCCCAGATACTTCTCTGCCACGAGCTGCGGCACCATGCCGTCAATCCACCCTTCTTCGGCCAGCGGCACGAAGAGCGGACAGGCCCGGGTGTTCACCTGCATGGTGGGCGACGCCGCGGTGAGGGCCGCCTGGTACGCGCCCGAGGCGATGGTGCCGGGCGTTCCAATCACCGCCACCTTGCCCGTCTTCGTCACCTTCGCGGCCGCCTGCGCCCCGGGAATGATCACCCCGATGACCGGAATGGGCAGCTCGGCCTCGAGCGCCGGCAAGGCCACGGCTGACGCGGTGTTACAGGCCACCACCAGCGCCTTGATGTCGTACTCCAGCAACGCGTGCGCGTTGGCCAGCGAGTAGCGGGTGACCACCTCGCCCGACTTGGTGCCGTAGGGAACGCGCGCCGTGTCACCGAGGTAGACGGTGGACTCGAGGGGCAGGCGCTCCATCAGCGCCTTGAGCACCGTGAGGCCACCCACACCCGAGTCGAAGACGCCGATTGCCGCGTGTCTGCCGTGCCGCATGCCCGACGGCAGTAGCACACGCCGCGCCAGCTTCTAGAAGATGAAGCCAGCCCCGAGGTAGAGGCCCACGTTGTTCAGCACCGACGAGTTGGGGTCCAGCTTGAGCAGGCTGAAGGCGAGCGTACGGTCGATGTCGCGTTCGAACTCCCGGCACTGACCTGAAGGTGCGGTGCCAGGATCAATGAGGTTGGGGGCGTCGGCGTCGGCCCGGGTGCAGCCGTTCACCTGCTCGATGCGCGCGCTGTAGACCACGTCGCGGACCTCGGCCCGCGCCGTGAAGTGTTTCCCCAGCGAGAGCCGGAAACCCGCGGCCAGCGTGCCCATGAAGCGTGCCCCCGTGTCTCCGTAGCTGGCGGGCGTGGTCGTCTGCGGCTTCAACTGATGGCGCGTTCCTCCCGCCCCCAAACCGCCGCTGAGCACCACGCCGAAATGCGCCAGGGGCCCGTTGAAGAGCGTGAACTTGGCGGCGAACGGTTCGACCTCCACGCCGCCGAACACACCCCACGTCCACAGCAGGGAGGCCGACGACTGCGCCTCGACGCGGTAGTTCTCCACCAGCATCGCGTTGAAGTTCGACTCGACGTTGTGCCAGTTGCCGCCGCCGAGCACCTGCAGCGCGAACCGTTCACGCAGGTGCCAGGTGACCGAGCCGAAGGTGCCCACGTGCTGGGTGAACTGGCCGTTGAGCTGCACCGCCGCGGGGAAGAGCGCGACCTCGACCCGGCCGCTCTTCGCGTCGCGCTGTTCGATCACGTGCACCTGCGCCGCCGGCTCTCCCGCCCACGCCACGCCCGCCATCAGCCCCGCCGCCATCAGCCATGTCTTCATACGTGCAGCATCGGAGATCTCCCACGCCGCAGAAAAGAGCCCGCAACGAAAAACCCGGGGCCAGCCCGGGGTTCTCGCAATTCGAGAAATGTGCCGACGTGGTTACGGCGTCATCAGGATCGCCGGGGTGGGCTGGGGGTTGTCCACGTTGGGGAACACACCGGCCTCGACCGTGTACGTCGGAGGCACCGCGCTGCTCGAGCGATAGATGACGCCGCCCGTGCCCGTCGCCGCGAGGAAGATCTGGTAGGTGCCGTAGTAGACGTACGGCACCTGGTAGCCCTGCACGCCGCCGTTGAGGCAAGGCGAGGTGAAGGTGGTGTCTCCGTTCGCATCACGCAGCGTGATGCCGACATCGAACACGCCGGCCTGAGCGCAGTTCAGCTGCGTCACGCCGTTCGAGAAGGTCCACTTCACCGGGGCCGAACCGACGATCCACGCGAGGCTGAACTGCTGCGTGGTCGCTCCGCCTGCGTAGACGTCGAACGAGTTGAGCGCCCGGTAGTAGAAGAGCCCCGCGTTGTCGCGCGCCGAGATGTCGATGGTGTGCCGGCCCACGCCGAGGTTCTGCAGCAACACGCCGGGGGTGGTGCCGCCCGCAGCGCAGTTGACCGAGGTGGGCGTACCGTTGTCGATCGCGATGTCGACGGCCGCGATGTACTGGCAGGTGACCGGCGTGCCGGCAGGCAGCGTCCACGTCACGTAGACCGAGCCCGTCGCGTTGCCCGTAGGCAGCAGGTTGACCGCGTTCTCCACGTCGCCGTTCACCGTGAGGCGGCCCGACGCTTCGTAGATGACCGTGCCCTGCGCGTTCTGGCCAGAGATCGTGTAGTTGTAAGTGCCCGCGCGGAAGTTGAGCAGCTTGATGCCCGCCGCGTTCGCGTTGAGGCAGCCGTAGACGCCGTTGTTCTGCAGCGTCTGGCCGGGGATCGAGACGGCGATCTGCACCACCTCAGGCACTTCGAAACACTGCCGGCCTGCGAACTGCCAGGTGAAGGTGATGTCACCGGATCTGCCGGTGGGCGTCGGCTCGGTGGTGAAAACACAGCCGGTTGAGCTCATCAGAGCGGCGGCGGCGATGATGCTGCTCAGAAACCGGGAATGCGCAGTCATGGTGTCCTCGTTGTGGGGTCTACCGGAACGGAGTCGGCTGATTGTACGTGAGGCATGCTTCCCTATTCAGGGAGCCTCGCCAACTCCCTGATTCCACAGGGTTGTTTCTTGCTGCACTGCGACAGGGATGTTACGCCGACCCCATGCTTGCCTCGATCAACTACATCGACGTGCTCAAGAGCGCGTCGGGCGTCGAGCTGATGGTGCTCATCGTTCTCGCCGGTGCGTCTGCGTACAGCTGGGCCCTCATCGGCATGAAGTCGATGCAGCTTCGCAAGGCGCGCTCCGAGTCGGTGGCCTTCCTCGACACGTTCTGGAAAGCGTCGCGGCTCGACGCCATCTACACCGCTTCTCAACAGCTCGAGTCGTCGCCGCTGAGCCGGGTATTTCGCGCAGGCTACGAAGAGCTCTCCAAGCTCGCCCAGCAGAAGGGCGGCACCGAAGCGGCCATGAGCGAGAAGCTCGGCGGCATCGAGAACGTCGAGCGCTCCTTGAGCCGCGCGGCGCTGGCGGAGATCACCACGCTCGAGGCCCACGTTCCGTTCCTGGGCACGGTCGGCAGCACGGCGCCGTTCGTCGGCCTGTTCGGCACCGTGATGGGCATTTTGGGTGCGTTCAACGAGATCGCTGAGAAGGGCAACGCCACCATCACCACCGTCGCCGCGCCCATCGGCAACGCGCTGCTGGCCACCGCCGCGGGCCTGTTCGCCGCCATCCCCGCGGTGATCGCGTACAACTCGTATGTCTCGCGCATCAAGATCTTCGACACCGAGATGTCGAACTTCTCCAACGACTTCCTGAACATCGTGAAGCGCCACTTTTTCAAGTGAGGTGACCCGTGGGCATGTCAGCAGGCAAAGGCGGCGGACGGGCGACCCTCAGTGAAATCAACGTCACGCCGATGGTCGACGTGATGTTGGTGCTGTTGATCATCTTCATGGTCACCACCCCGCTCATTCAGCAGGGCGTGAAGGTCAGCCTCCCCGAGACGAAGGCGGCGCCGGTGGAGGCCGACGAGAAGAAGCTGGTGGTCTCCATCGACATCGCCAAGCGCGTGTACATCGGCGAGGCCGAGGTGACCCTGGCCGACTTCGAAGAGAAGCTGCGTACCAACGCCAAGGCCCAGGCTGAGAAGGAGATGTACCTGCACGCCGATCGTGACCTGCCGTACGGGCTGGTGGTCGACGTGATGGCCGCTGCCCAGCGCGCGGGCGTCACGAATGTGGGCATGATCACGGACCCGATGGGGGCCTCCAAGCCGTCGAAGGAAAAGGACAAGAAGAAGTGACCGCTGCCGCCCAGAGCCTGCTGCACGACCGCCCCACCCCGCTGCCCATGTTCGTGGCGGTGTCGGTGGCCGGGCACGTGCTCGCGGTGGTGCTCTGGCTGATCGTCGGTTGGTTGTTCGCCGGCCCCAGGGTCGACCTCACCCAGACGCCCATCAAGGCCTCGCTCGTGCGCCTGGGCAAACCGCGCGACGACAAGCTCCTGCCGCGCAAAGAAGAAGAGGCCCCGCCGCCCGCGCCCAAAGTCGAAGAGGTCGCCGTGGCCACGCCTGCGCCTCCGAAGGTGGACACCGCGATCAAGATCCCCACCAAGGACGCCAAGCCCGAGAAGGCCGACAAGAAAGACGGCGCCAAAGACGCGAAGAAGAGCTTGTTCGACGCCTTCGCCAAGAGCGGCAAGCAGGGCAAGGTCCTCGAAGAGCTCGAAGGCGCGGCCGACGGCGACGTCGATGGCGATTCCGCCAAGCAGGAGGGCGAGAGGTACTTCGGCCTGCTCAACGCGGTGGTCAAACGCAACTACGACGTCTCGAACACCATCGACGAGGCGGAACGCCGGCGGCTGCGTGCAGAAGTGGCGCTGCGAATCGGCGCTGCAGGCGAGCTGATCGACGTCAGCCTCACCAAGCCCTCCGGCAACGAGCAGTTCGACTCCGCCGTGATCGGCGCGGTCAAGAAGGCCGCTCCTTTCTCTGCGCCTCCTGAACATTTGCGCGACTCCCTGAAGAAGAGCGGTGTCGCCATCGTGTTCACTCCGTAAAATGGTCGCTTCACCTCGGTCAGTCGTCCGCTCCGCTCCCGCCTGTCTCGCGCAGCGTTCCGCTGCTATCGGTTCCGCTCCGTCAACCTGAACTATGAGGTCGTGCATGTTCTCTCGCATCGCTTTGCTGGTGCTGGTCCCCACCGTTGCTCTCGCGCAGCGCCCCGTCATCGAGATCTCAGGCGCCAACTTCCGGCCCATGCCGCTGGCCGTCGCAGCACCCCTCACGCAAGACGAAGGCGCCAAGACCTCGAGCGCCGAGTTCGATGCTGCGCTCGCCTTCGACTTCGCTGCGTGTGGCCTCTTCCAGGTGCTCGATCGCAAGAGCTTCCTGGCCGATCCGAAAGAGGGCGTCACCGCCTCGACCATTCAGTTCCAGCGCTGGACCGACGTGGGCGCCGAGTCACTGGTGAAGACCCAGCTGTCGACCGATGGTGCCAGCCTGCGCGCTGACCTGCGCCTGTTCGGCGTGGCGGCCGGCCGTGAAGAGCTCAAGGTGAGCGAGTCGGTGCCCAGCAAAGACGCCCGCCGCCTCGCCCACAAGCTGGCCAACGCGGTCTACAAACACTTCACCCGCGAGACGGGCCCCTTCGAGACGCGCCTCACCTTCACGCGCAAGTCGGCCTCGGGCCGCGACGTGTACGTCTCCGATTGGGACGGCAAGAACGCGCAGCGCATCACCAACGGCGACGTCAACGTGCTGCCCACGCTGGTGCCCGGCGGCGGCGTGGCGTTCACCTCGTACCGCAGCAAGAAGCCGTTCCTCTTCATCTCGAAGGGCGGCGAGCCCACCCAGTTGATCGCCAAGGGCAGCATGGTGACTGGTGCTGCGTTCTCACCCGACGGCAAGCGCGTGGCGGTCTCGGTCTCTGAAGGCGAGAACGCAGAGATCTTCCTGGCGAACGCCGACGGTTCGAACATCACCAAGCTCACCGATACGAAGTTCTTCCTCAACACGAGCCCGACCTGGTCGCCCGACGGCAAGAAGATCGCGTTCGTCTCGAACCGCGCAGGCAACCCGCAGATCTACATGATGAACGCCGATGGCTCGGGCGCCAAGCGCCTCACCTTTCAGGGCAACTACAACACCACCCCGTCGTGGAGCCCGCGCGGCGATCTGATCGCCTTCACCGCGCGCGACGAGCGCAACGCGTTCGATCTCTTCACGGTCAACGTGGAGAACAACAAGGTCGCGCGTTTGACGCAGGATGCTTCGGGCAATGAAGAACCGGTGTTCTCACCGAACGGCCGGCTGATCATGTTCACCTCGACCCGCGGCGGTGGCCGGGGCCTCTACGTGATGACCTTCGACGGCAACAACCAGATCGCCCTCCCCATGGAGAAGGGCGACGTCACCACGCCTGACTGGGCCAACTGACTCCCACTACTCGCGCATCAGCGCCGAGCCCCAGTGGAAGCCGGCGCCCAGGCCGCAGAAGCCGACCAGGTCGCCCTGCTTGATGAGGCCGCTCTTGCGGCACTCGTCGTACGCGATGGGGATCGTCGCGGCCGTCGTGTTCCCGTAGCGCTGGATGTTGTTGTACATCCGGTCGTCGGGCAGCTTGAGCTGCTTCTGCACGCCTTCGCTGATGCGCAGGTTGGCCTGGTGCGGAATGAGCAGCTTCACGTCGTCGAGCTTCAGCTCGCACTTGGCCAGCGTCTCGTGCACCGCCTCAGGCATCTTGGTGACCGCCATCTTGAAGACGTTGCGGCCTTCCATCACGGGCACGAAGCGGCCTTCGGCGACGTGCTCAGCGCTGAAGTACGGGCGGTACTTGAAGCCCGCTGAGGGCACATAGAGGCTCTCGAAGTCCTTGCCGTCGGAGTGCAGCGAGAAGCCCAACAGGCCCCGGTCAGGATTGTCGGTGGGGGCGATGCACACCGCGCCCGCCGCGTCGCCGAAGAGCACCGTGAGGTGGCGGAACTTCGAGTTCCAATCGCGCTCCTGCTGGGTGATCGGCTCATTCGAGCGGCCCATCACCACGTCCCAGGCGTGCTTGCTCCAGGGCATGAAGCCCGAGTGAATCTCGGCGCCGATGAAGAGGATCTTCTTGGCCGCTCCGGCGCGCACCAGCGCGTCGCACAGCTGCAGGCCGTAGATGAAACCCGAGCACTGCTGGCGGATGTCGAGCGCGGGGATGTTGCCGATGCCGAGCTTCGCCTGCACCAGGCTTCCCACACCGGGGAAGTAGTAGTCGGGCGTCATGGTGGCGACCACGATGTAGTCGACCTCGCTGGCCTTCCAGCCCGCGTCGTCGAGCGCCTTCTTCGCCGCGTCGACCGCGAGGTCGCTGGTGCCCGTGCCTTCGTTGACGAAGTAGCGCTGCTCGATGCCCGAGCGCTCTTTGATCCACTCCGAGGTGGTGTCGCAGATGAGCGTCAGCCGCTCGTTGGGCACCAGCACTTCGCCTGTGACGAAGCCGGAGCCGTAGATACGAGAGTGCGCTTGAACCATGGAGGGACCGGCCTTTTCAGAGAGAGAACGACGCGGGTTTCCGAATATCGGCGGAGTCGTCGCGCAAGCAAGTGAAGCCGACCGACACGCTGCGTCAGAGCTGCGTAACCACCTACGCACTTGTCTTGGTCACGCGCGTGCAATCGCAACGTGGAGTCATGTTCAAACGCGGTCGACGCACCTCGGTGCGGGAAGCAGTGAATGAGAAGGCGGAGTCGTTGTTGTCGCTCTGCGGCGCGACGCTTCGTGAAGGCACGGTGCTGATCGCGCAGGCAGGCGATGATCTGCTCGGCGTCGCGGTGTTGCGGCTGTACGAGGGCGAGGCCGAGATCCTCGCGTTGGTGACGGATCCCAATCACCGGCATCAAGGCGTGGGACGGCAGCTGGTGCTGGAGATGAGCCGGCGGGCGCGGGTCGCGCGGTGCACTGTGCTGCGGGTTCGCATCGCGAAGACCGATGACGCGGTGCTGGGGTTCTTTCGGGGGCTCGGCTTCGACGAGACGTACCTCGCGTTTGATTTGAGTCTTTGAAACCTCTCACCGCTGGCGCCCGCTGGCGCAGGGAGAGGGAGCAAGATGAGTTCATGCGTCACCACTGGCAGCTCGACGACTCGATCCACTTCCTCAATCACGGCAGCTTCGGCGCGACGCCGCGGGTCGTGCTCGAACGGCAACGTGAGCTGAGAGACCGCCTCGAAGCTGAGCCCGTGCGCTTCATGGTGCGTGAACTTCCACCGCTGTTCGATGAAGCCCGCGCTCGGCTCGCTCCGTTCATCGGCGCCCAACCCGAAGACCTCGCGCTCATCAACAACGCCACCACCGGCGTGAACGCGGTGCTCCGCTCGCTCGACTTCCAACCCGGCGACGAGCTGCTCACCACCAACCACGGCTACAACGCCTGCACCAACGTGTTGCGCTACGTGGCCGAACGCACGGGCGCGAAGGTGGTGGTCGCGCACATCCCCTTCCCGGTGGAGAACCCGGCCTCGCTGGTCACCGCTGTGCTCGACGCCGTGACGCCGAAGACCCGCCTGGTGCTGCTCGATCAAATCACCAGCCCCACCGCGCTGGTCTTCCCCATCGCGGAGCTGGTCGAAGACCTCGAGGGTCGTGGCATTCCCGTGCTGGTCGACGCGGCCCACGCGCCTGGCCACGTTGCGCTCTCCCTCGACGCCACAGGCGCCAGCTTCACCACCGGGAACCTGCACAAGTGGGTCTGCGCACCGAAGGGCGCCGCGTTCCTTCACGTGCGCCGCGATTGGCAGCCGAAGATCCGCCCCACCGTGATCAGCCACGGGGCCAACTCGAAGCGCACCGATCGCTCCCGCTTCCAGCTCGAGTTCGACTGGGTGGGCACCCAGGATCCGACGCCGCTGCTCTGCATCCCCACCGCGCTCGACTTCATGGGCTCGCTGCTCCCCGGGGGCTGGCCCGCCTTGATGGCCCTCAATCACGCCGAGCTGATCGCCGCGCGCGCCACGCTGCTCGAAGCCGTTCCGCAACCCCTGCCCTGTCCTCCCGAGCTGCTCGGTTCGATGGCCACCATCGTGCTGCCTCAAGATCCAGGCGACCGCCTGTTCGAAGACTTCCGCGTCGAGGCGCCGCTGATGCCTTTCGAGGGGAAGACTTTGCTGCGCATCTCCATGCAGCGGCACGTTCGGCCGGGTGATCTCGCAGCGCTGACCAATGCGCTGCGTGCCGTTGCAGTGTCGTACTAACCTTCGGCCCGTGAACCGTTACGCAGCAATCGACGTAGGGACCAACTCGGTGCTGTTGCTCGTGGCTGAGCGTCAACCCGATGGCCGCTTCACCGCGGTCGAAGAGCGCTCTGAGATCACCCGCCTGGGCAAAGGTGTCGACCAGACCAAGACCCTCTCCCCCGACGCGCTGGAGACCACCCTCAAGGTGCTCGAGCGTTTCGCGCAAGAAGCCCGCGAGCTCGGCGCGCAGGGCATCGTCGCCAGCGCCACCTCGGCCGCGCGCGACGCGAGCAACGGGAAGGTCTTCCTCGACGGCGCGAAGACGCGCGCAGGTCTCGACGTGGAGATCATCTCCGGCGACGAAGAGGCCCGGCTGTCGTTCGCCTCCGCCTTCTCCGACTTCGGCGGCAAGACTCCGCTCGTGGTGCTCGATATCGGAGGCGGCTCGACCGAGTTCATCTACGGCAGCCCGCAGGGCGAGGTGACCTTCCGTCACAGCTTCGACGTGGGCTCGGTGCGGCTGACCGAACGCCACGTGAAGACCGACCCGCCGAGCCAGCCCGAGCTCGATGCGATCGACGCGATGCTGAACAAGACGTTCGCCGACCTGCCCCAACCACCCGCGGGCTTCAAGATGGTCGGCGTGGCCGGCACGGTGACCACGCTCTGCGCAGTGGCCCGCAGGGTCGAGCCTTACGATCCCACCCTCATTCACGGTGCCTCGTTGCCCTTCGACGAAGTGAACGCGGCACTGGGACGGCTCGCTTCGTTGCCCACCTCGTTGCGGAAGACGGTGCCCGGCCTGCAGCCGAAACGCGCTGACGTGATCGTCGCCGGTGGTCTCATCTTCCGCGCGGCCATGCGGGCGCTCGGCGTCACCGAGGTCATCGTCAGCGATCGCGGCCTGCGCTGGGGCCTGCTCTCGGATCGTTTTGGAAAGTCGAAGTGACGGCACCTCGCGCTGCAGCACCCGGCGCCCTGTTCGCGCTGCTGATTCTCACGTTGATGAACATGCTCAACTACGTCGACCGCTACGTGCCGTCGGCGGTGAAGGGTCTGTTCAAGAAAGACCTCGACCTCACCGACACGCAGACGTCGCTGCCGCTCACCGCGTTCATCATCGTCTACATGATCGCCAGCCCCATCTTCGGCACGCTCGCCGAGCGGGGGAATCGCCGCCTGCTGATCGCCTTCGGAGTCGCCGCCTGGTCGCTCGCCACCGCCGCCGCTGCGCTGGCCGACAGCTTCTTCACCTTCATGCTCGCCCGGGCCGCGGTGGGCATCGGTGAAGCGGCCTACGCCACGCTCGCGCCTTCGCTGCTGGCCGACTTCTACCCGCCCGAGAAGCGCAACCGCGTCTTCACCCTCTTCTACGTGGCCATCCCCGTGGGCTCGGCGATGGGCTTCGTGCTCGGCGGGGTGCTGGGAGAACACTTCGGCTGGCGCACCGCCTTCCTCGCCGTCGGACTGCCCGGCCTGCTCGTCGCAGCGCTCGCGTTGTTGATGAAAGATCCCGTGCGCGGCGCCTTCGACGAAAAGCCCGCCGAGGTCATCTCGTGGCCGCAGGCGCTCAAGAGCCTCTCGAAGAACCAGATCTTCCTCTTCACCGTGGGCGGCTACACCCTGGTCACCTTCGCCACCGGCGGCATCGCCGACTGGTTCGCGGAGTTCCTCTCGCGCGATCGCGGCATGACCTTGTCTGAAGCCGACCTGGCGATCGGCGCCTCAGCGGTGGTGGGCGGACTGCTGGGCACCTCGACCGGCGGCTTCCTCGCGGACCGCCTCGGCCGGTTCACCCGCCAGCCGTACCTCGCCATCTCCGGGCTCGCGATGATCCCCGCGGTGGCGCTGACCGTGCTGGCCATCTTCGTGGTGCGCCAACCGGCCGTGATCGTCGGCTGCGTGCTCTTCGCGCAGTTCTTCCTCTGGGCCTACAACTCACCGGTCAACACGCTGCTGGTGAACAGCGTCGAGCCGGGCCTGCGCGCGCGCGCGTTCGGGCTCTCGATTCTGTGCATTCACCTCTTCGGCGACGTGCTCTCGCCGCCGCTGATCGGCGCGGTGTCCGACGCCACCGGCAGCCTCGAGACCGCGCTCATCATGGTGCCCGTCGCCGTGGCGGCGGGCGGGCTCATCTGGCTCTACGGCTGGAGAACCCTGCCCGACGACCGGGTCACCCCGGCTGCCGAAGCTCCGCTTCGAGCTTCGGCTTGAGCTCCTCGGCGATGCGCTGAATCTCCTCCTGCAGGCGCTCTCCTTCGGCCAGCAGGTGCGCGCGCAGCCGGCTGCGATCGCCCAGCTTGAAGAAGGCCACCACGTCGTTGAACGCGGCGCGCCGGCGCTCGACGAAATAGAGCGTGAAGACGGCCAGGGGGAAGGCCCCCAACAGCACGATCACCATGCCCAGCAGGCCGAAGAACCACCAGGCTGAGACCGTCAGCAGTGACCACCACAACGGCACCATGATCACCGCCGAGATGAACTTGAGGGTTCCGACCCGATCACGCGAGACCGGCACCGCCAGCGCCAGCGCCTTCAAGAACAGGTACGGCACGAAATAGAGCACCATGCCCACAGCGAACAGCGGAAAGCCGAAGGTGATCGCCGCCAGGTTGCGCAGCACGAAGGTACGCACCGGCTTCTCTTCGAAGCTCACCGCGAGATCGCCGGGGCTGGCGCTCACCACCTCGAGCCGGGCGTGGAACGACAACACGTCTTCCTTGAGGTCATCGAACCGTTCGGGATCCACCGTGCGCAACATCGACGCGCCGCGCGCGAACAAGCGAAGGCGATCGGTGTCCTTCTCGCGGTAGCCGTTGCGCAGCGCGAAGAGCCGATCGGCGGTGTGAATGAGATCGAGATCTTCCCAGCTCTCCAGGTTGAGCGTGACCGTACGCATCGCCTCGCCGACCTTGTGGGTGAGCGAACGCACCCACTCCTGCTCCGCCTCACCGCTGAGCCCGTCGCCGACGGCCTGAACGAGAATCGGCTCGCCGACTTCCACGTGCACCTTGCTGCGGAAGAGATGTTTCTGCGCGTAGGTCAACCCGATGGGGATGATGCGCAGCGCCTGCCCGCCCCGCACCGCCTTGAGCGCGATGCGCGCGCAGCCGGTCTTGATGTCCGACAGCTGAGGGGCGGAGTGCGATTTCCCCTCGGGGAAGATGGTGATCGCCTTCTGGGTGATCAACGCGTTGGCCGCGGCGTCGAGGGTGCCTTCGTTCTTCTCCATCAGGCCCGGGTGATCCTGCTTGCGGTAGACCGGCAGCGCGCCCACCCCGCGTAAGATCCAACCGAGCACCGGCGCGCGGAAGAGCGGCTCACGCGCGAGGAAGGTGACCTGGCGATCGGTGATCATGAACACCATCGCGGGGTCGAGCAGGCTGTTGGGGTGGTTGCCCACGAACATCACCGGGCCGGAGAAGTCATCGACCCGGCGCACCACCTCGACTCGGTAGAAGAGCCCCAGCGCCATCGAGACGATCGTTCGTACCAGCCGATAGAACATCGTGTTCGAGCCCCCTTAAAAGACGCCGATGTTGAAGTGGACCACGAACTGCGGCTCGTTGATGACCAGATCTGGGGCCAGGTTGACGCCCAGGTCCAGCGCCAGCGCGCCGATCGGGGTCACGTAGCGCACGCCCACCCCCACCACCGGGCGAAACGGGCCCACCGAGTTGGGCACCGTCAGCCACAAGTTGCCCGCTTCGAAGAAGACCCCGAGGTCGAGCACGCTGAACGCGGGGAACCGCAGCTCGGCCTTGAAGACCGCGAAGAGCTCGCCGCCCTGCGAAGGCACCTGCCGCCCTCCCAGAATGGTCTTCGCCGCCGACGAGCAGCCGTCCTTCGAGGCCAACACCTGGCAGTCGTTGACCTCCTTGCGGTACTGCGCGCGCAGATCGTCGGCCACCAGCTGGTCTTCGTTGAAGCCGCGCACCGAGGTCGCTCCACCGAGGAAGAACCTGCGCACCGGGGGCGTGGCCGAACCGCGGGTCAGCGGGAAGATGCGCCCACCCCGCGCGGAGACCGCCAACACGAAGCGATTGGCGAACGGCACGTAGCCGGTGGCGAGCCCGCTCACCTTGAGGAAGTTCACCACCACTTGCTTGAGCTCTTCGTCTTGCGCGGAGATGGCCCCGGTCACTTCGCCTGAAGCCTGCAGCAGCAAACCGCGAGTCGGCGTCAACGCGCTGTCGCGCAGATCGATGGTGGGGTTCAGCCGAACGCCGTGCAGCGCGAACTCGCCGAAGTTGAAGCGCAGCCGCTCTTGGTCCACGAGGCTGGTCGGCGGCACCGAGGTGAGCGCGCTGCCGACCCGCTCGACGAAGCTGTATTCAAGCTCGTACTGCAGCGCGAGCGAGATCTTCGGGCGCATCCAGTCGAGCCCGGGAATGAGGAAGGTGGTCGACCAATCGAGCGTGGGCACCGCGGCGGCACGGGTGAAGCGAAACTGCGGGCGGAACACCCGCTCCCCGATCAGATCGAGCCGCATGCCAATGTGCGCGGGGAGAATGCTGCGCGCGTCGAGCGAGAGGTTCGCCCGAAAACCCATCTGTTTATAGAGCTCCAGACCGGTGAGGTCGATCTGGTTGGTGAGCGCGGGGAACGAGGTGAAGAAGAGGTTGCCCTGCAGCCGGCCGGTCAGGGTGATGGCGCGGCCGCCGATGTTGTTCACCGAGCCCTCCACACCACCGCGAAAGCCGTCGGCGAAGAAGTAGCCGAAGAAGAACTCGCCGGAAAACAGCGGCCGTTCCCTCACCTTGAGCAGCACCGTCTTGAGCGCCTCGGGTCGATCCGGCGAGAGCATCTCCACCTGCACGCTGCGGAAAATGCCCAGGTTCGAGAGGTTGCTCTGCGTGGAGAACAGCGACTCCGAGTCGAGCGGCTGCCCCTCCTTCATGGTGGCCTGCAGGGTGATGATCTCTTCGGCCGTCCGCACCTGGCCCACCGGCAACACGGCGCGCACCTTCACCTGCGGCCCCGAGGTCACCGAGATCAACGCGTCGACCAACCGGCCTTGCGCATCGAGCGAGTACGACGCGCCCACGTTGGCGAACAGATAGCCGTTGCGGCCCAGCTCCCGCGAGACGCCCTGCTCGATGCGCTGCAGCTCCCCGGGGCTGAAGGGTGAGCCCAGCTTCACGCTGCTGAGCGAGGGGGAAGAAAAGCCCGCGGGCAGCCCCTCCGATTGCACCACCCGGAACCGCGCCAGCGGCCCTTCTTGAACCACGAAGCGCGCCCGGCCCAGCCGGCCCTCCAACTCGAGGCCCGCGAAGATGACCGAGGCCTTCAGGTGCCCCCGCTCGCGGTAGAGCGCCATCATCGCGTTGGCCGCTTCGCCCCACGCCTGCGCTTCGAAGACCGTGTCCATCGGGGGCGAAGGCAGGGTGTCGGCGAAGACGTCGCCGGTGCGGCCTTCGGTGTCGGTGGGGTCACCCATCGAGTGCAGCTCAAAAGGAGGCACCGGCGCCGAGGTCTCCATCACCCGGCGCAGCACCAGCTGCAGCTCCGAGGCCGGCACTACCGACGCACCTTCGAAGCCGATCGACACCACGCGCAGCGGTGCGCCTTCTTCGATGGAAAAGCCCAGCGCCGCTTCGGTGGTGCGCGGCTTGAGCACCTCGGAGGGCACCACCCGCACGTCGTGGTACCCGCGGAACCGGTAGAACCGCTCGATGCGCTGCGCGAGGCGTTCGGCCAACGCGAGATCGAGCGTCTCTTCACCGTCGTAGGCCAGCAGCCACTGGAGCGAGCTGTCGGACACCACCCGGTTGCCGCTGAAGACCAGATCGTACCGGGGGCCCGAGACCACCGGCACCACCACCCGGCCATCGTCGCCCACCTCGGGAAGGTCGACCCGCGCACGGAAGAACCGCTCGCGCCGATAGAGCCCCCGCACCGCCTCGAGCCCGGTCTCCAGGCGCGCGAGGTCGAGCAGCGCTCCGGGGCGAACACCCAGCGTGTCGAGCACCTTGCGCAGCGGCAAGCCCGGCTCACCGGAGAACGAGACCGCCCTCACCCGGCTGGGTTCACCTTCTTTCACGATGAAGCCGATGGTGACCGCGCCTTCCACCATCGCCGCCTCGGTGCGCACCTCCACCGCCCGGAAGCCGCGCCGCCGGTAGAGCGCCCGCACGTTTTCGGCAGAGTGTTCCGCGCGTTCGGGCCAGTACTCCGAGCCCACCTCGAGACCCGACGCGGCGATCACCTCGTCGCGGGTCAGCTCGACGGTACCCTCCACGAAGACCGAGCCGATGTTCTGCCGCGGCACCAGGATGAAGACCAGCTCGACCCCTTCGGCGACGTCGCGGCCCTGCACCTCGATGTCGGCGAACTTGCCGGTGGCGAACAGGCTCTCGATGGAGCGCTCCACCGCGCGCCTCGACAACGCCTGGCCCTTGCGCACCGTGACCAGCTGCGGCACGCGCTCCAGCAGCTTGCGATCGGCCCCCGCGGGCAGACGAACCTCTACACCCACGATGGTGGGGGCCTCGGGGGCCGGCGTCTGCGTCAGCAGCGCTAGAAAGAGAAGGGTCACTCCCATTCGAATCGGAAACGCAGCTCCACGCCCGGATTGCCGACCGTGGTGTTCTGGTTCTGATTGTCCCACTGAGCGCGGGCAGAGACCCGTTGATTGAACCGGTACTCTGCTTGAGCCTTGGTTCCGCGCCCTGTCACCGGCTGGGTGACGCCGACCTTGAAGTTGTCAGTGAGGACCTTGGATTCCCAGGTGACGGCGGGTTCGGCCGTACCGGTGACCTCGTTGAAGCTGGTGGTGAGCCTGACCTGCTGATCCTTGAGGCCCACGTTCTGCGAGAGAAAACGTTGCACCTGCTGATCCAGCCCGGAAGCCGAGAGCAACGCCTCGGCCGCCAGGCCCGCGCCCGAGCGCTCGGTCAGCCGTTCACGCGACGTCACGCCCAGGGTGAGCAGCGAGAAGATGTCGCCATCGGGCAAGGGTGGCTCGGAGGTGAGCGAAATCTTCGGGTCTTCCAGGCGGCCGAACGCCTTCACGGTGACCAGATACTCGCGCACCTGGCTCTGGGCCGAGAGGTCGAAGGTGGGCCACAGGCCGTTGAACTGGAGCTGGCCGCGCTGCAGGTTGAAGGTGTTGCCGCGGAAGAAGGCCTGGCCGCCCTCCTGCGTCTCCACCACGCCGATGAGCACCGGCTTCACGTTGGTGCCCGAGAGCTTGAGCCGGCCCACCAGCCGGGCACGCGCGAGGTTGTTCTCGATGCGCACGTCGCCGGTGGTGCGCAGATCGACGTCGAGGCGCAGCCACTCGTTGGGCTTGGTGTCGTTGGGCACCGGCACCTCTCGCGCGTTGGCCACCAGGCCTTCGAGCGCGAGCGGCTGCGTGTAGCGGAACTTCACCACGTCGAGCCCACCGGAGAGCTGGAACACCTCGGCGTTGCGCGAGGCCAGCAGCAGCGAGCCCGTCAACGTCACCGGCACCTCGGGCTTGAGCTGCACCGAGACGTCTTCCAGATCGGTCTGCAGCTCGATGCTCTTCATGGCGAAGCGCTCGAGCCGCACGTCACCGCGTGACCGCACCCGGCCCTCGTTCAAGAAGCCCTGCACGTCCTGGATGATGATGCGCGACTCCGAGAAGTCGGCCCGGCCCGAGAGCGAGCGCACCGACAGATCCTGGCCCCGCACCTGGAAACGCGTGTCGGTGAGCGACGCGCGGCCCGCCAGGGAAGGCGTGGCGACCGGCCCACCGAACGCGGCGGTGAAGTCGAGCCGGCCTTGCGTGCGCTCGAGCTGGTTGGTGAGGCTGGACAAGAGCCGCAGGTCGACCGAGCCGCGCGTCTTCAAGTCGACGTTCACCGGGCCCCAGGTGCCGGCCGCGCTCAGCTCGGTGGTGGGGCCCTTGAACTCCAACGAAGCCACCTCGAAGGCCCCCGCGTTCCACGACAACTCCACCGGCTCGACGTTCGTGGCCGTGACGTCGCCCCGGGCAATGCCCACGTCGGTGAGCGTGGCGTGCGCGATGACCTGTCGGAGATCACGCATCGGCCCGTGCGCTTCGACGCGGCCCTTGAGCCGCACCGAGACCGACGCTGCCGATTCGGGAAGGAAGGGGCCCAGATCAGCCAGCTGCACCGAGATGTTCGAGCGAAAGGGCCACTCGTTGCGCATGCTCATGCCCAGCGTGGCCTGCAGCCCGGGGAACAGCGTGCCACCCGCCTGCAGCTCGCGGCCCGTCGCTTTCGCCTCGAGGTGCATCGGGCCCAGCACGTGCTGTTTCCAGGTCACGTCCGACGAAGAAATCCAACCGTCCATCAGCACCTGCTCGGTGGTGCCACCGATGCTGGCCTTGGCCGAAAAGCCACCGGCCACGGGCAGCTTGCGTTCACCGTTGGGGTCGATCAGCTCGTTGAGCGAACCGCCTTCGATCGCCAGCCGGTAGTCGAGCGGCCCTTCGAAGAACCAGGTGCCGTCGAGGGCGAAGCGGCCCAGCGGCCCGTCGAACACGGTCGGCTCGAGCACCAGGGTCTCCCCTGCTTCGAAACGCGCGATCAGGTTGGCTTCACCCAGGCGGCGATCGAAGTAGCGCCCATCACGCACCCGCGCGGCGATCACCCCGGCGAACGCGCTCACCGGGCAATCGAAGGCGGCCAGCGCGCTCATGCGGCCGGTGAGCACGCCGTCACGCACGTTCTCCATGGTGGGGCTCAGATCGGCCAGCAGCTCGATCACGTCTTCCACCCGGCCATCGGGCAACTGCACCGTCGCGCGGGCATGCATGCCCTGATCTTTGAAGGTGAGCGCCACGTCGCCGAAGTACTGCGTCTGGCCCTTCTGCGCGGCGACCGAGGGGAAAGCGAGCACGTCGTTGGCGTACCGCAGCGGGCTCTGCACCACGCCCAACGAGTAGCCCCTCAACTTGAAGTCACGCAGCGTGGTCTGCCCATCGACCACCACCGCCGCGAAGGGCCCTTTGATGGTGACCCGCGCCTGGCCGAAACCCGACCAGGGCATCTCGGCGATCGCCCCGAAGTCGGAGAGGTCGATCGCATCGGCGCTCACGTCGGCGTCGATCGCGTTGCGCTGGGGGAAGAGCTTCACCGCGCCCGAGATGCGCGTGCCTTCGGCGGCGCCCACGCGAATGGCCACGTCATCGAAGCTCACCGTCGTCGAAGTGACGCCCAGGCGGAACCGACCCGCGGCCTGCTTGAAGCGCAAGATGTCGATGCCCCCGCTCTGCGGGCCGTCCCACGGGCGCGCGGCGAGCACGAAGGGGCCGGTCTTGAACTCCACGTCGCCGCCCAGCACCGGCGTGGGGCTCAGGTTGCCGCTCACCACGCCCTTCACCGACGCCGCGAACTCCACCCACGCGCCCGACACACCCGCGCGCGCCATGATGCGGGCGAACGAGGCGTCTTTGGTGTCGATGCGCGCCGTCACGGGGAACCCGGGCTCGAGCGAGAGCTCACCGGCCACCCGCACCTCACCTTCGCCCGAGCGGGTGACGAACTCTTCGAGCTTCACCGTCTTGCCGCTCCACGACACGCGCGCGGAGAAGTCACCGGGAGCGTACTCCGCGATGATCACCCGCGAGCCCTGCAGCTCACCGTGGGCCGAGAGCGCGTCGAGCTTGCCGCCGATGCTGGCGCGCGCGAGCACCTGCCCCGAAGGCGCCGGGAGCGCGATGCCCAGCCGCGGCATCGCCTCGAGCGGCAACCAGGTCTGCAGCGCCAGATCGAGCGAAGGCACCGCGTCGCACAACCCGTCGATGGTGCCCGAGGTGGTCACCCTGACGCCCTCGAGGTTCGCCTCCACCCGCTGGAGATCGACCTGCTCTGCGCCGAGATCGAGCGCGCCTTCGAGCACCAGCTTGCCCAGGCGCAAGGTGCGATCGCCCAGCACCACCGCGCCCCCCCGTCCATCGAGCAAGACCGTGGCTTCACGCCGATCGAGCGCCGCTTCGATGGTCACCCCGTCGAGCCTGACCGAACGGCCCTCCGGCAGATGGAGCACCACCGACGCGTCGACCACCCGGAGCTTTCCGATGCGCAGCCGGGAGAGTTCTCTGATGGGGCAGCTGTTGCCCGCGGTCTGCGAAGGGTCGCCCAGCGGGAGCGTGAGCTCGACGTGTGGGCGGATCAGCTCGACGTCTTGCAGCGAGACCCCGCCCAGAAACAGGCCTCGCAACGAGACCGCCGCTTTGTCGGCCGTCACCACGGGCGCGGTTTCTCCTGCGCGCGTCACCGAGATGCGGCTGACCTCAACGCTGCCCAACAGCGGGTCGATGGCGCAGCGGCCCAGCTCGATCTCAGCGCCGATCGCGGCCGGCAGCCGTTCGCGCAGCTGCGTGCAGACCAGATCGCCCGCGCGTTCCGTACGCAACACGAGCACCAGGGCGAGCAGACACGCGGCGAACACACCGAGCGCTTGTCGCCAACGGCGTCGGGTCGGCTGCACCTGAGAACTCCTTCCTGTCGTCTCAACCCGGGCTACAGCTTCCCGAGTCCCTCGAGATAACGATCGATCTCTGCCAGGTCGACCCCAGCCCTGGGCTTCGACGCGGCGGCGCCCCCGGCATTCGGGCCCACCGGAGCGGGCGGTGCCACCGGGTCGCCCGTCAGGCCCGCGACTGCTGCGGCCATCGACGCGTCTCGCGGCACCACGTTCGGAATGACGGGCGGTACTTCGAGAGGGGGCCGGGCCACGGGCGGCACGGGCGCCCGCACGGTGGCGGCCACCGGTGCGCTCGCGGGGGCAGGCGGTTGCGGCGGCCGGGCGATGGGCGGGGGCGCGTTGGCCACTGCGAAGACAGCGCTGGGCGCGGTGATGGCCGCCGCAGGAACTGCACTGGGGCGCGGCGGGGGCGCTGAAGAGGGCGCGGGTTTCGCGGGGGCGACCGGGGGCGGAGGTGCGATCGCCGGAGGCGCCACCGGCTCGGGGGCGGCGACCGACGGAACCACCGCCGGGGTCAACACACCCGTCTCGAGGCCCAGGTTGTCGGCGATCTGTTCGATCAACGCACCGCGAATCTCGGTGCCGCGCGCGAGGAACGTCTCGAACAACGCGTTGTCGCAGATGGTGTTGATCACCCGGGGCGTACCACCGGCGCGGCGATGGACCGCTTCGATCGCGTCACCGGTGAAGGGGTTGCGCGCGCTGCCGGCCAGCCGCAGCCGGTGCTTGATGTACGCCTCGGTGGAGTCGGAGGTGAAGGGCTCCAGGCGGTAGCGCATGGCCACCCGCTGGGCGAGCGGCGGGTCGAGCTTCAGGTTCTTCTCGATCTCCGGCAGCCCGAAGAACACGAAGCTGATCAGCTTGCGCTCGGGCACCTCGAGGTTGAGCAGGCCGCGAAACTCTTCCATCAGCTCGCGGGTCTCCAACATCTGCGCTTCGTCGATCAGCACCACGGCCTTGCGGCCCTGCTCGTAGATCTGCAGCAGGCGCTGGTAGAGCTGGCTGAGCAGCGCGAGCTTTTCCTGCGCGGGGTTCTCCACGCCGATCTGCAGCGCGATGCGGCGCAGCAACCAGCTGGCCGTGATGCCCGAGTGAATGATGACGAGCAGCGCGGCCTCGTACTCCTCCTCGGGCAACGAATCGAGCATGCGCCGGGCGAGCGTGGTCTTGCCCGCGCCGATCTCGCCGACCAGCACGGCCAGGCCCTTCATCGAGTTCACCGCGTAGAGCAACCGCGCGAGCGCCTGCTGGTGCTGGGGCGCGTTGTAATAAAACCGGCTGACCGGAGCGTTGCTGAACGGCTCGCTGCTCAGACCGAAGTGCTCGAGGTAGCTCATGGCGGTTTAGACGTAGCCGACTTTACGCGCCGCACGCGCAGGTGCGCCCGCCGGGCCGCTGCCCCCTTTGGGAGGCGGCGGCATGTCGTCTTCGGGCACGGTGATGGCAGAGAGCCGCTCGACCGCCGCAGCCACCTCTCGATAGTTCCCATCGATGGCCTGCACCTTGAGAAACTGGTTGAGCGCCTTGCCGACCTGGTGGGCCGCTTCGTAGGCGACGGCCAGCTCGTACCGCAGCGACTTCTCCACATCGCCCTTGGCGTGATCGCTGGCGAGGCCCTGCTGGTACGCGTCGATCGCCGCGGTCACTTCACCGCGCGCCACCTGGAGCATGCCGATCATCGAGAGGCAGTCGATCTCCTTGCGTTTCCCCAGGCAGCCTTTGCGCGCGATGGTGAACTCGCCGACCGCGTCGTCGATGAGGCCCATCTCTTTGTAAGCGACGCCCAGGTCGTAGTGCGTGTCGACGTCTTCGGGTTTGACGACCTTCTCGAGGCCCTTCTTGAACTCGGCGAAGACCTCCTCGACCGACACCTGGTACTCGTCGTTGCCGCCCCCGGTGGAGGCCTCGCCGGTGTCTGCCTGCTCGTCGCCGAAGTCGCCCAGCTCGTTGGCGAGCTCCGCGGCGAGGTCGAACGCGTCGCGGCCCTCTTCTTCGTTGCCGTTCGTGCTCTCAGACGGGGTGCTCTCGGGCGCGCTCGCGCCGCCGTTCTGCTCGGCCTCGACTCGCGCCATCAGCTCGGCCGCGCGCCGGTGATCGGGGTAGGCGATCAGCACCGTCTCGAGAATCTCGCGCGCTTCGTCGTAGAGGCTCTGTTCGATGAAGAACATCGCCTCGTCGCACTCTTCGATCGCCGGTTCGTCTTCCGGGGGCGCCTCGACGGGCACCTCTTCGGGAATGGGCGTGGTGGTGGTGGGCGGCTCGTAGTCTTCTTCGGGCTCCGGCTCGGCGAACGACTCTTCGGGCAGCGGCGGCCGGGCCGAGCGCAGCATCGAGGGGTCGATGCGCGGCTGCACCCGGGTGGGCGCGTCGTGCTCGTCGTCGTCACCCAGCCCCGGCGGCGCCGACATCGGCACCGTGGTCATCGGAATGCCCTGGCGCGCGGGCTCGGTGCTCACCGGCAGCCCCACGTTGCCGGTGGGCTCGTCTTCGTAGACCGCCGGTTCGTCGACCAACGAGAACTCGCCGGTGGTGGGCTCGCCGTCGGGCTGATCGTACGAGGCGGCGTCGTAGCTGATCGGCGCTTCAGCCTCGAAGTCGGAGATCACCTGCTGATCAGGCTCGGCCTCGTAGAGATCGGGCACCGGCGGCGGGTCGACCTCCACCTCTCCGGCGGCCTCGGCATCGGAGGCGCTCAGGAGCACCTCGTCGCTGAGCACCTCTGACGAATCGACGAGCTCTTCGCTGGCCATCTCACCCGAGATCACGTCTTCGGGCTCGTCGGCGACGATCACCTCATCGTCGCTCGAGTCGACCAGAATGGCGTCTTCAGCGTCGGACTCTTGTTGAAGCTGCGAGTTGGCGGCCGTCGCACCACCGTTGGCCATGCGCAGCGCCGAGAGGAACACCGGCACTTCGGGGTGACCGGGCTGCTGCTGGAGAATGCTGGCCAGGTACGGCTGCGCGCGCTGCGCATCACCCGAGCGCGTGTGCAGGCGCAGCACGTTGAGCAGCTGCTCGAAGGACTGCGCGTGGTTGTTCGACGCGACGTAGATCGCGTAGGCCTTCTCGTGCGCGTCGATGTTCTCCGGGTCGATCGCGAAGACCTTGCGAAGGTGCTCCAGCGCTTTGTCGTGCAGGCCGTACTTCACGTAGACGTCGGTCTCCGTGAGCAGCTTGCCGAGGTTGTCTGCGCCCGGCGCCTTGGGCTTCGCCGCGGGCGTCTGGGCGGGCTGATGGGTCTGCTGCACCGCAGTGGCCGCGGGTGCGTACGCGGGCATCGCGGCGGTCGCGCCGGCCGGGGCCGAACGGGCAGAAGGCGGCGGCGCTTCGTAGACGGGCGCCGCGGGTGCTGAGGCGGCACTGCGCGCCTGCACGTCGGGATCAGCCGGGTCGAGCTGGCCGACCTGCGCCCAGACCTGCTCGGCC
Source organism: Archangium sp. (assembly GCA_030695565.1). Lineage (GTDB taxonomy): Bacteria > Myxococcota > Myxococcia > Myxococcales > Myxococcaceae > Archangium_A. The sequence continues at coordinate 97,902 of JAUYRZ010000048.1, forward strand.
TCGCCCTGCATGTTCTTGTCTTCGTACGCGCGCGCCAGCTCTTTGAAGACCGAGATGGTCTTCGACATCTGCCCCAGGCCCTGGAAGGCGACGGCCAGCAGGCGCAGCGTGTCGATGTCGCGGTTGTCGGCCTTGAAGCAGATCTGCAGCTTCGCGAGCGCGCGTTTCTGATCGTTCTTCTGCAGGTACGCTTCGGCCAGCTCCTTGGCCAGGCGCAGGTTGTCGGGTTGCAGCGACGAGAGCCGCTCGGCCACCCGCAGGTAGTCGTCGGTGCGGCTGTTGCGCTTGAGGTGCTCGGCGGCCTTGGTGAACTCGCCGGCGGCTTCGGCGTTGAGGCCCTCGCGCACGTAGAGATCGGCCAGCTTCACGCGCGAGGCGACGTTGTCGGGGTCGAGGTCGACCATCTTGCGCAGCACTTCGAGGCTGCGCCGCGTGTCGCCCTGCTTGTCCCAATGCGTGGCGACGATCTGAAAGTACGCCATCGCCTCGCCCATCAACTGCAGCTGCTGATGCAGCTCGGCGAGCTTGATGTTCACCTCCATCAAGGAGGGATCGAGTTTCAGGACCTGCTTGTAGAGCGCGACGGCTTTGAGAAAGAAGCCGTCGTTGGTGTAGCTCTCGGCGACGCGCGTGAAATATTGGGCCGCTTGCGAGTTGTCGTTCTTCTTCTGAAACAGCTCTCCCATCTTCTGGAGAATCCGGACGTCCTTCGGGTCCGCGTCGAGGACCTTCTGGTACTCCTTGATTGCCTTATCGTACGCCCCCTTGGCGACGAGCTTGGCGGCAGCTTCGATGATCTTGTTCTTGTCCAAGGATCAGGAACGACTGAAGTTTTGACGAGGGGAAACCCGCAACACGAATGCTGACGCTACCAGACGAAACCACACGGTCCAAGAAGCGTGCTTGCCGTTCAGGGAGTCTCTTCGACGGCTTTTCGCAGCCGTTGCGTTCCGGTCTCCGATGCGTGCATGCGTTCCACGAAGCGGGTGTCGTACTCACCCCGGATGAAACTCTCTTCCTGGAGCGCCGCCCGGTGGAAGGGGATGTTCGTGCGGATGCCCTGAATCACGTACTCGCCCAGCGCCCGCTGCATGCGCTTGATGGCCAGGTCGCGGGTGTCGGCCGTGACGATGAGCTTGGCCACCAGCGAATCGTAGTGGGAGGGGATGGTGTAGTTTTCGTAAGCAGCTGAATCGACTCGCACTCCCAGCCCGCCGGGCGGGTTGTAGGCGGTGATCTTCCCCGGCCAGGGGGCGAAGGTGACCGGGTCTTCGGCGTTGACGCGGCACTCGATCGCCGAGCCCTTGAGCTGCAGGTCTTCCTGCTTGAACCAGAGCTTTTCACCGGCGGCCAGGAGAAGCTGGGTGCGCACCAGGTCGATGCCCGTCACCTGCTCCGTCACCGGGTGCTCCACCTGCACCCGGGTGTTCATCTCCATGAAGTAGAAACGACCCTTTTCATCCATCAAATACTCGATGGTGCCGAGGTTCGAGTACCCGATGGCCTTCATGGCGTCGACGGAGACCCGGCCCATCTCCTCGCGGAGCGCCGGGCTGACGGCCATCGAGGGGCTCTCTTCGATGAGCTTCTGGTGGCGGCGCTGCACCGAACATTCGCGCTCGAACAGGTGCACCACGTTGCCAAAGAGGTCGCCGACGATCTGAATCTCGATGTGGCGCGGCTTCTCGACGTAGCGCTCGAGGTACATGTCGCCGTTGCCGAACGCGTTGACCGCCTCGGCCGAAGCGGTGGCGAAGGCCTGGGCGATCGCACGCGGCTCGCGCACGATCTTCATGCCGCGGCCACCACCACCCGCGGCGGCTTTCAAGATGACGGGGTAGCCGATCTCTTTGGCCAGCTGCTCGGCCTCTTCGGAGCTCTTGAGCACGCCCGGCGATCCCGGCAGCAGCGGCAGCCCGGCGGCTTTGGCGGCGTCACGCGCGCGCACCTTGTTACCCATCAGCCTGATGTGCTCGGGCTTGGGGCCGATGAAGGTGATCTGGCACTTGCGGCAGACGTCGGCGAACTCGGCGTTCTCCGACAGAAAGCCGTAACCGGGGTGAATCGCGTCAGCCCGGGTGATCTCGGCGGCCGACAGCAGCGCCGGCACGTTCAAGTAGCTCTCCTTCGAAGGCGGAGGGCCGATGCACACCGACTCGTCGGCGAACCGAACGTGCAGCGCGTTGGCGTCGGCCGTCGAGTGCACCGCCACGGTGGCGATGCCCAGCTCTTTGCACGCGCGGATCACGCGCAGCGCGATCTCCCCGCGGTTCGCGATCAGGACCTTCTTGAACACGTTGGCTCCCGGTTGAGGGCGAAGGCAGACGATGAGGTCAAGCCGGCTCGATGCGGTAGAGCGGCTGACCGAACTCGACGGGCTGACCGTTCTGCGCGAGCACTTCGGCGACCTTGCCGGCCACCTCCGACTCGATCTCGTTCATCAACTTCATCGCCTCGATGATGCAGAGCACCTGGCCCTTCTTCACGGCGGTGCCCACCTCGGCGTAGGCCGGCTGATCAGGCGCCGGCGAACGGTAAAAGGTGCCGACGAAGGGCGAGGTGATGATGTGCCCCTTCTTCTCGGCGGCCGGGCTGTCGGAGACGCGCGTGGGCGCCGACGGCCGCGGCTGCGACGGCGGCGGACCATGCGAGAGGGGCGCGTGCGAGGGCATCACCGTCACCCCGGAGCTCACCGGCATCGGCGCGCTCATGTGCTGCACCACCTGGGTGGCTGGAGGGCCACGGCGAATCGTCAGCTTCTCGTCGCCGTTGGTCCAGTCGAGGCGGGAGATCTCGCTGGCCTCGAGGATCTCCACGATCTGTCGCAGTGCTTCGACATCGAGTGACGTCGTGCCGCCCACCTGAAGGGGGTCCTTCGACTTGACCTTCGTCGCCATGGTCTTTTTGTCTTCCTGGAGAGGGAGTGGTGAAAAACGCTTCAGGTCGTCGAGGTGCGGGTGAGGTACTCGCCCGAGCGCGTGTCGATCTTCAGCACGTCGCCTTCGTTGACGAAGAGCGGCACGTTGATCTGGTAGCCCGTCTCGAGAATCGCCGGCTTCTGGGCGCCCGACACGGTGTCGCCGCGCACGCCCGGATCACACTTGATGACCTTCAGGTCGACCGAGTTGGGCAGCGTCACGCCGATCGCCTTGCCGTTGTAGAAGAGCACCGAGGCGTTGATGTTCTCTTTGAGGAAGTTCTTCGACTCGCCGAGGGTCTTCGCGTTCAGGTAGGTCTGCTCGAACGAGCGCTGATCCATGAAGTGGTACTCGTCGCCCTGCGCGTAGAGAAAGGTCATGTCTTTCTCTTCGATGTCGGGCCGACCGACCTTGTCGCCGCTCTTGAAGGTGGGCTGCAGGTTGCGGCCGCTCAAGACGCTGCGAATGGTGGTGCGGGTGAACGCAGAGCCCTTGCCCGGCTTCACGTGCTGAAAGTCGAGGATCTCGAAGGGTTCTCCGTCGATCTCGATCTTCATGCCCTTGCGGAACTCAGACGTGTCGATGACGCCAGCCATGGTGTTTCCTCGTTAGGAAAAATGAACGCTGCCGTCCATACCCCTGCCCCCACGCACCTCGCAAGAACAACACGAGCGCCCCAACGAAGAACGCGCCGTGCCTGGTCGAGGCACAGCGCGTCATGAAGCCAAACCGGTAGCAGCGGACGGCGGGCCGAGGTGGAGCGACCCAGAAGATGAAACGGCTCCAGCCCGGGCTTTAGAGCAGTTCTTTGGCGAGCTTCGGCGCGGCGATGCGCAACGCATAGCGGCCCTTGCCATAGTTCCCGTCGGGCATCAGGGCCAGCACCACGTAGTACTCCTGATTGACCATCCGCATGATGGTGATGACCTTTTCGGTGTTGATCGACATCTCGCCGATCACCCCGGTCTTCAGGGTCAAGGCCGTGCTCTTGAGCTGGCTGAGCAGGTTGCCGTATTCGGTCAACGCGGCGCTCAGCTCGATGGCGGCTGCGTCGGCTGCCCGCGCTTCGGGCTGGTGGGTGTCGACGGCGATGCCATCGAAGCCGACCAGGCTGCAGGCCACCGAGCCGCTGACCGAAGAGACGACCGCTTCGAGGTGCTCATGGAAACCCATCCGTCAGCACCCCGAGGGGGAGGGCGTGATGGAGCCGCAGCACTGCGGCAGCGCAGGCCTGATCAGCTGGGAGGAGCTCTGACCCGCGTACCGGCACTGGTCGGATTCGAAGGCCGGGGTGACGGCGAACGGAACGAAGGTGTCACCCGCTGCGCAGGCGACGGGGTTCGAGCGGTAGGCGCGAATCGGGTACGTGAGCATGCCGGTGGTGAACGGCGCGCGCGAGCCCGAGAACTCCCCTTTGAACTCCACGTCGACCTGAATGTCGACGAAGTCTTCGATGATCGACGAAGGCGCGGCGCCAGGCGAGGGCGCGAGGCCATCGAACAGCGCCGCACCCAGCTCGGGGCTGATCAGCTGAATGGGCCCGAACACTGCGCCCTCCTTGGAGAACGGCACGTTGAAGTTGGTGATGTACGGCTTGGGCGTGCTGCCCACCCGCTTGCTCAAGCGGTAGTTGATCACCTGCTGGTTGATGATCGGCCGGTTGCGGTCGGTGCGCTCGAGGATCGTCGCGCCGACCGCGACTTCTTCCTGCTCGATTTTTTGTGCGCCGGTGATCTTCATGCCGATGAAGAACTGGGGGTTGCCGGCGGCCACGTCGAGGTACCCGTTGGGCGAGATGAACTCGTCGGGGTCGGTGTTCACGCAGTTGACGTTGAGCGGGTAGAACCGCTCGACGTAGAAGGGCTCGGTCTGGTTGGCGCACGAGGTGACGACCACGAGGGCAGCCGAAAGCAGGAGTGACTTGAGTTTCATGGTGGTCCTCACGGGTTCTGCGCGACCGCGTTGCGGTTCAGGATGCGCGGGGTGACGAAGATCAGCAGCTCGTTCTTGGTCTCGAGTTCGGTCGAGTTACGGAAGAAGAAGCCCAGCACAGGAATCTTGCTGAGGATAGGGAGGCCCGACTGCGAGTTGGCGCCACCACGCACGTAGATGCCGCCGATGACCGTGGTCTCGCCGTCTTTCACCAGCACGTTGGTCGCCGCTTCTTTCCGCGCGATGCCGGGCTGGCCGTTCGAGCCTCGAACGCCGGGGTCAGGCTGGTTGTTCTCCGCGCGGATGTTCATCAAGACGCTGGCGTCCTGGGTGATGTGCGGCGTAACCTCGAGCGAGAGGCGCGCTTCGAAGAACTGGGTGTTGGCGCCTGCCGCCGAGACCTGGCTGAAGGGAATCGAGACGCCCTGGCTGATGCGCGCCGTGGCGTTGTCGAGGGTGGTCACCTTGGGGGCCGAGATGGTCTTCACGGCGCCCTGGGCTTCGAGCGCAGACAGGCGCAGGTTGAGCGCGACGGCGCCGCCTGCCGAGCCGAAGGCCAGACCGAGCGCGCCGCCTGAGCCGGCGCCTGCGCCGACGGGCAAGCTGACCGCGTAGTTCGAGACCGCCGGGTTACCCAGGCTGCCACCTTCGACCGCCCCGCCGGTCACCGCGACCGAGCTGGGGAAGACGAGGCCGGTGGGGTTGCCGTTGACGCCCGACATGAGGCCCTGACCACCCCACTGAATGCCGACTTCGCGGCGGAACGTGGTGCTCGCTTCGACGATGCGGCTCTCGATGAGCACCTGGGGCGTCTGGAGATCGAGGCTGGCCACCAGCGAGCGCACCTTGCCCATGTTCTCCGGCAGGTCGCGCACGATGAGGGTGTTGGTGCGCGCATCGACGGCCACGTTGCCACGGGCCGAGAGCACTTCCTTCACCCGGGCCGACATGTCGGAGGCCGTGGCGTAGTTGACCGAGATGAGGCTCACCGACAGGGGCGTCGACTTCTGCAGGTTCTCGCGGCGTTCAGCGCGGGCCTTGGCTTCGGTCTCCAGCGTGGCCAGCGGCGCCACGCGGATGATGTTGCCGAACTCTTCTTTGCCCAGGCTCTTGGAGCGCAGCACCAGGTCGAGCGCCTGATCCCACGGCACGTTGCGCAGGCGCACGGTGATCTTGCCGCCCACGTCGTCGGCCACCACGATGTTCTTCTTCGAGATCTCCGCGATGATGCGCAGCAGGTTGTGAATGTCGATGTCCTTGAACTCGAACGACACCCGCTTGCCCACGTAGTTGCGGCGCTGCTGGGGGGCCCCCTCTTCCGTCACCTCGTCGGCCTCGGTCGAGAAGCCGGCCGAACGATCCTGGCTGACGATCTGCTCCGAACCGCCCTTGGTGCTGAAGCGCCACTGCATCACGCCGGGCCGCTCGTTGACGAGCTGGTCGAGGGCCTGGCCACCGGCCACCACCACGCGAACGCGGTTGCTCGAACCGGGCACCGCGAAGACAGAGACCATCTTCACCGGGGTCTCCAGCGCGCTGGTGTCGAGGCTGCGCTCGAGCTGGCGGGCGATGTGCGCGCCTTCGAGGTTCAGCACGGCGCTCTTGCCGTCGGGGCGATCCACCGTCCACTTCGGGTTGCCCTTGAGCTTGAGCTGCACCACGCCACCATTGCTCGACTCCTTGAAGCTGACGTCGGTGATGTCGACGCGCGCATCGGGCGCCACGCTCACTGAGTTCTCCAGCGCCACGGGGGCGCCGTCGATTTCGGCCTCCACACCTTCGGCAGGCGCCGCGGGGGCCTGGGCCACTTCTTTCGAGACACCCTTGATGCCGATGGCCACGCCATCAGCCCGGCGGCGCACGTCGAAGGAGGGGCGCTGGGCGAACTCGATCACCACGCGCACCTTCTCTTCGTGAGCACCGACGCGCACGTCGCGCACGTTGGCAAGGCCGGTGCGGGGGGCGCGGGGTGAACCCTTGAGGCCGAACAGGTCGATGGCCAGGCGCGCCGGGTCGGCGAGCTCGATCACCTCGAACTTCGCCACTTCACCGTCGGTGACCAGCTTGAGGCCCTCCGACGAAGCGGTGATGCCCTTGAGGCGGGTGGCCGGCTTCTTCACCGGCTTCTCGTCGACCCGCGAGGCGATGATCGTCTCGCCCGGAACCGACGACTTCACCGGCTCGGCCGTGGCGGGCTGCGCCTCGGGCTTCGGGGCGGCGGCGACGGGCGTGTCCTGCCGCGGCTCGCCTTCGATGGAGATGATGAGCGCGTTGTCGACGGCCTTCACGTCGTAGCGGCGCGCGTTCGACAGCCCCAGCAGCAGGCGGCCGACCTCGGCCTTCGCGTCGGAGAACTGCGAGGCGACGATGCCGGTGATCGGGCCCGCGCCTTCGTGGTGACCCTTGATCGCGTCGATCGAAGCGCCCGAGACGTCGACCACCAGGCGGTCGGGCTCCTTGAGCCTGAAGACGTTGAACACGGGCGGCTGGCTGCAGCGCACCGTGACCTCGACACCGTTCGTCGAAGGCGCGACCGAGACACCCGTGAGGGCGTTCCCCGGCGCGGCGAAGGCCGACGAGGCGAGGAGCCCAGCGAACAACAGGGCACTTTTCATGATGATCTTCTCCTGGCTGATTCCGCTGCGGCTCTCGGTGCTCATTGAGTGAATTCCTTGCCCTTGAGCAGATCGAGTGGCTCGACGCTCCGCGAGTCTGTCTTGACGCACATGTTCTGTTTGTTCGCTTGTGGCTTGCCGTCTGCCCCGCCGCTGATGAACGAGGTGACCACAATGCAGTCGCGGAGAATCTGTGTCACTTTTCCGCCCTGCTTTCCCACCCGGGTATTGCGGCGCACCACGTGCCCCACCCCGGCGCGATCTTCGACCATGGCCAGGGGGTTCGCGTCGCCGCTCACCACCGCCACCACGTTGAGATCGTCGATGTCGACCAGGCACAGCGGCTCGGTGCAGCTCTGCACGTCGGTCCCCTCGGTGGGCCCCTTGGGGCCGCCCTCGAGAATCAACGGGCGGAACGGGTCGCGCTTGTTGATGGGGCTGTAGACGTAGTCGACCTGGCTGGAGGCCGAGATCGGCGCGGCGGCCTCGACCTTCTTCCGGGCGGAAGGCGCGGGGGCCACCACCGGCTCGGCTTCTTCACCGCAGCCGGCCAACGAGCCCAGCGACAGGGCGAGCACCATGAGAGAAGAAGAGCGCATCACTTCTTACCTCCCTTCGTTTCGGTGAAGCGGAAGGTGGTGGCCATGAAGTCGGAGCTGAGCGTCACCTTGTCGCCCTTCACCACGGGCGTGCCGAGCTTCAAGTCGCTGACGTTCACGATGCGGCGCAGGTTGGCGATCTCCTGGAGGAACATCGCGATCTCGTTGTAGTTGCCGCTGACGGCCATGCTGATGGGAATGCGCGAGTAGAACCCTTCAGCCGCTTCGCTGCCCGGCACGACCTTGCTGATCTCGAGGCCCGACTTCTTGCCCACGTCGCTGAGCTGAGAGAGCAGCTCTTCGATGTCCTTCTTCTCGGGCAGCTGGGTGAGGGCCTCCTGGAACTTCTGATCCAGGGCGTCCATCTCCTTGCGCCGCTCGTTCAGGTTGTCGGCGATCGCCTGCTTCTCAGCGAGGGTGATCTCCTTGGCGTTCTGCTCGGCCTTGATGCCGGCGATGGCGGTGTCGAGATCGGCGATCAGCAGGAAGTACGTGCCCGCGGTGATCAGGAGGATGATCGCCGCGACGATGCCTGCCTTGGCGGGCGTGGCGAGCTTGTTGATGCGTTCGATGAGCTGTTCCACGGTGGCCTTTAGATTCCGAGATTCACGGTGAGCGTCATGTCGAACTTGACGGGTTTGGCGCCGGTCTTGGTCGCCGCGGCTTCGGTGTTCGTCGACCTGAGCTCGATGTTCGAAAAGAAGAACCCGAGTTCCTGCGGCGCGATCTCCAGGATCTCCGCGTCGGCGTTGAGCAGCTCGATCTTGAAGCTGCCGTTGCGCATGCGCTCGACCACCCGACCCATGCCCTTGGGAGACCAGGCGATGTTGTTGAGGCCGCGCATGAACTCGGAGACGTCGTCGAAGCTCTCGGCAGTGCCCACCATCACGGCGGCCCCACCCTTCTCTTCGAACGAGCTGAGCCACACCTTCTTGGGGATCGCGGTGGCGAGCGCATCGAGCAGCTTCACCGGCCCCGCGCGCTGCTTGGTCAGCTTCGCCAGCACCGCCAGCTTCTCTTCGACTTCTTTCTTGCGGCGCTGGAGGTTGGTGACCTCACCGATCACTTTTTCGAGCTGGGCGATGCGGGCGTTGGTGTCGTCGAGGCGGCGCTGGGCCGCTTCACGCTTGCCATCCATCCAGACGTACCAATACCCATTGGCAGCCGCCGTGATGATGAACATGCCGACCATCAGGACGATGAACTGTCGTCCCTGCTCGCGTTTCTGGACCTGCCGGACTGGCAGGAGGTTGATGCGGATCATCATCTCGTGTCAGTCCTTGTCAGCCGAGTTTGTCGCCGGGCTTGCGGAGCGCGAGACCCACGGCCACTGCAGCCTGGGGCGCCACGTCCATGATGAAGGCCGGGTCGAACTTCCTGTTGTCGATCTCGATGCGCTTGAACGGGTTCAAGATCTCCACCGGCACGCCCACGCGCGCTTCGATGGTCTTGAAGAGCGCCGGCACCTTCGCCGTGCCGCCCGACAAGTAGACCTTGGAGAAGTTCGCGTCAGCCGCGGTGCCTGCGTAGAAGTCGAGGGAGCGCTGAATTTCGCCGGCCACCTGCTCGGCGACCTGGGTCATCACCTTCTCGACCTCTTGCGGCACGACGGCGTCGGCGTCGCCGCGGCCACCACCGACCTTCAGCGCTTCGGCCTCTTCGTACGAGACGTTGAGCTGCTTCTGGATCTCTTCGGTGAACTGGTTGCCGCCGATGGTGACGTCACGCGTGAAGGTGGTGACCCCCTGCGAGAGGATGTTGATGTTGACCACCGCGGCGCCCGCGTTGATCAGCACCACCGTCTCGTTCATCGGCACTTCGTAGTTGGCCGAGAAGCAGTTCTGCACCGCGAAGGCGTCGACGTCGACCACCACCGGGGTCAGGCCCGCTTCCGTCACGACCGACGAGTAGTCGTTGATCATGTCCTTCTTGGCGGCGACCAGGAGCACGTCCATCTGGCCGGTCGCGTCGTTCGCGTCGGGCCTCAGGATCTGCGTGTCGAGGTTGACGTCTTTGATGTCGAAGGGAATGTGCTGCTCGGCTTCCCACTGAATCGCCTCTTCGAGCTCGTCTTGCGACATGCGGGGCATCGAGATCTTCTTGATGATCACCGAGTGCCCGCTGACGCCGATCGCCACTTCCTTCTGCTTCACCTTCAGCTCGCCGAGGAGCTCCTGGATCGCCTGAACGATCGCCGTGGAGTTCATCAACGCGCCGTCGACGATCGCCTCAGGAGGCAGCGGCTTCATGCCGAAGCTCTGCAGGGCGTAGGTGACCTCGCCCCGTCGACGCTGCTCTTTGAGCTGAATGAGCTTGACCCCGGAGGATCCGATGTCGAGCCCAAGCGCCAGTTTGCCCTTCGCCATGCCGGCTCCTTCGAAAAGTTACGACTGCGCTGCTGTGGTGAAGCCTACGGTCGTTTCAGAGACCTTGAAAAAAATTGGCCGAATGAGCACGTCAGTCCTCGAAGACCTGACCTCGATCAGTCACCTTGAGACCCAGCGCGAGAATGATCTTCCGCTTGGTGTCCAACCGGCACTGCGCGCCGCGCTCCACCCGGTCGATGGTGAGCACTGACACGCCGGCTCTCCGCGCCAACTCGGCCTTCGACAGCAATCGGTCTTCCCGAAGCTGCTGAACCCGGTTGGTCCTCTTGTCGTCCTCGTCGCTCATCGGATCAGCATCGTCCCCCCCGAATGGAGGGAAGTCAACGGATCTGATCACTCTTTGACCACATAATTATACGTCAAAGAGATGTAGGTATACAGTCAAAGGTAGGTGCGACATTTCACACCCCCAGCGGTGGTGGATCAGAATCAGGAAACCGGCGGGCCTTTTTCGCCTTCGGCGTCGGGATCGATTCCGTAATCCTTGATCTTGTAGAGCAGCGCCCGGTGGCTGATCTCGAGCAACTCGGCGGCGCGCGTGCGATTGCCCCGCGTCTGCCGCAACGCCGCGCGAATGAACTGATCTTCCACCCGCTCGATGGCGCGCTTGAGCGAGTACTGCATCGACTCGGGTGATGGCAGCGCGAGGCCGGGCGCCGCGGGCGCTGCAGGGCGCGCGGCCCAGAGCTTCTCGGGGAGATTCTCGGGCACGATCACCGTGCCCTCGGCGAGCAGCACCGCGCGCTCCATCGCGTTCTCCAGCTCGCGCACGTTGCCGGGCCACGCGTAGTTCACCAACATCTGCTCGGCTTCCGGCGACAGCCCGCTGATCTGCGGCTCGCGGTTGAAGTCGCGGTTGAAGCGCGCGAGGAACGCAGCGGCCAGCAGCGGCACGTCGTCTCGGCGCTCGCGCAGCGGCGGTACCTTGAGCTGCACCACGTTCAAGCGGAAGAAGAGGTCTTCGCGAAACTCACCCTTCTCCACCAGCTTCTGCAAATCACGCAGCGTCGCGGCGACCACGCGCACGTCGACTTTTTCCGAGCGGCTCTCGCCGACCGGGCGCACTTCGCTCTCCTGCAGCACGCGCAGCAGCTTCACCTGCGCCTGCATCGGCAGCTCGCCCACTTCGTCGAGGAAGATGGTGCCGCCGTCGGCCTCGGTGAAGAGCCCGCGCTTGGCGGTGCGCGCGTCGGTGAAGGCCCCCCGCGCGTGGCCGAACAGCTCCGACTCGATCAACCCCGCGGGGATCGCGCCGCAGTTCACCGCCACGAAGGGCATCGAGGCGCGCGGCGACAGCTCGTGGAGCGCGCGCGCGACCAGCTCCTTGCCGGTGCCTGATTCACCGACCACCAGGATGGTGGTGGAGACCGGCGCGAGGCGGGCGATCTGCTTCTTCAGCACGCCCAGCGTTTCGCTCTGGCCCAGCAGGCGCTGGAGCGGACCATCGGGCGGTGGCTCGCCGCGCAGCCGGCGGTTCTCGCGCACCAGGCGCAGCCGCTCTTCGGCCTTCTTGAGCACGAAGACGATCTCTTCGGGCTTGAAGGGCTTCTCGATGAAGTCGTACGCGCCCTGGGCCACCGCCTCGAGCGCCAGGTCTTTCGAGCCGTACGCGCTCATCACCAGAAAGGTGAGCTCGGGGTTGGCCGAGAGCGCCTGCCGCAACAACGACATGCCGTCGACTTTGGGCATGCGCACGTCGGAGATCACCACGTCGTAGCTGCGCGCCGCGAGCTCCTTGAGGGCCTCTTCACCGTCGGAGACCGCGCGCACTTCGTAGCCGCTCTCGCTGAGCACGAGCGTCAGCACGTGGCGAATCGAAGCCTCGTCGTCAGCGATCAACACCTGCCGGAAGGCGGCCATGGAGCAGGCTTAGCATTTCTGGGTCAAGGCGCTGGCAGCTCGATGGTGAAGCGGGCCCCACCACCCGGCCGATCGCCCACCCGGAGCTCGCCTTCGAACTGCGAGAGCAGGTGCCGCGAGACCGCCAGCCCCAGGCCCGTGCCTTTGCCGGCGGCCTTGGTGGTGAAGAACGGCTCGAAGAGGCGCTCTTTGGCCTGCGCGCTCAGGCCCGGGCCTTCGTCCTCCACCACCACCCGCGCCGATGCGCCCGCTTGCTCCGCACGAACCACGATGCGCCCCTTGCCCGACATGGCCTGGGCGGCGTTGAGCAGCAGGTTGACCAGCACCTGGGAGAGCGGCCCGGTCTCGGCCAGCAGCCACAACGAGCTGGGGCCCTCCACTTCGACGCGCACGCCTTCGAAGTCGAGGCTGGCGCCCAGCAGCTTGACGCACGAGTCGATCACCGGCCGCACGTCGATGGGCTGCGGCTTGCCGCGCGAGGGGCGGCCCAGCTCGAGCAGGCCGCGCACGATCTGATCGATGCGCTGCACCTCGGCCTCGATGCGCTGCACCAGGTCGATGAGCTCGGCGTTGTCGGGCTGCCGCATGCGCATCACCGACAGGTAGCCGAGGATTCCCGAGAGGGGGTTGCCCACCTCGTGCGCCACGCCCGAAGCCAGCTTGCCCACCGTGGCCAGCCGATCGGTGGCCACCAGCTCGGCCTGCAGCTTGAGCAACGCGGCGTGCGAGGTGGTCAGCTCGTCGAGCTGCGACTGGTTGCGGCGGCGCTCTTCCCCCAGGTCGAGGGCCAGCCGGCGCAAGGCGCGATCGAGCCGCAACAACAGCGCCCCGCCCTCCCGATCATCGCGCGCGAGATCGTTCACCGTCTTTTCGATGCGCTCGATCGGCCTGCCCACGGTGAAGTGAAGCACCAGGTAGACCAGGAGCGTGGCGAGACCGACGTCGAGGGCCAGCACCAGGGTGCTGGCGCGTTGCCAGGCTTCGGCGTTGAGCGCACGGCGCAGCAGCGGCTGGAGCGACACCCAGGTCGGCGCCACCGTCACCAGGGCGATCAACAGGGAGGTCACCAGCAGCCGCAGCCTCATGCGTCTTCCCGATCTCCCAGGCCGTGTTTGGCGAGCCGGTAGCGCAACGAGCGGAAGGTGAGGCCCAGCAGCTCGGCCGCGCGCATCTTCACGCCACCCGATCGTTTGAGCGACTCCTGCAGAAAGCGCCGCTCCAGCTCGTCGAGGTGGCGCTCGAGTGAAAAGCCCTCGCCGATCTTCACCTCCGACGAGGCGGTGGTGTCACTGGTGCCGCGCACCCCGGGCGGCAGGCTGTCGGGCCCCAGCTCCTCGGTGTCGGACAGCGTGGCCGCGCGCTCCACGATGTTCTGCAGCTGGCGCACGTTGCCGGTGAACGAGTACGCCTCGAGCAGCTTGAGCGTCTCTTCGGTGAAGTGCAGCCCGGGCCGGCCCAGCTCCTCGGCCACCCGGCCCAGGAAGTACGTGGCCAGCATGCGAATGTCTTCGCGCCGCTGCCGCAAGGGGGGCAGCTCGATGTTGATCACGTTGAGGCGGAAGAGCAGGTCTTCGCGAAAGCGGCCCGCCTTCACCTCTTCTTCCATCTTGCGGTTGGTGGCCGCCAGAATGCGGGCTTCGAAGGGCACCTCGCGCGAGCTGCCCACGGGCTTGACCCGGCGCTCCTGCAGCACGCGCAGCAGCTTGACCTGCGTACCCAGCGGCAGCTCACCCACCTCGTCGAGCAGCACCGTGCCGTCGCCGGCCGAGACCAGGATGCCGGTGCGATCTCCCTGCGCGCCCGTGTACGCGCCCTTCACGTGCCCGAAGAGCTCGCTCTCCAGAATGCCTTCGGCCAGGGCGCCACAGTTCACCGGCACGAAAGGCGACTGTGCGCGCGCGCTGCGGGCGTGAATGGCGCGGGCGATCACCTCTTTGCCGGTGCCGCTCTCGCCGGTGATCAACACCGTCGAGCGCGCGGGGGCCACCTTGTCGACCAGCGACCACACCTGGCGCATCGAGGCGCTGGTGCCCACGTAGTACTCCGCGCGGGGCAACAGCGTGGCGCGCAGCTGGCGGTTCTCTTCGGTGAGGCGGCTCTTCTCGAGGGCGCGATCGACCAACAGCACCAGCTCGTCGTTGTCGAAGGGCTTGCTGATGTAGTCGTAGGCGCCCTGCCGCATCGCCTGCACCGCCGAAGCGGGCGTGCCGTACGCGGTGATGATGATCACCTCGGGCGGCGGCGAAAGCGCGCGCGCGGCCTTGAGCACGTCGATGCCCGACTCATTGCCGATGCGAAAATCGCTGATGGCCAGATCGTAGCTGCGGCTGTTGAGCAGCCCGCGCGCGGCCTCCACCGACTCCGCGAGCTCGACCACGTGCCCAGTGCGGGTCAGCAGCACCTCGAGGTACTCACGAATCGAGAGTTCGTCGTCAACGACCAGAATGCGCGCCATGAGAAGTACCTTTAACCCGAGCGGAGCAGGGTCCAGCGTTCGCTGAACCAGAGCAGCTGAAGCGAAGCGACCAATTAAGCGGAGCGGAGCTTGACCGAGAACGTGGTGCCCGTCGCGGGGCTCGAATCCACGGTGATGGTCCCGCCGTGCGCGTGAACGATGCTGTGAACCGTGGAGAGGCCCAGGCCCGTGCCGCCACGCGCCCGGGTGAAGAACGGCTCGAAGATGCGCTGCCGATCTTCGGGCGCCAACGCGCCTGCGCTGTCCCAGACCTCGATGAGCGCGCCGGCGGGAACCGACGCGACTCGAATGCGAATGCGCCCCCGCCCCCGCAGACCGGAGATGGCGACCGCCGCGTTGCGCAGCAAATTGAGCAGCACCTGCTTGACCTGGCCCGCGTCGCACATGGCGTCGAGGGGCTCGAGGTTTTCGTCGACCTGCACACCGGCAAAGGAGGGATCGGCGCGGAGCAGCTCGAGGGTCTCGCGCACCACCCCGTCGATTCGGGTGGAGGTCAGCTGAGGCGGCGGCGGCCGCGCCAGCTTCAAGTACCCCTCGACGAGGCCGGCGAGCCGATCGGCCTCACGAAGAATCAGGCTCGCCAGCCGCTCTCCGGGGGCGCCGGCGGTGTCACCCACCAGCATCTGGGCGGCCCCTCGCATCGCCGCCAGCGGGTTTCTGATCTCGTGGGCCAGCTGGGCCGACAGCCGGCCCAGGGTGGCCAGGTGATCGATGCTGTCGAGCTCCGCTTCGATGCGGCGCAGCTCGGTGAGATCCTGAAAGACGATCAGCAGGCCCTCGGCGTTGCTCAAGGGGGTGACCGACAGGCCCAGGTTGCGCGGGCCGCGGGCCGTATCGATCCGCAGCTCGGAGCGGCGGGCGATGATCAACTCACGCGCACCCGGGAGCAGGTCGTCGATGAGCCTGCGCCGCATGACCGCTTCGGTGCTGATGCCCAGGATGGCTTCGGCGGCCGGGTTGAGGAACGAGACCAGGCCTTCGCGATCGCAGGTGATCAGCCCCGAAGGAATGGCCCGCACGATCTCGTTCTGCACCTCGGTCAGCTCGCGCAGATCACGTTCACTGGCCGACAAGCGCCCGCCCGTGCGTGAGAGCTGCTCACCCACGTACCCGCTGAGCACCGCGATGAGCAGCTGCGCCATCAGCTGAATCACCACGTCGAGCCCCAGCCGGGGCAGGCTCTCGCTCGACTGCGAGGGGAGCAACGAGGCGAGCACCAGCACGTAGGCCGTGGCCGCGCCGATGAAGCCGACGATCGCCCCCCGGGTGCCCAGCAGCACCGCGGCGCCCACGATGGTGACGAGGAAGAGGAAGGTGAAGGGTGAGCGCGCGCCGCCGGTGAGAAACACCACGCTGGAGGCCAGCAACACGTCGAAGACGATCTGCGTCCACGCGGCGCCCGGCCCCACCCGGCCGCTGCGGAGCAGGAGCCCGGTGGCCAGCGTGAGCACGTAGCTCAAGCCGATGATGCCGAACGAGGTGAGATCGGCCGTCGAGAGCTCGGCCCTGAACCCGCCCGAAGAGAGCTGGGCCGCCAACACGCCCATGATGAGTGTGGTGGCGACGGTACGGAAGAGCGTCAGCCACAGCAGGCGAACCCGAAGGTCCGCCGCAGCCGCGACAACGCCGCTGCTACTTGATTGCACCGGCGATGCTGAAGATGGGCAGGTACATGGCGATGAGGAAGCCGCCGACGCCGCCGCCGAGGAAGACCATCATGATGGGCTCGATGAGCGAGGTGAGCGAGGCCACACCGGCGTCGACCTCGTCATCGTAGAAGTCGGCGATCTTGCCGAGCATCGCGTCCATCGCGCCGGTCGCTTCGCCGACGCCGATCATCTGCACGACCATCGAGGGGAACACCTTGGTCTCCGCCAGGGGGCCGGCGATGTTCTTACCTTCGGAGATCTTGGTGCGGACGTACTGAATGCCCTTCTCGATGGTGCGGTTACCGGCGGTCTTCGCGGTGACGTCGAGCGCGTCGAGAATGGGAACGCCCGAGCTGATCATCGTGCCGAGCGTGCGGGTGAAACGTGCGACGGCGATCTTGCGGAGCAGGTCGCCGAACAACGGCGCGTAGAGAACGCCCTTGTCGAAGATCTCGCGGCCGCGCGGGTTCTTGTAGAAGGCGCTGGCGGCGAAGGCGGTGGCCACCAACCCGCCGATGAGGTGGAGGATGTACGCCTGCAGCCAGTTCGACATGTCGACGACGAACTGGGTGGGGCCGGGTAGCGCAGAGCCGAAGTCTCGGAACATCGCTTCGAAGACGGGGGTGACCTTGATGAGCAGCACCGCGGTCACCACCACGCCGATGCACACGACGGCGATGGGGTAGGTCAGCGCGCCTTTGACCTTGCGGGCCAGCTTCTCCGCCTTCTCGCGGTAGATCGCGAGGCGGTTCAAGATGGTGTCGAGAATACCGCCCACCTCACCGGCCGCGCACAGCTGCACGTAGAGTTCGTCGAAGACCTTGGGGTGATCCTTGAGCGCGTCGGAGAAGGTCGAGCCGCCTTCGACGCGGCCCTTGATCGCGAAGATCACCTTGCGGAAGGCGGGGTTCTCCGTCTGCGTGCCCAGAATGTCGAGGCACTGCACCAGGGGCAGACCGGCGTCGATCATCGTCGCGAACTGGCGCGTGAAGATCAGGATGTCTTTGCCGCCGATGCTGCCGGGCAACGACAGGTTCGCGTCGAGGATGCTCTTCTTGCGAACCTTGGTGGGCGTCATGCCCAGCGAGACCAGGCGCGACTCGACCGCCTTGAGGTCGCCGGCCTCCATCTCGCCCTTCTTCACTTCACCTTGCTTGGTCTTCGCCTCCCATATGTAGATGGGCGTGCTGGACTTCTTGCTGGGCGTACGTGGAGCGGTCTTGACGGTGGCGGCTTGAGCCATGAGTAGTTCCGGGGAAAGAGTCTGCTGCCGCAGATGAAGAGCGGGGCCAATCTAGCCTCGCTGGCTGAAACTCCCAAATGCGCGACGCGTTTCTTACCCTGACCTACCTGCCCGGAGGCCGGGCGGGCCCGCCCTGGCCGGGGAGATTGCCGCCGCCACCGCTGGCGATCATGTTCTTGAGCTCGTCGGGGTCGTTGGTGCGGCCGAACGCCTCATCCATGCTGATGGTCTTCCTCGAGAGCAGAGAGGCCAGCGCCTGGTTGAAGGTCTGCATGCCGAACTTCGACTGGCCGACCTGCATCTGCGAATAGATCTGATGCACCTTGTCTTCGCGGATCAGGTTTCGGATGGCGGGGTTGGGGATCATCACCTCGAGCGCCAGCACGCGGCCGCCGCCGTTGGCCTTGGCCAGCAGCGACTGCGACATGATGCCTTCGAGCACGAACGAGAGCTGCGCGCGCACCTGGGGCTGCTGGTACGGCGGGAACACGTCGAGGATGCGGTTGATGGTCTGCACCGCGCTGTTGGTGTGAAGCGTGGCGAAGGCGATGTGACCGGTCTCGGCGATCACCAGGGCCGACTCGATCGTCTCGAGGTCGCGCATCTCGCCGACCAGCACCACGTCAGGGTCTTGCCGGAGGATGTACTTGAGGGCGAGCTTGAACGACTTGGTGTCGGCGCCCACTTCGCGCTGATTGACCAGGCAGTTCTTGTGCGGGTGCAGGTACTCGATCGGGTCTTCGATCGTCATGATGTGCTCGTGACGGTCGGTGTTCACCTTGTCGATGATCGACGCGAGCGTGGTCGACTTGCCTGAGCCGGTGGGCCCGGTGACCAGCATCAAGCCGCGCGGCCGCTTGGAGAGCTCCTGCACGATGGGCGGCAGGCCCAGCTCGGCGAAGGTGAGGATCTTGAACGGAATGGTGCGGAAGGCGCCGGCCACCGCGCCGCGCTGCATGAAGATGTTCGAGCGGAACCGCGAGAGCCCCTTCACGCCGAAGGAGAGGTCGAGCTCGTTTTCCTCTTCGAACTTGTGCTTCTGAGCGTCGGTGAGAATCGAGTAGCACAGCTGCTTCGTCTCGACCGGCGTCATCGCGTTCATCTTGAGCGGCACCAGCTCACCGTCGATGCGGAGCTGGGGCGGAGAGCCCGTGGTGATGTGCAGGTCGGATGCGCCACGATCGACCATCGCCTTGAGCAGCTGATGCAGGTTCGCCACGAAACTCTCCTGGTGAAGACTTTAGAAACGGTCAGGAGCGGTGTTGCTCACCGCTTCTTCGATGGTGGTCGCGCCGACCATGACCTTCGCGAGCGCGGCCATGCGCAACGTCTGCATGCCCAGGCGAATGGCCTCCTGCTTGAGCTCGGCGGCCGAAGCGCCGTTGATCACGATCTCCTTGAGTCCGTCCCAGAAGGGCATCACCTCGTAGACGGCCACGCGGCCGCGGTAGCCGCGATCGTTGCACTCCTTGCAGCCGGCCTTCTCGTAGAGCGTGAACGAGCCGATCTTGTCGGCCGGAATGCCGGCGTCGATCAGCGCCTGCTCGTCGACGTTCTGCACGGCCTTCTTGCAGGTCGGGCAGAGCCGTCGGGCCAGACGCTGGGCCAGAATGAGGTTGAGCGAGGCGGTCACCATGAACGGCTCGATGCCCATGTTCAGCAGGCGGCTGACGGTGCCGGGCGCGTCGTTGGTGTGCAGGGTGGAGAGCACGAGGTGACCCGTGAGCGCGGCCTTCACGCCGATTTCCGCGGTCTCGAAGTCGCGGATCTCACCGATCATGATGGTGTCGGGGTCTTGCCGGAGGAACGAGCGCAGGGCCGCGGCGAAGTTGAGGCCGATGGAGTCTTGCATCTGCACCTGGTTGATGCCGGCGAAGTTGAACTCGACGGGATCTTCGGCGGTGCACACGTTGGTGGTGGGATCGTTGAGGGCGGCCAACGCCGAGTAGAGCGTGGTGGTCTTGCCCGAACCCGTGGGGCCGGTGACCAGCACCATCCCGTACGGGCGATCGATGGCCTCCTTGAACCACTTGAGCGGCTCGGGGTCGAAGCCCAGCTTCTGCATGTCGAGCTGCAGGTTGCTCTTGTCGAGCAGACGCATGACGATCTTCTCACCGAAGAGCGTCGGGCAGACCGACACGCGGAAGTCCATCTCCTTGCCGCCGCCCAGCTTGATCTTGATGCGGCCGTCCTGAGGCAGGCGGCGCTCGGAGATGTCGAGCTGCGCCATGATCTTCACGCGCGAGATGATGGCGCTCTTGAGCTTGATGGGCGGGCGCATCACCTCGTACATCACGCCGTCGATGCGAAAACGGACCCGGAAGTCCTTCTCGTAGGGCTCGATGTGAATGTCCGACGCGCGCTTGCCGATCGCGTCTTTGAGGATGAGGTTCACCAGCTTGATGACGGGCGCGTCGTCGGCGGCCTTGGCCGCTTCTTCGACGCCGACGTCTTGCTCGCTGTCGGCGATCTCCACGTCATCTTCCATGCCGCCGACGATGTCTTCGAGGCTGGGGCCCTTCTCGGCGTAGTAGCGCTCGATGGCCTCTCGAATGGCAGGCTCGCTCGCGACGACGGCTTCGATGTTGTAGCCGGTGAGGAACTTGAGATCGTCGACCGCGTAGATGTTCGACGGGTCGCACATCGCGACGATCAGCGCGCTGCCGGCCCGGTTGACCGGCACCACCAGGTGCTTCTCGGCGACGTCCTTGGGCACCAGCTTGATGATGTCGGGCTCGACATCGAACTCCTTCAAGTTGATCGCCGGCACGCCGTACTGCTTCGAGAGGAAGTCAGTGAGCTTCGACTCCTCGATCGCGCCCACCTTGATGAGCGCGGTGCCGATGCGGGTGCCGGTCTTCTGTTGTTCTTCCTGCGCTTTTCGCAGCTGCTGAACGGAGATGAGATTTTCGCGAACGAGCAGCTCGCCGAGACGACCTGACATGGGGTGGTGCCCTCAATTTCTGCTGTGTTGCGCTGCACTGACGCGTGAAATGAGCGCGTGAATTCAAACCCTCTTCAGTCAGGCAAGCAAGGATTCACGGCAGGCTGCGCGCGACCGAGGCACGCGCCGCTTCCAGATCCCGGCCGATCTGCGAGGAGAGTTCGCTCGCTGAGCCGAAGCGTTTCTCCGCGCGCAGGCGCTCCAGAAACTGCACCCGAAGGCGCTTGCCGTAGAGGTCGCCGGTGAAGTCGAAGAGGTGGGCCTCGACGGTCACCTCGCCGCCGCCAAATGTAGGTTTGACACCGATATTCGCGGCGCCACCGTGCCACCGGGCGCCCGCTTCTGCGAGCACCAGCACCTTGATGGCGTACACGCCGGCCGCGGGGCGCAGCTCGTTGGTGGTGTCGATGTTCGCGGTGGGAAAGCCGATGGTGCGGCCGCGGCCCGCGCCGGGCACCACCAGGCCGTCGAGATCGAACGGCCTGCCCAGCAGCCGCGCCGCCGCTTCGACCCGGCCCTCGAGCACGTACTCGCGGATCTTGCTCGAGGAGACCACCACGCCTTCGAGGCTCACCGCGCTGACCATCTTCACCTGCGCGCCGCGCGTGGCCGCAGCGACCTCGAGGGTGGGCACGGTGCCGGCCCGCTTCACGCCGTAGGTGAAGTCGTAGCCGACCACCACGGTGCGCGCGCGCACGCCATCGAACAACGAGGCTTCGAACACCTCGGGCGTGGTGCGCGCGTATTCGGTGCTGAAGGGCTGCACGATGACCGCCTCCACCCCGGCGGCCTCGAGCAGCTCGAGCTTGCGGGGCTGCGAGACGATCAGGCGGGGCGCGAGCTGGGGCTGCAACACCTTGCCCGGGTGCGGGTTGAAGGTGAGCGCGACCACCGGGCCATGCTGGCGCGCTTGCGCGAACAGCGCCTGGTGGCCGAGGTGAACACCGTCGAAGTTGCCCAGACAGATCGCGCAGCCCGCGAGGGAACCGTCAGACGCTTCCTGAATGGACGAGAAGAGCTTCATCGCGCTTAGCGATATAGCGGCGGAATGGGGTCGAGTCTCCTGCTGGCGCTGGTGCTGAGTGCGTGGCCGCTGCCGCGCGACGCGGGGGCTTCAGCGTATGCAGACCCCGCGAACTGGCCGGAGGAGCCCGAATGGTCGGCCGCCTGGCCTCTCTTTTCTTTCACGCCGGCGAACTGGGCAGTGGGCGCGGAGGAACGTGATGCCGGTGTCGGCATGAGCGTCGATCGCGCCTGGAGCATCACCCGGGGCGATCCATCGATCGTCTTGGCGATCGCGGCACGCCAGCACGACCTGAGCGATCCCACCGTCGCGCGGGCGTGGCGTCTCAACCCGGGCGAGTTTCCCGATGCAGGTGACACGAACGGCAACGGCCGCCTCGACGTGACCGACTTCACGGTGGCCGACGTGAACGCCAACGGGGCCATCGACCTCGAAGATCTGATCGCCGCGCGCGCGGATGGGGTCGATCAAGACGGCAACGGCCGCACCGACGATCTCTGCGGCTGGGACTTCGGGCGCGACGCACCGATCAGCACCACGATCGACGCGGGGAGCTGGCGCCGCCTGGCCGCGCCGGTGGGCGACGGCCTGCCGGGAATCGGCGTGTGCCCCGACTGCACCCTGTTGCCGGTGGGCACCAGCACCGCTTCCTTGCCCGCGGCCCTGCGGTTCGCCGCCGTCGCAGGCGTGAGGGCGCTGCTGCTGCCGAATTCAGCCGCCGAGATCTCCACGCCGCTCGAGCAAGCGCTCAGCGAGACCGGCCGCCGCATGGTGCTGGTGCTCGAAGGCACGGGCGGGTTCACCACCCTGCCCCTCGCCCTTCACCCCGCGGTGATCTCACCCCGCACGCTCACCGAGGCCCCCGGCAAGACGTCCGCGCTCTCGCGCAGGGGCTGCGGCGGCGCAGCGATCGCAGGCAGCATCTCGGTCTCTTCCGCGTCGTGTTCGGCAGAAGCAGCGGAGCAACTCGTCGGCCTCGCAGGGCTGATCTTCTCGGTGCGGCCCTCGCTCGAAGCAGGTCAGGTGATTGGTCTGCTCGGTGGAGAACGGGTCGACGCCCACCGCGCCGTGCTGATGGCCGAGGCCGGCCCCCCGTCGGCGATCACGCCCCTGCAACGCCTGCGGCCACTCGCGCTGGCGACGCCCGCGAGTCAGGCCGAGTTCTGCGCCGTGAACGGCGAACCCCTCGCGTGTGATGGCGGCGTTCCGCTCTCCGCGACCGGCCCCTTCTTCATTCGTTACGTCGAGCGGCAGGGCCCCTACGAGTGGTCGACGGCGATCCCCGCACCTCCGCCGGGAGCCTTGCGGGGGTTCCTGGGCGTCAGCGAGCTCGGCCCTGGCTCGGGGCCACCCCGCTTCGTCGACATCGATGGTCTTGGCAGCGAGTCGATTCTCGCGGGTTCGCCCCGCGGGCTGGTGGGCTTCACGGATCAGGTCGAGGTGCTCTCCCCTGCCTTGCCTGCCAGCCGCCTTGCGCTCGCGTTCGGCGACGTCGACGGAGATCGGGCGCTCGACATCGTCACCGTCTCTGACGACGGCCTGCTTCAGGTGAGCTCGTTGAGCGGCGCTGCGACGACCAGACAGCTCGACGCCGGTCTTGCCGGACCGCCTCAATTGGCCGCGACGCTCGACGGCACCGCGCTGGTGACCCTCGACGTAAATGGCCGGCTCACGCACCGCTTGCCCACGGCCGAGTGGACCTTCGAGCTGGGTGAACGGCAGCTGAGCGGGCCCGCCACCGGGCTCATCGATGGTGATGCCTACGCCGACTTCGCGATCGCCAACGGCCGCGAGCTGCGCGTGTTGATCACCGACACACGCGGCCCCCGAGTTGAGAGCTGGAGAGCGCCCTCCCGCGCCACCCAGGCCCTGCTGGGCAATCTCATCGGAGACGCCGAGCTGGAGATCGTCGCCGAGCGCGTCTTCGATGCCCGAGGCCAGGTGCTGCTCGAGCTCGGCGGCTGGGCGCCTTCGGTGGTGCCGCCCGCGCTCGCCCGCATCGACGACTCAGCCCACCGCGCGCTGCTGCAGGTCGAACTGAGGTCCGATGGGCGGTTCGATCTAACCCGCTACGACGTGGAACGCGCGTTGCGGCAAGGTGACTCGCTGGTCGAGCGCCGCGTGCTCCGAACGATCGACCCTGCGCCGGCGCGTGGTGGTTTCGCGGTCGCCGACGTCACGGGTGATCGCAGGCCCGACGTCCTCCTGCCGACCGAAGAGGGGCTGCTCTTCATCATCGATGGTGAAGGCGAGAGTCCCTTCGAGTCGCCGCTCCCCACGCTGGGCAGCGTGATCAGCTCACCCGCGGTCGGGGTCGCCAGAGATCGACTCGAGTTCGCCGTGCGCACCACGCGCGGCGATCTGGTGCGTTTCCTGGGGCGCGGCCCGGCCGAAGACATCACCTGGGAGAGCGCCGGCCACGATCGCGCGAACACCTGGAACGCCGAGACGAAGCTGCCCATTCGGAGGTTGAGCGGCCTGGGCATCACCGAGCCGCCCGTCTTCGAGAAACCCTGCGGCTGCACCAGTTTGGGAGGGACCGCCGGCCTCGGCCTCGTTTTCCTCTTCCGGCGCCGTCGAAGAACCTGCTAGCCGACGCAGCGCCATGGGTCGAATTCCGCTGCGTCCACAACCTGCCGGTCACGAGCTGATGGGCCTTCAAGAGCCCCCCGACTGGGACAAGGTGTTCGGTAAGACCGGCCCCCTCGAGTTGGAGATCGGCTGTGGCGCCGGCGGCTTCGCCCTGGAGCACGCGAAAAAGAACCCGCACATCCGCTCCGTCGCCTTCGAGTGGCGCAAGAAGTACGCGCGCGAGGTCGCCTTCCGCGCGGAACAGGCCGGGCTCAGCCACCTCAAGGTGATCGAAGGTGACGCGCGCATGGAGGTGCCGAAGCTCTTCAAGCCGGGCAGCCTCGCGGTCATTCACCTGCAGTTCCCCGATCCCTGGTGGAAACGGGCGCACCAGAAGCGCGCCATTCTGCAGCTGGAGTTCACCCAGTACCTGCTCACCCTGCTCGAGCCGGGCGGGCGTTTCGACTTCCGCACCGACGTGCAGGACGTGGGCGAACGCGGCATCAAGGTGCTGGAGAGCGCCGGGTTCCACAACCCGCTCGGGGCCGGGGTCTTCCACCCCTACGATCCCGAAGAGGCGCCCTCGACCCGGGAACGCCGGTATCTGGCGACGGGTGCACCGGTCTATCGCGCACGCCTCGTCAAGCCGTGACAGTCTGCGGCGCCGATGGCCGCCCGCCGCAAGACGCTCGAAGCGACCCGTCGTGAAGATGGGCTGAGGTCGCTCAAAGCACGCACCATTCTCGTCGCCGACGATGACCGCGGCATCGTGGCTCAGGTGCGTGCGGGGCTGGGCGACTCCGGCTACGGCTTCGTGGAGTGCCAGGACGGCACCCAGGTCCTCTCGGCGATTCGTGCGCACCAACCCGATCTCCTGCTGATGGACGTGGAGATGCCGGGGCTGGGCGGCGTCGAGGTCTGCCGCATCGTCAAGGCAAACCAGGGCGCCAGCGGCTTCGGCTTCATCCCGGTGATCCTGATGACGGCCCGCCGCACGGGGAAGGTGGAAGGCCTCGAGCTGGGCGCAGACGACTACCTGATCAAGCCCTTCGACATGCTCGAGCTCTCGGCCCGGGTGAAGTCGATGCTGCGCCTGAAGGGTCTGCAAGACGCGCTGGTCGACAAGAACCGCGAGCTCGATCGCGCCAACAAGGAGCTCGAAGAGAAACGCCTCGAGCTGCTCCAGCTCTCGCGCACCGACGGGCTTACCGGCCTCATCAACCGGCGCCACTTCGAAGAGCGCCTCTCCGCCGAGTTTGCGCGCAGTGAGCGCTACCGCTCGCCGCTCAGCTGTTTCCTGCTCGACATCGATCACTTCAAGCGGGTCAACGACACCTGGGGTCACCCTTTCGGCGACGTGGTGCTCAAAGAGGTGGCGGGCGTCGCGCGCCGCGCCTTACGAGACGTCGACGTACTCGCGCGGTACGGTGGTGAAGAGCTGGTCGCGCTGCTCCCCGAGACGTCGCCCGAAGAGGCCTGGCGTGCGGCCGAGCGGGTTCGCATGGGCGTCGAGGCGATGCGGTTGACCGCCCAGACGGAGCGCGGGCCGGAGACGGTCAAGTGTACGGCGTCGATCGGCGTGGCCACCTTTCCGAGCGACTCCTCGGATTCTGCCGAGAGCCTCGTGTCGGCCGCTGACCAGTGTCTTTACGTAGCCAAAGAAAACGGTCGCAATCAGGTGCGCCAGGCGAGCTGAATCTCGCTATGAAGACAAGTCGATGGTGATGCGCCTCATTGCAGTCGTTTTGCTGGTGACCGCGGCGGCTGGGTGCCGCCGTGAGCCCGCCAACTCGCCCGAGGCCGCCTACCGCGCGTTCATCGAGGCCGTGCAGAAGGGCAACACGCGCAAGGCGTGGCAGTCGCTCTCGGCCTCGACCCGGCAGAAGGTCGAAGAACGCAGCAAGGCGATCTCCGCAGCTTCGAAGGGCGTGGTGCGCGATGAACCCGAGCTGCTGCTCTTTCAGGGAACCCGGCCCGGCCCGTTGGGGGAGGTCACCCAGGTGAACGCCGACGACACTTCAGCGCTCTTGAAGGTGGCGAGCGCGGCGGGCCCCCGTGAGGTGAAGCTGGTGAAGGATTCCGGGAAGTGGCTCATCGATCTCTCGGACACGATCCCCCAACCAACGGAACGACGTGAAACGCCGTGACTGACCGAACCAAGAAGCCGCCTGCCCCTCTCGTGCAGGTGATCCGCAAGCCCGCTGGTGGTCCGGTCAGTCCGACGCCGTCCGTGGTTCGTCCTTCCGTCGTGGTGGCGCCGACTGTGGTCTCGCCTTCGACGGTCACCCGGCCGGTGCTCAGCAAGCCGTCTTCACCGCGCCCGCCTTCGAGCAGCGCGCCGCGCCCCGGTGGCAAGCCGCCGTTCCGGGGTCCTCCGCGGCCCTCCACGCCTCGCCCCCCGCCGACCGCGGAGGGCATCGCAGCGTTGGCGAAGAAGGAACGTGTTCCCAACCGCATCGCCAAGGGCGAGCTCGATGGAAAAATGAAGTGCCGCATCTGGAAGAAGCTGCACGCCGAAGAGGCGAAGCGCTTCGACCAGGCGTGGACGCTGCTGGAAGCGACGCCCGGTCTCGATCTGGCCGACGCGTTCGGCATCGTGCAGAGCGGCATGTCGGTCGAAGAGTTCAAGGCGCGGCGCGCGCGCGCGAAACGTCGCGAAGCGATCAAGGAGGCCCGCTCCACCGTGGCCGCCGAGACCATCGACGACTTCATCAACGCGCGCATCGCCGACAAGAGCGAGCTGGCCCTCGTGATGGGCGAGCGCACGGTGCTCGACGTGTTGACCGCGGTCGCACCGGTGTCGTTCAGCGGTGAGCGCACGGGGCAGTACGAGAAGCTTCACGTGGTGGTGCTCACGCGAAAGACCACGTGGGATGGCTTGCTCCCGAAGCTCGAGCGAGATCCCCGGCTGTCGCAGAAGCCTGCTTCGGTGGCGCGTCAGCCGGCGCGGCGCCCGGTCAGCGATCCCCGCGGCTTCCTGCCGCACCTGGGCAAAGGGGTCGTGCTGCAGCTGCGCAACGGCGTGAAGCTCGAGCTGCCGTTGTTGGCGGTGGGTCCGTTCGACGTGCTGCTGGGCACCGAAGGCGACGAGCTGTTCGTGCCGCTGCACGCGATGTTGTCCTGGGTCCCCTCCTGAACTCCCTCTCCCTTCGGGTCGGGCTGGGTCGGGGTGAGGGCCTCACCGCCTAAAGCTGATTGCGAAGCGCATCCAACACCTCGAGCCGGGTGCGGTTCGTCCGCTCGTCGAACTCGACCCTGCACAGCGCCTTGATGCGCGCCAACAAGCGGTACGCCGTCGCGCGAGACACACCCCGCTCCGCCGCCCACAGATCGATCGCCTGACCGTCGAGCTGAGCCCGCATCAAATCTTTCTCATCATCACTGAGCACCGAGATGATCCCGCGGGCCAGCCGCTGTGCATCGAGCCGCGCACCGATGACCGCGGGAAACTCGCGAATCGCCGAATTGCTCGACTCGATCGGAAGCGCGGCAGACACGTAGCGAGAGAACAGCTCCTGCGTGGCTTCCTTCGCCGAGGGCTTGCGGCGCAGCTCGCTCCACACCGCGGCCACCGCCTGCTCCACCGCGATCGCCGAAAACCCCTGCCGGTTCGAGAGACTCGACGGGTACCCCGACGACCCCGGCCCCGCGAGCGCACCGAGTGCATCGCGCACGTGAGCCGAGAGCGCATGCCACGCCTGGTGTGAATCCTGCCCACCGGCCACGACCTGTTTGAAGCGGTGCCGCACCGCCTTCTCGAGCTCAGCGTGCGAGAGCGCGATCAGCTCGCCCCGGCGCGCGTCATCGTGAATGTGGCGCTCGAAGAAGAGGCCGATGAACCCATCGAGCAGCGTGGCATCGACCCGGCCCACGCCGGTCACCAGGCGGCGAAGCGCGAGGTAATCCTCCTCGCCGAACGTGCCCTCCGCTTCGTAGCCGCGGAGCGCGGCGTGAACTCGCGCGACGTCGCCCATGGCGGTCGATCAGCGGCGCTGGCGGTACGCCTGAATGGGGATGACCTGGCTCACGTGCGTGCCCGCGCGGGCCGACTGCGCCCGGCGAATCAGCAGCGGAATGTCGCCTTCACCGCGCTCGACGGCGAGGCGCAGATCGCCCAGCCGCTCGAGGTGCCTGCGCACCGGAATGCCTTCAGGGGAGAGAGTGACCACGCTGCGCAGATGGCTCTCGGCGGCTTCCAGCTGCTGCTCGGCGCGTTCGAGATCCTTCCGGGCCAACGAGAGCCAGGCGGCGGTCTCTTCGCTCACCAGCTCGAGCTCGTGCGAGATGCCCACCACCAGCTTGCCGCGCGCAGACTCAGGCGTGACGCGCTCGAGGTCGAGCTTCCAGTGCCGAACATCGCTGCGTTCACGCGCGGTGGCGTGGAGCTGCACGCTCCACTCGGGAGCACCGACGGTACCGGTGAGCAACACGCGCCGCGCATAGCCGCGCGACACATCGCCCAACGACACGGTCAGTGCATCGGAGTCGTTGTTGGTGGGAAACGAGTGGCGGCAGGTGAGCGCGACGAACCCCGCCGGCTGCACCCGCACGCTCGCTTCGGTCGCGACCTGGCCATACAGGTGCGCCATCAGGCCGCCCATCGCCTCGCCGAGCCCCTCGGGGCCATCGACGTGTTCGAAGGCGTTGCCGGAAGGCTGGGTGAGCGCCTGCAGCACCTCGGCGACGTAGTGTTTGGCGAGGCCCAGCGCGTGAACGGAGATCTTCTCCTTCGCCAGCCGCTCACCCAGCTCGTCGAACGCTTCCTGCGAATCGGGGCCGACGGAAGGCTCACCGTCGGTCAGCAACAACATGCGCGGCTTGCGGCCCGGCACGAGCGTGCGTTTGAGCCCCTTGAGCGCGAGCTCGAGCGCCGCGTGCAGCGCCGTACCCCGGCCCGTCTGAACGCCCTGGAGCGCCTCGACCAGCTGCCGCTTACCGCGCGCATCCATGATGGTGAGCGGCACGCGCTGTTCGGCCACGCCGTCGAAGAGCACGAGGCCCAGGAAGTCTTCAGGTTGCGACAGCTCGACCAGCTGCTGAGCGGCTTCCAGCGCGGCCGAGAGCGGAGCGCCCTTCATGGAGCCGCTGCGATCGAGCACCAGGTTCACCATCACCGGGCTGCGCACTTCTTCGGCCGCAGCCTCCCCCGTGATCAACACGTGGGCTTCCTTGTGATCACCGCGCGGGGTCTCGACGCTCCAGGCTGTCCATTGCATGTCGGGCTCCTTCGTCACTGCACCTTCAAACGACTGGACGGCAGCATGAGCGATTCTGTCTCAGGCGAACTTCGTGGAGCGTAACCGTGCGAGGTGACGGCCGTCGCGCTAGGAACCCACTTCGGAGACATACATGCGCACACTACTCGGCCTCACCCTGCTCTTCCTCACCCTTCCCGGCTGCAAGAAGGACCAGGCCGCCGTCACCCCCGCTGTGGAGACGGCCAAGCCGGCGGGCACCCAGAAGACGGTGGTGATGTCGGTCACCGACGAAGGCTTCGTGCCGTCGAACGTGACGGTGAAGGCGAACGAGCCGGTCACGCTGGTCATCACGCGGAAGACCGAAGAGACCTGCGCGACGGAGATCCTGATCGACGGCACGGACATCAAGACGGCCCTGCCGCTGAACCAGGCGGTCGAGGTCGCGTGGACGCCGACCAAGGCGGGCGCAGTGAAGTTCGGCTGCGCGATGGACAAAATGATCGGTGGCGTACTGCTGGTCGAGTAGTGGTCGAGCCGTCTTGGTTTGTTGGCTTGATGAAACGGTCTGGGGGCCGAGTCCCGGCTCCGACGTCCCTACGACGGCAATCGGCTCTGACTCATCTGCCTCGACGGCCCGTCTGAGGCAACAGCGCTGAAGCGCTGAGCGTGGCCCTGCTTCGGCGGCGCAGGGTCAGCGCAACGAGCGCGAGCAGCGGAGCGAGTTCCACCGAACTACACCCGCAGCCGCCAGCCGGTCGGGCCATGCACACGCCCGCATCGCACGTGGTGTCCGCGGCGCAGGTCTCGTCGCCCGTGCAGCGCACCGGGCACTGGCCCCCGCCGCAGACGAATGGGTCGCAGCTGATCGGCTCCTGCGCGACGCAAGCGCCCCGCCCGTCGCACCGCGAGTTCACGACCTTCGCGTCGACGCAAAGCGGGGGCCCACACACACTCGTGGGATGGGAGCAGCGCTCGCGATTGATCCCGTTGCACGTGCCCTTGCAGATGCCGCTTCCAGTGCAGTCCGTGCGCCGGCCATGGGGCGCGCCGGTAACGGGAACGCAGGTGCCTGCCTGACCAGCGACGTCGCACGCCTCACAGGTTCCCTCGCAGGCGCGGTCGCAGCAGATGCCATCGACGCAGAACCCCGAGGAGCACTGCCGCGCGTCGGTGCACAGCCCGCGCACCGTGCAGCGTTGGCCCACGCACGTGGCTCCGGCCGAGCAGTCTGAGTCGCGCGCGCACTCCAGCGTGCAGGCGTTGCTGCTGGTGCACTTGCCCGGCGAACAGGACGACGAGGTCCCCGCAGCGCAGCCACCCGCGCCGTCGCAGGTGCCCGGGGCCGTGTACTGGGAACCGACGCACTGCTCGGGCCGACACGTCCCCACGAGGGGATAGGTGCAGCTTGAGCCGTTCGTCCCGTCACACGACCCCGCGCAGGTCGCCGAGTTCGTCACGCACGTCGGCCGGCCTCCGATGGGCGCGCCGACGACCGGGAGGCATTGCCCGCCAGGCCCGCAGGCCTCGCACTGCCCTCGGCAGGGGCTGCTGCAGCACACCGCGTCTGCGCAGACGCCGCTCTGGCATTGACGATCGACGCTGCACACCGAGCCGAGCACGAGCCGTAGTGCGCACACGCCTCCTCGGCACCACTGCGAATTCGCGCACTCGGTGTCTGCCGCGCAGCCATCGCAGATCGCGCCGTTGCATGTGCCTGCGCCACACGACTGGGTCTCGAGCGGACAGGTGCCCATCGCAGAACACTTCGAAGCGACCGTCGCGACGTCGTTCTGACAGCTCGCGGCTCGGCAGGGAGTCAGCGCAGGGCGGTGGAGATCAGGGGGGCAGCTTCGAGAAGTGCCCGTGCAGACTTCGGAGACATCGCAGAAGTTGGTCGACGGTCGGCACACCCGGCCGGCAGCGAGGGCGGAGCAGACCCCGTCGCTCGAGCTCCCCTTGGCGATGCTGCAAGCCTCACAGTCGGGGAGCCCACCTCCACACGTGGTCTCGCAGCACACGCCGTCGATGCACGCGCGAGAGAGGCATTCATCATCTGACGTGCAAATCGCGCCCAGCCCCGAGGCGGCGAGGAACTCCCAGGTCTCCGGCATGAAGGCCCCCCCGAAGAGCACCACCTTCGAACCCGTGCCGGCCATCGCGTGACCCGTGCGGTCTCTGGGCTCGGGAGCGCTGAAACGCGCCCAGTTCGAGCCATCCCACAGCCAGGTCCCCAGGGACGGGTTGGAAGATGTGCCGCCACCGAACAGGAGAACCGAGCCGTTGTACGACGCCATGGCGTGCCCCGATCGCGCGAGCGGACTGGTGGCCGGCTGTCCCGGCGACCAGCTCGTACCGTCCCATTCCCACGTATCGGCCCAGGCTCCGAAGCTCGGGCCGCCACCAAAGAGCGTGACGTTGTTTCCGCGCGTCGCCATCGCGGCGAACGCGCGGGCAGAGGGTCCGGCGGAGGTGCGATCGATCCAGGTGGTGCCGTCCCACTCCCACGTCTCGGCGGAATCGCCGTTGGCGGTCTGCCCCCCGAACAACACCAGGTTCGCCCCGCGGCGGGCCATCGAGTGTCCAAGGCGCGGGCTGGGCGAGGTGGCGGGGCTCTTCAGCGTCCAGCTGATCCCGTCCCACTCCCAGGTGTCTGCTTGAGGCTGGCCGTTGAGGATGCCGCCGAAGAGAATGGTCTTCGTGCCGACGGTGGCCATTGCACCAAAAGATCTCCGCGGAGGGCTGGTCACCATGAGTTGCCTCCACTCGTCGCCATTCCACAACCAGGTCTCACCGGTCGAGACGACGAGTACGTCTGTGCCGCGTTCAGCGGCGAGCACGTCGCGAGGAAACGGTCCATTCCCAGTCAGCGCTGTCCACGCGGTGCCGCTCCAACGATAGACGCTGCTCATGGGTGTGCCCCCGACGCGGGCCCAGCCTCCGATCAGAAGCGGCTGGTTCTGAAAGAACGTGAGGCTCGGGTTGATGGAGGGGGCGACCGTGCCGACGAGGGTCCACCGCACGCCATCGAACTCCCAGGTCTCCATGCTGAGACCGGCGATGGTGGTGCCGCCGTAGAGCAGCAGCTTGCCGCCGATGTTCACCATCGCAGCGCCGGAGCGGGCAGAAGGTCGCGGTCCGGCCGAGGTGAGCGGGTTCCAGGTCGTGCCCGTCCATTCCCAGAGGTCATCATTGAAGTTGAGGCCGACGCCGCCGGACAAGATGATCCGGTTGCCCAACGCAGCGAGCGCCGCGCCCAAGCGCGCTGAAGGCGCGGGCCCTTGCACTTCGGTCCAGGTCTGGCCGTTCCACAGCCAGGTGTCGCCGAGGGGCGCGTTCGTTCCGGACTGGGTTCGCAGGCCGCCGAAGATGAGCAACGAACTCCCAAGAGCGGCGGCGCCGTGCTGCTGGCGCGTCGGCGGGTAGTTTGTTGTGACACGCTTCGTCCACGTGTTGCCGTCCCACTCCCAGAGGTCGTTGAGCTGGGTGTTGACGTCATCTTCGCCGCCGAAGAGCAACACCTTGTTCCCCACCGTCGTCATGGTGTGCCCCTTGCGCGGCGTGGGGCGCATGAAGGGGTTGAGCCGGAACCAACGTGTGCCGTCCCATTCCCAGGTGTCGTCCCGCAGGCCTCCGTCGCTGGTGCCCCCGAACAACACGAGGCGCGAACCGAGCCGCGCGGTGGCGTGCTCAGACCGGCCCGGCAGCGACACTTCGCGCCACAGACCGACCGTGAAGAGGGGATCGATCAGCACCGGAAAGTGCACGTCGTCACCCTTGAGCTCCAGCGTGAGCACGCCCGAGCTCCAGCTCGCCTCGAGTGGCAACCGCGTACCCTCGGCATCGAGCGCGATCGGCTCGCTCATGGAGAAGAGCATGTCACCGTGCGCGTCGAGAAAGGCGAGGGCACCGCGCGGGCCTGCGCGAACCTCGCCCTCGAAGGCGAGCTCGACCTCGAGCCTTCGCGGAGCATTCGTGTCGCGCAGCAGCCACAGCTGTTCGAGCCAATCGATGCCCGAGATCAGCAGCGCATCGGTCGAGGGGCGCACGTCTCGGTAGACGGCGGTGCGGTCCTGGTGCTCGAGCCCCAGCTTTGAGGGCGCGGCGTCACGAAGCCGCAGCTGCAGGGCCTGGCTCGCGGGGCCGAGCCGAGCGAAGCCGGCGGCGCTCTGCGGAAGCTGCACGGCCAGCATCTGGCCGGCGCGATCAGACCAGGGGCGTGCCGTCGCGAGACGAGAGACGAGGGCTGCTTCCTTCCTGCTCAGGGTCTGTGCCTGCGCGGTGACGTCCTGAAGCTCGGAGCTGCACGCGGCGAGGAGAACCAAGAGGAGGGAACACCACGCACCGCGCTCGTTCACGGGCGGCACCGTACACCCATGCTTCGCTTCATGCGTACTCGGGCGTTCGAGCACTGAGCCGCGTCGTTCGCGCTGCACACTCCTGTCGTCCCCCGAACCGTCGTGCACGCCGAAGTGGGCCGAAGTGGCGGGTGCACGATCCCTCATTCAGATGTCGGACCCTCAAGGTAGGGTGCCGATTGTGGAAGCGATGACCTCCATTCTCGGGCGTTTGTGCTTCGTGGACATCGAGACCACGGGCCTCGAGCCGTCGACCGAAGAGATCATCGAGATCGGGGCCGTGTTCGTCGAACGCGGCGTGGTGACGGAGCGGCGCAAGTGGCTCATCAAGCCGAGCCGGCCCATTCCTGCCCTGATCACCGCCCTCACCGGGTTGACCGACGACGAGGTGTCCGCCTCGCCATCACTCGACGCCATCGACGCTGAGCTGCGAGCCGCGCTCGGTGGGTGGACACTGGTCGCGCACAACGCGGGCTTCGAGCGATCGTTTCTCGGTGAGCGAATCGCTCAGAACGCCATGCTCGACTCGTGTGAGGTCGCGCAGCTGCTCTTTCCCGAGCGGGCCAGCCACTCGCTCGACTCGCTGGTGCGCTGGCTGGAGATCGGCCGCGCCGCCCGGCACCGCGCGCTCGACGACGCTGAAGACACCTTTCTCGTACTTGCCGCTCTTTGTGATCGCGTGCTGCAGGATCTCCATCGCGATCGACTGAAACAGCTGATCTTTCATCTCGGAGGAAGCCCGAGCAGTGATCGCAGCGCGATGTCTTCGTTGTTCGAGGCGTTGCTCGCCGCGCCGCCGGTCGCGCCCCGTCCCGAGAAGCGCGCACCTCCGTGGGTGGTGATGGAAGAAGGCGCCCGGCTCTCGTCGCATCTGGGCCGCTGGCTTCAGTCGCCCACCTTCGTCGCCGCCGAGTTGGAGCGTGAGGATCTGCTCCACATCGCCTTCGAGGCGGGCCGAAAGACGGCCGTCGAACAGAACGAGCCGGTGGCGATCGCGGTCTCAAGCACCACGTTTCGGGAGCTGCCCGACCTCCCCGCCTTGCCGCGCCGGGCGGTGTGTTCCACCGCGCTCGCCCGCGCACTCGAAGAAGCGGGCACGGACGACAGCAGCCGCTTCGCGCGCGCCTATCTCGCCTCGTGGCTGACCCGCACGCGCACCGGCGATCTCGAGGGCATCAGCGGTTTCGTGCGTTCGCGCTGCCCCGAGGTGATGCCGCTGATGGAGGCCGCCACGAAGTGCCAGTGCCAGGACCCACGCTGTTTCGCCCGCCGAAGCCTCGGCGACGAGCCGTGCATGGTGATCAGCCACGAACATGCGCTCGACTGGCTCGAGCGGGGCGCTCCGGTCTCGCTGCTCTTCCTCGAGGCCGACCGGCTCCCCGACGTGGAACGCCGGCGCACCCAACGCAGCCTGGAGCTCTGGGAGCTGGAGCGTTTCGGAGGTCTCGAGACGAACATCGCCGAGCTGACCACCGCGCTCGCCGCCTTCCCGCCCGGCGTGGTGATGATGCGCGCCCGGGTCACGCCGCAGTGGCACGCCATTCGTGAGGCGATGACCAACCTCTCCCACGCCTTGCGCGCGGCGCCTTTCGGTGACGAGCGATCGCGCTTGCTCGGCCGAATCGTAGAGGTGCTCGAACCGCCGCCTCCGGGCTGTGAGGTGCTGGCCAATGCGCGCGGTCTGGTGCGAGTGCCGATTCAGCCCGGTGAGCGCGTGCGGAGGCGGCTGGGGCGCGGGCATTGTCTGGTCTCTTCGTTCCGCGGCGGCCTCGCGTGGACGAAGTCGTCACCCGTCGCCGTGCCGACCGATCGCCCGAGCTCCTTGTTGGAGTGGAGGGCTGAGCCCACCTCGCTCGACCGCCTCGCCCAGTTGCTCGCCCAGGCCGGACCCGTGGTGCTGGTCGCCCCGCAGCCCCTCGCGCCGATCGCCGAAGCGTGTCAGCGGCAGGGGCTGTCGATCTCCCTCGACCCGGGCCGGGCTTCCGCGGTGCAGCTCTGCGAATGGAGACGCGATCGCCCGATGCCTGCCGGCGAGACCTGCGTCTTCTACGGCGTGCGTGAGTGGCGCCGCGCGGTGCTCTCGAGCAACGCCCAGCGGGTGATGCTGCTCTCGCCGAACGGGTTGTCCGTGGAACCGATCACCCGCGCGCTCCAGGGCCTCGACCCCCGACCGCTCATTTGTTGAGGCGGTCTTCCAGCGTCGACTGCAGCTTCTTGAGCGTCTCGGCATCGCCCGTCTTCACGGCGGCGAGATCCGACTCGGTGCGCGCGCGCAGCTGGGTGACCATGTCTGCGAAGACCTCGAACACATCCTGCAGCTCGTCGCTGGGGCGCAGGCCGTAGGTGGGCGGCCGCACCTGGCCGTTGGCCACTTCACGCGCCATGCGCTTGATGCGGAAGAGCGGGCCGACGATGCGGTGGGTGATGACGATCGCCGTCAACGCGATGAGCGCGATGAACGCCACCAACACGCCGGTCAGTGCATAGAGCGTCCACTGCTGCTGGCGCTGCACCTCCATGCTCTGTGCCTGCGCGGCGGCGCGTTCTGCCTCGAAGGCCGCGTCGATTGCTTTACTCCGCGCGCCGAGCTTCGCGGCGAAGTCGGGGTCATCCATGTTGCGGGTCAGCTCGTTGTTGAGGGTGCAGTTCCCGAGCTCGCGGCTGGTGTCAGCCGCCTTCTTGCGTGACTCGACCGACGCGGAGATCTGGGAGAACAACGACGTGGTGGTGCGAACGAGGAACGCCCCGAGGAGCCCCGTGATGACCAGGGTGAGCACGACGAAGTAGCTGGCGAACTTCAGTTGGAAGCGCGCGTCGAGGAGGAAGTTCCGCAACTTGCGGTCTTTCGCTCCTGTTTTCGGCGGCGTGGGCTTGGCTTCAGACATGGTGTCTTTCCCCTACGGCTTCAGTTCTTCCACTCGAGGTCCTTGGCCGCGTCGTCCAGCACGCGGGGGACCATCGCTTTGATCAGACTTTCCTGCTTGCCGCCGGCCGCTTTGACGTTCCAGCTGCCTTTCAAGGCTTGCTCTGGATACGACATGATCAACATCTCGACCTTCAGACCCTTTTCGGTGGAACCCGGGAGGAGCTGCATTCGAAGCTGGAAGCCCTTGAGCTTCCTCGCACGGATCAGGTTCGTTGCCGATTTCTTGTCTTCATTCTGAGGGGCAATGTTGGCCCCCATCGACGACAGCTTCTCCCGCATCAGCTGGTCGGCGAGCGCGAGGATGTTCGTCGGGAGATCGCCGACCTTGTCCTGAATGGGCTCCACCTGGAGGTACAGGCCACCCGAAACCAACGCGCCCAGCGCCACGGCCTTCGCCATCGCCGCCCGAACACCGGGGTCCGACTCGTTCATCGCCGCCTGGATGCAGGCGATGGCCGCCGACGAGCGAATCTCGCCGAGCGCCGAAGCAGCGGCAGAACGCACCACCGATTCGGCATCTTTGAGCACGCCGCAGACGGGGGCGACCGCGGAGTCACTCCCGGTCTGACCCAGCAGCAGCACCGTCTGCGCGCGAACACGTGGGTCCTTCGCGCCGGCAAGTTGTTTGATGAGGTAAGTGACGCGTGCGTCTTCCTCGGCAAGAGCCGGAGAGGAGAGCAAACACATCAACAGAATGAAGCCCGGCCGCACGCGCCCGCACTCTACAGGGAGGTGCACCGTTGAAATCGAGGACTTCGTGGAATAACCCTCTGCGCATGCCATCCCACATGACCGCTCCGCAGATCCGGGAGGCGTTCCTCAGCTTCTTCGAAAAGCAGGACCACCGCCGCGTTGCGTCGTCGAGCCTCGTGCCCGCCAACGACCCCACCCTGCTCTTCACCAACGCAGGCATGGTGCAGTTCAAGGACGTCTTCACCGGCCGCGAGAAGCGCGACTACGTGCGCGCGACCAGCACGCAGAAGTGTGTGCGCGCAGGTGGCAAACACAACGACCTCGACAACGTGGGCTTCACCGCCCGGCACCACACGTTCTTCGAGATGCTCGGCAACTTCAGCTTCGGCGACTACTTCAAGGCCGACGCGGTGAAGTGGGCGTGGGACTTCGTCACCACCGTCATCAACATCCCCGTCGAGCGGCTCTCGGTCACCGTGTTCAAGGGTGAAGACGGGATCCCCGCGGATGATGAAGCCGCGGAGCTCTGGGTGAAGGCGGGGGTGCCGAAACACCGCGTTCACCGCCTGGGCAAGGCCGACAACTTCTGGTCGATGGGCGACACGGGTGCGTGTGGACCCTGCTCTGAGATCTACGTCTACCTGCCCGAGGGCCCGGTCGACGAGTCGCACAAGCCCGGTGAGTCAGACGCGTGGCTGGAGATCTGGAACCTCGTGTTCATGCAGTTCGAGCGCAAGGCCGACGGCACGTTGCTCTCGTTGCCCAAACCCTCGATCGACACGGGCGCGGGTCTCGAGCGCGTCACCGCGTACGTGCAGGGCAAGAAGTCGAACTACGACACTGATCTCTTCACGCCCATCTTCGCCACCATCGAGCAGATCTCCGGCAAGACCTACGGCGCCAGGT
The DNA here is from genome assembly GCA_030695565.1 of Archangium sp. Taxonomy (GTDB): domain Bacteria; phylum Myxococcota; class Myxococcia; order Myxococcales; family Myxococcaceae; genus Archangium_A. The sequence goes on from JAUYRZ010000048.1 coordinate 136,198, forward strand.
GGGACAACGTGCTCGACGGCGCCATGCGGGTGATCGCGGATCACGCGCGCGCGACGGCGTTCCTGGTGGCCGACGGCGTGCAGCCTTCGAATGAAGGCCGCGGTTACGTGCTCCGCCGCATCATGCGCCGCGCGATTCGCCACGGTGATCAGCACCTCGGGCTCGACCAGGTGTTCTTCGGCAAGGTCATCGAGACGGTGATCGAGACGATGACCGCCGCGTACCCCGAGCTCAAAGACAAACGCGGCTTCATCCTCGAGGTGGCCAGGCACGAAGAAGAGTCTTTCCGCCGCACCCTCAAGCGCGGCCTGGGCCTCATCGCGCAGGAGTTCGAGCGCGCTCGCAAGACGGGCGAAAAGAAGCTGAGCGGCGAGATGGTGTGGGATCTCCACCAGACCTACGGCTTCCCGTGGGATCTGAGCGAGGTCATCGCGCGTGAAGAAGGTTTCGCGATCGACAAGCCCGCCTACGACGCGCTCCTCAAGACGGAGAAGGAGCGCGCAGCCGCAGGCGGCCTGGGCTCGGAGAAGGGCATCGCCGACATCTACATGAAGCTGGTCGGCTCGCTGCCCGAGCCGAAGTTCCTCGGCTACGAGAGCGAAGCGGCCGACGGCAAGGTGATCGCGCTGGTGAAGAGTGGCCAGCAGGTGCAGTCGGCGAAGGCGGGCGAAGACGTCGAAGTGGTGCTCGATCAGACCCCTTTCTACGGCGAGTCAGGCGGCCAGGTCGGCGACACCGGCGCGATGCAGGCGAGCGCTTCGAAGCTGCAGGTGACCGACACCCAGAAGCCCGTGGGCGGCTTGATCGTGCACAAGACGAAGGTGCTCTCGGGCTCGGTGTCCGTGGGCGACACGCTCTCGCTCACCGTCGACTCCGAGCGGCGTCGGCAGATCCGCGCCAATCACTCCGCCACGCACCTGCTGCACAAGGCGCTCAAGGTGGTGCTCGGTGAGACGGTCAACCAGAAGGGCTCGGTGGTGTACCCCGACTCGTTGCGCTTCGACTTCTCGCACTTCAGCCCCATGTCGACCGAAGAGCTCGAGCGCGTGGAAGACCTGGTCAACGGCTGGGTGCGCGACAACCGCGACTCCGACACGCGCGTGATGGGCATCGCCGCGGCCAAGGCGGCGGGCGCCGTGGCGCTCTTCGGCGAGAAGTACGGCGAGAACGTGCGCGTGGTCTCGGTGCACCCCGAGTCGACCGAGCTCTGCGGCGGTACGCACGTGAAGCGCTCCGGCGACATCGGCCTGTTCAAGGTCGAGAAGGAGTCGTCGGTGGCCAGCGGCGTGCGCCGCATCGTGGCGCTCACCGGTGCCGCGGCCATCGCGCACACCCGCGCGCAGGAGAAGCTGCTCGCCCAGGCGGCCGAGTTGTTCAAGTCGGCGCCCAGCGAGCTGCCCAGGCGCATCGAGTCGAACCAGAAGCGCCTCAAGGACCTCGAGCGCAAGCTGGAAGAGGCTCAGCTCAAGGCGAGCTCGGGCAGCGCGAAGGAGAGCGAGACGGTCGCCGAGATCAACGGCATCAAGGTGCTCACGCAGCGCATCGACCCCGCCGACGCGAACGTCTTCAAGCAGCTGTGGGACAACCACAAGAACAAGACCGGCATGGTGGTCGGCTTCGCGGGTGAGACCGCTGACGGCAAGGCGCTGCTGCTGGTGGGTGTGACGGCCGACGTGATCGCCAAGGGCATCAAGGCCGGCGACGCGGTGCGCGTGATGGCGGCTGAAGTGGGCGGCAAAGGCGGCGGTAAACCCGAGCTGGCCCAGGCGGGCGGCACGGACCCGTCGAAGATCCCCCAGGCGTTCGAGAAGCTGCTCGCCCTGGTGAAGGGCGCGTGAAGGCCCGGGCGCTCGTCATCGGTCTGCTGCTCGCGTGCGGCTGCCCCAAAAAAGACGAGCCGCCCGAGTTCGACCCCACCGATCGCCTCCTTCAGAAGATGAAGGAGGAGCAGGAGCGCCTGGCCAGGGCGCCGCCCCGGCGGCTCGAGGAGCCTGATCCGCTGGCGGAGATCGTCGCCCGGCCCTCCAAACCCGAGAACCTCGGCATCCCCGCGGGCGTGGCCGCCGACCTGGGCCCGGTGTCGCTCAGCCTGGTCGAGGTGCAGCAATCGCAGACGGTTGGGAGCGGCAAGGTGTCGCTGGCCACCACCGAACGGTTCCTCAAGGTGACCCTGGAGGCGACCACGAAGAAGCCCATCGACCTCGACCTGAGCGGGGCCACCCTCGCCCTCGGGGAGCAGACAGTGGGCATCGCCCGGGACGCCCAGCGGGCCGCGCGGGGCTCACAATTGGTCACGTCGGTGGAGACCGGAGGGCCCCACAAGCTGGTCCTCTACTTCGAGGCGCCTGACGAAATGATCGGCAAGGGGCTGAAGATCATTCTGACGACCCCCGAGAGCAGAGTAGAACTCCCGCTGCAATGACGTCTGAGTCGGAGAACGAACCCAGAAAGGTCCCCCTGCGGATCCGTCTGCCGTTCGCGACTGAAGACGAGTTCATCGAGCGCTACGGCACCCACGTCACCCGCGGTGGCATCTTCATCGCCACCAAACACGGCAAACCCGAAGGCACCCCGCTCTCGTTCGAGCTGGTGCTGCAAGACGGCGTTCGCCTCATGCGCGGTGAAGGCGTGGTGCAGAAGTTGGTGCTCGACGAGCAGCTGCCCGGCAAGTCGGGCATGTTGGTGCGCTTCACCCGCATCGACACGCGCACCAAGGGGCTGATCGACCTCATCCTCGAGCGGCGTGACGGGCTCAAGGCGCCCGAAGCCCCGGTGGGCAGCCCCTCCCAGCCACCCGCGGTGCCTTCGAAGGCCACCCCGATTCCCATGCCGCCGCCGAAGAAGGGCCCGGTGGCGCTGGGTGACGACGTGGTGCTGGGCATCGACCTGGGCACCACCACCTGCCGCGCGGCCGTGGTGCTCGATGGCCAGCCCCGCCTGGTGCCCATCGCTTCGGAGCGCGGCGCCTTCGCCCTGCCCGCCATGGTCGCGTACGACGTGGCGAAAGACCGGGTGCTCATCGGCAGCGCTGCGCGCAAACACCGCGTCGATCACCCGGAGCAGGCGGTGCTCGGCTTCAAGCGCCTGATGGGCCGGCGCGCGCAGTCGAAGAAGGTGCGCGAGCTGGCCAGGGTCTCGCCGTACACCTTCGCGTCTGATCCCGAAGGTGACGTGGGCATCGAGCTCGAGGGCCGCGTGTTCTCGATCTCCGAGTTCGCCTCACCCCTGCTGCGCGAGCTGAAGAACGCCGCGCAGGATTTCCTGGGCCGCGAGCTCACCCGCGCCGTGTTGTGCGTGCCTGCCTGGTACACCGATCACCAGCGCGCGGCGGTGCTCACCTCGGGGCAGCTCGCCGGGCTCGAGGTGGTGCGTATTCTCAACGAGCCGTCGGCGGTGGCGTTGGCCTTCGGCTTCGGCCGCGGCCTGGCTCGCAAGCGCGTGCTCGTCTACGACCTGGGCGGCGGCACCTTCGACGCGTCGGTGGTGGAGATCACCGGTGACGACCTCGAGGCCGTCAGCACCGGCGGCGACAACTTCCTGGGTGGCATGGACTTCGATGCCCGCCTCGCTGACGCGTTGATCGGCACCATGGACGAGGGGCCCAAGGCCCAGCTGCTCAAGTCGCGCATGACCATCGAGCGCGTGCGCGACGCGGCGGAGGTGACCAAGATCTCGCTCTCCGACAAGGAGCTCGCGCCGGTGCACGTGCCGTTCGCCACCACCGATGAGCACGGCAACCCGGTCGACCTGCGCGTCGAGGTCGAGCGCGGGTTCCTCGAGTCCGCCACGCAGGATCTGGTGGAGCGCACCGGCCAGGTCACGCAGGCGGTGCTGGAGGCCGCCAAGCTCACCCCTCAGAGCCTCGACGAGATCCTGCTGGTGGGTGGTCAGTCGCGCGCGCCCGCCGTGCGCAAACACCTCGAGCGCATGTTGGGACGCCCGGGGCGAACCGACGTCGATCCCGCGGGTGCCGTGGCGTTGGGTGCGGCGCTGCTCGGTCACTCCCTGGTGCAGAAGGAGCGCGGCAAACGCGGCCTCTCGCTGGCCGAGGTGCTGTCTTCGCCCATCGGCGTCGCAGTGAAGGGTGGCGGCTTCCGCCGCATTCTGGAGCGCAACACCCGGTTGCCCGCGGAGAAGTCACTCACGTTGCCGGTGCAGGCGCAGCAGACCCTCAAGTTCGCGGTGATGCAGGGCACCTCGGTGCGCGCGGAAGAGAACGAGTACCTGGGCGCGCTGTCGCTCCAGTCCGAGCGTGCGGGCGAGCTGAACGTGCGCTTCGCGGTCAGCGCTGATGGGCGGCTGCACCTCTCGGCGACGACGCCCACGGGCAAGGTCGCCGAAGTTCATTTCGCGACTTCAGAAGCGAGTGAAGCGGCGCAGGAGCAGCTGCTGCTGGAGTCACCCCTTCCCGGCGAAGACGACGTCACCCGCAGCAGCAAGTCGGGCCTCTTCGGCGGCCTGCGGCGGCTCTTCGGCGCGAAGTAGCGCTGTCTCCCTCTGCCCCTCACCCAAAGGGCCCAAAGGCAGAGGGGAGCACTCAACGCCTTGCATCTGGGTGCGACCCTGTCAGACGATGTGCACCCCACTCTCCTGAGAGTTCACCTTCATGCCCAACATCAGCGATCGCCGTCTCTCCACTCTGTATTCGACCTGGCAGCGCAGCTCGCAGCCCATCGGCAAGGACCAGGCGCTGGAGATTCTCGCGCAGGTCGGTGACAGCTCGAGATGGTCGGCCTCCAAGCTGTTGACCGAGCTCAAGAAGCCGGGCCTGACCACCGCGCAGCAGATCGCGCTCGCCACCTCGGGCATGTCGGCCAGCGAGAAGAAGGACATCGCCACCATCCTCGATCAGCCGGGCCTCCCGCTCGAGCCCGCGGCGAAGGCCTTCCTGGAGCAGGTGATCGGCCGCACCACCCCGACCCCTCCGCCGAACCCGCCGCCCGCGACGAACGGCCTGAGCGTCACCGGCAACCAGGCCAACGGCCTCTCCGGAACCACCAAGGCCGGGGCGACCATCGAAGCGATCAACATCACCACCGCACCGGGTGGCCGCCTGCACATGGAAGACACCATGGTCATCGGCAAAGCCGACGCCAGTGGCCAGTTCAACATGGCGAAGCTGACCGGCGATCAGGTGATGAAAGAAGGCGACCTCGTGCGCATGCGCGCGCGGTACGCCGACGGCACCACCTCTGACTGGGTCACCGTGAAGGCCGCGGGCATCGAAGCGAAAGACAACCGCAACGCGGTGGTCGCGCTCTTCCGCATCGGCATCGCCGACGTGGGCGGTGGCAAGGTCTCGGTCGACAACATCAACGCGAGCCGCCAGGTCTCCGAGCCGGGCGCGAAGCTGCAGTTCACCAACAACCGCACCGGAGAGAAGACGCAGGTCGTCATCACCGACGTCGGCGGTTTCCCCGCGGGCTTCAAGCTCAACGGCAAGGCGGGCGACTCGTTCTCCATCGCGGCGAGCGACGGCGTGAACAACACCGCGTTCACCACCAGCGTGGGCAACGTGACGGTTCCCGGCGGTACGCCCGGCACCACCGACCTCATCCCCGACCCCGCGCTGCACAAGAACGAGCTCGACTCGGCGGGCAAGCCGAAGTTCAGCAAGGTGAACTTCACCGGCCCGCTCTTCATCGACGGCCCCAAGGCCGACGACGTGCAGCAGGGTCAGATCGGCGACTGCTACTTCCCCGCTGCGATCGCCGCGATCGCCAAGCTCAACCCCGACGCCATCACCAACCTGATCAAGGACAACGGCGACGGCACGTACACGGTGACCTTCAAGGAGAAGGACTGGGCCACCGGGCGCTTCAAGGACGTGCCGGTGAAGGTCGACGGCGATCTCTACGCCCGCTCATACGGCGGCGCGCTCTACGGCCGCTCGGCGAACAGCTCGGATCCCAAGAAGATGGAGCTCTGGTTCCCCCTCGTGGAGAAGGCCTACGCGCAGTGGAAGGGCAGCTACGACACCATCGGCAGCGGCGGTCACGTGAGCGACGTGTTCGAAGACACCCTGGGTGTCGAGGCGTCTTCGATGAGCATCAACTACACCGGGCCCGATCGCGTCTGGGCTCAGATCGTCAAGAACGTCGACGCGAAGAAGGTGGTCGGCGCCGGCACCTACGGTGAAGATCAAGAAGCGAAGTACACGAACACCGGCGTCTACGCGAACCACGCGTACTCGGTGCTCGGCTACGAGAAGTCGGGCACCGATCGGTTCGTGATCGTTCGCAATCCGTGGGGCGAGTCGGAGCCCGCGGGCAACGGCCCCAACGACGGCATCTTCAAGCTCAAGCTCGAAGACTTCACCACGCTCTACCAGTCGCTGTACTTCCAGAATTGAAAGGTACGCACCATGGCCAAGCCTCCTGAACCGATCGAAGACGTCATTCCCAGCGCGACGTGGGTGGTCGATGCCGAGGTGACCGAGGTCCTCGCGACCGGCCCGCAGCCGCCGAAGGTCGATGCCAAGCCGGGCGCCACCAGCACCGGTCAGAAGACCGCGTCGCAGACGGTGAAGCTCAAGGTGAAGCGCGTGCTGCACGGCGAGAAGGTCGCCGAGCTCGTCGTGGAGAAGCCCGAGGCGCAGTACGCGCTCAAGCCGGGCAACCACGGCCCGTTCCTCATCGACGCCACGAAGACGATCCTCGGCCGCTACGGCCCCGACTCGTACAGCTTCGAGCGAATCGAAAAAGCGCTCGCCACCAAGCGCTGACCCCTGTCTCCCTCTCCCCTCGGGAGACTCGCAGGGTGAGCGCATCTTAAACCGCTGAAGTTCGATCACTTTTTGAAACTCGATCGACTCCGCGCTTGCCGAATGATCGTCTTCGAGGATGCCCGCCTCGAGGAAGGTGAAGCCGGAAGCAGTCCGTAGAGTCTTCGAACACTTCGCCGAGCTCGAAGACCCGCGGATAAAGCGGACCCGACGCCACGAGCTCCTTCACGTTCTCGTGATGACTCTGTGCGGGGCGATTGCCGGAGCCGATGGTTGGGAGGCACTCGCCGCCTTTTCGCACGCGAAGCGGAAGTGGTTCGAGGGGCTCTTCGATCTTCCGAACGGTACGCCGAGCGCAGACACGTTCCGCCGCGTTCTCTGCGCGTTAGAGCCGCGAGAGTTCGAGAAGTGCTTTCGGAAATGGGTCGACGATGTCGCTGCGAGCTTCAAAGGAGAGGTCATCGCACTCGACGGCAAGTCGCTTCGCGGCGCAGTCGACCATGCCGGCAGCACCTCGCCGCTGCACTTGATGCAGGTTTGGGCGACGAAGCAGAGACTGGTCCTTGCACAACGTGCGGTTGACGGTGCGGCAGGCGAGCCTGCTGCCATCCCAGAGTTGCTGAAGCTTCTCGACCTCGAAGGAGCGGTGGTGACGAGCGACGCGAATGGATGCACCGCCGCGACCACTGTCGCCGTGCGAGAGGCGGGCGCCGACTACCTCGTCGCGCTGAAGGGCAATCGCGGCCCGCAGTACAAGCATGTCCGAAACGCATTCGAGACCGCTGACCTGAAAGAGATCTCAGCGTCGTCGAAGACGAACAAGGGTCACGGCCGCATCGAGACGCGAACCGTCTACGCGATGCCCGCTTTCGGTTGGACCTGGGCTGATTGGCGCGACGTGAAGACCTTCGTGATGATTGAGCGGCGCCGCCTCATGGTGGGCGCAGCGCCTGAAACCGAGACGGTTGAAGTCGGCTTCTACCTGACCAGCCTTCCCCCCAAGGCGACTGCGCTCTCGAAGCGAATCCGGGCGCATTGGGGAATCGAGAACGGGCTGAACTGGGTCCTCGATGTCTCCTTCGGTGAGGACCGTCAGCTCATCAGAGACCGTCGGGGTGCGGAGAACTTCGCGATCATCACTCGACTCGCACACATGCTTCTCCGCAACGAGAAGACCGCTAAGTACGGCTCGACCACGAAGCGAAAGCGCGCGGGGTGGGATGACGACTACCTCGCCTTGGTCCTCACGCGAGGACTCACCGAAGACTCGTGATTCCGATCACCTAAGATGCGCTCGCCCTGGGAGACTCGGGAGAGGGTGAGGGCCAGACCTAGATCTCGAAGCGCCCCAGGAACGCCTCGGGGCGCTTTTCTTTTTCGAAGTGCTCCAGCACGTCTGTCGCAGGTGACCGCCGTTCAGCGGCGATCTCCTCGAGCGGCTCGAGCAACGAAGCATCATCACCGCTCAACCGCTCGAGGGCCTTCGAAGCCAGAAACACCAACTCCGACGCGTAGTCCGCCAGCGTTCCGCCACCGACCTTGGCGTTGAGCCCTTCCCGCTGCGCAGCGAAATGCAGCTCGCGGTGCGCCTGCGGGCTCAACTCAGGCAGCAACCGGGTCGCATCATCGAGCGCGCGGCCGTCGTACAGCACCCCCCGCATCAGCGCCGCCAACGCCCCCGTCATCGCCGGGCTGTTGCCATCGGCCGCGCGGATCTCGACGATCTTCTTGAGCCGCACTTCGGGGAACAACGTCGACAGATGATCGACCCAATCGGAATGCACCGCCGGCTGCCCGTCGTGGCCCTGCGCCAGGAACTGCCTGAACGTCAGCTTCGGCGCGAGGTACTGCCCATCGCGGCGCAGGAAGAGCAGCGGCGCGTCGAGGGCCCACTCCACGTAGGCGTTGTACGAGAACGAGCCGTCGAGCATCGCTTCGGGGTAGCCGCAACGAGCCGGGTCGACGTCGTTCCACACCCGGCTGCGGAACGACTGAAAGCCGGTGTTCTTGCCCTGAGCAATCGGGCTGTTCGCGAACAAGGCGACCAGCAGCGGCGAGATGCGCACGGCCGCCGTCACCTTGCGCACGCAGTCGGCTTCGTCGCGCCAGTCGAGGCTCACCTGGCCGGTGGCCGTCATCAGCATCATGTCGAAGGCGTGGCTGCCGCGCGCACCGAGCGTCTCGCGCATGACCTTGTACCGGCTCTTCGGCATCCACGGCATTTCGTTCAGCTCGAAGAACGGCCGATACCCCAGGCCGACCGCGCGCAGGCCCAGTGAAGAGGCGACCTGCTTGAGCTCCTTCACGTGGCGCAGGTTCTCGTCTTGCGCTTCCCGCGCGGTCTGAAACGGAGACCCCGACAGCTCGAACTGCCCCCCCGGCTCGAGGGACAGCGTCTCTTTGCCTCGAACCATCGCGATCACCGGCAGCCCCGGCGCCTCGCGGTGTTCCTCGAAGCCGAACTTGCTGAAGCCCTGCAGCAGCGCGCCAATGCCCGCTTCGCCGTCGTACGGCACGGGGTTGAACCCGGCCCTGGGGAACATCAGGCGTTCGTGTTCGAGACCCAGCAACAGCGGCCCGGTGGGGCGCTCCGCGTCGCGCAGGAGCTGAACGAGCTCTGCCTTGTGGGCGATCGGCTGCTGTTCGGTCTGCTTCGCGTCGAGGGACATCTGGGGGCGCCGCTTATAACCTCCGCATCCGAACGGGCCACCCATTCCTCAAATGAACTCCCCCATCCCCGACCTCCCTGCCGTCAGCACCGCGGGTGACCTCTTGCGCGGGGTCTCCATTCCCCTGCGCGCTTTCACGCTCATTCTGCGAACGCCCAAGCTGCTGATGCTCTCGTTGGCGTGCGCGGCGGTCACCGGGCTCACGTTGATCGGCGTGGCCTGGGGCGCGTCGGGGCTGGCCCAACGTGCGGCCGACGCGTTGATCAGCGCCGACTCGGGCTGGCAACACGCAGCGTCGATCGGTCTGAGCATCGTCTTCTTCATCATGCTCTTCGTGGTGGGCGCGCTGACCGTGCCCAACCTGCTGCTGGCCCCGCTGCAGGATCCGCTCTCGGAGGCGACCGAAGAACGGTGCGGTGACTTCACCTCGCCGGCGTTCTCTCTGAGCGCCACCACCAAAGGCATCATCGAGTCGCTCAGCCACACCCTGATGCGACTGAGCTTGATGTTGCTGGGCCTGGCGGTGCTCTTTCCGCTCCATTTCATTCCGGTGGCCGGGAGCGTCTCCTGGGTCGCGCTCTCCTCGATCTGGTCGATGTTCTGGATCGCCGCCGAGCACCTCTCCAACCCGATGGCGCGACATCTGCGCCCGTTCAAGCAGGTGATCGCCGCGTTGCGGGGCCGGTTGCCGCTGGCGCTGGGCTTCGGCGCAGCGCTCTACGTCTTGTTATGGGTGCCTGTGCTCAACTTCTTCCTGATGCCCGTCGCGGTCGTCGCCGGGACCCTGCTCTTTCGGGGAATGCTGAAATCCGGAGCCCTGCCCGAAGCGGCCCGCCAGTGAAAAAGGGGAACGAAGACCGACCGAGGGTGTTGAGCGTTCCTTGAAGGCCTGAGACCCGGTGATTAGGCTCAGCGGGTCGCTGTCACGAATTTCTTGAGGAAAGAAGACTGCATGCACACCTTGCGTCGAGTTGCGGTGATCGCCGCGCTGCTAGCTGCGTGGGCGTTCTCCGGCAACGACCGGGCACCGCTTACGCTCACCATGTCGGATGCCGTCGCAGCCCCGCGGCTCGATGAGAAAGACGCCAAGGCGCCGCACGAGCTTTCAGCGCTCCGCGTGCTGACCAAGGTCATCCACTACGTGAAAGAAAACTACGTCGACCCCAAGCGGGTTCGGCCGAAGGAGATGCTCGTCGCCTCGCTCGAGGCGGTCGAAAAGAGCGTGCCCGACGTGCTGGTCGACGGCAACGCCGAAGCGGGCAACGTGCGCGTCAACGTCAACGGCAAGCTCAAGGAGTTCGACATCGGTCACGTCGACTCGCTCTGGAAGATGTCGTTCACCTTGAAAGACATCTTCGACTTCATCTCGCGCAACATGCGCCCGGTCGAAGACTCGCGTGAGGTCGAATACGCGGCGGTCAACGGCATGCTGCAGACGCTCGATCCACACTCCGTGTTGCTGCGCCCTGAGCTGTACCGCGAGATGAAGCTGACCACGAAGGGTGAGTTCGGCGGCCTGGGCTTTGTGATCCAGATGCGTGAGGGCGTGCTCACCGTCGTCAAGGTGCTGCCCAAGACGCCCGCCTTCCGCGGTGGCATCAAGAAAGACGATCAGATTCTGCGCATCGGCGAAGAGTCGACCGTCAACATGGACTTGAACGAGGCCGTCGGGAAGCTGCGCGGCCCGGTCGACTCGAAGGTCACCATCTCGGTGATGCGCAAGGGCTGGGAGAAGAACCAGCAGATGACCGTCACCCGCGCGCTCATCACCATCGAGTCGGTGCAGAGCAAGCTGCTCGCCTCGAACGTCGGCTACGTGCGCCTGAAGAACTTCCAGGGCAACACCACCCGCGATCTGCAGACCTCGCTCGAAGAGCTCGGTGAGCAGGCCAAGAAGGGCGGCAGCGCGAATGGTCTTCGTGGCCTGGTGCTCGACATGCGCGGAAACCCCGGCGGTCTGCTCGATCAGGCCATCCAGGTCTCCGACCTCTTCCTCTCTTCGGGCACCATCGTCTCGACGGTCGGCTTGTCGGACAAGCTGCGCGAAGAGAAGCGCGCCCACCAGGATGACGAAGACGACCTCTTCCCCATCGCGGTGCTGCTCAACGCGGGCAGCGCCTCGGCCTCGGAGATCGTCGCCGGCGCCCTGAAGAACCAGAACCGGGCGGTGATCATCGGCCGCCAGAGCTTCGGGAAGGGCTCCGTGCAGGTGCTCTACGACTTCCCCGACGACAGCGCGCTCAAGCTCACCATCGCCAAGTACCTCACGCCTGGTGACCTGAGCATTCAGGAGGTCGGCATCACGCCCGACATCCAGCTCATTCCCACCCGCATCACCAGGGAACGCGTCGACGTCTTCGCGCCCCGCCGCAGCATGGGCGAGGCCGACCTCGAGTCGCACTTCGGTAACCCCGCCAACGCCGCTGCGGTGAAGAAGCGCGACGACGTGGTGATGAAGGAGAAGCCGGTCGACACGGTGAAGTACCTCAAGGAAGAGAAGGAGAAGGTCGCCAAGGTCGAGCCGAAGAAGGACCCCAAGGCCCCCGCTCCCAAGGGCGGCAAGAACGTGCTCACCGACACCGACGCGTCGGCGAACAACCACGACGAAGAGCTGGACGATCAGCTCGACGCCGAGAGCCAGGACGAGGTGAAGGAAGACTTCGAAGTGACCTTCGCTCGCGACTTCCTGCTGGCAGCGCCCCAGCTGCGCCGCGACGAGATGCTCAAGGGCGGCAAGAACTTCGTGATCGAGAAGCGCCAGCTCGAAGAGAAGCGCATCGCCGACGCCATCACCGCGCTGGGCATCGACTGGACGCCCGGCGAGACGCCCAAGAACGTGCAGCTGGTCAGCAGCATGAAGCCCACCATGGACAAGAAGATCACCGCGGGTGAGACGGTGCCGCTGGAGATCACCGTGGAGAACAAGGGCGCCGACCCGGTTCGCCGCCTGCGCGCGTGGATCGAGTCCGACAACGGGTTCCTCGATCGCCGCGAGTTCCTCTTCGGTCAGGTGAAGCCTGGCGAGAAGAAGACCTGGACGGTCAACGTGAAGACCCCGAAAGACCTCGCGTCGCGCCGTGACGGCGTGACGGTCAAGCTGCAGGACGACAGCGGCACGCTCACCGAGAGCACCGTCGGCGAGCTGACCATCGTCGAGATCCCCCGGCCCCAGTTCGCGTACACCTGGTCCATCGTCGATAATTGCTCGGCCTGCAACGGCGACGGCCTGGTGCAGCGTGGTGAAGACATCTCGGTCTTCATCGACGTCACCAACGTGGGCAGCGGCAAGGCGCTCGACGCGTTCTCCAGCGTGCGGAATGCCTCTGACGCCAACATCTTCATCGAGAAGGGCCGCTTCAAGTTGGGCGAGCTCGCGCAGGGCGAGACCAAGTCGTCGCGTTTCCAGCTCGAGGTGAAGAAGGGCTTCAAGGGTGACGAGTTCGGCCTGCGCTACGCCGTCATCGACGAGCCCCTCGAGGAGTTCACCGCCGACAAGATCATGATCCCGGTGGCGCCCGATGGCGCGCCGAGCCCGCCCTTCGAGCCGAGCAAGGCCACCTCGCGCATCGCCGACAAGGCCGACATCTACGCGTCGGTCGACGGCAAACGGGCGTTGGCTCGCCTGCCCAAAGGCGCTGTGGTGACCGAGGTCGCCCGCGGCGGCAACATGGCCAAGGTCGAGTGGGAGAAGGACCGCTTCGTCTTCGTGAAGCTGTCCGACCTGCGTGACGCCAAGGGTCAGAAGCCCCTCGCCGCCAAGGACGCCGTGTGGAACCAGTTCCGCACGCCGGCCACCATCTCCATGAACGTCGACCCCTCGCAGGGTGGCGCCGTGGTCGATGGCGAGAAGTTCACCCTCTCGAGCGTGGTCAGCGACCCGCAGCTGCTCGACGTGTTCGTGCTCGTCAATGATCAAAAGGTCTTCTTCAAGGGCGCCCAGACGGAGGACAACGGCAAGGTGAAGTTCTCCACCGAGTTCTCCCTGAAGGAGGGCAACAACCTGGTCACCGTGGTCGCCCGCGAGTCGCAGGACTTCGCCAGCCGGAAGTCGGTGGTCATCCGCCGCCGGCCCGCCGCCGTCGCGCAGAAGGTCAATGAGCAGCCGGCCCAGAAGGCGAAGCCCTGAGACCAGTAATTGATGCCTCAGGCGCGCGGGACTAGGTTCACCACCATGTCTCGTCGCCTGTGGTGTTTGCTCGGTGCGCTTGCGTCCACCTCCGCGTTCGCGGACGCGTACGACTTTCGCATCTACCAGCTGGGCAACCCCAAAGAGGGCGGAGCCGGCTTCACGCCTTCGGCGAACGCGAACTTTCGAGCCTTCGCCCGCCGCCTCGGCGCGGCCATCACGTCGACGAACCTCGCCCCGCCCGAGACCCTCGGTCACTCGGCCTTCGCCATCTCGGCCGAGCTGTCGGTCGTCGACCTGGGCACGGCGATCGGCGCGACCGACATGCCCACGGTGCGGCCCATCAACGGCGCTGTGCTGCTGCCTTCGATTCACATCAGGAAGGGGCTGCCCTGGAGCTTCGAGCTCGGCGTGCGCGCGGCCTGGTGGGAAAAGAGCCGCATGGGTACGGGCACGCTCGAGCTCAAGTGGGCGCTCAACGAAGGCTTCACCTACCTGCCCGACATCGGCGTGCGCGGCTTCGTCACCAAGATCCTCAACAGCCGCGACTTCGACGTCACCGCGGGTGGGCTCGACCTGGGCATCGGCAAGCAGTTCGCCGTCGCCGGCATGGTCACCCTGACGCCCTACTTCGGTTGGAACCTGACCTTCGTCGGTGCTTCGACGGGCAACGTCGACTTCAACCCCAGCCGTACGCTGGCCGAGGCCGACGCGCCCAACGCGCAGTTCAGCAACTACTACGTGTACGACTCGGTGCTCGCGGCCAACAACACCAACAACCGCTTCTATGGCGGCTTCCGCTTCATCGCGGGCGTGGTGATGCTCGGCTTCGAGTTCAGCTACACCGTGCTGGGCAGCTTCACCGACGACACGCTCGGCACCACGGTCAACATGCCTGCGGTGCTCGCCTACAACAGCACCATCGGCTTCGACTTCTAATCGAGGGGCTGAGCCCGCTTGAGCTGCCGGCGCAGCTCGCCGGGCTTGTTGGTGATCACCCAGTTCACCCCCATCGCCCTCAAGCGTCGCGCTTCGTCGACGTCATCGACCGTCCACACCGCGACCTCCAGCTCGAGCGCGTGCCAGCGATTCACCCGCTCCGTGGTCACTTGCGAGAAGTGCGGATGCACCGAGGTGCGCGCGGTGAACGGCAACCAGCCCCACACCTGGGGAACCCACGCGCGATCGGGGTCGATCAACAGGCCCCGGCGCAGCCTGGGAAAAGCGCCCGCCAGCCGCACCAGGCACAGCGGGTTGAAGCTCGAGACGAACACCTGGTTGCCCAGCCGGCGCTTCGAGAGCAGCTCGCCCACGGCCAACGAGAGCCCGTGATCGTCGGTGGTCTCGCACTTGATCTCGACGTTGCAGAACACCTTCGAAGAGACCAGGTCGAGCACGTCTTCCAGCAGGGGAATGCGGGCGGGCCGGAAGCCGAGCGCTGAGCCGACGTCGACGTCTTTGAGCTTCCACCAGGGCGTGGTGAGCACCTCCCAGTGCAGGCCGGAGAGGCGGTCGAGCCATTCGTCGTGGCAGACCACCAGCTCGCCGGTCGCGCAGCGCATCACGTCGAGCTCGAAGCCATCGGCCTTCTGGGCGAGGGCGCCTTCGAAGGCCTCCATGGTGTTCTCGGGGAAGTCAGCGCTGGCACCGCGATGACCGAGGATGCGCATCGGCATACCCCTCACCTGCTCCCCCGTCGGCGAGGCGTCAAGTTGCGTCGTGAGCGCCCGTGGGGCACTGTGGGACCATGACTGTAGGAAGCGGCGAACTGATCATGCTGGGCATCATCCTGGTGATCGTCTTTTCAGCGTCCCAGATGGGCACGCTGGGCAACGCCGTGGGCCGCTTCGTTCACTCGTTCCGCAAGGCCTCGCAGGGTGACGGCTACGTCGACGTGAAGCCCACCTCGAAGCTCGAGCGCGGCACCGAAGACGCGCAGGTCATCGACGGATCGCCGAAGCACTGAGCTTTCCCGCCAGCTCGCGCACCGAGAGGTGCACGTTGCGGTCGGTCGCCAGCTGCCGAAGATCCGGAGCCGACAACAGCGGCACGATCTTCACCCCCACCTCCGGTGACAGATAGGGGTTGAACGCCAGCGCGCGCCGCACGGCGGGCTGCATGTTCCAACGGGGGCTGCGCCAGATCTCCTCGAGCGGTTCAGGGCGCGCGGGCCTGCGGGCGGCGATGCGCACCACCAGGTCTTCCGTGAGCCGGGGGTTCTTGAGCACCTCGCGGATCACCGATGCATTCGAAGCGACCGCCAGCCGCGAGAGCTCGTCGGGGTTTCGGGTCAGCCGCGCGCGGGTCTTGAGCACGCCCAGCGGCGAGGTGAAGAGCTTCGCGTCGGCCCGCGCGGCCGCGTCGGAGTCGTACTCCTGCACCGGCCGCCCCTCGCTGAACACGAAGGTCACGTCGTCCTGCTCCGAGAGCGCGGCGACCTGGCGCAGCGTGGCCAGGTGCGGAATGAGATCGCCGTCGTCTTCCAGCGCGCGCATGAAGGCGGGCAACACGCGCATGGCCGGCTCCCAGCGCTGCACCGAGAGACGCATCACGGTGGAGAGCAGCTCGGTGGCCTGCGGTGGATCGAGCTCACCCAGCGTGCGCGCCGCGGCCCGGCGGAGCACGTCGTGGCCACCTCCGAGCACGTCGAGCCGCCGGATGATCTGGCGCAGCTCGTCGGGCTCGTCGTCGATGGTCACGGATTGGCAGCGGTCGGATTGACGGGCACCGCGCGCGCCGACACCCGCACCCGGAAGGCCTTCAGGTCGGGCGGATATTCGGTGAACGGCACCACGAACGCCGCGGCCGCGCCGGCCGGCACCACCAACGATCGTTTCTCCACCTTGAGGCTGAGCGCTTCGAGCGATTCGGTGCTGTCGATGAGGAAGATCTCCTCGGGCGTGGCGGGATCACCCGCCCAGCTCTCCCCGAAACGCACCACCTTGCCGTCGTCGACGATCTCCGCCTTCACCACCACCTTCACCGCCACCTCGCTGCGGTTCATCACCTCACCCCGCACGAAGAACACCGAGCGGCCCGCGCGCGTCTGGTAGAGCCCGTTCGACACGTCGTTGGCCACGAAGTCGACCGAAGGCGCGAAGGTGTTCTTGAGGCCCTCGAGCGAGAACGCCTCGCTGGAGAGCTTGCCTTCGTTCACGTAGGCCGTGCCGACCACCACCAGCCCGAAGACCAGCATCGCGGCGATCGCCACGTTGACGATGATGCCCACCACCGTGCGGCGGCGAGGCGGCTCGGGCGGGGGCGCTGCGGGCGTCGGCACCGGCGGAGGTGCCGCCGGGCGGTTCAACGACACGCGCTCGACGTTGCGGTTGCTGGCGCTCGACGGCTCGAGGTCCGGCGGAGGCAGGTCGAGCAACGAAGGCGCCGGCGGCGGCATGTCGAACATCGCGCGCGCCGCGGCCCCATCGACCGGCATCGGCGCGGGGCCCGCGTCATCTGCACCGGCGAAGAAACCATCCGCTCCGCCACTCTGCGGGAAGGCGGGTGAATCCATCGGAGCGCTCGACTGCGCCTGCAGCCCGCCCATGTCGAAGGCCCCACCGCCTGAAGGCGCTGAAGGCGCGACCTGGGAAAAGTCGAAGGCTGGCAGAGAAGGGGCCACCGGCGCTGGCGCCGAAGGAGGCGGCGGCGGCGGCGGTGCCGGGGGACGCACGGCGGGCAGCGGCGCGACCTGCTGCGTGGGCGCGGTGAAGTTCGAGAAGTCGAACGCGGCAGCAGGCGCCGCAGAGGCCGCGGGCGGGCGGGCGATGGCGGCGAAATCGAACGGCGAGGCCGAGGGAGGCGCGGGCGGCGGCAGGTACGCCGGCACTGCCGGAACCGTCGGCGAGGTATGCGAGCTGGCCCCCGGCGGCGTCAACGAGCCGAAATCGAAAGGCTGCACGTTCTCGACGGGAGCCGGCTTGGCCGCGGGGTACGGCGGCGGCGGCTTGCGAGTCGCCTCCACGCCGAGCGCAAAGACACCGGGCCGGGTGACCTCGGAGTCGGCAGGTTGGGCCGCCGCACCGAACCGGGCAAACGGGTCGGCGGCCGTCGGTGTTCCCACCGCAGGCAGGGTGGCCGTCGCCGGCTGCGCCATGTCACGCGTCACGCGGAAGGTGTGGCTGCACTTGGTGCACCGAACCTTCACACCCTTGTCGGTGACCTTGTCGTCGGGGATCTTGAATCGGGTCTGGCACTGCTCGCACTTGACGATCATTGAGCGGAGCGGACACTAGCCTGCTTCTGAAACGAAATCGCGCGGTTGGCACCAGAGTGGACAGGTGGTACAGCTTTCGCGCACTGCGTCAGGGGTCCACGTCCATGAGCGAAGCAGAATCGACCGTTCGCGAGCCGAAGGTCATCAAGCGCTACACCAACCGGAAGCTCTACGACACCGTCGAGAGCCGGTACGTGACGCTCGACGAGATCGCCGAGATGGTGAAGCAGGGCGTGGAAGTGAAGATCGTCGACAACCGGAGCAAGGAAGACCTCACCTCGGTCACGCTCGCGCAGATCGTCTTCGAAGAAGAGAAGAAGAAGAACCAGATGCCCCTGTCGGTGCTGCGCGAGATCATCCGCCAGCCGGGCGAGAAGCTGAACGCGTTCATCAACAGCCAGGTCAGCCCGCGCGTCGACGCCATCAAGCAGGAGGCAGGTCAGCGCATCAACACCCTGCTGGGCCGTGAGCAGTCGGAAGGCGACATCACCCCTGCAGCCCTGGTGCAGCAGTCGCAGAAGGTGTTCGAGACCTGGCAGGCGCGGGTCGACGAGCGCGTGAAGACCGCCGTCGAGAACGTGCTGGGCAACCTGCCCGCGCTGGGCCGCGATCTCTCCACCCTGGTGCAGCGCATCGAGCAGCTGGAGCAGAAGCTCGCCCAGCTCGAGCAGGACAAGCCGACCCCGCCGCCTTCGAAGAAGTCGAAGGGCTGACCGCACCAGTCCGCGGGATGAACGGTGCGCTCAGCGCGCCCGCTCGATGCGCTCGGCGATCTGCTGCAGCAGCGTCGCCCCGCGGCTCCACGGCGCATGTTCCCAGATGGTCTTGCCGTGACTCTGGGCCTCGTCGATGGCCACGTTGAGCCCCATCGGCTCGCTGACCTTCTTCGGGAAGTACTGCTTGAGCTTCTCCACGATCTCCTCCGACATCTGCGTCTTGCGATGCAGGGTGGGGATGATCTGAGTGACCCGGAGCTTGCTGTGCCCGTGCTCCTGGGCGACCCGCTCCACCGTGGCCACCATCTCCGCGCAGCCGTCGAGCGCGAGGTAGGTGGTGGCGACGGGAATGACGATCTCTTCGGCGGCCAGCAGGACGTTGGTGGTGACCAGACCGAATGAGGGCGGCGCGTCGAAGATGATCACGTCGTACCGCTCATCGGCCGGCTCCAGCACCCGCGCGAGAAGCTTCGCCCGGTCTGGGTTGCTGGCCGCGTGCGTGGGGAACTCGGCCATCTCCTTCCACGAAGGCACCAGCCAGAGGTTCTCCACTGCGGTCGCCCGGGTCACCTGCGACAACTCGATGGCCGGGTTGGTGAGCAGGTCGAACACCGTCAGGCCACCGGAGCGCACGTCGACGCCCAGGGTCTTCGCGGCGTGGCCCTGGGTATCGAGGTCGACCAGGAGCACCCGCTGCCGCCGCTTCTGCGCGAAGAAGGCAGCCACGTTCACGGCGAGGGTGGTCTTGCCCACCCCGCCCTTCTCGTTGATGAAGGCGATGCGACGAGCCACTACTTCTTCTTGGTGTCGACGAGCTGGTCGATCTTGCCCTCGAGGGTGCCGAGCAGCTTCTCGACCTCGTCGATCTTCTCGCGCAGTGTTTCCAGGTCGCCGGTGGAGGGCAGGTTCATCGCCGAGAGCGCGCTGCGGATGCTCTTGTCGAGGGAGCCCTTGGCCGAGAGGCCCCGGGAGACGATGGTCTGGATGCCCGAGACGAACTTCTCGTTCGACATGAGCTGCTGCACCAGCTTCCCGATGCGCTCCTCACCGGTCGCCACGAGCTTCTTCATCATCGGGTTGTCTTTCAGCATGGCGGCGGATGCTGCGTTCCACGCTCCACCATGTCAATGTGACTTTCGCCGTGGTCGAAGAACTGTCTGACAAACGACTCCTCGTGGTGACTGGCAAAGGAGGCGTCGGAAAGTCGACGCTGGCCGCAGCCCTCGCCCTCCAAAGCGCCCGTGAAGGCCTGCGCACCCTGGTGTGCGAAGTGAACGCCAAGGAGCGCATCAGCCTGCTCCTGGGCCGGCCTGAAGTCGGGCCGGAGGTCACCGCCATCGATGAAAACCTCTGGGCGGTGAACGTGCGCCCCCAGGAGGCCATGCGCGAATACGCCCTGATGATGCTCAAGTTCGAGAGCATCTACAGCGCCGTCTTCGAGAACCGCGTGGTGCGCTACTTCCTGCGCTTCATCCCCTCGCTGCAGGAGCTGGTGCTGCTGGGGAAGATCCTCTTTCACTTGAAAGAGAAGCGGCCCGATGGGCGCTGGCGGTTCGATCGCATCATCATCGACGCCCCGGCCACCGGGCACGCCATCACCTTCTTCTCGGTGCCGCAGGTGATCGTCGACACGGTGCCCCCGGGCGCGATGGCCACCGACGCCACGTGGATGAGGGATCTGCTGATCGATCCGAAGACCACCGCCGTGGTGCTGGTCTCGTTGCCTGAAGAGCTGCCGGTGAACGAGACCATCGAGCTGCACGCGGCGTTGCTCTCGAAGGTGAAGATGCAATCGTCGTTGGTGGTGCTCAACGGCTTCATTCCGCTGCGCTTCGACGCGTCGGATGCCCCCGAGTCGGAAGGTCTCAAAGAGATCGCCCGCCATCACACCGCGCGGGCCAACCTGTCGGTCGCCTCTCTGGAGCGGTTGAAGACGCTGGGCCTGCGGGTGGTGACCGTGCCGCGTCTCTTCGTGCCCGAGTTCAGCCGCCAGGCGGTCGAGCAGGTCGCAGCGTATTTCGGAGGCAAGAAGTGAATCCCATTCGAGCGGCCCTCGCGTCGAGCGACGTCTTGATCACGGTTGGAAGTGGTGGCGTGGGCAAGACCACGGTGGCCGCGGCGATCGCGCTGCGCGCTTCGATGGAAGGCCAGGGCTCGTTGGTTTGCACCATCGACCCCGCGCGGCGGCTGGCCAACTCACTGGGGCTGCAGGCGCTGGGCAACGCCGAGATGGAGATCTCGAAAGAGACCTTCGCCGAGGCGGGTCTGGCGCCCAGGGCGAGCATGCGCGCGATGATGCTCGACATGAAGCGCACCTGGGACGAGCTCATCGAGCGCCGCGCCCCGCCCGACAAGCGAGAGAAGATCCTCAACAACCGCTTCTACCAATCGCTCTCCAGCGCGCTTGCGGGCAGCCAGGAATACGTAGCGATGGAGAAGTTGTGGGAGCTGCGCACCCAGCGCGACTACCCGCTCATCGTGCTCGACACCCCGCCGACCGCGCACGCGCTCGACTTTCTCGACGCGCCCAACCGCATCCTCGACTTCCTCGACAACGACGCCTCGAAGTGGCTGCTCACGCCCGCGCTGGCTGCCGGAAAATTCGGGCTTAAGCTCTTCAACCTCGGGGGCAGCTACGTCGCCAAGACCATCGCGCGGTTCACCGGCACCGAGACCTTGCAGCAGCTCGCCGACTTCATGCTCAACATCAGCGGCATGAACGAGGGCTTCAAGGAGCGAGCGCACCAGACGCGCGCGTTGCTGGAAGCCGAGACCACGAGCTTCGTCCTGGTGACCGGCCCCATGCCGGAGCGGCTCGACGAGGCCATCTACTTCCACACCCTGCTTCAGCAGAACAAGATGAGGGTCGCGGCGATCGTGGTGAACCGGGTGCACACGCCGGTGGCCGACTCGTTGTGGGAGGAGGTGGCACGTCTGCCGCCATCTGCGCAGCCGAAGTTCGATCAGACGCTCAAGGAAAACGACCACCTGGCCCGGCAAGACGCGCGGGGCATCGCGAAGCTGCGTGAGGCGTGTGGTTCGACCCCGTTGGTGCTGGTGCCCCGGTTCGACCTCGACGTGCACGACCTGAAGGGGTTGTACGAAACGTCGCACTGGCTGTGGGGCGATCGCCGTCTCGAAGTCGCAGCGCCAGGCCAGTAAGGTGCGCGGAACCGGCGCGGTGAGGCCGGTGTCGGTGGCTCGCCCCTCTTCTCGAAAGCGAACGAACCCTCAATGCGCCTGAGCTGGATGTTGCTGGTCGCGATGGTTGTCACCGGTTGCGTGCACACCCGCGGTGAGAAGGCCCTGCCGAAGGGCGCCCACGAAGTGAAGTTCGACGAGGTCGTCATCACCGGCGATCTCGAGTTGGAGAAGCTCAACGACGAAGAGCTCTTCGCCGCGGGCACCTCGTTCTATGCGGCGGAAGACTACGCGCAGGCGGCTCGCTACTTCGGGCGCATCTGCGACTTCCACCCCAAGTCGAAGCACTACCGGCCGGCGCTCTACAACGCGGGCCTCGCGCTGGAGAAGATCAAGGCGTGGGAAGACGCGTGGGTGCGCTTCTCGGTGTTGTCCGACCCGGTGAAGGGCACTGGTGACGCGCTCGACGCTTCGTTCCGCGTGGCGGAGTGCGACTACCACCTCGAGCGCTACACCGACGCCATCGAGGTGCTGCGCAACATCGCCGATCGCAGCGAGGTCTCCGCCGACAAGCGCATCGAAGCGCGCGTGCAGCAGGGCATCTGCGAGTTGGAGATCGACCAGAAGGACGCGGCCGAGAACACCCTGCGCAGCGTGCTGACCTACTGGAACTCGTTGCCCGACAAGGACCTGGTCGACGACTACTTCCCCGGCCAGGCGCAGTTCTTCATCGGGGAGATCTTCCGCCTTCACTACGAAGCGGTGGCGCTCGATGGAAACAAGAGCACCGCGAAGCTGGCCGAAGACCTCGAGTACAAGTCCGAGCTGCTGCTCTCGTCGCAAGGCCACTACTTGCGCGCGATTCGCATCGGCAACGGCTACTGGGCGACGGCCGCGGGCAATCGCATCGGTGGGCTGTACGAGAACATGTACGACCACATGATCCACGCGCCGGCACCCATTGAACTGGCGGCCTCGGAGCAGGAGATCTACCGGGCCGAGCTGCGCAAGAAGATCCGCGTGCTGATCGGCAAGGCGATCACCGTCTACGAGCGCACCCTGGAAGCGGCGGAACGCATCGGGGCGTCGAGCCCGTTCGTGCAGCAGACGCGGGAGAGCCTGCAGCGAATGAAAGACTTGCTCCTCGCAGAGGCGAAAGCGGAGGAAGAGGAGAAGGCCACCACGACTCCCCCCGGTTCATGAACTTGTCTCCCTCTCCCTCTGGGAGAGGGTCGGGGTGAGGGGCTAGTGGAAGCGCTGTCAGAAATTCAGGCGTACCACCAACCGATCTACACAGCCGCGCTGGTCGACCTCGTCGTCTGGCCGCTGCTGCTGATCACCACCGCCCGGTTCCTCACCAAACCGTTTCACGCGGTGGCGGTTCGCTGGGGCCAGCGAATCGACCTGGCGGTCCTCACGAAGATCTGGAAGGGCCCTGAGTGGGCGGAGACCATCGTCTTCGCCCTGCTCTACTTCGGCTTCTTCGTCCTGGTGAACCTGCCGATCGACCTCTGGTTCGGCTACGTGCGCGAACACGAGTTCGGGCTCTCCAACGAATCGCTGGGCGGGTTCCTGTTCGACGGCCTCAAGCGTCAGCTGTTCCTGGTCATCTCCGTCACCGCGCTCGCCTTCGGGCTCTTCGGGCTGGCGCGCCGTACGAAGCACTGGTGGTGGATGGTCGCCATCGCCACCTCCCTGGCCCTGGTGGTCTCGACCGCGATCGATCCCTACCGCTCGAGGCTGTACGTCGAGCAAACCTCGCTGCCCCCGGGCACCTTGCGCTCTCGCCTCACCACGATGCTGCAAGACGCCTCCATCCCCTTCTCCGACATCTACGTGGTGCACACCGGCGTCAAGAGCGTGCGGGTGCAGGCGGCCTTTGCCGGCACCGGCCCCACGCGAAGCATCCTGCTCTCCGACACGTTGATTGACGCGATGACCGAGCAAGAAGTGGTGCTCGCCGTCGCGCACGAAGCAGGTCACGTGAGCGAATCGCGTTGGCCTGGCCGGGTGCTCTCGCCGCTCGCCGTCTTCGCGTTGATGGGCTTCATCGAGTGGCTGTTCCGACGCTCCAGTCAGCGGGGCTGGTTCGGCATCAAAGTCCGCGGTGACGTGCGCGTGCTGCCCTTGCTGGTGCTCACGTTCGATCTCGCGACGAGCGTGGTGACGCCCCTCTCCGCGGCCCTGTCGCGCGGCCGAGAACTGGCCGCCGATCAATTCGCGATGCAGCTGACTGGAGACGGTGACTCGCTCGCCTCGCTGCTGGTGAAGCTGGGGCGAATCAACAAGGTCGATCCGGATCCCCCGCGTTGGTACGTGCTGTCGGGCGTCACGCACCCGACCATCGTTCAGCGCGTCGAAGCGATCCGTTCAGCTCAGAAGAACGCCACGCCGCCGCCGACCACGCCGGTCAACGCAGGCACATCGGAGCAGCAGTTGCCCGGCGTCATCCGGTAACGCACCTCGGCTTCGAGGAAGAAGTGTTTGCCGAAGAAGACATCGAGACCGCCGGCGCCAGCGAAGCCGAACGAGAAGGCACCCGGGTTGGCGTAGCTCTCGTTGCCGCTGAAGGAGACCGACGCGTACGGCTTGACGGGCGAGTTGGGAAACAGCGAAAGCTTCACGCCGAGCATGTCCCAGGTGCGGCCCTGCTGGCGGAACTCGAGATCGCTGCGCAGCGAGAGCCAGCGGGTGAGGCGCACTTCGAGGCCAGGCGAATGCGCGAAGCCCGTGCCGCTGAAGTCGAGTTCACCATCGACCATCGTGGGATTCGTGGAGACGCCGGGCATGTATTTCACGGCGAGAATCCCGGGGCGATCACTCTTCGGCTTGGAGACCTTCGCCTGCACGATGGGCGCGTTCGCGTAGGCGACCTGCGGGGGCGGCGCGGCGTACACGATGGGCGGAGGCGAGTAGACGACCGGCGGCGGCGCGTACACCACCGGAGGCGGCGTCTGCGTGTAGTACGCCACCGGGGGGAGCTGTCCCTGCACGACCACCACGGGTGGCGGGCAGTTGTGGCGCTTCGAAAAGCCGAAGAAGACGTGCCCCAGCTGAATGCCGACTCCACCACCCGTGCGGCAGGCAAAGGCAGGGGCGGAAACTCCAACGACCAACAACACGGAACACAGGCGAACGAGACGCTGCATCGTGCCTCCTTGAACCCATCTGTTGCCGGTGGGCCCAGAAGTGATCGACGTCTCGTTCGCCTTTTTGAAGTCTCGGGATTAGCGGGCGTACAGCCGCAGGAGACTCTGGGCCCGCGCCTGCACCGGTGAAGGAATCTGGGCGGCGACTTTCAGGTCGTCGATGCCGTCGAGGTCGCCCCGCTTGCAGCGCAGCTCGCCGCGGTTGACGCGGGCCAGCACGGTGTTGGCGTCGAGGCTGAGGGCGGTGTCGTAGGCGGCCCGCGCCTCTGACAGCTTGCCCTGTTGGTGGAAGACCGAGCCGAGCGACGCGTGCATGGTCGCATCGGCTGGATCGAGAACGAGGAGGCCCTTGAAGATGTCGACGGCGCCTTCGAGTTCGCCTGCGTCGACCAGGTCGAACGCGCGCGACACGATTGCCTGCGCCTGGTCTGAAGTGAGTCCGATGTGCTGAGCGAGAGTGGTCATGGTGGCGTCCCCTCACTTCATGTTGCGGACGGAGTTCATCGCGACGTCCGAGTACATCTTCATCAGGTTCGAAATCGCTTCCTGCATCTGCGTGTACATCGCAGTGAGCATGCTCTGGAGTTGCTGCAGTTCGTTGTACTGGTTCTGAAGGTCCTTGCGGCGCTCGGGGGTGGTCGCGGGGTTGGCGATCTCCGCCATGATCGAGTTCATCGAGGTGCCGATGCTCTGGATCGCGTTGTTCACGTTCTCGACAGCTCCTTCCATGCCGCTCTTGGCTGACGGAGTGGAAGCCGCGAACAGCGGGCCAGTCGCGCCGGTCCCACCTGCCCCCGGAGTCCCACCCGCTCCCGAGGCGCCGGTTGCTGCATTGCTGGTCTGAGCCGTGAGTTCTGCTCTCACCTCCGTTGCGACGGCGTTCTTCATCTCCTTGAGAGTCGCCTTCTGAGTCGCGAGGAACGCCTCCACGTCCGCGACCCCAACCAGGTTGTCGGTCTTCGAGATCGCCTGCCAGACCTCCGAATTTGCCAGCAGACGGAGTGCAGCTTCACGTGCCGCAGGGTTTGCTTTCGTGTCGTCTCGGAGGGCGATGAGGTCCTGGTACTGGATGTTCTTGTCGGGGCAGATCCCAGTGAACTGATCGACGAGCAGGAAGTCGCTCATCAGGTGCGCGTCAGCATCGTCGTACTGATTCTTGAGCTTGACGTATTCGGGGTCGCTCATCAGTCGCTCTTGCGTCATCTGCTCGAAGTCGGCGTGCTTGCGGGTCGCCGCCTCTCGAGCACTCTCCGTCGGCGCGCTCGCGGGAGCAGCCGCGCGAGGTGCGGGTGCCGGTCCGACGCTGTCGCCCGGCTTCTCGGCAGCTGCTGAGGACTTCGAAGACCTGGCGGTCTGCTGGGAATCGTCGATCTGCAGAGACTGGGCAGGCTGAAAGGGCTGCTGTGCGACCTTGTCCATTTGAGGCTCCTTGAAGGGGGCGAGATGCCCTGTGGTGAGCGGCCGATTCGCACACCGCATGCCACCCTCCCTCCGCCGCGATTCCGCCCACTTGCGAGTCGATGACAGTCCTCCCGGCGAGACGTAGGGTCCGCCCGCGATGCGCGCTCTTGGACTCGATCTCGGCACGAAGACCATTGGCCTGGCGGTCTCCGACGAGCTCGGCATCACCGCGCAGGGGCTCACCACGCTCGAGCGCCGCGGCCCACGGAAAGACCTCGAAGCACTCGCCGAACGCGTCACCGAGTTCACCATCGACCGCTTCGTCATCGGCCTGCCGCTGAACATGGACGGCAGCGAAGGCCCGCGCGCCGAGTTCACGCGGAAGTTCGGCATGGGCCTCGAGGAGGCCACCAAACTCCCCGTCATCTACTGGGACGAACGGCTCACCAGCGTGGCCGCGCACCGCGCCCTGAGTGAGATCGGCGCCTCGCGGAAGAAGCGGAAGGAAGTGATCGATCAGGTCGCGGCCGTGCTCATTCTCCAGGGCTGGCTCGACTCGCAACGCCCGCAGCCGTCCGTTCACGGAGACGACTCCGCCGACTGAACCGGCCCAAATCACGCCGTTCTTCACTGGCCGCTGAAGTGCACACGACCCCTCCACACCCCGGAGGTCGTGATGAGTCTCGATGGAATCAGCAACAAGCTCGGTGTCAGTGCCCTCGAAGGCCCTGACGTCGACATGCGTGCGGCCGCACGCGAGCTGAACAAGCCCCTCAAGAAGAACGAAGAGAACGCGGTGAGCAGCTTCATCCGCGGTGCGGGTCAGAGCGAAGGCCCTGCTCCCGAGCAGGCGTGGGATCTCTTCAAGGCGATCGGCGACCTCTTCAGCGGCAACCAGCCCCAAGGCAACGGAGCGGACGCCGCGAACAAGTTCGACCTCGGCGCGATCTTGAGCTCCATCTTCGACTTCGCCGGAAAGGAAGCGAAGAAGGCGGGCGCGCTCCCACCGAAAGAAGAGACGCGCGTCAAAGGCCAGGAGCGCGTCGAGGTCTCGGGCGAGTTCAACGACGGAGCGTTCAAGGCCAAGGGCCGCGCCGCCGCAGAAGCCCACGCGAAAGCCAACGCCTTCAGCGAGACCTTCATCGACGGCAGCGGCGTCGGCGTACGAGGCGGAGCAGAAGCCAGCGTCGGCGTCTCCGCTGAAGCAGAAGGCAGCATCAAGACAGACATCGGGTCGATCGACGGTCGCGCCCGCGTCTCAGCCGAGGTCTACGCGCGCATCTACGGTGAAGCGAGGGCCGGCCCCGACGGCGTGAGCGCCGCCGCGAAGGCCGAAGTCGGCGCCATGGCGAAGGCCGACTCCGACCTGAACATTCAGCTCGGCGACGGACTCATCGCAGGTCACGCCGACGCTCACGCCGAAGCCGGTGCAGGCGGGAAAGCGAAGGCCAGAGCCGCCGTCACCTTCAACCCCGCCGAGGTCCTGGTGAACGCGAAGGCCGAGTCATTCGCAGGCGCGCGCGCTGGCTATTCAGCGAAGGGCGGAATCGCGGGCGTCGGCTACGGGGTCGAGTGCGAAGTCTGGGCGGGCGCGGGCGCCAAGGCAGAGATCAACGGCGGCCTCGACAAGGAAGGAAAGTTCAAGCTCGAGTTCTCGCTCGGCATCGCGGCGGGCGTCGGCTGCATGGTGAAGATCAACTTCGAGTTCGACACGAAGATCTTCGGCAAGGTCGCAGGCGACATCATCGCGGCGGCAGGCGACATCTTCGGCGGCCTCTTCGGAGCCGTCGCTGGCCTCTTCGATGGCGGCAGTGGTGACGGAAAGCGCGCCGGCCAGGCGATCGCAGGCGCCATCCGCCAGGTCGCGCCGATACTCGGAAAGGCCGCCGCCGACGCCGCGAAGAAGGAAGCCGAAGGAGCAGTACCGGATCCCAACGGCGCGCCGAAACACGAAGCAGCCGAAGGCGATCACGCCGCGGCCCCGAAGAAGGACACCCGCTTCAGCAGCGAGAAACACGGCACCCTCGTCAAAGGATCACTGTCATGAACATCCAGCCGCTGTTGGTCGAAGCCGAGCGCTACCTCACCCTGAAAGACGTCGATCGCGCCGCCGAGCTCTACGTGCACGCGCAGCAGCAGTGCGCTGGCCGCTCGCCGATGCCGCTGGTCGGTCTCGCCCGCATCGCGATCCTGACGCAGAAGTTCGAAGAGGCCGGGCAGCTGCTCACCGCCGTGAACAAGCTCTTCCCTGCCTGCGCGGAGGCGTTGACCCTGCTCGGCGTGCTCGAAGAAGCGGCTGGGCGTCTCGACGAAGCGATCGTCTTTCACACGCGAGCGCTCGCACACGACTCGGCACTCGGCGTCGCGCACGTGAATCTGGGTCGCAGCTACGCCCTGCTCCACCGTTGGGAGCTCTCGGCGGCGAGCTACACGCTGGCGATTCAACACGGCGCGCTGGATGTCGCGGTGAAGGTGCAGCTCGGCACGGCCCTGTTCCGCGCGCACCGCACGCCCGAAGCACTCAAGGTCCTCTCCCTCACCGTGCAGGCACACCCGAAACACCTCGACGCGATCCTCACGCTGGCCGACGCGTTGGTGGAGACTGGCGCTCTCCAACTTGCCGCAGAGCTGCTCGACAACGCGGCGCCGAGACTTCCCGAAGAAGCGCTCATCGCCTCACGCCGAGCGTCCATCGCGTTGCGCATGAAAGATCTCGAGGCCGCGCGCCGTGAAGCCTGGCGGCACACCCTGATCGCGCCGAAAGACGAAGAGGCGTGGCTCTTCGCGGCGGTCATCGACACCATGCTGCTTCGGTTCGACAGCGCAGAGAAGGCGCTCAAGCAGATCCTCCGCATCAACCCGAAGAACGCACGCGCGCACTACCACCTGGGTGGGCTGTTCGACGCGCTCAAGGACAAGGCGGCCGCGAAGAAGTCGTACCGCGCGGCGATCAGCTGCGACTCGCTGGCGTGGGAGCCGCTCAACAACCTGGCCATCATGCTCCTCGAAGAAGGCACGCCGGCGTCGTTGACCGAAGCGCGCACGCTGCTCGACCGCGCCATCCGCCTGGGCACCCGCGGCGATGCGATCCTCATCCGCTACAACCTCGCGCTCGCCTGCTACCGGCTGGGCGATCTGCTGGGCACGCGGCGGGCGGCGCAGGAGCTCCTCAAGCTCGCTCCGGTGGATCACCCGATGGCCACCGAAGCGCACCGCGTACTCAAGCTCGCGGCGTGATCAGTCGACGCGCTCGAAGACCTTCACCCTGGCGCTGTGCCTGAGCTCGAAACGATGCCCCCGGAACTCCACGTGCTCCGGGTCGACCGCGGTGACCTCCTGCGTTCGCACCATCTTCCCTTCATCGAAGAGCATCAACCAACGCGGCTCACGGGTGCCGAGCAACTCGGCATAGCGATCGTGACGGCGCCGCACCTGGTTCTCGAAGGAGAAGCCCGAGAAGTACGTGATGATCAGATCGTTGAACTCGCGCGGATCTTCGTCGGCGATCAGCAGGCCGCCCCTCGGAGCCGCGTTCGCCTGAAACCAATCCGTCGAGACGCGCACCGAAGGCTCGAGCCGTGAGGTCGCTGAGATCGATCGCATCGTGTACGACCAGCGCGAGTTGGGCTCGAAGGCGTAGACGGCAAGTCCCACGCACCAGACCGCGGCGATGGTCACGGAGGCCCAGGCCAACCGCGGCCCCTGCTTCGCCAGCCCCCACCCCGCGAACGGGAGGAGCAACAGCACCTCCTTCATGGTGAAGCGCGCGAGCGGCGCGAAGCTCGCAGTGACCGCGCTGCGAAACGTGTACAGCACCATCGGCACGAGGATCAGCAGCACCAGCCAGCGCAGCTCGGGCCGCTCCTTCCACGAGCGACCCATCGTCACGGCGCCGGCGACCGCGAAGAACGGCGTGAGCATGAACACCGCCGCGCCCGGCCAGAAGAAGAGACAGATCAGCCGATACGGCCCTTCGTCCCAGATGCGCGCTTCACGGGGCCACCAGTCGCGATGGAACTGATCGATGAACCGAATCGGATAGAGCGCGTCGCCCTGCCCCACCTGATTGCCGATGAGCCAGAAGATCGCAAAGGCGCTGGCCGCCGCACCGAAGCCCACCGCCTTCGCGAAGCTCCGTGAACGCCACAACTCCACGGCCGCGAGGAGCGGCACCAACAACCACGAGTCGTACCGCGTCGCGCACGCGAGATTGAGCATCAGCACCGCGGCAACGCGGCGCTCCGCATCGAAGAAGGCGACGGCGCTCATCACCAGCAGCAGGTTCAGCGCCTCGCTCGCCGAGGTGGTCGAGCATTGAACGTGCAAGCCCCAGAACGCGAAGCCGAGCACCGCGAACGTTGCAGCCGAGTCACCGAACCTTCGTGCGGTGAAGGAATGCAGCGGCCACGCGGTGAGCGCGCCCACCAGCAGGCTGAGCACCCGCCCCGCGTGGAGCAACGACGGCCAGATCAGCTCCGCTGCCGCGAGCAGGTAGAGATGCAGCGGGCCGAACTGGCGCGCCCCGTCATCGAAGCTGGTCAGGAAGTGCGGTGCGTCGAGCCAGCGATGGGCGATCCACGTGCGAGCGATCGCGTCACCCGCGAGGTTCTCGTTCACGAACAGCACGGCGAGACGCGGCAAGAGCACCGCCGCCGCCAGCCACCACCCGCGCTTCATCCCTCGCGTCCGTTATCGGCCAGCGCACCCCGAAGCGAGCGCAGCGCGGCACGAACGTGTTCAGAGCGCTCCGCCGGAGAAGGCGTGCCCGAAGGATGCGCATCATCTGCCGCGCCGGGCCGCTCCACGTGCGCGATGCGCTTCAAGATGCGCTCGTCGAGTACGGCCGCCTGGTGACCCGAGCCCGTACGAAGCGCGTGACCCAACTCGAGATGGGCCCGGTACAGATCGAGCGCATCGAGGAACGAGAGATCGCCGACCTCGGTCAGCATGCGCGTGGCCTCGGCCATGTCTTCTTCGGCCGTCTCGAGATCACTCAAGAGCGCTTCCGCGGCAGCGCGCACGCCGAGCGCGAGACCGGTGTAGCGAAGGTCACCCACTTCCCTGAGCACGTCGATCGCTTCAGGCAGCCGCCGCATCGCGTCGTCGTACTCGCCGTACTGCAGGTGCAACGAAGCGAGGGACAGCAAGGTGGCGCCTTCAAAACGCCGCGCGCCGACGTCACGCAGAATCTCCAGCGCGCTCTCGTAATGCGCGAGGGCCTGGCCCGGCTGCTCGAGCTCGGCGGCGAGATCGCCCAGGTTGATGTGGCTGATGCCTTCGGAGCGCCGGCTGCCGAGCTCGCGGTGAATGGCGAGCGCCGCCTGGTAATTCGCGCGCGCGGCCTTGAGCAGCCCCAGCGCCTGCTGCAGCACGCCCAGGTTGGCGAGCGTGATGCCCTCGTAGCGGCGATCGCGCGCGGCCCGGTGGATCTCCAGCGCCTTGTTGTACGTCTCCAGCGCGGCGCCCTCTTCACCCAGCTCGTGCTGGAGCGCGCCCACGTTGCTCACGGCGCGGCCTTCCATGCGCAGATCGCCGACCTGCTTGAGCAGCTCGAGGGCCCGCTCGAACCGAATCCGGGCTTCTTTGCGCTGCCCCTTCTGCCGCTCGACCATCGCGCGAATGAGCGTGATGCGGCCCAGCGCCGCCTTGTCGCGCGACGCCGAGGCGAGCTGCTCGGCTTCGATGAGATCGCCCTCGGCGTCGATGGCCCGACCGCGTGCGAGGCGCGCCCTGCTGCGGGTCTCCAGCGCAGCGGCGCGTGGACCGGGCTCCTGCAGCTGATCGATCACCGCGTCGAGCATGTGCAGATGCACGCCGAATGGCCCGCGCATGGTGAGCAGCGGATCGAGTGAGATCACCGCGCTCAACGCGACGGCGGGTTGGCCCACTTCGAGCGCGCGCTGGAAGACCGCGTTCAAGTTCTCGCGTTCGAGGTCGAGGCTGTCGAGGAACACCTTGCCGCTCTCAGCCGCCGAAGCGAGCTTGCTGCCGAGCCGGGTGAAGTACGCCGAGTGCCGCTCCAGCGCCTGCTGGTGCTCAGGCATGCTCTGCAGCTTCTCCTTCGCGTACTCACGAATGCTCTCGTACAGGCCGAAGCGCGTCTGCCCTTCGTCGCCAGTGGGAAAGTAGGCGCGCACGAGTGACTTGGTGCGCAGGGTCATCAGCGCTTCGAGCGAGGCGCCTTCAGGCGCGCCCGGCAACGCCACGACCTCTTCCACCGCTTCAGCCGACAGACCACCGCGGAACACGGACAGCTGGGCCAACGCCGATGACTCGGCAGGCGAGAGGTTGTTCCACGACCAGTCGATGGCGCCGCGCAGGGTGGCCTGGCGATCGACGGTGCCCTTGCGATCGACCAACACATCGAACCGGCGCGGCAAGCGCTGAACGAGCTGCGCCGGGCTGAGCACCGACATGCGGCTGGCCGCCAGTTCGATCGCCAGCGGCATGCCGTCGAGCTGCTTGACGATCTCCGCGATGGCCATCAGCTCGGTCTCGGTCGGCTCCCAGCCCGGCCGAGCGCCGCGCGAGCGTTCGATGAAGAGCTCCACGGCTTCGGCCGAGCGGGTGTCTCTCGCTTCACGCGGGGTGCGCAGCGGGGGCACTTCGAAGACGGTCTCGTCGGAGACGCGCAGCAGCTCACGTGAGGTGACGACGAAACGCGCGTGCGGGGCCATCGCCAACCAGGCGCCCAGCGTGGCCGCGGCGGCGCCCACCACCTGCTCGAAGTTGTCGAGCACGACCAAGGTCTCACCACGCGCGAGGATGGCGTGGCCGAGCTGCTTGACCGGATCGTTGGGCATCAGCGGCACACCGAGCGCGCGCGCGACCGCGGCACACACGCCGTCCCGATCGGTCGCGTCGGTCAGATCGCAGAACCACACACCACCGCGCCGCCGCCCCTTTTCATTGACCGACTGAAAGTGCGTGACCAGCTGAGAGCCGAACTGCAGTGAGAGGCGCGTCTTGCCGGTCCCCCCCGGCCCCAGCAGCGTGAGCAGCCGCGCGCCCTGACGAAAGAGCTGATGCAGATCGGCCAGCTCGGCGACGCGGCCCACGAAGGTGGTCGCCTGCGGGCCGATGTTGGTGGGCCGCCCGGAGACCTGGGTGAGGATCTCCTTGAGCTGCGCGAGCGACTTCTCGCCGCTGGGATCCTTCTTGGCGTGGGCGCGGCTCGGGCGCGGCCTGACGTGATTGCTCACCCGGCTGGGCGACTCGGCGACGGTGTCTTTCTCCTGCGACTCGAGCTGGGTCGCCTCGCCGCTGTCAGACGAGTCAACCGCGACGCTGTCGGGCTCGTCGTCCTCCATGCCCGCGATGTCGTCGTACTCGTGCATCCACTTGGCGATGTCGGGGGGCGGCAGCCCGGCCAGCACCGAGGAGAGCGCCTCGCGGAAGGCCTCAGCGGTCGGGTAGCGATCGCGCGGCTCTTTTCTCAGCGCCTTCATCACCACGCGATCGAGCGCCTCGGGCACGTCGTCGCGCAGGCTCGAAGGCAGCGGCACCATCGCCTCGCGCACCAGCTTGAGCGTGACCGCGTCGGTCTTGCCGCGGAACAGGTACCGGGCGCAGATCATCTCCCAGAGCACGATGCCCAGGGCGAAGACGTCGGTGCGTGGATCGACGGGCTTGGCGTGCGCCTGCTCCGGCGCCATGTACGGGAACTTGCCCTTGAGGATGCCGGTGCCCGTCTGCACCGATTTGTTCGCCGCCTTCGCGACGCCGAAGTCGATCAGCTTCACCTCGCCGCTGCGCCCGATGAGGATGTTGTGCGGCGAGACGTCGCGGTGCACCACGTGGAGCGAGCGGCCCTGCGCGTCGGTCGCTCCGTGCGCATGGGAGAGCCCCCGGGCGATCTCCACCGCGACCCCGATGGCCACCTCGAGCGGGAGGTGGTGGCCCAGCTCGCGGGCTCGTTTGAGCAGCTCGCGCAGGTCCTTGCCGGCGACCAGCTCCATCGAGACGAACCAGGTGCCTTCGACCTCTCCCAGCTCGTGAATGCGGGCGATGTTGGGGTGAATCAGGCGCGAGGCGATGCGCGTCTCGTCGAGGAACAGGCGGAGGAACCGCGGGTTCTCCGTGAGGTGCGGGAGGATGCGCTTGAGCACCACGTCTTCGTTGGTGGCGGTCCGCGCGAGGAACACCTCGCCCATGCCCCCCGCGCCCAGGCGCTTGACCAGCGTGTAACGGCCGAAGACATCGCCCATCGACGGTGCAAGTTATCGGGAAAACAGAGCTTTCACCGGATTTTTCATGCAGCGCAACTATCGGGCCGGCCGTGCGACAATGTGAGGAACATGCCTATCGATCCGAAGGTCCGCATCGCTGCCCCGACTGTTCGCGTGACCACGCCCGCTCCGGCCCCGGTCAAGCCGCAGGTCACCACGCAGCCCCAGCTGAACACGGGCTTCAGGGCCGCGAGCACGTTCGATGGCGGCCGGCCGGTCATCAAGCGTGACGGCATTCCTGACGACAGCATTGGGCGCCGCACCAAGAATGGCATCGCGGACGACGGCATCGGCCGCGCGAAGACCAACGGCATCGCGGATGACGGGATCGGCCGCGCCAAGACCGGGGGCATCGCAGACGACGGCATCGGCAGCTACGAAGCCGCGCTCGATTCATTGGTCGGCCGCAACGACACCGCTGACAGCCTCGCCCTTCGAAACGCCATCTACGAGCGCCTCGAGACACCCGGTTTCCTGAAGGGCAGCGGCACGGTGCCTTCGCAGGTCGCTGCGTTCGCCAAGACGATGGGGCTCACCAAGACTCAACTCGGCCAGGTCGACACGATCCTGAAGGGGGCCACCCAGGAGACCGCCACGCTGCTCGGCGCGTTGCTCGAGAAGACCCCCGAGGTGCTCTCCACGGTCGACGGCAAAGGCAAGAACGCGCTGGAGCACCTCGCGCGCCTCGCGCAGCAGCCGCTGAACCCGAAGATCGCTGGCGACACGAACAAGGGCGAGCTGCTCGCTTCGGTGCTGCGCGACATCGTCAACCCGAACCGCATCGATCAAGGCGACGCGCCCACCTGCACGGTGACCTCGATGCAGTTCGAGCTCGTGACGGATGAGCCTGCCGAATACACCCGGCTGATCGCCGACCTGAGCGGGCCTGATGGCCGCGCGAAGATGCGTGGTGGTTCGAACCTCGAGCTCGAGGCCGGTGACGCGGGCGCGCGCGATGGCCGCTCGATCAGCGGGGCGCTCTTTCAGACCGCGGCGATGGAGTTCGGCAACGGCCGCGACGCTCAGTTCGATCCCTACGCGGGCAAGTCGGTGAACACCAAGACGGGCGCCGAGCAGCGCGGCCTCAAGCCGGCGCAGCAGACCCAGGTGCTCCGCCAGCTGTTCGGGGTCAACTACGAGTCGAAGAACTTCCTCTCCGAAGCGGAAGGCGCGAAGGCGCTGGAGAAGCTCCGTACCGTCGACACCCGCGGCGCGCAAAATCGCCCGATCATCCTCCAGCTCGACCAGGGCGCCTTCAACCACGCCGTGACCTTCGAGCGCATCAGCGAGAAGCGCGTGTTCTTCCGCGATCCGTACGGTGTGCTGCGTTCGATGCCCGAGCAGCAGTTCCCGAAGTTCGTGATGGCGGTCAACGCGCCTCGCGATCTCAACATCGTCTAAAGTGACGAAGCCGCGAAGCGCTGCGTAGGCTGCGCTTCGTGAGGCTCTGCACCCTTCTTCTCTGTCTGAGCGCCCTCGTCGGGTGCAAATCGAGTTCGTCTGCTGACGCGGCGCTCGCTGAGCCGGTGTCGCCTGCCTGGCTCGAAGGCACGCTGCCCCCCGAGACCACCGCTCCCCGCGACGGCGGCACGTTGACCGTGCGGGTGATGAACGAGCCGGCGTGCCTCAATCACCTGGCCGACAATTGCCGCGACGGTTGGGTCAGCCGGATGACCAACCGGCTGGTGACGCAGACGTTGATCGCCCCCTCTGCGACCGATGCCACCTTGCGGCCCGAGCTCGCTTCGGAGTGGCTGGAGACCGAAGACCACACCGTCAGCACTTTCACGCTGCGCTCCGGCTCGAGCTTCTCTGACGGCAGCCCGCTCACTTCGGCTGACGTGATCGCCACGCTCGACGCGGTGATGGATGTGAAGCGGCCGACCGGCGCCATCCGCGGTGAGTTCTCGGCGCTGGGCTCGTGGAAGGCCCTCGACGCCACCCACGTTCAGCTCACCTGGAGCAAACCTTCGCCGTTCGCCCTGCGCGCGCTGGCAAGGCTTCCGATTCTCAGCAGTAAGGAGCTCGCGGGTGATTGGACGAAGGTGCAGCCGATCGGCACCGGGCCGTTCGTGGTCGAGAAGTGGGAGCGCGGCCAGTCACTCACCTTGCTGCGGCGGCCCGGCGGGGCGGCGTACCTCGAGCGCATCGTCTTTCGTTTCGTGAAGGACCACACCGCCGCCGGCGCCATGTTCGAACGGGGCGAGTTCGACCTGATGACCAGCATCACGCCCGCGTTGTGGCGCAGCCTGGAAGGTCCCCAGAGTGCCTGGGCCCGGCGCGACTGGAACCGCATCAAGAGCCTCGACAACAGCTACTCGTACATCGCGTGGAACGAAGCGCGCCCCTTCTTCGCCGACGTGCGTGTGCGGCGTGCGCTCGCGCATCTCTACGACACGCGGCTCATCACGAAGATGGTCGACCTCGATCTCGAGCTGCCCACCACCTGCCCGTATTTCCGCGAGGGCGGCTCGTGCGATCCGCAGGTCAAGCCGCTGTCGTTCTCTCCGGAGACCGCGCGTGCGTTGCTGGCCGATGCCGGATTTCAAGACACCGACGACGACGGCGTGCTCGAGCGTGACGGCGTGCCGCTGCGTTTCTCGTTCCTGCTCCCCTCCACGCAGGTGCGCCTGGGCAAGCTGGTGCCGATGCTCCAGGAGCAGTTCAAGCCCGTGGGCATCGAGCTGCAGATCGAAAAAGTCGAGACCTCGTCACTCTCGGCGCGCGTGGCGAAGCGCGACTTCGACGTGGTGAGCCGCTTGTGGACCGAGTTCGACCGCGAGCAGGATCTCTATCCGATGTTCCACTCCAGTCAGATCGATGGAGGCTCGAACTGGGTCGGGTATTCGAACCCCGAAGTCGACAGCCTGATCGAGCAGGTACGCGCTGAGTTCGACGTTCCGAAGCGGCACCAGCTCGAACAGGCCCTGCACGCAACGCTCTACCGCGATCAGCCCTATCTGTTCATGACCACTCGGCAGTCCCTCGATGCGTCGAAGCGCCGCGTGCACGGATTGCAGCCGTCACTGCTCTGGTACGACCTTCGGGCAGTGTGGGTTTCAGACTGACTAGGCACGGCGCGTGTTCCTCTGCTTTATTTCGAATAGTTCCTCGCCCCGCGCAGCAACCCGCGGTCCCAACCCGCGGCGGGGGAGACCGAATGATTTCGGCACACGGGCAAGGGACCCCTCAACAACATGAGCACCACCAGCTGGTCGCAGAAGATCGCCGCACTGCAGGATCAACGCGAATACCAAACGCTGAACTGGGAGGGCAGCTTCGACGAGTACCTCGACCTCGTTCGCGGCAACCCGCGCGTCACGCGCACCGCGTATCAACGCGTGTACGACATGATCCTCAGTCACGGAAAGACGGAGTACATCGACAACAAGAAGCGCCTGGTGCGCTACCACTTCTTCAGCGACGAGAAGAACGGCGGCCGCGATGCCGTGTTCGGTCTCGACGTGCCGCTGATGAAGCTGGTGAACGTCTTCAAGGCAGCCGCTCACGGCTACGGCGCGGAGAAGCGCGTCATCCTGCTCCACGGCCCGGTCGGCTCTTCGAAGTCGACCATCGCCCGCGTGCTCAAGCGCGGCGTCGAGGAGTATTCCAAGACGCCCGAAGGCGCCTGCTACACGTACTCGTGGAACTTCGCCGAGAAGGTCACGTTGCTCGACGGGTCGTCGCTCTTCGGTCAGATCCGCTCGCCGCTGCACGAGGAGCCGCTCAAGCTCATCCCGCGTGACGCGCGCCCGAAGTTCTTCCCCGATCTCGAGACCGCGGGCAGCGGCTACACCATTCCCGAGCTGGGCGAGCTCAACCCTTCGTGCC
Source organism: Archangium sp. (assembly GCA_030695565.1). Taxonomy (GTDB): domain Bacteria; phylum Myxococcota; class Myxococcia; order Myxococcales; family Myxococcaceae; genus Archangium_A. Next base: position 174,399 of record JAUYRZ010000048.1, read on the forward strand.
GGCTCATCTTCAAGATGCTGCTGCAGAAGTACGAAGGCGACCTGATGAAGGTCTTCCAGCACGTGCGCGTGCACCGCCTGGTCTTCAGCGAGAAGGATCGGGTGGGCATCGGCACCTTCCAGCCCAAAGACGAGAAGAACCAGGACTCCACCGAGCTGACCGGCGACATCAACTACCGGCGCATCGCGGAGTACGGCTCTGACTCCGACCCGCGCGCGTTCAACTTCGACGGCGAGTTCTGCGTGGCGAACCGCGGCGTCATCGAGTTCGTCGAGATGCTCAAGCTCGACGTGGCCTTCCTCTACGACCTGCTCGGCGCGACGCAGGAGCACAAGATCAAGCCCAAGAAGTTCCCTCAGACCGACATCGACGAGGTGATCATCGGTCACACCAACGAGCCTGAATTCAAGAAGCTCGAGAGCAACGAGTTCATGGAGGCGCTGCGCGACCGCACCATCAAGATCGACATCCCGTACATCACCAAGCTGTCCGAGGAGATCAAGATCTACGAGAAGGAGTTCAACCCGACGCGCATTCGCGGCAAGAACATCGCGCCTCACACGCTGGAGATGGCGGCCATGTGGGCCGTGCTCACGCGCCTGGAGGAGCCCAAGAAACACAACCTCTCGGTGATTCAGAAGCTCAAGCTCTACAACGGCAAGACGCTCCCGAATTTCACGGAAGACAACATCAAGGAGCTCCGCAAGGAGTCGACCCGCGAAGGCCTCGAGGGCATCAGCCCCCGCTACATCCAGGACAAGATCAGCAACGCCCTGGTGAGCGACAAGTCGGAGAGCAGCATCAACCCGTTCATGGTGCTCAACGAGTTGGAGACGGGCCTCAAGCAGCACTCGCTCATCGCCAGTGAAGAGCTGCGCAAGAAGTACCGCGAGCTCTTGAACGTGGTGAAGCAGGAATACGAAGACATCGTGAAGAACGAGGTGCAGCGCGCGATCTCGGCCGATGAAGACGCCATCGCGAAGCTGTGCAGCAACTACATCGACAACGTGAAGGCCTACACGCAGAAGGAGAAGATCAAGAACAAGTACACCGGCCTCTACGAGGAGCCCGATGAGCGCTTGATGCGGTCGATCGAAGAGAAGATCGACATCCCCGACAGCCGCAAAGACGACTTCCGCCGCGAGATCATGAACTACATCGGCGCGCTGGCCATCGACGGCAAGGTCTTCAACTGGCGCACCAACGAGCGGCTGCAGAAGGCCCTCGAGCTGAAGCTGTTCGAAGATCAGAAGGACAGCATCAAGCTCAAGACGCTGGTGAGCTCAGTGGTCGACCGGGAGACCCAGGAGAAGATCGACGTGGTCAAGGGGCGGCTCATCAAGAACTTCGGCTACGACGAAGAGTCGGCCACCGACGTTCTCAACTTCGTGGCGAGCATTTTCGCTCGCGGCGACGCGAAGGAGTAGGCGCCGTGGCCCTGCGAATCGATCAGGATCACAGCCGGTTCAAGGCGATCGTCCGCGGGAAGATCAAACAGAACCTGAAGAAGTACGTTCAGCAGGGCGAGATGATCGGCAAGAAGGGAAAGGAGTTCGTCTCCATTCCCGTGCCGTTCATCGACGTGCCTCACTTCAAGCACGGCTCACGGCAGGGCGGCGTGGGCCAGGGCGAAGGCAACCCCGGGGATCAGATCGGCCAGGGCCCGCAGCAGCCTGGCGATGGATCCGGGAAAGCCGGCGAGGGTGAAGGGCAGCACGTGCTCGAGGTCGACGTCTCTCTCGACGAGCTGGCCGCGATTCTGGGTGAAGAGCTTCAGCTGCCGAACATCGAGCACCGCGGCAGCGAGAAGATCGTCACCACGCGCATCAAGTACACCGGCATCAACAACGTCGGGCCGCAGTCGCTGCGTCACTTCAAGCGCACCTTCAAGGAAGCGCTCAAGCGGCAGATCGGCATGGGCACGTACAACCCCGATGCGCCGATCATCATCCCCATCAAACAAGACGTGCGGTACCGCACCTTCAAGCTGGAGAACCTGCCCGAGACCAACGCGGTCATCATCTACATGATGGACGTGTCGGGCTCGATGGGTGACGAGCAGAAAGAGATCGTGCGCATCGAGAGCTTCTGGCTCGATACGTGGCTCAAGCATCAATACAAGGGCGTCGAGACCCGCTTCATCATTCACGACGCCGTCGCCCGTGAAGTCGATCGCGAGACGTTCTTCCACACGCGCGAATCGGGCGGCACGATGATCTCGAGCGCGTACAAGCTGTGCCGCGACATCATCAAGGCCGACTACCCGGCCAGCTCGTGGAACATCTACCCGTTTCACTTCTCCGACGGCGACAACTGGTCGGCCGACGACACGCGGCAGTGCATCGACATCTTGAAGACCGACATGCTCGGCGACGTGAACCAGTTCGCGTACGGGCAGGTGGAGTCACCCTACGGCTCGGGCCAGTTCATCAAGGATCTGCGCGAGCACCTGGGCGGCAACGAGAAGGTGAGCCTCTCGGAGATCGCCGACAAAGACGGCATCTACAACTCCATCAAGGACTTCCTGGGCAAGGGGCGCTGACGTGCTCTGGGGCAAGAAGAAGAAAACCTCGGTGGCCGCGGCGACCGCGACTGTTCAGCAGACCACCCTGCCCGGCTTCTTCTGCTTCGGCTGCCGGGAGCTCATCGCCGAGCGGCCTTGCGATGCGTGCGACCGGGAGACGGAGATCTTCGAAGTGACGACGGAAACCGATCGGCGGCTGCTGGTGAGCCGCCTGGCTCTAGAAGGCACGTAAGCGATGCCCAAATCACTGACCCCACGCCTGCAGGACTTGAAGGTGGAGATCGAAGGCTACGCCAAGGCCTTCGGCCTCGACTGCTTCGAGCAGGTCTTCGAAGTGCTCAGCACCGACGAGCTCAACATGGTGGCGGCCTACGGCGGCTTCCCCACCCGCTACCCACACTGGCGCTGGGGCATGGACTACGAGCAGCTCGCCAAGAGCTCCGAGTACGGCCTCTCGAAGATCTACGAGCTGGTGATCAACAACGACCCTTCGTTCGCGTACCTGCTCGAGGCGAACGCCGAGGTCGACCAGAAGCTGGTGATGGCCCACGTCTACGGCCACAACGACTTCTTCAAGAACAACTTCACCTTCAAGTTCACCAACCGGAAGATGGTCGACGAGATGGCCAACCACGCCACGCGCGTGCGCCGGCACATCGACCGCATCGGCGTGGAGAAGGTGGAAGACTTCATCGACCTCGCGCTGTCACTCGAGAACCTGATCGATCAGTACGCGCCGCACATCAAGCGCAACCCCGACCCCAAAGTGGCCGAGGCGCAGCAGAACACCCGGGCCGAGGGCATTCGCGTCGACAAGGACTACATGCGGCCGTACATGAACCCGAAAGAGTTCGTGACCTCGCAGCAGAAGAAGGTCGACGCCGAGAAGGTGCAGCAGAAGAAGTTCCCCGAGCGCCCACAGCGTGACGTGCTCGCCTTCTTGCTGGAGCACGCGCCGTTGGAAGACTGGGAACACGAGATCCTCAACATCGTGCGCGAAGAGGCCTACTACTTCGCACCGCAGGCGCAGACGAAGATCATGAACGAGGGCTGGGCCAGCTACTGGCACTCCACGATCATGACGACGCGTGCGCTCAAAGATCACGAGATCATCGACTACGCCGATCACCACTCGGGAACGATGGCCACGCAGCAGGGGAAATTGAACCCCTACAAGCTGGGCATCGAGCTGTTCCGCGACATCGAAGATCGCTGGAACAAGGGCCGCTTCGGCAAGGAGTGGGAAGAGTGTGACGACCTGCGCGTGCGCCGCAGCTGGGACAAGAACCTCGGCGGCGGGCGCGAGAAGATCTTCGAGGTGCGCAAGCACTACAACGACATCACCTTCATCGACGCCTTCCTCACGCCCGAGTTCGCCATCGAGCAGAAGCTCTTCGTCTTCAACTTCAACGACAAGAAGAACACCTGGGAGATCGCCACCCGCGAGTTCAAGAAGGTGAAGAACAAGCTGCTCCAGTCGCTCACCAACTTCGGCCAGCCGGTGATCGACGTCATCGACGCCAACCACGACAACAAGGGCGAGCTGGTGCTCTCGCACAAGCACGACGGCGCCGATCTCGACCCCGGCTACGCCAACCAGACGCTGAAAAATCTGCAGCAACTCTGGAAGCGCCCGGTGGGCATCGTGACCAGGGCCGAAGGGAAGGGCTTGATGATGCGGCACGACGGGCAGCAGTTCACCGAGAAGAAGCTCGATCTCTGAGCGGCGAACGCAAAAGGTGCCCATTACAGTTTTTGGGTGCCTGAACCCCGACTTGAGAGCGCCACCATCACCGCGTGTTCGATGGAGATCCCCCTGGAGGATTTTTGCCATCTCCCCCAGGAGCTGGGGTGCTCGCTGCACCGCACCGCCGAGACCCTGACCCTCGCGTCAGATCAGCCGGGCTGCGCCATGCATTTTCGCCTCGAAGGCCTGCACGCACGCCTCGATGCGGTGGAGGTCACCAATGATCCCGAGGGTCGTTTTCTGCGCGACGTGGTGGGGCTGGTGCTCCAGCTCTACTCGGGCGACCTCGAGGCCGAGCTGACCTGGTCGCCCAAAGGCTCGATGGCCGATCGGGTTCAGGTGCGTGCAGGTGAGACATCGCACCCGCTGCTGTTTCAGCACGAAGGTCAGAGCCCCGACGAGATGCCTTTTCCCCCGGTCGATCTCACCCTGCCCCTGGTTGAGCAATGGCTCGCCGACGCACACCGCGCGTGGGAGGAGTACCAGCGCCTCAAAGCCCGGCAGGAAGCCTGACCTGAGCCGCTCGCTGGCCTAAGGTCTCGCCTCATGTTCGTCGTTGCCATCGCAGCTCTCCTGCTCACCGCGCAGGATTCATCGACGATTTCCCACCCAACGCCGTCGCCCCAAGGGGCTTTGGTGAAGAACCGTCGTCTGGACAAGAACCAGACTGTCGCGCGTGCGCTCTACGACGCCGGCCTCGATGAGGTCACCGTCACCGCCCTCCACGGTGCGTTGTCGGCGGCCGAGTTCAACTTCAAGAAGGCGCGGCCCGGCGATCAGCTGCGCTTCGTCTTCCGCCATGGCCAGCTCGACGTGCTCGACTACCGGCGCAGCCTGCTCACCGAGTGGCAGGTGCGGCGCGATGGCGATCGCTACGTGGCCCGCAAGCGTGAGATCGAACGTGAACAGCGCATCGAGCTGGTCGACCTCACCGTCGAATCGAACGTCTGGGATGCGGCTATCTCTGCGGGTGAACGCCCCGACATCGCCGTGACCCTGTCTGACGTCTTCGCGTGGGACGTCGATTTCTACCGCGACGTGCAGAAGGGCGATCGCATGCGCGCGGTGGTGGAGAAGGTCATCCACAAGGGCCGCACCCTCGAGTACGGCCGCGTGCTGGCCGCCGAGTACATGGGCCGCTCGGTCGGCACCAAGAAGTCGTTCCGCTACAAGATGCCCGACGGCACCGAGACGTTCTTCACCGAAGACGGCCTGTCTGCGCGGAAGACCTTTCTCAAGTCACCGCTCAAGTACGCCACCGTCACCTCGGGTTTCGGCAGCCGGTTTCACCCGGTGCTCAACTACGTCGGCAACCACAACGGGGTCGACTACCACGCGCCTTCCGGCACGCCGGTGTGGGCGGTCTCCGATGGCACGGTGGTGCGCGCGGGGTGGAATGACGGCGGCGGCAACGTGGTGTGCATCAAGCACGTGATGAGCTTCGAGACTTGTTACATGCACCTCTCGAAGATCCTGGTGAAGGTCGGCCAGCGCATTGCGCAGAAGACGGTGCTGGCTGAGTCGGGCAACACCGGCAAGCTCACCACCGGGCCTCACCTGCACTTCGGGCTCAAGCGGGGCGGTGGCTGGGTCAATCCCCTCAGTCAGAACTTTCCGCGCGCAGAGCCGCTGCCCAAGCAGTTGATGGAGGACTTCAAGCAGCAGATCGCTGACGCCGCTTCCCGCCTCGCCGCGAGCCGCGTGGTGTTGAAGGGGAACTGAAGCGCTCGGAGCGGTCAGGGCTTCCGCAAGCCGTTCAACAGGGAAGTCAGCTCGTCGAGCGACACCGGCTTGACCACGTGCGCCGCAAACCCGGCAGCTCTCGAATCGCGCCGCCGGTCTTCGCCACTGTAGCCGGTCAGCGCCACGAGCGGCGTCGCCCCGACCAGGGGCCTCATGTGACGAGCGACCTCGTAGCCGTCCATGCCCGGCAGACCGATGTCGAGAATCACTAAATCGTAGGTCGTCGACGAGACCAGCTCGAGCGCGCTCGGGCCGCCGTACGTGACCTCAGCGGTGTGCCCGAGCAGCTCGAGCAGCCCCCCCAGGCTGTCTGCGGCGTCGTGATTGTCATCGACCACCAGCACCCGGAGCGGCAGCGCCGAGGGTGCAGACTGGCCCAGCGCGGGCCGCACCGGCACGTCCTGGGCGATCAGCGGGAGACGCACGGTGAAGGTGCTGCCGCGACCCAGCCCCTCGCTCTGGGCGACGACCTGCCCGTCGTGAAGCTCGACCAGAGTCTTCACCAGAGTCAGCCCGATGCCCAGGCCGCCCTGCGAGCGGTCGTGAGAGACCGGGCCCTGAACGAACAGATCGAAGACGCGGGGCAGCATGTCGGCCGAGATGCCGATGCCCTGGTCCACGATGCGGATCACCGCCTGGCCCTCTTCCTTGACGACGATCAGCGCGATGTCCGTGCCTCGCTCGCTGTACTTCGCCGCGTTGTTGAACAGGTTGCCGAACACCTGCGCCAGCCGGAGCGCATCGGCCTTCAGCGACAAGCGCTCGGGGGTCACCGAGCACACCAGCCGCTGCTGACGCGCCTCGAACAGCGGGCGGGCCTCCTCGATCGCGTCCTCGAGGATCTCCCCCAGGAGGACGTGGCGCCGGTTGAGCTCGATGCGACCTCGACTGACGCGAGAGACGTCGAGCAGCTCGGCCACCAGCCCCGAGAGCTGGCTCACCTGCCGGGCCATCACCCCCAGGCTGCGCGCCACCGACTCCGCGTCGGCGGGCGAGCGCAGACGGAGCACCTCGAGGGTACTGCTCAGGGCCGCCAGGGGGTTGCGGAGCTCGTGGCCCAACATCGCGAGGAACTCGTCCTTGCGCTGGTGCTCCTCGCTGAGCCGCGCGTTGAGCCGCGCCGACTCGGACCGCGTCGCCTCGAGCGCGGTGGCCAGGGTCAGGGAACGGGCGGTGGCGTCTTTCGAGGCCGTGGCGTCGGCGCGGGCCAGCAGGCACTCCTGCTCTGCCACCAGCAGGCGCGCGACCAACGGCAAGAGCCGTTCGGCCAACGCCAGCTCACCCTGCCGCGGGCTGCCGCCCAGGAGCACCATCACGACGTGCCCGTCCGCCGCGCCCAGGGCCGGGCAGTCGGGGCCAGGAGACAGGTCGACGCGGCCCTCGTGGCGGCCCGGCGCGAGGCAGCGCGCCAGGAACGCCTTCCACGCTGCGCCGCCCCAGAGCGTCTGTGGCAGCCCGGGCGCGGGGAGCAGCACGCCGAGCTCTGGGTCTCGCACCAGGAACAGCACGCGCTCGACCCCCAGCAGACGCGCCAGAGAAGCGGCTGCCTCGCCGCGTTGCGTCGGGTCGCTGAAGCCGACCAATAAGTCGAGTGCGCTGGCCTCCACGCGCTATTCCGGGATGGCGCAGACCACCGCGGTGCAGTTGTGAAAGCCCCCGAACTGGCCTTCAGCGCGCGCGATTTGTCCGTAGGTGTTGCACCCCACGAAGCCCGCCGGCTCCAGCAGCAAGGCGCAGGCCTTCAGCTCGGCGTCGAACGCCTTCCCCAACCGCAGGCGCGTGGCCACGCAATCGAACACCAGCGCGGCCCCTGCGCGACGCCCGCCCAGCGCTTCCAGCGCCGAGCGCGTGGCCTGCTCTGCAGCCAGAATGGCCGAGGCATCACTGGTCTTCATGATGCGAACGATCGCACCCGCGGGGATCGCCGCGGCGCAGGAGATCGACCCGTCCTCGTTGGCCGTCAGCGGCACCCTCAGCCGGTAGCCGTCGCTGCTCTTGATGCCCAGGATGTTGTGAAGAAAGAAGGGCAGCGGGTCGCGCCTGTCGAACTTTTGCCCGGTGGTTGCCGCGTGCGCCTCGAAGGCCTGCACGGCCGGCACGGCGTTGAGGCTGACCAGGCGCGCGCCTTCGGCCTCGGTGACACGGAAGCCTTCGCCGGTGGGCTCCCAGCCATGCGAGACGCCGATGCCCAACGGCTGGGCCGAGAGCATCTCGAGCGCGACCACCGCGTTGCGGAGGGACCGGGTGCCTGCGAAGACGTGCGTCTCCTGAAACCGCCCGTCGTCACCTGCGCCGCCGCCGAAGAAGTTGTAGTTTCCGCCCGTCGCGAGGGTCAGCTCTTCGATGACCGCCTCGGTGTGCCCCGCGAGCGCGTCGGTCATCACCAGCGCCGAGCGGTGGGGAAGCCCCTCGCCCTTGAGCCCCTGAAACGTGTTCACCACCTCGCGCGCCGCCAGCAAGGGCGCCTGCGAGAGGTTCTGCCCCACGCCCACCCCGAACCGCATCGTGTGGGAGCGGAGCGCCAACGCTGAGACGTACCCCTCACCGCTTGCCCGATGCGTGAACTCTCCAGCGGAAGACGAGCCGATGATCACGTTCGTGCCGCACGCGGCCGCGAGCGTGCCCAACAGCGTTTCGTAATCATGCCGCGCAGAGGCAAACACGATGAGCGCGTCGGGCACGGCGTCGTGAAACCCTGCGCGGATCGCAGTCGCCAACTCGGCTGCCGCCCTCGAGCTGTCTGCCTCACGGGTGAGGGCCTTGAAAGATTCAGTCATCGGTCACCCCTGAGGGCCTCGCAGAAGAGAGCAAGCAGTACGGCAAGGTCATTGAATGACCGCTGCAGGGCGGTCCATCGACATTGGTGCCCTCCCTGCTATTTGGCATCAGAATCCTCTGCTTTGACTGTCCCTTTCGGTAGGAGCCCACCTGCCGCGTGAGGTCGACCGCTACCGACTGCTGGCCGCGCCTCGCATGCAGAAGCGTTTCGAACTTCGGCCAACGACGTCGTCACCGAAGTCCATTCCGAAACGGCTCGCTGGCTGGAGTTGATGGTGAAGGTGAAGGCAGGGGACGAGTTCGTGAGCCAGCTCCCGACCGACTGCGGGCGGCTCATCGACTCGCCACGGGCTGCTGGAGGGCACCGTCGCAGAGTGTGCCTGAAGGACTCCGTCGCCATCGTCGAGCGGGACGATGCGCGGGCCCTGGCGCGCTCCCTGCTCAAGTGGTGACACGCTTCAGCCCAAACCCGGTGCCCTTGCCGAACGATCTGCCACCTTGAAGTAGCGATTCTGAATCGAGCGCTCCTGAACTAGAGCGTGGGCATGTCCATCGATGCCCGCACCGGATCTTCTCCCGAAGCCCTGCGCCGCGCTTTCGTCGAGCACGTCGAGTTCACCCGCGGGAAGAACTTCGACTCTGCCGGCCAGTGGGATCGCTACACCGCGCTCGCGCTGACGGTTCGCGATCGCCTGGCCAAGAGCTGGGTGAAGACCGCGCGCCGCTACTACCAGCGTGACGCCAAACGCGCGTACTACCTCTCGGCCGAGTACCTGCTGGGCCGCGCGCTGGGGAACAACCTCATCAACATGGACCTGTGGGAGCCCACGCGAGAGGCGCTGCGGCACCTCGGGGTCGACCTGACCAACCTGCTCGAGATGGAGCCCGACGCGGGCCTGGGCAACGGCGGCCTGGGCCGGCTGGCGGCCTGCTTTCTCGACTCGTTGGCGACGCTCGACATGCCGGCGGTGGGGTACGGCATCCGCTACGAGTTCGGCATCTTCAGCCAGGAGATCCTCCGCGGCTACCAGGTGGAGCGCGCCGACGAGTGGCTCAAGTTCGGCAACCCCTGGGAGATGGTGCGCCCCGATCGCATCGTGCCGGTTCGGTTCTACGGCCACGTGGAGCAGACGCAGTTGCCTGATGGCCGCATGGCGTCGCAGTGGGTCGGCGGCAAGACGGTCATGGGCGTGCCCTGGGACACCCCCATCGCCGGCTACGGCGCGCGCACGGTCAACACGCTGCGGCTCTGGCAGGCGCGGGCGTCGGCCGAGTTCGACTTCGCGCTGTTCAACGACGGCGACTACGAGCGCTCGGTGGTCGAGAAGAACGACTCGGAAGTGATCTCGAAGGTGCTGTACCCGAACGATCAGAACCAGGCCGGCAAGGAGCTGCGCCTCAAGCAGGAGTACTTCTTCGTCGCCTGCTCCATCGCCGACATCATGCGGCGGTACCTGAAGACGCACACCGACTTCGTGAACTTCCCCGCGAAGGTGGCGATTCAGCTGAACGACACGCACCCCGCCATCGCCATCGCCGAGCTGATGCGCGTGCTGATCGACGAGAAACGCGTGCCGTGGGACGAGGCGTGGGGCATCACGCAGAAGGTGTTCGGCTACACGAACCACACGCTGTTGCCTGAGGCGCTGGAGAAGTGGCCGGTCTCGTTGTTCGAGCGCCTGCTGCCTCGGCACCTGCAGATCATCTACGAGGTGAACACCCGGTTCCTGCGGCACGTGCAGATCCACTGGCCGTTCGATCAAGCACGCCTGGGCCGCATGTCGCTCATCGAAGAGGGCCGCGAGAAGCAGGTGCGCATGGCGTACCTCGCCGTGGTGGGCAGCCACTCCGTCAATGGCGTGGCCGCGCTGCACTCGAAGCTGCTCAAACAAGACGTGCTCAACGACTTCGCCGAGATGTTCCCCGAGCGCTTCAACAACAAGACCAACGGCGTGACGCCGCGGCGCTGGCTGCTCGCGTGCAACCCACGGCTGGCCGGGTTGATCACCGAGGCGATCGGCGACGGCTGGGCGAAGGACCTCGACCGGCTCTCCGGGTTGGAGAAGTTCGCCGACGACGCGTCGTTCGTGGAGAAGTTCAAGGAGGCCAAGCAGGCGAACAAGGTCGACCTGGCAAACCACCTGCGCGACGTGATGTGGACCAGCCTCGATGCGGGCGCGATCTTCGACGTGCAGATCAAGCGCATGCATGAGTACAAGCGGCAGCTGCTCAACGCGCTGCACATCGTTCATTTGTGGACGAAGGCGCGGAAGGACCCGAAGAGCATCGGTCACCCGCGCGCGTTCCTGTTCGGTGCGAAAGCGGCGCCCGGGTACCGCACCGCGAAGCAGATCATCCGGTTGATCACCGGGATCGGTGAGGTGGTCAACATCGAGGCCGAGCAGACGGGCCTGAGAGTCAGCTTCATCCCGAATTACCGGGTGTCGCTGGCGGAGCGGATCATTCCGGCGGCCGACGTGTCGGAGCAGATCAGCACGGCGGGCATGGAGGCCTCAGGCACGGGCAACATGAAGTTCGCGATGAACGGCGCGCTGACCATCGGCACGCTCGACGGCGCGAACATCGAGATCCGTGATGCGGTCGGCGGGGAGAATTTCTTCCTCTTCGGGCAGACGACGGAGGAGGTCGCGAAGACGAAGGCGGCGGGGTATCGCGGTCGGCAGGTCTACGAGACGAACCCTGCGGTGAAGGAGGTGCTCGACCTCATCGGCTCGGGCTTCTTCTCACCGGAAGATCGGAATTTGTTCCGGCCGCTGGTCGACTCGTTGCTGAACGAGGATCCCTACCTCGTGCTCGCCGACTTCGATGCGTACGTTCAGGCGCAGGCGGCGGTGGCGGCGAAGTACAACGACCCCAAGGCGTGGTGGCGCTCGGCGATCATCAACGTGTCGCGCATGGGCTTCTTCTCGTCAGACCGCACGATCCGCGAGTACGCGAAGGACATCTGGGGCATCGAGTCGATGCCGCCGGCAGCCGACGAGTAAGTGAAACTGTCTCCCTCTCCCTGCGCCAGCGGGGAGAGGGTCGGGGTGAGGGGCCGATTCGAAGCCCCAAGTCCGACAAGGCAATCGAAGAGACGTTTCTGGAGCAGCGCGAGGCGGTGGGGCAGCATTCAACTCGCCCCTCACCCCAACCCTCTCCCCGCGTTCGCAGGGAGAGGGAGCGCGTCATTCGAAGACCAGCCAGCCAAACCGCGGCAGCGCGTGAAAATCGCCGACGAACAGCGGCGAGAACGACTGCCCTTCGATGTTCGTGCGCCGCGCAATGTGCTCGAGCCGGTACGCATTGAACCGCCACCGGTCCCCCTTCACCGGAGGCACGTGCGGCACCGAGGTCAGGTTCGCGATCGGAATCTGCATCTCCGCCGTCCAGTACTCATCGGTATCCGAGTCATCATCGAGCGTGCCCTTCACGAACACGGCGCTCTTCATGCCCGACTCCCACTTCATCGCCGTCGGCAAATCACTGCGCCGCGCCACGAAGCTCGCGTCGAAGTTCACGTTGTGCGGAGAGACCTGCAGCTCGTTGTAGGTCTTCCCATCCGCATCGGCGTCGAGGAACACCTCGACCACGTCCTCGTTGTAGATCGAGTCGTCCTTGTTCCGCAGCGAGCCCCACACATCGGGGTCCTCCGCGCGGAACGCGACGTAGAGAAACGCATCGTCGTACACCATGCGGAACGTCGTCTTCCGGGTGATGGGACCGCCGTCATAGCTGCGCGTCAGCGGCTGCTCCTTCGCCGTCTGCCACACCGCATCGTCGAGCTTCCCGTCGATCACCGGCGCCTTCGCGGCCCGCACCATCGAGTACTCCGGCAGCGCCACTTGCCCGGGCGCCTCGAGCTTCGGCCCCAGCACCCGGCCATCACCATCCGAGAGCGCGGCGGTGTCGATGGGCAGCCGGCCCGAGTCGCTCCAGAAGCCGAGGAACAACCGCAGCGAGCCCTGAATCGCCGGCATCTGAAACCCGTGCACGTCTTCGATGATCTTCCCCCGCGGCCAACTGCCCAGCGGCGCCGCGCCGTTCTGCAGCTCGTGATCGAGGTTGCCCACCTGCTGGCGGGTCGTCTCATCCATCACGTGCATGAAGAAGCGCCACTGGCCATTCACCGCCCCGTCAGCGCGGAAGTAGTGCCGCAGCTGCACTTGATCGCCCGCCTTGGGGCGCGCGGGCTCGACGATCGAGCCCAGGTACGTGACCGCCCCGCCCGCCCACGTCGCCCCGCTCGAATGCGTGAACGAAGCAGGCGGCGCGTCGAGCACTCTCACCTGCCCGCCTTGCACGGGCGCGGGCGCAGGGCCCCGGGGCGCCTTCGGTTTCGGGCCCGCCTGCTCATCACGGCAGCCCGCAAGGGCCAGCACCACCACCAGAGACAATCGAATCAAGCGCATCGCGGCGCGGACACTACGCCTCTCATCGGAGACCGTCCCCCAAGAAAGGCCAAGTCATTCCCGTGACTTGAGGGCGGCACTGTCCATGCTTTGCCCCTCCCCGCCATGCGCATCGACCTCATCTGGAACGACTCGACGACCACCGTCGACCTCGCCGACGGCCTCGCGACCGTCGGGGGCAGTCCCAAAGACGGCATCTGCATCGAGGGGCTCCCGCATGGGCTGCTCACGCTCCGTCTCGAAGGAAGCCATCTCAGCGTGACGGCACAACGCTCCGTGAGAGTGGGCGACGCGCTCTTCCCCGCCCGCGTGGCGCGGCTGCTCATCGAAGGTGAAGAGCTCAAGCTCCCCAACGACGTGGTGATTCGCCGGGTGGTCGACCAGAAGAAGCGCGACTCACGAAAGCTGATGGCCACCGCCTTCGTCGCGCAGGAGCTGCTGTCAGGCGAGATCCACGCCGAAGACACCCGCGCCGCCACCTTCACCTGCGTCACCGGTCTCGATGCCGGCCGGGTCTTCCCCATTCCGTTCGACGACAACATCATTGGCCGCGCCGACGAAGCGACGATCCGCATCAGAGACCGCGCGGTGAGCCGGCAGCACGCGCGGTTGGTGCGCGATGGCCGCCACTTCAAGCTGAGCCTGGTCACCTCGTCGATGAACGGCGTGTACGTGAACGGTCTGCTGCTCAAGAAGGACACCGTGCTCAAGACGGGCGACGTGGTGGAGGTCGGCCAGACCATCCTTCGCTTCGACACCTCCGAGCGCGCGCCCGAAGAACGCACCGTGGTGGCTGCAGAAGAGCTGGTGCCCGCGCCGATCGCAGTTCCGCAGGCCGCCGAACCCGCGCCGCAGCTCGAGCTGACGCCGGCCCCTCAACGACTGAGCGTAGAGACTGTGCTGATGAGCGCCGGCATCGCGCTCACCCTGCTGGGCGTGGTGGCCGCGGGCTGGATGCTGCGGTGAAGCCTGGAACCCAAATCAGAACGAGTTGCCGATGGTGAACTCGAACTGAATCGGCAGGTCACCCGGGCGAGGCGTCAACGGAATGCCCCACTCGAAGCGCAGCGGACCGATCGGCGAGAACCAGCGAATACCGAAGCCCACCGAGTACAGCAGGCCCAAAGGCAGCCTCATCGAAGACAGCGCCGGGTCGTCGCTCACGTCGAAGAAGTTCGCGTCGCGGCCGAATGCGTTACCCGCGTCGAAGAAGAGCACGCCGCGAATACCGACCTTCTCCAGCAGGGGAATTTCAAGCTCGGCGTTGAAGATGACCTGCTTGTTGCCACCGACGCGCAGGGTCGAGACGGCCCCTTCCGGAGCACCCGACAAGTTGATGAGCTGAGACGGCGCGACCTGCCGCAGCGGATACCCACGGATCGTGTTGATGCCACCGAGGAAGTAGAGCTCGCTGATGGGCAGTCGGCGGTCGGGGTCGTTGGGGTAGTGCTCCTGCACGTAACCGAACTGCAGGTTCATCTTGAACACCGCACCCAGCGGCAGCGGGAAGTACACGCGCTGGTACGCCGTGAAACGGTTGAAGTTGTACTGAGAGTCCGCCGTGTTGAGGAACGACGGCGAGGTCTCCACGGAGGCGAACGACAACCAACCTGACGAGGCGAAGAGCCGGTTGTTTCGCTTGTCCCACGTCCACGAAGCGCGAACGGCGCTGGTGGTGCCGCTGCGGTACTGGCCAGCCAAGGGGGCGACGGCACTCGATCCGCCGGCCTGCACGTTGACGTTCTCGTAGGTGTACCCGAGGTTGACGCTCATCTCGTCGGCGATGACGTAGTAGCCGAGGCTCGCCGTGCCGCCGAACGCATCACGAACGAAGCCGAAGTAGTCGAGCTGGGTGCGGTACGCGTCGATGCTGAAGATGAAGTTCGTGTCGAGGAAGTACGGGTCGAAGTAGCTGAGCTGGAAGAAGCTGCGCAGGCCCGACAGCTGGGCGCTGGCGGAGACCGACTGGCCCCACCCGAGGAAGTTCTGCTGCGCGATCTGCGCGGTGAAGATGAAGCTCTCGACGTTGGAGAACCCGAGCCCGACCTGGAAGGTACCGGTCGACTTCTCCTTCACCTCGACCTGCACCACCACGTGTTCGCCGTCGCTGCCCGGCTTGTGCGTCACTTCGACGGTCTCGAAGAAGCCGAGCGCAGTGGCCTTCTCCTTCGAGCGGCGCATGCCGGTGCCGTTGAAGAGCTCGCCTTCGTACACGCGCAGCTGCCGGCGGATGACCTTGTCGCGCGTCTTGGTGTTGCCGACGATGTCGATGCGCTCGATGTAGACCTTGGGGCCCTTCTGCACGTCGAAGGTCAGGTCGATGGTCTTCTCTTCGGCGTTCACCGCGGTGACCGGGGTGATGTTCGCGTACGCGTGGCCGGAGTCGTAATAGACGTCGGTGATCGCCTGGATGTCGCGGGCGAGCAGCGAGCGGTTGAAGGTCGCCTTCTCCTTCGAGGTCATCAGCCGCATCAGCACTTCTTTGCTGACCAGCAGGTCACCAGAGAAGTCGAGCTTGCCGACCTTGTAGCTCTCGCCCTCTTCGACGCGCAGGGTGATGGTGATGTTGCGCTTGTCGGGTGAGAGCGTGACGACCGGCTTGTCGACGCGGATGTTGATGAAGCCGCGATCGAAGTAGGCCATCTGGATGACCTGCAGGTCGCGCTGGAACATCTCCTCGCGGTACGTGCCCTGGCTGGTGAGGAACGACAGGTAGCCGCCTTCTTGCGTGGCCATCGCGGCCTTGAGCTCGTCGACCGGCACCTTGGCCGCGCCCAGGAAGATGATCTCTTTGACCATCACCTTGGCGTGCTCGTTGATGTTGAAGACCAGCTCGACCTCGTTGCCCTCGGTGCCGATGGGCTTGAGCTCGTGCTTCACCTCGGCGAGGAAGAAGCCCTTCTCGACGTACTTCTCCTGAATCTTCTTCTCATTCCGCTTGATGGCGGCGACGTCGAGGATGGTGAAGGCCTTGATGTCGATGACGTCTTTGAAGTCGTCTTTGGAGAGCTCGTCGTTGCCGGCCAGGCTGACCGAGCGCACCGCGGGCTTCTCGGTGACGCGCACCACGTAGGCGATGCCGGTGGGCGTGCGCTGCACCAGCAGCTGAATGTCGTTGAAGTACTTGAGGCCCCAGAGCGCGCGCAGGTCGTCAGCGGTGCGGGTGGGGTCGAAGAGATCGCCCACCTTCTGCTTGAGCGAGCGGGCGATGGCGGCCGCTTCGACGCGGCGGTTCCCTTCGACGCGGATCTCCGTGATGCGCTCGGCCTCTTCGCGCGCGGGCGTATCGAGCAGCTGCGCGTACGCGACCGTCGGGCTGGCCGCGGTCAGAAACAGCAAAATGGCGGAGAGGCGCAAGATCACGGGGAAAGGGCGGCGCCCTTAGAGGACAAATCCGTCGCCGATACGAGTGAAAACGCGCGCCATTGCGTCCCCCGGGTACGTCAGACGTCGTCCGCGTTGACGACGGCCCCATCCTTCAGGCGCAACCGTCTCGGCATGGACTTCGCCAGCGTCTCATTGTGGGTGACCACGATGGCGGTGACCCCCAGATCCTTGTTCACTTCTCGCAGGAGGGCGTGGATGCCCTCCCCCGTGCTGGGGTCCAGGTTGCCGGTCGGCTCATCCGCGAGGAGCAGATCAGGCTTGAGCATCAGCGCCCGGGCCAGGGCGACCCGTTGCGACTCACCGCCGGAGAGCTCCCCCGGGCGGTGGTCGGCGCGTTCAGCGAGACCAACCCGCTCGAGCAGCTCACGGGCGCGCTTCATGGTGGGCTTCGAGTCTTGCCGGGCGATGAGCGCCGGCATGGCCACGTTCTCCGCCGCGGTGAACTCGGGCAGCAGGTAGTGCGACTGGAAGACGAACCCGATCGATCGGTTGCGGAACTCGGCCACCTCGCCGTCGTTCATGTCGAAGACCGAGCGGCCCTGAAAGAACATCTTCCCGGTCGCCGGCAGGTCGAGCGTGCCCACCACGTGAAGGAAGGTGCTCTTGCCTGAGCCCGACGCTCCGATGAGCGAGACCAGCTCGCCCTTCTGGATCTGCACCGAGACGGCGCGCAGCACGTCGATGCGCTTCCCGTTCAGGAAGTACGACTTGTAGACATCGACCACCTCGAGGAAGGGCGTACTCATTCTGATTTGAGCCCATCGACGGGTTCGACCTGCGAGGCCTTGAGCGCGGGGTACACGCTGGCGAGGAACGTGACGAGAATGGCGATCACCACCGACAGCGCGGTCTGGAACGGCTCGATGCGCACCGGCAAGGAGGGGATGTAATAGACCTGCGGGTCGAGCTTGATGCCCACCCGCTCGATGAAGAAGCACCAGGCCAGGCCCGAGATGAGGCCGAGGATGCTGCCGGCGACTCCGATCTGCAGGCCTTCGGTGAGGAAGATCTTCACGATGCCGCCATCGGGTACGCCGAGGGCTTTGAGCACGGCGATTTCCTTCCGCTTCTCCAGCACCAGCATGATCACCGTGGCGACGATCAACCCCGCCGCGACGATCACGATGATCGACAAGATGATGCCCATCACCAGCTTCTCCAGGCGCAGCGCCGCGAAGAGGTTGCGGTTCATCTCGCCCCAATCCTTGGTGCGGTACGGGTAACCCTGCAGCGTGTCGTAGACGGCCTTCATGGTGCCGCGCGCGTTGTCGACGTCGGTCACCTTCACTTCGATGCCGGTGGCGCCCTTGATGTTGAAGAAGGTCTGCGCCTCGCTGAGGTGGATGTAGACGAACTTCGAGTCGTACTCGTACATGCCCGAATAGAAGATGCCCGCCAGGCGGAAGGGCCGGCTCTTGGGCATCGGGCCTTGAGGGCCGAGCTCGCCACCCACCGGCGAGACCACGTTCACGCGATCGCCCACCACCACCTTGAGCGAAGCGGCCAGCTCGCGGCCCATCATGATGCCCGGCAACACCACGTCGGCTTCGGCTTCCTTGTCGGGGAGCTCGAGCAGCGGATCGCGTTCGATGTCCGTGTTCTTCGGCAGCTCGTCGGGCGTGGAAGGCTTGCCATCGAAGGCAGGCTCGTTCATCGGCGCGAGGTGCTTCCTGGAGATCTGCGTGGGGTCGGTGAGCCACTCGAGCTTGCCGCCCTCCTGCAGGTATTCAGGGAGATCGGTCACCCGGCCCACCGTCTTCGGGTCGATGCCCTTGATCATCGCGCCCGAGATGTTGCCCTCCGACGAGATCATCACCTCGTTCAAGATGAACGGAGTCGCGCCCGCGATGCCCCGCACGCCTTCGACCTTGGTGAGCACCTCTTCGTACTCGGGCATCTCGGGCGAGTACTTCATGACCACGCCGTGCGAGTTGGTGCCGAGGATCTTCTTCTGCAGGTCGGCCTCGAAGCCGCTCATCACGGACAACACGATGATGAGCGCCATCACGCCGACGCCGACGCCGCCGACCGACAAGGCGGTCATCATCGCGGTGGGCGTCTGACCATCGAGCTTGAGCTGGTTGATCGCCGCGGCCGCGTCGAGCGGATCTTTCTGGCCGAGCTTCTTCACCCGGGTGCGCTCGACCACGGCTTCAGCGGCCGAGATGATCGCCCACAGAATCAGCGGCGGCACGATGCCCAGAATCAGCACACCGAAGACGCCCAGCAGCAGCCGGGGGCGGAAGACCGCCACGTGGCGCGAAGAGATGAACAGCTCGTAGGAGGCGCGCAGGTCGAGCCGGCCCGACGAGGTGGAGACGAAGCCCAGGTTGATGCCGAGAAAGAACCCCAGCCCCAGCGCGGCGGTGACCAGCCAGTAACCGAGCTCCGGGCGGTTCTCACCGAGCAGCGACGAGAGATAGATGACCTCGCGCAGCTTGATGCCCACCTCGATCATCAGCTTGGGCACCGAGTGCATCGCGGTCATCAAGATCGGCACCGGCAGGCCGAAGTAGAGCAACGCGATGGTGGCCTCGGGAGTCGAGAGCCGCTTCGAGTTCGCAGCGCCCAGGAAACCACCAGCGAACGCGATGCCCATGGCGATCAAGAACGCGAGGATGAACGCAACCACCGGCGGCAAGCCGTCTTGCACCACCCCACCCTGCACCGTGCCCTTGCCGACGATGGCCAGGTACAGGCGGATGAAGACCAGCTCAGAGAGCAGGAAGCCGAAGCCGTACGCAGCCAACGTGCCCCAGTGGAAGTCCACGTAGTTGGCGAGTCTCGGGTGGAGCGGCTTGCCGAACGCAGGGCTGGGGATCTTCTCCAAGGCCTTGGGCTGCACGAGCGTCACGGCCAGAACGGCCCAGCCGGCGACCCAGGCGATCGCGCCGAGCATCAGGTGCAGCTGCCCCATCGCCAGCGCTTCGGGGGAGCCGTACGACTTGAGGTTCGAGACCAGCACTTCGTGGCCGAGCACGGTGCCGAGGCCGCCGATCACCTCGAGGAACGTGCCCCAACCCACGGCCAGCAGGGCAAAGTCGCCAGCCGCGAGCCCGATGAGCTCACCGCGCACAAGCCCCACCATCAGCTCGACGAGGCCGAGCAGCAGGAGGATCGTCGCGAGCGCGAGGGTTTGGGTGCGGGTCACTTCTGAGATTTCAGCAGCGGAAAGAGAATGACGTCTTTGATCGACTGCGCGTCGGTCAACAGCATGGCCAGGCGGTCAATTCCAATGCCTTCGCCGGCAGTCGGCGGGAGCCCGTGCTCCAGCGCCCGGATGTAGTCGTGGTCGTAGTCCATGGTCTCCTGCTGGCCGCGATCCTTCGCGTCGAGCTGAGATTGAAAACGCTGGGCCTGGTCGACCGGATCATTGAGCTCGCTGAAAGCGTTGGCGATCTCGCGGCCCACGCAGAAGAGCTCGAAGCGATCGGTGACGTTGGGGTTCGCGTCGTTGCGGCGCGCGAGCGGGCTCGTCTCCACGGGGAACTGGGTGATGAAGGTGGGCTGCACCAGCTCACCTTCGACGTACTGCTCGAAGAGCGTGCCGATGAGCTCGCCCTTGTTCATCGTGGCGATGGCGGCCTTTTCCTTCTCGTCCGCCCGGCGCATCGCAACTGCGCGCAGCTTCTCGGCGTCGGAGAAGTCGGCAGGGCCGAGATCCTTCACGCGCTGGCTGATCGACTCCGTCATCGGGATGCGCGGCCAGCCCTTCTTGAAGTCGATGGTGTGCTCGCCGTACTTCACGACCGACGATCCGCAGACCGCGACGGCCGCCTGCGAGATCATGTCTTCGGTGAGATCCATCAGGTCTTCGTACGTGGCGTACGCCTGGTAGAACTCGAGCATCGTGAACTCCGGGTTGTGGCGCGTGCTCAGGCCCTCGTTCCGGAAGTTGCGGTTGATCTCGTAGACGCGGTCGAAGCCGCCCACCACCAGGCGCTTCAAGTGAAGCTCGGGCGCGATGCGCATGAAGAGCTCCATGCCCAGCGCGTTGTGGTGCGTCTTGAAGGGCTTGGCCGCAGCGCCCGACACCAGCGAGTGCAGCATCGGCGTCTCGACCTCGAGGAAGTCGCGCGCGTCGAGGTAGTTGCGAATGAACTGAACCAGCTTCGTGCGCTTCTTGAAGGTCTCGCGCACCGAGGGGTTGCTGAGCAGGTCGACGTAACGGCGGCGGTACCGCTCTTCGGTGTCGTGCAGCGCCTGCGACTCGGCCCACGCCTTGTTGACGGCGTGCGGGAGCGCCTTCACGGCAACCGCGTCGTCCTTCATCGTCTCGCTCTGGGTGGCGATGGCTTCGGCGCGTGCCTTCTCGCGACCTTCATGCGGCGTCGCGTTCACCACCAGCATCACCGCGGCAGCGGCGTCCTTCACGCGCGCGGCCTGGTCAGGGGTGAGCACGGTCTTGTCGTCACCGCTGAACTTGCCGGGGAGCGGACGCAGGGCCTTGCCGAGGAACTTGAGCGAGGTGGCAGCCAGGGTCAGCTCGCCGGTCTTCGACTTGAAGAGCGTGCCGGTGACCCCGATGAAGTCGGCGAGATCGACCAGCTTCCAGATCTTGAACGTGTCCTCACCGAGCACGTCCTTCTTGACGTGGATTTGCAGGCTTCCGCTGCGTTCTTGAATCGTGACGAAGGCCGCCTTGCCGAAGTCGCGCACCGAGACCACGCGGCCGGCGAGCGTGAACGGGCCCGGCTTCTCGGTCTCGAGCACGGCCGGCTCCACGTTGCCGAACTTCGTGTGCAGGTCACCCGCCAGCGAGTCGGGGGTGAAGCCGTTGCCGTAGGGGTTGACGCCGAGCTCTGCCAGCAGCTTCGTCTTGGCCTGGCGCTCGTTGTACAGCTTCTGCTCTGCGCCGACTTCGTCGGTGGCGACCGGGGCCGGTGCGGCGGCGCCCTTGGGTGTCTTGTCACTCATGAACGCGCACACACCACGCTACGAGCGGCTCACGCAAGGGAAAGCTGCCCCTCACCCCAACCCTCTCCCCGCTGCCGCAGGGAGAGGGGGCTCAGGGGCAGCAGTAACGGGTGGCGGTGCCGAGCGGATCGGTGATGCCGGTGACCTGGTGGTAGACCCGCGCCGGGCTCGGGGTCAGGTAGTCACAGAGCGGCGCCTTCGTGTCGTCGTAGGCCCCCGGCCCCGTGCCGATGCGCAAGTGGCGCACCGTCAGCTCAGTGCACGCCGTGCAGGCCGCGACCCGGTCTTCGACCTGCAGCGACGGATCTTCGGCCCGCGTCTTGAGCAGCTGAAGGTCAGCCATCGAGGTCGAGGCACACCACTCGGTGGCATGCGCGCGATGAAACGTGCGGCGCACGTACTGGGTGCGATCGTTCGCCTCATCCCACGGCCAGGGCGCGTCGATGTAGCGGGCGATGCCCTTGTATTGACCGTTCGGCTGCGCGCCCATGAAGGTGCCCCACTCGCCTGAAGCGAGCGACGTGCCGTCGGGATCGTCCTTCGCTCGCAGCCGCGCCACCGTGACCGCTCGTTGCAACTGAAACCGGAACTCGTTGCGCATCTTCGGAGCGACCGCGACCTTGCCCGACGCGCGCGCGACCTTGGGCAGCATCAGGCTCACGAACCGCGCATCGATGGGGATCGAGCTCTGCAGCCCCGCGATCTTCAGGTTGATGGCGCCCCCGAGCGCGATGGCCTGGTTGGTCGCGCGCTGCCCGAAACATCGTTCACTCGTGGGATCGATGGAGACGAAGCCGCCTTCGGGAAGGGCCGTGCCGTGCGCTTCACCCGCCGCCGAATAGACCTCCAACAATCCAGAGACGGAGCACTGGAAGAACAAGCTCGACTGCGCCTGGTACGGCGCATCGGCCTGGAAGACGCCGAGGTAGTCGTCGCCGACGCCGTTGTTGATGGTGCCGTCGGTGGCCTTGAAGCGCACGCCCTCCCAGGGCGCGCACATGGCGTCGTTCACGTCGAAGCTGGTCCACGACGGGAGCGCCTGCAGCACCCCGCGCGCCCCGTGAAAGAAGCCCGACACCAACGCCGTGAGCACCGCGCGGTCGCGCTTCTCTTCGACCGTCGCGCCGGGGAAATCCATCAACGACGAGCTGCCCCACCGCTCCCACATGTGGCCCATGCTCCAGGCGTCTTGCAGGTAGTGCTGGCCCACTGCCTCCAGCGTGAGCGCCTCCAATTCGCACTCGCGGTGAAACTCGTCGAAGCGGCCCGCGGCGGTGGTGAGCTTGAGCCCGAGCGCCCGGCACTCCGCGGCACGTTCGAGCGCGAGCTGGTGGTAGTGCGTGTAGTACTCGCGCGACTGCGGCACGAAATGGTTCGAGTTCACCGGCCCCATGTGCGCCGCGAAGTCGTGGCAATCGGCCAACGAGGTGGCGCCTTCCAGCGGGCAGATTTCATGGCCCGACGCCCAGTCCCACAGCGCCCAGGAGAAGTCGGGCAGATGCGTGAACTCGCCGACCGAATACGAACGGTACGCCACGCGCGCGGCCTCTGCGAACGGCACCGGCACCAGCGTGGGCACCGGCTGCGCCTCGATGTCCACCACGCTCGAGCCGGTGAAGACGGTGAGGGTGCGGGTGGCCGAGACCTGCTCTGGAAGACCTGCCTTCTCGCGCGTCATCTCCCAGAGGCGCCGGTGCTCATCGAGCGTGCCCACCCACCGTTCACGCGCGGTCCTGGGGCCCGCCGAAGGCGAACACGGGGTGCCCGTCTGCCGCTCGAGCTCTTTGGGCTCGAGGCTCTTGTTCGGGTACTTCGTGCACACCGAATCCCACGCGAACGCCGACGGGGCGAGCAACGCGGCAGCCAGCCAGAGCGCTCGCATCACGGCACCTCCAACGCTTCACGAAGGCCGGGGAAGCACGCCTTGTCGACGAAGAAGACCTGCTCGACCGCGTCGGCCGGCGCGACGCCACCATCGACCGCTGTCTCGAAGGCGTCTTTGCAGGCCTGAGGGCAACAGGGCTTCTCGTTCCAGGGTGCTTCGGTCGCGCAGGTGCGGGTGTTCTGCAGACACCACGAGACGCTCTTGCTCGTGCCTGGTGCATAACAATAGGAGGTCGCGTCGACGCACTGGCCGAGCGCCACGATGGCGTCTTTGACGGTCGGATCGAACTCGAGCCGCGCGCCCGCCACGTCAGCGAAGAGCCGCGAGCCACCGGTCACCACGGGAAAGAGCGTGAGGTCGAGCGGACTGTCGGGCGGCTCCACGTAGGGAGAGGGCTCGGTGGGACAGCCCAGAAGCCAGACTGCTGCGGCGAGGGAGACCAGGCGCATGAGCGGCATCGTTCGCAAGCGTAGTGCCGAGCGACCGCCCCAGAAAATGCGCGATTCGTCGAATCACCTGCGCAGCAACCCGCGCACACTGACAACGGCGTCAGGGCGAAGACAGCAGCATGAACATCGCGACCAGCGCGGCGATGAGCATGGGCACCACGACCTCTGCAGGGAAATGTGCGTTCTGAAGGTCGCGCGAGCGGACCTGGAAACGACGGCGCCGGGTGCGGCGGAGGATCATCGAAGCGAGGGCGTCGGGGGCCTTCTCCCGGGGCGCCTGCTTCAGGGCCGCGATGGCCCGCTGGTAGGTGGCGAACCGCGCCTTGAGCGCAGGGTCAGCAGCGAGCTGGGCGTCGAACTCGTTCGACTCGGGCTCGGCCAGTGCGCCATCGATCGCCCCCACGAAGAGGCGTTCGACTTCATTCTTTGAGAGTTCTCGACGCACGACGTCAGTCTCCTCGATCCGCGAAGCTTTGTTCAAGCCTCGTGAGGATCCCTGCCAGCTTCTCGCGGGCGCGATGCAGCCGGCTCTTCACAGTGCCCTCAGGCAGCTCTGTGATGTCCATGATCTCTTCGTAACTGAGGCCCTCGACGTCGCGCAGCACCACGAGGCTGCGCTGATCTTCGTCGAGCTCCTCAATCGCGCGGTGCACCAGGGCGCGATCGTTCTTTCCCATCACCGCGTCATCGGGCTGCTGCGGGCCGCCGCCTTGCGACTCGGTGATCGACAGCTCGTTCGACTCGCCGTACTCGTCGCTGCGACCCCGGCCGCGGCGCTTGAGGTACTTGAGCCGGTTGAGGCAGTGATTGCGGGCGATGCGGTAGATCCAGGTGGTCAGCTTCGCGTCGGCCCTGAACTTGTCGAGGTGCTTGTGCACCGAGATGAAGATCTCCTGCGTGAGATCGAACGCCTCTTCACGATCGCTCAGCATGCGCACGCAGAAGTCGTAGACGCGATCTTGATGGGCTTTGACGAGCGCTTCGAAGGCGGCCGCATCACCCCGGCGCAGGCGGGCGATCAGGAGATGCTCAGGCAGGCTCGCAGCAGGGGCGCGCGTCTCGCTCACCATCACCTGGGCTGGAAGTTCCAGCACGTCGCTCGCCACGTCTGCCTCCCGGTCCTGGTCGTCGTCACTCATTGAACGCTCCGACGAAACCCCAGACACCGGCTGAAGCGAGAGGTTCCCCAAAGCTACTTGAGAAGGTAAGCCCCCGTCTTCTTTGAGACGGTGAAGGCTGCAGGCCGGTGATTTTGCTCGAAGGCGGCGTAGGCCGGGGCCAGCTCGTTCCAGAAGTCGGCCTGCGCGGGGTCGTCGAGGCTCTTCAAGCCAGCGGGGTCGAGGCGGGCCGGGAAGATGTCGACACGGATCGGCCGGCGTTTGGCGTCGACGGTGATCAGGTACACCTCTTCGATCGGCTCATCTTCGATGGCGATGCAGCCGATGCTGGCGCAGCTGCCGTGCAGGTAGATGTTGCCGCCGGGCCGCCGGGCGTCACTGCGGAGCCGGTCGCTGGCGTTGGGGTACGAGACCTCCATCGACAGGTGGTAGCTCGAATACGGGTTGAACGAGGGCACCTCGTAGAGGCCTTCGGGCACCTGCGAGTCACCCTCCTTCCTCTTGGGGCCGAGCTCGCCCGACGCCGCGCAGAACGGGTACGTCTTCACCAGCGCCATCGGCTGGCCCTTCTTGCCGGCCCACAGCTCGAGCTGACGCTCCTTCTTGAAGGCGCGCAG
>JAUYRZ010000116.1 GCA_030695565.1 Archangium sp.
GTCGCAGAGCCGCCACCCGTCGCCGTGCCGCCACCCGTCGCCGTGCCGCCGCCCGTCGCCGTGCCGCCACCTGTCGCAGAGCCGCCACCCGTCGCCGTGCCGCCACCTGTCGCCGTGCCGCCACCTGTCGCAGTGCCGCCACCCGTCGCCGTGCCGCCACCCGTCGCAGTGCCGCCGCCCGTCGCAGTGCCGCCGCCCGTCGCAGTGCCGCCGCCAGAGCCGCCGCCCGAACCAGTGTTCGCGCAGAATCCGTTCGCGCAGATCTGGGTCGAAGTGCAGACGGAGCACGTCTGCGCGGCGACGCCGCACGCGTCAGGCAACGACCCCGCCTTGCACTCACCCTCTGCCGTGCAGCAGCCCTGACACGTCGTGAGAGAACACTTCGCGGGGGCGGGCGTGCCGCAGGAGAACGAGAGGGTGCCGAGCAGGAGCACCAAAGAGAATGAGCGCATGGTGCCGCCCTAGGTCAGCTCGTCGGGGCAAGGCAATCAGAACCCGCGAAGTTTCTTGAGCGCCTCGTACGCGTCTTTGAGCTGACGGAACTTCTCTCCGTTGTCCTTCGCGCGATCAGGGTGGTGCTCGGCGGCGAGTTTGCGGAACGCCGACTTCACCTCGTCATCCGTCGCAGCTGCGGTCACGCCGAGCAGTTCGTATTCCTTGTCGCCCTTGCCGAAGTATTCAGAGGTGATCTGCTGCAGTTGTTCATCGCTCAAGTTGAACTGCGCGACGATGCGCTTGAGCATGTCCTGCTCGCTGCGTTGCAGTTGCCCGTCGACCAGGCCGAGATCGTAGAGGCTTCGCACCACCTCCACGCGGATGGACGGCTTGACCGCCGTGCGCGCGCGGGTGGTGAGGAACTCGATGTCCTGCTCGGACGCCTCGATGGCGTCTTTGAGGGCGAGACGCACCGACTCCATCGCCACCTCGTTGAACTGCAGCCGCTGCTCGAAGAACTCGCGGATCACCCGGATCTCCATCTGCACTGCAGCGCCGTCGGCCCGCGCGACCTCGACGAACAGGGGGCACAGCGCGTCGACCAGCAGCAGATCTTCCGCGCTGATCTTCTTCACCTTCGGGGCCGGCCTGGCGCGTGGCTCACGTCGCACCGGCGCAGAGGCCCGTCCGAGCAGCTCCTCCTTCGAGGGGGGCCTGAAGGTCTTCGGCGCAGCCGGTTCGCGATCGAAGGCGAAGTGACCGATGAGCGCACCGACTGCGCCCAGGATCGCCGCCAGAGGTGGTGACCAGGCCAACACCATGCCCAGGGCACCGCCGATCATCAGCCCGAGGAGCTTTCCCAACATGCAAAGCCGAGTGTTACATGCCGCGCCTATGACGGCTCAGATCATCGATGGCAAGGCGCTGTCCGCGAAGGTGAAGGCGGGTCTCAAGACCGAGGTCGAGGGGCTCCAGGCGAAGTACGGTCGCGCTCCCGGCATCGCGGTCGTTCGGGTGGGAGAGGACCCCGCGTCGAAGGTCTACGTCACCTCGAAAGAGAAGACGGCCATCGAGCTCGGCTTCGCCTCGTGGCACCACCACCTCGACGAGACGATCACCCAGGCCGAGCTGCTCGCGTTGGTGAACAAGCTCAACGCCGATGACGCGGTCGACGGGATCCTGGTGCAGCTGCCGTTGCCCAAACACATCGACTCGACGCTGGTGCTGGAGACCATCAACCCCGCGAAAGACGTCGATGGCTTTCACGCCGTCAATGCGGGGCACTTGTTCCAGGGGCGGCCCACGCTGGTGGCGTGCACTCCGTTCGGCGTGATGCGCATGCTCGAGGAGATCGGTTGCAAGGTGGCCGGCAAGAACTGCGTGGTGATCGGCCGCAGCAACATCGTGGGCCGGCCCATGGCGATGCTGCTGCTCAACGCCAGCGCGACGGTGACCATCTGCCACTCGAAGAGCGATGTGGAGGCCGAGGTGCGGCGCGCCGACGTGGTGATCGCCGCGGTCGGTGTGTCGAAGCTGGTCAAGGGTGAATGGATCAAGCCGGGCGCGGTGGTGATCGACGTCGGCATGAACCGCGGCGCTGACGGCAAGCTGAGCGGCGATGTCGACTTCGAGTCGGCGAAGCAGAACGCCTCGTGGATCACGCCCGTGCCCGGTGGCGTGGGGCCCATGACCATCGCGATGTTGATGAACAACACGCTGCTCGCCGCGAAGGCTCGACTGGCCCGCTGAGTGGAACTGCTCTTCGTCGTCGAACACGCGATGTTCCTGGATGGCGTCGGGCTCGTGCTCACGCCGGGGCCGGACCGGCCGTTGCCCGTGGGCACGCCGCTGTTTCTCGTGCGTCCTCGGGGCATGCACCTGACGGCGACGGTGAAGTCGTTTTCCGGGCAAGGCACGACTCGCGCGATCGCGGTCGATCTGAATGACGGTGAGGTTCCGCCGGGCACTCGCGTGTTCGGTAGGGTCACTGCCGTCGGCGCTGCGAACTGATGCCGTCGGAAGCGCGACTTCAGTGGCGTGAGGGCAGTCGGCATCTGAGCTGCACGCTCACCGAAGCAGAGGTCGTCGTCGGTGGTCGGCACGGCACAATCCGCGTTCCGGATGCGACCGTTTCGCGGTGCCACGCGCGGATCTTCCGCGAGGGTGATGGTGTGTGGGTTCAGTCGATCGATGGAGGCCACGTGGCAGTCAATGGTGTGCGCCTCGAGCGTGCTCAGCTCTTCAACCGTGACCGCATTCAGATTGGCGAGCTGGAACTCGAGTTCTGGTTGGGCTGAGCAGATCTTGCGCCCTCACCCTGACCCTCTCCCAGAGGGCCCAGAGGGAGAGGGGAGCTGGAACTTCAGTTGTGCGTGGCATGAGCACTGCATTTTGAGGGCCCATGCGTCCTCTCATCCTGCTTCTCGGAGTGCTTTGGGCCTCATGTTCTCACGTGAACAAGGAAGCGCTCACGGCAGACGAACACCGCACGGAAGCGCAGGTTCACCTCGAGAAGGCCCGCGAAGCTGAAGAAAAGTTCGATCCCACCGACACCACGCGCGCCGCTGCACGCCGGCCCGGTAGCCCTGTCTTCGGCGCGGTCGACGGCCACTTCGCCCCGTACAACCCGAGCGACGTGCACCTGCAGGAGGCTGATCGCGAGCTGGAAAAGGCGAACGCGCACCTCGCTGCCGCGAGGACCCTCGAGACCTTCGAAGACAAAGCCTGCGAGGGGCTGTCGGCAGGTGAGCGTTCGTCGTGTCCGCTCTTCGCGTCCAGCGTCAGGCGCGTGGAGTGGGTGAAGGATGGCTTCAAGCTCGTCATGAAGGATCCCAACCAGACAGCCCCGACCTTCGCCCGGCTCCGGTGCCATCTGGCCTATGCGGTCGCCAGCGGCTTCGACCGGCCCTCGTGCCCGCTCTTTCTCAAGGGCACCAAGCTCTCGGAGGAGGGCGGCACCAGCATCATCTTCTCGAGCGAGTCAGCCGAGGTCGCGCAGGCGCTGCGCGCTCAGGCGAGAAGGGTGTTTCCGGCTCCGGCGGTGCCTCCGGTTTCGAGCATCAAGTGAGGCCCCTCACCCCGACCCTCTCCCCGCGTGGCAGGGAGAGGGAGCACAGCGTCAGACTCCTGAGACCTTCGCGGCGGCGCTGAGTTCCCACGAGAACTTCGCGGTCTTCGTCGCGTTGGGTCCCAGCTCCACTTCGATTCTCGCGATGCCGTCCTTCGATGCCGGCGACTCTTTGGTGAGCACGTTGATCTCGACCTCCTTCACCTCGGAGACCGGCACCCGCTCTTCGATGATCAACCGCACCGGCTGGGGACGCGTGTTCGAAACGTGCAACTGAACCTTCTTCGTCGTGGTGCGCCGCCCCGTCAGTCGCGCCTCTTCGACCTTCTCTTCCGTGTCGCGAATGACCTGAAGACCATCCTCATTGCCGAAGGACAGCTTCACCGTCTCACCCGGCGCCGCGAACTTGAGCTGCGCGCGGCCGACCAGACCCGCGTCACGGATCAGATCCACCGGGCCCGCGAGCAGCACCTGGCCACTCGAGTTGGGGAACTTCGACAGCACGAACACCAAACTCGACAGCTCGGCCGGGCACACCCGCTCGACCACGGCCTTCGACTGGAACGAGAACAGCGCCACCCGGTGCGGCTGCCCATCACTGCGAATCGTGGTCGCGCCCGCGGCCTGCAACATGCGCGTCTCACCGCCGTCGTCGAGGCCGGGCATCTCGGCCGTACCGGTCGTCTCGCCTGCGGTCTGAATCACCTCTTCGCGAATCGACACGTCGACCACGCGCTTCTCGATGGCCTGCTTCGGCCGCGAGGAGAGCCGGTCTTCGATCAAGCTCGGAGGCGCCGTGCCCAGCGTCGGCCGCGCCGTGGAGAACAGCAGCTCCACCTCGTTCCACTCTTCGCCGGTGCGCTGCCAGACCACCGCTTCGGCCTCGACCAGCACCTGTTCGCCCGTCAGGGTCGCCCGGTACGCCGGCCGCCACACCGCGCAGGGCACGAGGTAGCTCGCCCGAACCTGCGCCTCGCCCGTGCCTTCGAGGGTGAGCGCCAGCACGCACTCCATCCGGCGCACCGGATCTTCCGCCGCGCCCAGCGCCCCACGCGCTTCCGCATGACGGAGCTCGGTGAACGCCAGGGCCTGCCGCGCCAGCCGCCGCTCTTCATCGAGCGCGGCTTCTTTCTCCGACAACGCGCTGAGCTGCGACTTCCACTGCGCGACGTCGCTGCTCCCGAAGCCCGCGAGCTGAGAAATCGCCCGGAGCAGATCGGCCCGGGCCGCCTGATACACCTCGGCCCGCGCGTCGAGCCGGGAGACCGCGTCACCCTGGGCCCGCTTCTGCGTCTCGAGCGTCTTCACCCGGGTGCGCAGCGCGCTCGCATCGGCAGGCAGACCGCCTTTGGGCTGCTCCTTCCACCGCCGCTCGAACTTCGCGTCGATGAGCGTGCCGCCCTTCACCTCGAGCTTGAGCGACCGATCGACCGCCACCATCGGCAGGCCTTCGATCACCAGCTTGGTCACACCCGACAACACCACGGCGCCGCGGCGTTCGACCTGCGCCCGGTCTTCCATCACGACGACCTTCTTCACGGGAAGTGCGCTCATGATCAGTTTCTCCGGTTTCCGCCGACGAGCATCTTGTCGGCCGGCATGCGAATGGCGAACTGCGCGGTCAGCTTCAGGCTGCCTCCAGGCGGCACCGTCACGCGCCACCTCCGCGCGCCTTTGACGATCACTCCATCGACGGGGCCTTCGACCTTCTCCCAGGGCGGGCTCGAGGCGAGCTCCTCCACCTTGAGATCCTTCTCGTCGGAGTCGACCGTGGGCACGCGCTCGCGCACCTCGATCAACGCAGGCGCCGCGAGCCGGTTGTTGAGCTCGATCTCCACGTCGTGCGGCAACACGGTGGATCCGCCCAGGAAGCCGCCGGTGGTCTCCTTGTAGTGCGACTTGCGCGCGACCTTGAGCGCCTCTTCCACGCCCAGGCCCAGCCGGTGCGATTGCTCCGCGCCCGGACCGATGGCCGGAAGCGAGGTGGTCATCAGGAACTCGTCGCCCGCCGTCACGTCGACCGGGCCCGGCAACAACGCATGCGCGCTGCGGTTGGCGATGGTGAGCGTGCGGTAGACCTTCTGCTCCACCGACGGAACGCAGACGTACTCGGGCGTGAGGCCGACCGCGCATGACATCACCGGCACCAGCACCCACTTGCCCGTCGAAGGCACGTCGAGCCGCGCGCCGCCGTCGTAGAGGTAGTCGAACGACTTCACCGAGCTGACCGGGTTGCACAGGGAGGGCAGCGAGAGGTGCTGCACTTCGAAAGCGGCGCGCTGGGCCCGGCTCACGATCGCCATCACCACGTCGATCTGCACCGAGACGCCCGCGACGAACGCGAAGTCCCACTCGGAGGCGTTGGTGAGCTTGCCTCGGTTTCCCGGGTGGTCCGGCGCGCCCATCGCCAATCGCGAATAGTCGCCGAAGCTCGCCGCCAGGCCGGCCGCGGGCTCTTCGGGCGAAGGTTCGGGCAGGTCGAAGTCGGCCTCCGGAGCGCCGCCCTCGTCATCATCCATCGAGAGGTCGGCCGACTCCTCCATCGCGCCGTCCAGCTCCTT
The DNA here is from genome assembly GCA_030695565.1 of Archangium sp. Classification (GTDB taxonomy): domain Bacteria; phylum Myxococcota; class Myxococcia; order Myxococcales; family Myxococcaceae; genus Archangium_A. The sequence continues at coordinate 6,064 of JAUYRZ010000116.1, forward strand.
GCGCATCATGCCGCCGAAGGCGCCGCCGCCGCCCTTGGGAGCAGGCGCCGCAGACATGCGGGCTGCCGGCGCCATCGCGCGCGACCTCATCGGCATCGCAGGCGCGGCCGCTTCAGCCACCGCTGCAAACGAGCCGGACGACGCCACGCTCGAAGGGGGCGGGGGAGGTGCGGGAGGCGGAGGACCACCACGCTTCTTGTCCTTCTGAAACATCACCGGCTGCGGCTGGGGAATCGACGAAGGGGCAGGAGGCGCTCCCGGCCCCCGCGGCACCCGGTTTCCCGCCATCGCCCCGTCGTAGGCCTCGAACAACGCCTCGAGCCCCGGGGGCGGTTCGCGCCAACCCGAACGTGCCGGCGCTTCCTGCCGGCGCCCGATCTTGAGCGACTTGAGCTCCGGCATGTCAGCCCGCCGCGAAGCCGAAGCGGTGCTCAGCGACAGCCGCACGTCATTCCAGTCTTCACCGGTGTTCTGCGCCACCGACGCCCGCATCTGCAGCGCGCCGTTGGTCAGCCCGCGCTCGAGGGTGAGCGAATAGCTGGGCACCCAGCGCGCACCCGGCACGCGGTACTCCAGCTCGAGCTCGAAGGGTTCGGCAGGGGCCTGCGCCAGGGTCACCACCGCGACGCGGGAAAGCCGGGCCCGCTCGGCACGTTTCGCCGTCGAGGCCTCCTGCATGCGGCGCTGCCGGAGCTGCTGCTCCTGGTTGGCGTCGAGGATCTCCTGATCGAGGGCCCGCCTGCGCTCGAGCCGGGTGGTCAGCTCGCCCTCGGTGAAGTCACCCAGCGCCAGCATCGACTCCACGGGGGCAGGGCGGGGCGGCTCACCCCGTTTGTGCTCGAGGAAGCTCGGCTTGAGCGACTGCAGCTCGGCGATCTCCTGGTTGAGGCGCTGGCGGGTCAGCTCGAGCTGCGCGAGCTTCGCGCCCGCCTCTTCCCAGGCCCGCTGTTCGGCCGGTACGTCGACCTCTTCGGCCAACTCGACCTCGAACTGGGGCCGCACGTCGACCACCCGGCCCGCACCCCCTTGCACCCGCGCGCGCAACGAGCCGGGCTCCAGCGACAAGGGCAGGCCGCCGAACCGGAGCTGACGCTCAGGCCCGCTGGCGATCTTCGCGAGGCGCCGGCACAGGGCGCCTTCTCGGTACACGGTCACGGAATCCAGCGTCGAAGAAAGGGCGCTCACGAGGCCTCCAGAATCGGAAATGAAATGGAAAAGGGTGGTGCTTCAGCACTTCAACGCCGGCCGGCCCGATTCAGTGACATCAACAGGGCGGGGCGCAGCGGAGCTTCATGTCGGCCTGCGGAACACAGCGGCCGTCGAGGCACTCGCCGTCTTCTTTGCAGATGCTGTTCAGCCGCAGGTACGGAGCCCGGCACCGCAGGGTGACTTCTTTTTCGCAGAACCCCGAAGCACAGGGGATGGCGACGGTGCGCGAGGCATCGATGCGCACCGCGCAGGTCTCACCTTCGCTCGCGGGGCCGGTGCACACCCCCACGTCGCCCGAGCCCGACGGCTTGCAAGAGACCTGAAAGCCGGAGCAGTTCTGCTTCGAGGGCGTGCACGACTGGCCCCGCTCCGGGAGCGTGCTGCACTGGTTGGTGGTGTCTCGGCAGGTGAGGCCCGCCGCGCATTGATCCCCCACGAAGGCGGCGTAGGCGGTCTGCGGGCAGCTGAACTGCTCTCCGTCGGGGGCGCGGCAGGAGCCGGCGGCAGGCGCGGAGGCCGGAAAGCCGACCCAGCTCAGGTCGGCGCAGACCAGGCCGGCGCGGCAGCTCCAGTGGAACTTGCAGTCGGCCGATTCGCCGCGCGGCACGATGCAGGTGCCTTCGAGACCGTCGACGAAGGGCACCACGTCGCACGCGAGGCCCGGTTCGCAGGGGCTCAACCGATCGAGATCGACGCGGCAGCGCTCCCCGAGCTTGCGGCGGGGCCGGCAACTGCCCAGGCAGATGAGATCGGGTTCACACTCCACGCTGGTGGTGCAGGTCTCATCGAGGGTCTTCAAGTACGTGCAGCGGGTGCCGTCGCAGCGCAGGCCGGGCGCGCAGCCGATACCGCAAGGCTCATCGAGCTGGCTCAGGGTGATGCAGGTGCCCTGGCACGAGGTGGTGCCCTTCACGCAGAGAGTGCCAGCAGCACACTCGACCAGGTGAACGCACGTGTCGTTCGAGCCGAGGCTGCCCGTCACCAGCCCCGTCTGCAGCCCGCAATCATCGAAGGGCTGCGCCACGGCGAGCGGATAGTCGGGCGGGAACGAGGGCGGGCAGGCGCTCGAGGTGAGCCGCCGCTCACACGAACTGAGCTGGGCGGCGTCGAACGAGATTCGTTTCGCTTCGAAGGAGGCCGCCATGGGCTCGTACTCGGCCAGGCACGCCGCCTGCGTCTGGTCGATACACTCGCCGCGGCTCAGCCTGCTGAAGGCGGGGTAGCAGCGCAGCTTGAGCTCACACTTGGCCGCCGCGATGCGCGAGCACACCTCGAGCGCGAACAGCTCACGGCCCGAATCGAGCCCGGCGTCGACGACGGGCGTGGGGGCAGGGCATCCGAGCGTGAGGACAGCCGAGGGGATCAGCCACCAGGCGCGCGACATGCCGCCGATCTTAGTCACGGCAGAAACTCAGCTGCCGCGCTTTTTCACCGCGCCCGACTTGTCGACGACGGTGCCTTCCGGGAGCTTCGCTTCGACCTTTTCGCGAAAGCCCTGCACGGTGAAGCCGGTCTCGATCAGCGTGGCGAAACACGCGGTCTGCACGCGTTTGGCCGTCTCGTCGGCGGTCAGCAGGGTGAGCAACGGCTCGCGCGCCGGCTCGTACTTCAAGCTCGCCAGCGTCTTGAGCGCCGCCATCTTCACGTCGTCCGACATGTCGTGGAGGAAGGGCACCAGCACCGGGCCCACGCGTTCGTCCTGCTTCCCCTCGAGGAAGCGGATGAGCACCTCTTTCTTCTCGGGATCGCGGGTGTAGTTGGCGCCGAGCCGCTGAAGCTCGTCGGTGACCACCGCCATCACCTCGTCGGGGTTGAGCACCGTGTCGAGGATCTTGAGCGCCCAGCTCGACGCCGCATCGCTGCGGGTGAGGAAGGCCTTCACCGGGGGCACGGCGTCCTTCTCCAGATCGCAGATCGCCTCGAAGACGTGCTGCTTCTCTTCGGCGTCGGTGGTCTGCGGGTCGACCGCGAAGGTGAAACGGTTCATCAGCACCGGCACCGCGTCGGGGTGCTTGAGCTCGGCCAGCTGCTGGAGCGCCTTCTGCCGGGTGGCCGCGTCGCCGTATTTTTGCGTCGCCTTCGCCTTGAGGCGCTGCGCCTTGTCAGCCGGAGTACCGCCACCGAAGAAATCGAGCAGGCCCATATCGAGGTCGCCTTACCAGTCCGTGTTTGAGTTCGGAGCTAAAGATTACAGGGTCAACTTCGCCCGCACATCGCCGTGGTAGTGCTTGTCGAGCGTGTGCACGGCCTTGCGGGCGGTGTCGTCGAGGTGCTCCGGCAGCTTCACCATCACTACCAGGAAGAAGTCGCCCGCCGGTGCGCCCCTCATGCCGGGAACACCCTTGCCCCGCAGGCGCAGCTTGGTGCCCGACTGGGTTCCGGGTTTGAGGGTGACGGTCACCGAGCCGCCGAAGACAGGCACGTGGACTTCGCCGCCCAGCGCCGCTTCGCCCACCGTCACCGGCAGGTCGAGAAAGAGGTCTTGCCCCTCGCGGCGCACCAACGGGTGCTCGGCGACGGTCAGTTCCAGAAAGAGATCTCCCGGAGGGCCGCCGCGATCACCGGGTTCTCCCTGGCCGCTCAACCTGATCTTCGAGCCCGTCTCCACGCCCTGGGGGATCTTCACCGAGAGGCGTTTGCCGTTGAGGGAGATCTGCCGCTCGGCGCCCAGCACTGCGTCCATCAAGGTCACGTCGAGCGAGGCCTGCACGTCGCCGCCCGCGCGTGGCCCCGCAGGGCGTCTGGCACCACCGCGGCGCTGTTGCCCGAACATCTCGGAGAGGATCGACTCGAAGTCGACCCCCGCGCCCTCAGCGCTGAAGCCACCGGGGAACCCGCCGCCGGGTGTCCGGCCGCCGCTCCGGTACGCTCGGAACTGCTCGGCCTTGGCTTCATCCCAACCGAGCTTCGCGGCGTCCTCCCCGAACTCGTCGTACATCCGGCGCTTCTTCGGGTCGGACAGCACCTCGAACGCCTCGTTGAGCGCCTTGAACTTTTCCTCGGCCTGCTTGTCCCCCGGGTTGTGATCCGGGTGGTACTGCTTGGCCAACTTGCGATAGGCCTTCTTGACCTCGTCGGCTGTTGCGCCGCGAGCGACACTGAGCCGCTGGTAGAAATCCTGCACCATGATCGTGCCGCACACTAACCATCTGTTCGGTCTGCGCCACTGGGCAATTGCCCTGTCTCTCCATGCGTTTGTGGCGGCCGCCCAACCTGCAACCCGGGTGATCGATCGCGCCGTCGCGTCGATCGAAGGCAAGGTGATCGCGTTCTCGCAGCTGCAGTTCGAGGCGCGCGTGTTGCTGGTCTCGGCGGGTGGGGTGCAGGCCGCTTTTGCGCCGCTCGATCAAGAAGTGCTGCAGGCGAGCCTCCAGGCGGTGGTCGATCAACGCCTCGCCCTGCTGGAGGCCGACAAGCTCGAGGCCTACCCCCTCGAGCCCGGTGAACTGGAGCGGGCCATCGCCTCATTCCGGGCCCGTTTCGAGAGCGAGCAACGGTTCGCCGAGTTCCTTGATGCCCATGAAGCCGAACTCAACGATCTGGCCGAGGTGCTGCGGCGGTCTCTGCGGGCCTCCCGCGCGCTGGAAGGCAAGCTGCGGCTGCGCGCGCAGGTCAGTGAAAGTGAAGCCAAAGCCTGGCGCACCTCACACCCGGAGCTCCAGGAGGTGCCGGTCGAGAAGGTGAGAGCGATGCTGGTGCAGCAGCGTTTTGGAGAGCTGGTGAAGAAGGAGCTCTCTGATCGACGGCGCCAGGTCGACGTGCGCCTGCTGGGGCCGTTTGCGCCGAGGCAGGGTGGGCCGTGAGAGAATTGGCTCCCGACGTACGCCTGCGAAAGATGGCGTTGTCCGATCTCCCTGCCGTGATGGCCATCGAACACCAGGCGTTTTCGAACCCCTGGTCGACCGAGATGGTGCGCAAGGAGCTCAGCCAGGACTGGTCGACGGTGCTGGTGGTGGAAGAAGCGACGCCCGCCGGCTGGCAGCTGCGCGCGTTCGCCATCTTCTGGCTGGTCGCCGACGAAGTGCACGTCTTGAACGTGGCCACCGATGGCGCGGTGCGACGCCGGGGCTTCGGCCGGCAGGTGATGGAGGCGGTGTTGGCGACGGGCAAGACCCAGAAATGCCGCCTGGCCACCCTCGAGGTGCGCCGCAGCAACGAAGCGGCGCTCGCTTTGTACGGTTCGTTGGGGTTCCGAGCCGTGGGGATGCGCCCGAGCTACTACCAGGACAACAAAGAAGACGCGGTCATCATGATTCTCGACCTCTAAACACCGTGATCGCTTGACACTCTGAATTCCTGCCTGTAAGCGGGCCGCCCTTTCCAGTCTTCCAGCAGCTTCAAGGACGCAATGCCGACCATCAATCAGCTCATCCGTAAGGGCCGTGAGCAGCTCAAGTACAAGTCGAAGAGCCCCGCCCTCAAGTCGAACCCGCAGAAGCGCGGCGTTTGCACGCGCGTGTACACCACGACCCCCAAGAAGCCGAACTCGGCTCTCCGTAAGGTCGCTCGTGTGCGCCTGACCAACGGAGTCGAGGTCACCTCGTACATCCCGGGCGTCGGTCACAACCTGCAGGAGCACTCCGTGGTGCTCATCCGCGGCGGCCGCGTCAAGGATCTCCCCGGCGTTCGCTACCACATCATCCGCGGCACTCTCGACTCCGTCGGCGTGCAGGGCCGCAAGCAGTCGCGCTCGAAGTACGGCGCGAAGCGTCCCCAGTAACCAACCTTTCTAAGCGAGAACGACCATGCCGCGTCGCCGAGTACCCAATAAGCGAAAGATCAACCCCGATCCGAAGTTCCAGGATCGCCTGGTTGCGAAGTTCATGAACGACCTCATGCGGAAGGGCAAGAAGTCGACCGCTGAACAGGTCGTCTACGGCGCCTTCGCGCTGATCGAGGAGCGGGCGAAGGAAGAGCCCCTCAAGGTCTTCAAGAAGGCCCTCGACAACGTCAAGCCCACCCTCGAGGTGAAGAGCCGCCGGGTCGGTGGCGCCACCTACCAGGTGCCCGTCGAGGTCCGTCAGGATCGCCGCGTGGCGCTCGGCATGCGGTGGATCATCTCGTACGGCAAGAGCCGCGGCGAGAAGACCATGATGGAGAAGCTGGCGGGCGAGATCATGGACGCCGCCAACAACCGTGGCAACGCGGTCAAGAAGCGCGAAGACACGCACAAGATGGCCGAGGCCAACAAGGCCTTCGCTCACTATCGCTGGTAATCACCTCGCGGTGATTCTCGAAAGGCCTCGGGCGATTCGCTCGGGGCCTTTTTGCTTTCCGATACCCCTTCAAACCTCTTAAGGCGCGCGCCCATGCCTCGCGACACATCACTCGACCGGTACCGCAACATCGGGATCATGGCCCACATCGATGCGGGCAAGACCACCACCACCGAGCGCATTCTCTTCTACGCCGGCGCCATTCACCGCATGGGTGACGTCGACGACGGCAACACCACCACCGACTGGATGCCGCAGGAGCGCGAACGTGGCATCACCATCACCGCGGCCGCCATCACGTGCTTCTGGGAGCGCAGCGGGCAGAAGTACCGCATCAACCTGATCGACACCCCAGGGCACGTCGACTTCACCATCGAGGTCGAACGATCGTTGCGCGTGCTCGATGGGGCCGTGGCCGTGTTCGACGGAAAGAACGGCGTCGAGCCGCAGTCCGAGACCGTCTGGCGCCAGGCCGACAAGTACAAGGTTCCCCGCATCTGCTTCATCAACAAGATGGACAGCACGGGCGCCGACTTCGACATGTCTGTCGCCTCGATCCGCGAGCGGCTGGGGGCCACCCCCCTGGTGCTGCAGCTGCCGCTGGGCCGTGAAGAATCGCTCAAGGGCGTCATCGACCTGGTGCGGATGAAGGCGATCGTCTTCACCGACAGCGACAAGGGCAGCAACTTCGAGGTCGTCGAGATCCCCGAGGACTCCGTCGAGGCTTCGCAGAAGGCCCGCACCGCGCTGGTGGAGGCGGCCAGCGAGCTCGATGACAAGCTGATGGAGAAGTACCTGGAGAACGAGGGCAGGGACATCACGGAGGCCGAGCTGCGCGCGGTGATCCGCCGGGGCACCATCGCCCTCAAGGTGTTCCCCGTGCTCTGTGGCTCTTCCAAGCAGCACCGCGGGGTGCAGCCGCTGCTCGACGCGGTGGTCGACTACCTGCCCGCGCCGATCGACGTGCCGCCCATGGTGGCCCTCGACAAGAACGGCAAAGAAGTGACCTGCGAGACGAAAGACGACGCGCCCTTTGCCGCGCTCGCGTTCAAGATCATGAACGACTCGTTCGGCACGCTCACGTTCATCCGCGTGTATTCGGGGCGGCTCGAGTCGGGCACCGCGGTGTGGAACACGGCGAAGAAGAAGCGCGAGCGGGTCGGGCGCCTGGTGCAGATGCGCGCCGACAAACGCGACGAGATTCAAGAGTGCCTCGCCGGCGACATCTGCGCGATCGTCGGCCTCAAGCTGGCCACCACCGGCGACACGCTCTGCGTCGAGGCGAACCAGGTCTTGCTCGAGAAGATCGAGTTCCCCGAGCCGGTCATTCAACTCGCCCTCGAGCCGCGCAGCACCGAAGACGCCGACAAGCTGGTGCAGGCGCTGGCCAAGCTCGCGGTCGAAGACCCCAGCTTCAGGGTGCGCACCGACGAAGAGACCGGGCAGACCATCATCGCCGGCATGGGCGAGCTCCACCTGGAGATCATCGTCGACCGGCTCAAGCGCGAGCACAAGGTCGAGGCCCGGGTGGGCAAGCCCCAGGTGGCCTACCGCGAGACCATCACCAAGGTGGCCGAGCAGGAGCACCGCCTCGAGCGCATCATCGGCGGCAAGAATCAGTTCGCGCACCTCAAGCTGCGGGTCAGCCCCCTCGAGAAGGGCGCCGGCTTTCAGTACAAGAACCTCGCCTCCGAACAGCAGATCCCCAAGGAGTTCTGGCCGGCCATCGAAGGCGGCGTGACCTCTGGGTTGGGGCGGGGTGTGGTGGCCAGCTACCCCATCATCGACGTGAAGGTCGAAGTCGTGGGCGGCTCGTTCAGCGAGCAGGACTCGGACGAGGTCGCCTTTCAGATCGCGGCGGCCATGGCCTTCAACGAGGCCTGTAAATCGGCCTCGCCCGTGCTTCTCGAGCCGATGATGAAGGTCGAGATCATCGTGCCCGCCGACAACCTCGGCAGCGTGATCGGTGACGTCAACGCACGCCGGGGCAACATCAAGGGCATGACCCAGCGCACGATCTACCAGGTGATCGAGGCCGAAGTGCCGCTCGCCGAGATGTTCGGCTACGTCGATTCGCTGCGCAGCCTCACCAATGGGCGTGGCAGCTACAGCATGCAGTTCGGTAACTACGCCCACATCCCCGCGAACGTGCTCCAGCCGCTGCTGCTGCGGCTCCGCGGGTACTGAAAATAGCAGTCTGATTTCAAATGGTTGCGGCGTGTCAGGAAATTAATCAGGGAGTACTTGACGTTACGAGAACTTCCGCCGTATACGCGCCGCCGTCTTCGTCTTCGCCGTAACCCAGCTCTGTGAAAACCAGGAACATCGGGTCGTAACAAGCCGTTCGGCGTTGTGTTGGTAGTCGCAAACAAAGGATCAACTGAGCATGGCGACAACACAGAAAATCCGGATTCGTCTGAAGGCGTACGACTCGAAGCTCCTGGATCAGAGCGCTACCGAGATCGTCGAAACCGCCAAGCGTACTGGCGCACGCGTCTCCGGCCCCATTCCCCTTCCCACGCGCATCAACCGTTTCACGGTGCTGCGTTCACCCCACGTCGACAAGAAGAGCCGAGAGCAGTTCGAGATCCGCACGCACAAGCGGCTCCTCGACATTCTCGAGCCCACTCAGCAGACGCTCGACGCGCTCATGAAGCTCGACCTGTCGGCTGGTGTCGACGTCGAAATCAAGAGCTGAGGACAACGACCATGGCCAAGTTCGACGTCGTTGATTTGTCCAACAAGAAGGTCTCCGAGATTGAACTCTCGGATGACGTGTTCGGCACCAAGCCCAACGCTCACCTTCTTTATGAAGCTGCGAAGATGCAGCACATCAATCGCCGCGCCGGTACGGTCGCGGTGAAGAACAGCTCCCTCGTCTCCGGCGGCGGTAAGAAGCCCTGGAAGCAGAAGGGCACCGGCCGTGCGCGCCAGGGTTCGACCCGCGCTTCGCACTGGGTCGGCGGCGGCAAGGCGATGGGCCCCAAGCAGCGTGACTACACGTACCGCCCGCCCCGTGGCGTGCGTCGTGCGGCACTCTCTTCGGCGCTGTCGCTGCGCGCTGGCGAGAAGAAGATCATCTTCATCGACGCGTTTCCCTCCGACGGCAAGTCGAAGAAGGCGTACGAGTCGCTCACCAAGGGCCTCAAGCTCGCGAACGCGCTCATCGTCGATGAGAAGAAGAACGCGAAGCTCCACCTGGCCGTCCGCAACATGGAGAAGTTCGACGTGATCGCCCCTGAGGGTATCAACGTCGAGTCCGTGCTGCGTCGCCAGACCCTGGTGCTCACTGTCGCGGCTGCCAAGGCCATTGCCGAGGCGTTGCTCAAGCCCCGCGGCTCCAAGGCGAAGGAATAACGACCATGGATCTCAACACTGTCATCAAAGGTCCGTTGATCACCGAGAAGCTCGACAAGGCTCGGGAGTCACAGCGCCAGTACTCGTTCTTGGTCGACCGCAAGGCCACGAAGCACGACGTTCAGCGCGCCGTCGCCTCGCAGTTCAAGGTCACCGTGCTCGACGTTCGCACGCTGATCATGCGCGGCAAGGTCAAGCGCGTCGGCCAGTCGATGGGTAAGCGCTCGAACTTCAAGAAGGCGTTCGTCACTCTGAAAGAGGGCGACAAGATCGAGCTGTTTGAGGGAGGTACCGTCTAATGGGTGTCAAATCTTTCAAGCCGACGTCTGCTGCACGTCGCCTGATGACGGTCTCCGACTTCGCGGAGATCACTCACGACGTCCCCGAGAAGAGCCTCACGAGCGCGATGAAGCGCTCGGGTGGCCGCAACGGTGACGGTCACATCACCCGTCGTCACCAGGGTGGTGGTCACAAGCGCCGCTACCGCACCATCGACTTCAAGCGGAACAAGGACGGCGTTCCCGGCAAGGTCTTCTCTGTCGAGTACGACCCGAACCGCACCGCCAACATCGCCCTCCTGCACTACGCAGACGGCGAGAAGCGCTACATCCTCGCCCCGGTGGGCCTGGCTGTCGGCGACACCCTGTTCTCGGGCGCGCAGGTCGACATCCGCCCTGGCAACACGCTCCCGCTCCAGAACATCCCGATCGGCACCGTGATCCACAACGTCGAGCTCAAGCCCGGCCGCGGTGGCCAGCTGATTCGCTCGGCGGGCAGCTGGGGCCAGCTGATGGCCAAAGAAGGGGACTACGCGCAGGTGCGTTTCCCTTCCGGCATGGTTCGCAAGATCCTGATCGTCTGCCGCGCCACCATCGGCCAGCTCGGCAACATCGACCACGAAATCATCACCATCGGTAAGGCCGGTAAGAGCCGTTGGCTCGGTATCCGCCCGACCGTTCGTGGTCTCGCGATGAACCCCGTCGACCACCCTCACGGTGGTGGCGAAGGCAAGTCTGGCCAAGGCAACCCGCACCCTGTTTCGCCCTGGGGCAAGAAGACCAAGGGCATGACCACGCGCAAGAACAAGCGCACCGACAAATTCGTCGTCACCCCGCGCCGTCAAGGCGTGCGTAGCCAGTAACGAAAGGAGCTACTTCAAACATGGCTCGCTCAACCTGGAAGGGTCCCTTCGTCGACATCAGCCTCAGCAAGAAGCTCGATGCGATGAACAAGGGCAACAAGAAGTCGGTCATCAAGACCTGGTCGCGACGTTCGACCATCATCCCCGAGATGGTGGGACACACGTTCGCGGTTCACAACGGTCGCAAGTTCATCCCCGTGTACGTCACCGAGAACATGGTCGGTCACAAGCTCGGTGAGTTCTCGCCGACGCGCACGTTCAGTGGGCACAGCGCCGAGAAGAAGGCCGCTCCGGCCCCTGGTAAGAAGGGTTAACCGATGGAATCCTCAGCTCACCTCCGTCACCTGCGTATGGCCCCCCGGAAGATCTCGGTGGTCGTCGCCCTCGTTCGCGGCATGCCGGTGGCGAAAGCCATCAACACGCTGCAGTTTACTCGCCGGGCCGCTGCCGCTCCGGTAAAGAAACTGATCGAGAGCGCCATGGCGAATGCGACCGACCTGTCAAAGGGTTCGGTCGACATCGACAAGCTCTGGGTCAAGACCATCTCGGTCGACCAGGGTCCTACCGGCCGTCGGTACATGCCCCGCGCAATGGGTCGCGCGACGCGCATCAACAAGAAGACCAGCCACATCCACGTCGTGCTGTCTGACGCGTCGTTGAAGGCCAAGAAGTAACCAAACTTTCGAAGGAGCTACACCTTGGGTCAGAAGGTTCATCCGATTGGTTTCCGCCTTGGGGTCATCCGCACCTGGGACTCGAAGTGGTTCGAGGAGCGGAACTACGCCCAGTGGCTGCACGAGGACATCAAGATCCGCGCGCACGTCAAGAAGAGCCTCAATCACGCGGGCGTCTCGAAGGTCGAGATCGAGCGTGCAGCCAACAAGGTGAAGGTCAACGTGCACACCGCACGTCCCGGCATCGTGATCGGCAAGCGGGGCGCCGGCATCGAGACTGTGAAGAAGGAACTTCAGCGTTTCACCAAGAACGAAGTGTTCCTGAACATCGTCGAGGTCCGCAAGGCCGAGATCGACGCGCAGCTCGTGGCAGAGAACATCTGCACCCAGCTCGAGCGCCGCATCGCGTTCCGCCGCGCCATGAAGAAGGCGATTCAGACCGCCATGAAGTTCGGCGCCAAGGGCATTCGTGTTGCCTGCTCAGGCCGCCTGGGCGGGGCTGAAATGGCCCGCTACGAGTGGTACCGCGAGGGTCGGGTGCCTCTGCACACGCTCCGCGCCGACATCGACTACGGCTACGCCATCGCACGCACGACCTACGGCACCATCGGGTGCAAGGTCTGGGTCTGCCGCGGCGAGGTCCTCCCCACCAAGGGTGGCGTCAAGCAAGACGCTCCCGCTGTTCGCTAACTGTAAGGACAGGACGCCATGCTTCAGCCTGCTCGCACCAAGTACCGCAAGATGCACAAGGGCCGTACGCCCGGGTCTGCCCACCGCGGCAACAAGCTCGCCTTCGGCGAGTTCGGCCTGATGACCACCCAGCCCGGGTGGATCACCTCCCGTCAGATCGAAGCGGCGCGTATCGCGATGAGCCGCGAGATCAAGCGTGGCGGCAAGATCTGGATCCGGATTTTCCCGGACAAGCCCATCACCAAGAAGCCGGCCGAGACCCGCATGGGTACCGGGAAGGGCGGCGTGGAGTACTACGTCGCCGTCGTCAAGCCGGGCCGCATCTTGTACGAGATGGACGGCATGGACCTCAAGCTCGCGACCGCAGCCTTCAAGCTCGCCGCCGCCAAGCTGCCCGTGATGACCCGTATCGTGGGTCGCGCGGAACAGACCCTGTAAGGAGAACGACATGGCTACCGCGAAAGAACTGAGCGATCTCTCTGTCGAAGACCTGGGCCGGCGCGCTGTCGAGCTCAAGGCGACCCTGATGCAGGACAACCTCAAGCTGCGTACGGGTGCGCTGGACAACCCGTCGGAGCGTACCGGTCACAAGCGTGACCTGGCTCGCGTGCTCACCGTTCTGACGGCGAAGCAGGCCGCCGCCGCCAAGAAGAAGTAAGGAAAGCACACCATGGCTGAGACCACCGAGACCAAGAGCGCTGAGTCGACCCGCGGGCGTCCCAAGACCCGCATCGGCATCGTGACGTCGAACAAGATGACCAAGACCGTGGTCGTCACCGTGCGCCGCCGTGCGTCGCACGCCCAGTACGGCAAGGTGATGTCGATGCGCGAGAAGTACAAGGCGCACGTCGAAGATCACGACCCGAAGAAGCCGACCATCAACGAGGGGGACAAGGTCCTCATCGCCGAGACGAAGCGTGCGTCGAAAGACAAGCGTTGGCGTGTCGTGAAGGTCCTGGAGAAGGCGTCGAACGCCTGATTCCCCTGGGGCCGGTTCGTCCGGCTCCACACTTTTTAGAAGACAAGGAAAGAACAGTCATGATTCAGCTGACCAGCGTGCTCGGAGTGGCGGACAATTCCGGCGCCAAGCGGGTGTTTTGCATTCGAGTGATGGGCGGAGAATACGCGTCGTTGGGCGACGAGATCGTCGTCTCGATCCGCGAGGCTCTTCCGAACTCCAAGGTGAAGAAGGGTGACGTCGCGAAGGCGGTCGTCGTTCGCACCAAGCGTTCGGTGCGCCGCGCCGATGGCAGCTACATCAGCTTCGACGAGAACTCGGCCGTGCTCATCAACAAGGAAAAAGAGCCGGTGGGAACGCGCATCTTCGGCCCGGTCGCTCGCGAGCTCCGCGCCATGAAGTTCATGAAGATCATCTCGCTCGCGCCTGAGGTGCTCTGAGTCATGCAGAAGCTCAAAGTTGGTGACACCGTTCAAGTGATGTCCGGCGAAGAGCGCTCGCAGAAGAGCAATCGCGGGAAGATCATCGAAATCGACAAGACCAAGGGCCGAGTTCGGGTCGAGGGTCTGCGCCTGGTGAAGCGGCACATCGCCAAGGGCAAGGATCGCACGAACCCCGAAGGCGGCATCGTCGACAAGGTGGGCAGCATTCAGCTCACGAACGTCAGCCTGGTGTGCCCGAAGTGTGACAAGGCGACCCGCGTCGGCGTGCGGACCGAAGGCGACAAGAAGAAGCGCTTCTGCAAGCAGTGCGAAGCGACCATTGACTGATGTTCTCGCGCTGCGCTAAGGCGCCGCTCCCTCACCTTTTCGAAGAACGGTAAAGAGTCATGGCTGACGAAAAAGCTCCCCCGAAGAACGACGACGCTGCAGCGGCTGCCAAGGCCAAGAAGGCCGAGCGCGCTGAAAAGGCGAAGCGCGGCAAGAAGGAAGCGGAGCGCAAGGCGGGGTTCGCGGCGAACATCGAGGCTGGCCTCGAGGCCAAGCCGGCGCGCCTCAAGCTTCGCTACCGCAAAGAGATCGTCCCGCTCCTGATGAAGGATCTGGGCCTCAAGAACCCGATGGAAGTGCCCAAGCTCCAGAAGATCGTGGTGAACATGGGCCTGGGTGAGGCGCTGGCGAACAACAAGCTGCTCGAGTCGGCGGTCGATCAGATGATCGCCATCACCGCCCAAAAGCCGGTGATCACCCGCTCGCGCAAGGCCATCGCGAACTTCAAGCTGCGTGAAGGCCAGGCCATCGGCGCCATGGTCACCCTGCGTGGCGACCGCATGTTCGAATTCCTCGACCGCCTCATCAGCGTCGCGCTCCCCCGCGTTCGCGACTTCAAGGGCGTCTCGCCCAAGGCGTTCGACGGCCGTGGTAACTACACCATGGGTATCCGCGAGCAGATCATCTTCCCCGAAATCAACTACGACCAAATCGAGAAGGTGAAGGGCCTCAACGTCTCGATCGTGACCTCGGCGAAGAATGACGAGCACGGCCTGGCGCTCCTCAAGGCCTTCGGCGTTCCTTTCCGCACCACAGCCTGAGTTTTTCGAAGCGGCCGACAGCCTGAATTAGGCAATCGGCCGCTTTTGATGTAGGTGGCACCCGTAGCAGGCAGCACGAGAAACCGTTCGCGGCGAACCACCGGGATTGGCCCGGTAGGCGTCACGAACTCCAGCGAGGGCGCGGAACAGCGTCTTCACTTGGGAAGTTGCACAGATGGTCATCAATGATCCCGTGGGTGACATGCTCACCCGCATCCGCAACGCGCAGATGGTGCGTCACGACAAGCTGACGCTGCCCTCCTCGAAGTTGAAGGTCGAAGTCGCGAAAGCCCTCAAGGGCGAAGGTTTCATCGCCGACTTCATCGTCCACGAGAAGGCCCCCCAGAACGAGCTGACGGTGGTGCTGAAGTATGGCCCGAACCGCGAGCCGGTGATCACTGGCATCAAGCGCGAGAGCAAGCCTGGCCTGCGCCGCTACGTGAACGTGCGTGACATCCCCCGCGTTCGCGGCGGTATGGGCATCGCGATCCTTTCCACGTCCCGTGGCGTGATGGTCGACACCGAGGCCCGCAAGGCCAACATCGGTGGCGAGCTCATCTGCACGGTTTACTGAGGACCCGACCATGAGCCGCATTGGAAAAATGCCGATTACCCTCGACGACAAGGTGAAGGCCGTCGTCCAGGGAGACAAGGTCAACTTCGAGGGGCCCAAGGGCAAACTCTCGGTGACCCTGCCCATCAAGGACATCAAGGTCGAAGTGAAGGGCAAAGAAATGCTCTGCACGCGCCCCTCCGATCACCGCCTGCACCGCTCGGCGCATGGCCTGACCCGCGCGATCCTCGCGAACGCGGCCAAGGGCGTCTCCACGGGCTGGGAGCGTTCGCTCGCCATCCGCGGCGTCGGCTTCCGCTGCGAAGTGAAGGGGAAGCAGATTCACTTCTCCCTGGGCTTCTCGCACCCGGTGGTCTTCAACCTGCCCGACGGCGTGACCGCCGAAGTGGGCAAGGCGCCGCGCACCGAAGACGCGCTGCCCACCCTCGATCTCACCCTGCGCGGCGTCGATCGCCACCTGCTCGGTCAGACCACCGTGCAGATCCGCGCGCTGCGCCCGCCCGAGCCGTACAAGGGCAAGGGCATCAAGCTGTCCACCGAAACCGTCCGCCGCAAGGAGGGCAAAACGGGTACGGCGTAATCCGCCTCCCGTTTTCATCCGCACGGGGATGTCCTCATCTCGTGCGGAAGGAAAGAGAACACCATGGCCAATTCAATTGCTCGAAACAATCGCAAGGAGCGAATCCGTAAGAAGGTTACGGGCTCGACCGAGCGTCCCCGCCTCACGATCTACAAGTCGCTCAAGCACCTGCACGCGCAGGTCATTGACGACGGCACCAGCCGCACGCTCGTCGCTGCCTCGACGCTCTCCAAAGAGCTCAAGGGCAAGCTCGACGAGGGTGACAAGAAGGCCGCTGCCAAGCAGGTCGGTCTGCTGATCGCAGAGAAGTGCAAGGCCGCGAAGATCGAGAAGGTCGTCTTCGACCGCAACGGTAACCCCTACCACGGGCGCATCGCGGCAGTTGCCGATGGCGCACGCGAGGGTGGTCTGCAGTTCTGACCGCAAAGGACAACCAATGAGCACGACTCCTATCAACGCGAACGACCTCGATCTTCAGGATCGCGTCGTCAACATCTACCGCCCCACGAAGGTCGTGAAGGGTGGCCGGCGTTTCAGCTTCGGCGCCATCGTCGTCGTCGGCGACGGCAACGGCCACGTCGGCATCGGCCTGGGCAAGGCGAACGAAGTTCCCGAGGCCATCCGCAAGGGCGGCGAGAACGCCAAGAAGCACCTCTTCAAGGTGCCCCTCATGGGCCACACCATCCCGCACGAAGTGCTCGGCCGTTTCGGCGCAGGGCAGGTGCTCCTCAAGCCCGCTTCCGAAGGTACTGGCGTCATCGCCGGTGGCCCGGTTCGCGCGGTGCTCGAGGCCGCGGGCATTCGCAACATCCTCACCAAGAGCCAGCGTTCGCGCAACCCGCACAACGTCGTCAAGGCCGTGGTCGATGGTCTCAAGCAGCTCAAGTCGCCTGAGCAGGTCAGCCGACTGCGCGGCAAAGAGGTCAAGTTCGGCCGGAAGTCGGAGAGCTAAGTCATGGGTATCAAGATCAAGCTGATCAAGAGCCCCAGCAGCGCCTCGGCCAAGCAGGTCGCGACGGTGAAGGGCCTCGGAGTGTGGAAGTTCGGTTCTGAGCGTCTGCTCAAGGACACCCCGGCAATCCGCGGGATGCTGGACAGGGTCCGCCACCTGGTGGCGTTCGAGATCGTCAAGGACGAGCCCAAGACCCGGGTTCGTGCCAAGCCGCGGAAGATCCGCGTGCGTGACGCAGCGCGGGCGAAGCTCGCCGCACAGGATAAGTGAGGAACACCATGGTGACTCTCCATACGCTGAAGGCCCCGTACCGCTCCACCCACCGCAAGAAGCGCGTTGGTCGCGGCCAGGGTTCCGGTCTCGGCAAGACGGCAGGCCGTGGTGGTAAGGGCCAGAAGGCCCGCTCAGGCAACATGCGCTTCGAAGGTTTCGAAGGCGGCCAGTCGCCGCTGCAGCGCCGCCTGCCCAAGTTCGGCTTCAACGCGCCGAACCGCCTCGACATCGCCATCGTCAACCTGAGCGAGCTCGAGACGCACTTCAAGACGGGCGCGGTGGTCGACGAGACCACGCTGCGCGCTGCCCGGCTGATCAAGGGCGCGTACGATGCCGTGAAGGTTCTCGGCACCGGCGAGCTGACCCTGAAGCTGACGGTCAAGGTCAACAAGATCTCGGAAGGCGCGAAGGCGGCGATCATCAAGGCCGGTGGTACGGCCGAAGAGGTCTCCCGAATCGCGCACAAGCCCGAGGGCGCTGCGAAGGCGCACTCCGGTAAGGGCCTCAAGGTCCCGAAGGCTCCCCGCGTCGCGAAGGCCTGAGTCGTGGTGCGCACCCGCCGATAGGGCCAGGGTGCTTCGCCCCTCGAACCCAGTCATGGGTCGGGGGGCGTTCGACGTTTCTGCAATCTCGTCTTTTCTGGCTTCACCAACCGTAAGGAAGCTGCCGTGGCCCTCAACGCCATTTCCAACATCTTCCGCGTCGCCGAACTCCGCGCGCGAATCGTGTACACGCTCGTGCTCCTGGCCATCTACCGGCTGGGCATCTTCATCAGCACGCCGGGCGTCGACCGCGTGGCCCTCAACGCCGTGATGGAGGCACGCCTGAAAGATGGCGGCCTGCTCGGCCTCTTCAACATGTTCTCCGGCGGCGCGCTCAACCAGGCGTCGATCTTCGCGCTCGGCATCATGCCGTACGTGTCGGCGAGCATCATCATGCAGCTGCTGGCGGTGGTGGTGCCCAGCCTCGAGCGTCTTCAGAAAGAAGGCGCGGCGGGGCGGCAGAAGATCAACCAGTACACCCGCTACGGCTCGATCCTGCTGTCCGTCGTTCAGGGCATCGGCATCTCCCGCTACCTGTATTCCTTCGGCCGCTCGTCGCTCGACGACGGGGTGGCGTTGGACAAGATCGTGGTGCCCGACTCGGTCAACACCGTGTGGTTCTCGTTCCTCACAGTGATCACCCTGACCGCCGGCACCGCCTTCATCATGTGGCTGGGCGAGCGCATCACCGAGAACGGCATCGGCAACGGCATCTCGCTGGTCATCTTCTCCGGCATCGTGGTGGGCATCCCCCCCGCGGCGCAGCAGCTGTGGCAGAGCGTCGAGGCCGAGTCGATCACCGGCGGCCTGGGGGGCGTGGTCGGCCTGATGTTCCTGATGGTGGTCATCATCGGGGCGGTCGTCTTCGTGGAGCGCGGCATGCGCCGCATTCCGGTGCAGTACGCCAAGCGCGTGTCGGGGCGGCAGATGTTCGCGGGCCAGGCCACGTACTTCCCCCTCAAGGTGAACGCGTCGGGCGTCATCCCGCCCATCTTTGCCGGTGCGCTCCTGTCGTTCCCCGCGACGGTGGCCACCTGGGTGCCCGGCATGGCCGGCGTGCAGCGTGCGCTGCAGAGCAACCAGTGGGTCTACAGCGGTCTCTTCGTCGCGCTGATCATCTTCTTCGCCTACTTCTACACCTCGCTGACCTTCCGCGCGGATGACGTGGCCGACAACATCAAGAAGCAGGGCGGCTACATCCCCGGCATTCGCCCGGGTCGCCAGACGGCCGACTTCATCGAGCGCGTGCTCAACCGGCTCACCTTCGGTGGTGCCCTGTACCTCGCAGCGATTTGCGTGGTGCCTACGGTGCTGGCCGGCGTGCTCCAGGTGCAGTTCTACTTCGGTGGCACCGCGCTGCTCATCGTGGTCGGCGTGGCGCTCGACACCGTTCAGCAGATCGAGCAGCACCTCATCAGCCGTAACTACGAAGGTTTCGCTGGCCCCCGTGGCCCGCGTATCCGCGGTCGTATTCGCAGCACTGCGACGGTTTGAGGGAAATCATGCATCTCGTCTTCTTTGGACCTCCGGGAGCGGGGAAGGGTACACAGGCGCAGAAGATCGTCGCCGACTTCGGGATCCCTCAGATCTCGACGGGTGAGATCCTCCGCGCGGCGGTCACCAGCGGCACCCCCCTGGGCAAAGAAGCAGGCCCGCTCATGGCGGCGGGCAAGCTGGTGCCCGACGAACTCGTCATCGGCATCGTGCAGGAGCGCCTGAAAGAGGCGGACTGCGCCAAGGGCTTCCTGCTCGACGGCTTCCCCCGCACCATTCCCCAGGCTGAAGCACTGGCCAAGGCGCTCGAGAAGCTGGGCAAGCGCATCGAGCACGTGGTGTCGCTCGAGGTGCCTGACGCCGTCATTCACGACCGCATGAAGGGCCGCGGCCGCGCTGACGACAGCCCCGAGACCGTGCAGAAGCGGCTCGACGTGTTCCGCCAGCAGACCGCGCCCCTCAAGGCCCACTACGAGAAGCTCGGGTTGCTCCGAACGGTCAATGGGGTGGGGACGCTCGAAGAAATCGCTGCCGGCATTCGAAAGAGCATCGGCCGCTAAGGTCGCTGACCGACTGCACTTGCATACATCGAACGGAGGTGCTACTGGCCGCCGCTCTAACGAACCCGCAAGGGATTCGTGTCGTTTTACCGAGGTTTAGATTTGGCGAAGGAAGACGCGATTGAGGTTGAGGGAACGGTGAAAGAACCGCTTCCCAACGCCATGTTCAAAGTGATGCTGGAAAACGGCCACGAGGTGCTCGCGCACATCTCCGGAAAGATGCGGATGCACTTCATCCGCATTCTCCCGGGCGACAAGGTCAAGGTGGAGCTCTCCCCCTACGATCTGACTCGCGGTCGCATCACCTACCGCGCCAAGTAACGTTGTTTCTTTTCGAAATTCGCAGTCTACGAGGAACGCCATGAAGGTCCGTCCGTCGGTCAAAAAGATTTGTGACAAGTGCAAAGTCATCCGCCGGCTTGGCGTGATCCGGGTGATCTGCCCTGCCAACCCCCGCCACAAGCAGCGCCAGGGCCGCTGATTTCAGCAGCTCCAGACCAACTTCAGTCAAAGAGGAACGAAACACATGGCTCGTATTGCAGGCGTTGATCTCCCGGTTCAGAAGCGAGTCGTCATCTCGCTCCAGTACATCTACGGGATCGGTTCGAAGACGGCCCAGACCATCGTCGAGGGTGCCGGCATCGACATGACCACCCGGACCAAGGATCTCACCGAAGAGCAGACCCGGAAGATCCGTGAGATCATCGAGGCGAACCACAAGGTTGAAGGTGACCTTCGCCGCGAAGTGACCATGAACATCAAGCGCCTGATGGACCTGGGCTGCTACCGCGGTCTCCGTCACCGCAAGGGCCTGCCCGTTCGCGGCCAGCGCACCCACACCAACGCGCGTACCCGCAAGGGCCCGAAGCGTGGCGTGCAACGCGTCAAGCCGGCAGCTCCGGCGGCGAAGTAATCACCCAAACCTTCCACTAAGCCTCACGCGAGTGAGGTTGATCACCTGTAGGGCGGAAACCAACAATGGCTGAAGAGACGACCACAGTACCTGCACCTGCCGCTGCCACTGCTCCCGCTGCTCCGGCGACCCCGGAAGCGGCTGGCGAGAAGAAGGCCAAGAAGAAGAACAAGAAGAACATCCTCAACGGGATCGTTCACATTCAGTCGACCTTCAACAACACGCTGATCACGTTCACCGACATCACGGGCAACGTCATCTCGTGGTCGTCGGCTGGTTCACGTGGCTTCAAGGGCTCGCGCAAGTCGACCCCGTTCGCGGCGCAGGTTGCGGCCGGCGACGCGGCGGCCAAGGCCATCGAGCACGGCATGAAGAACGTTCAGGTGCTGGTGAAGGGTCCTGGGTCAGGTCGTGAGTCGGCGCTCCGCGCGCTGGCCGCTGCCGGCCTCAAGATCTCGCTCATCCGCGACGTCACCCCGATTCCCCACAACGGATGCCGGATGGCCAAGCGCCGTCGCGTCTGACCTGAACTCTTCTTCCAAAAGAAAACTGGAGACCGACTTTGGCTCGTTACACCGCAAGCGTCTGCCGCATCTGCCGGCGTGAAAATCTCAAGATGTACCTCAAGGGCGACCGTTGCTACACGGACAAGTGCGCCATCGAGCGTCGCCCGTACCCTCCCGGCCAGCACGGCCAGGGTCGCGTGAAGTTCTCGAACTACGGCGTTCAGCTGCGCGAGAAGCAGAAGGTCAAGCGCATGTACGGCCTGCTCGAGAGCCAGTTCCGGGGCTACTTCCACCGCGCTGCGGCGGCCAAGGGCAAGACGGGCGAGACGCTCCTCCAGATGCTGGAGCTGCGCTTCGACAACGTCGTCTTCCGCATGGGCTTCGCTGACACCCGCGCTGAAGCGCGCCAGCTGGTTCGCCACGGTCACTTCACGGTGAACGGCAAGCGGGTCAACATTCCCTCGTTCTCGGTCAAGCCCGGCTCGGTGATCGAAGTGCACGAGAAGAGCAAGAAGATCCTCCGCATTCAGGAGGCCATCGAGACGGTCGATCGCCGCGGCATCCCCCAGTGGCTCGACGTCGACAAGAAGGGCCTCAAGGGCACGGTCCGCACGGTTCCGAACCGCGAAGACCTGACGATGCCCATCCAGGAGCAGCTGATCGTCGAGTTGTACTCGAAGTAATCGGCTGGCTCTCCTGAGCTGACCTGGAGCAGGTCGCGCCTTCGGGCCGATCTGCTCCTTGCCGTTTCAAGACTTTGAAGTAAGCAGCACCACACTCTCATGAAGTCGTCCTCCCACCATCACGGTGGGTACGTTGGTGGCGGCTCGAACGAGGCAACACACAATGGCTGACACGTCTCTGATTGCGAAGAACTGGCGCGACCTCATCAAGCCCCGGAAGATCGATGTCGACTCCGAGAGCACGGGCACCTACGGCAAGTTCGTCGCCGAGCCGCTCGAGCGCGGGTTTGGCACCACCATGGGCAACTCGCTTCGCCGCGTGCTGCTCTCGTCGCTGCAGGGCGCCGCGATCACCACCGTGAAGATCGAGGGCAACGGCGGGCTCGTGGAGCACGAGTTCACGACGATCCCCGAAGTGTCGGAAGACGTGACGGACATCGTGCTGAACCTCAAGGAAGTGCGTCTGCGCATGCACACCAACGAGGCCAAGACGATCCGCATCGAGGCCGAAGGCCCGAAGGACGTGAAGGCCGGCGACCTGATCACCGACGACCAGGTCGAAGTGCTCAACCCCGGTCACCACATCTGCACGCTCGCTGAGGGCGGCAAGATTCGCATGGAGATCACCTGCCGCCGTGGCCGTGGTTACGTGCCCGCGCAGAACAACAAGGTCGCCGGTTCGCCCATCGGCGCCATCGCGATCGACTCGTTGTTCTCGCCCGTCTCGAAGGTCAACTACCTGGTGACCAACGCGCGCGTCGGTCAGCAGACCGACTACGACAAGCTCTCCCTCGAGGTGTGGACGGACGGTTCCGTCAGCCCCCAGGACGCCGTGGCCTACGCCGCGAAGATCATCAAAGAGCAGCTGACGGTGTTCGTGAACTTCGAGGAGTCGGAAGAGCCGACGGCCGTCGAGACCCCGATGCAGGAAGCGAAGCTCAACGAGAACCTCTTCCGCTCGGTCGACGAGCTGGAGCTCTCGGTGCGCAGCGCGAACTGCCTGCAGCAGGCGAACATCCGCACCATCGGTGACCTCGTTCAGAAGACGGAGGCCGAGATGCTCAAGACGAAGAACTTCGGCCGCAAGTCGCTCAAGGAGATCAAAGAGATCCTCGCCGAGATGGGTCTGTCGCTCGGCATGAAGCTCGAGAACTGGCCCCCCAAGACGGCGCCTGTCGCGCTGCCCCCGGCGGCTCCCCGCGTGTGATTCACCTCGGGGGCATTTCGCTCCCGGGCTACAAAATCTGATGGGGGAGGTCCTCCATCAGGTTACGTCCACCGGGTACCTGGTACGGCCGCGGTGGTTGAAAGGCAGTCATGGAACACAAGGTCGGCAATCGAAAGCTGCAGCGCACCACGGCTCACCGTCTTGCGATGCTCAAGAACATGGTCACCTCGCTCATCGAGCACGAGCGCATCGTCACCACCGTCCCCAAGGCCAAAGAGGCCCGGAAGATGGCGGAGAAGGTCATCACCCTCGGTAAGAAGGGTGGGCTCAACAACGTGCGGCTCGCGCAGAAGATCGTGAACGAGCGCGTGTTGCTGCAGAAGATCTTCGGTGAGCTGAAGACCCGCTACGCGACCCGCAAGGGCGGCTACACGCGCCTGATGCGTGGTGGCTTCCGCAAGGGCGACGCGGCGGACATCGCGATCCTCGAGCTGGTGGACCGTCCTGAGAAGGCCGCTCCTGCAGACACCGCGGAAGCGAAGCCCGAAGAGAAGAAGCCGTAAGCTTCGTTTCTCCATGAGGGCGTTTGTTTTCCGCCCTCACTCGCAGCTTCAATGAATCGGCCCTGGTTCCAGAAATGGAGCTGGGGCTTTTTTTGTTCCGAAGGCCTTACTGAACGACGGCGCCGCCCCGAAGCAGGGGCACCTCGGCCTCGGGCTCCCGCACCTTCACCACGATGTCGCTGATCTGCAACGTGGCAGGCGCCCGTTTGCCGGCCTCGTCGAAGAGCACCGCGGGGGAGAGGGTGGCGTTGCCGCCTTCACCGGGCATCTGCGACATGGTCGAGCGGTAGGCGCCATTGACGAGGATCTCCACGTCGAGCCAGGTCTCGGTGCTCTCGTTCTTGATCATGTAGACCGGCTTCACGCCGTCGCTGGCCACCACGAGCACCGCGCTGATGTCGTTGGTGGGGCCGGTGGAGGGGCAGGCCACGCCGAACGAGCCGATGGCCAGCAGGAACCACAGGCTGATCACCATCGCCTTGTATTTGAAGAACCGGTCCGAGTTCCGGAAGTCCTCGACCACTTCTCCCAGGATGGAGAAGGAGTTGAGCAGCGTGTCGGCCGCCCCTTCGCGAAGGCGCTTCGAGGTGATCTGCCGGTCTTCGGGCGCCAGCGGCTGGGCGCGCGCGGCGCTCTGAACGCTCTGCAGGCGGGGGCTGCTCACCGAAGGGCGCGGGGGCGGCGCCGAAGGGCGTGCAGGCCTGTCCAGCTCGAGCTCCGGCTCAGGGGAAGGGGGCTGCTTGCCGTCGAACTCGTTCACGCCCGGCAGTGTAGCCGAACGTCTCGTCAGCGGATCTTCAGTCGCGCCAGGGCGCGGGAGGCGATGGCGTTCTCGGGCTGGGCCTCGAGCACCTTGTTCAGCCACACGGTCGCCTCGGTGGAGGCCTGGTCTTTCTCGCTGTTCGACTTCGACCTGGTGAACCGTTCGGTGTGCAGCACCCCCAGGCGCAGCATGAACTCGACGTTCTCCGGGTCTTTGTCGAGCACCACCTTGAGTTCCTTATCGGCGGCCGGCCAGTTGCCGTCGAGCTGGTACACCAGGGCGAGTTTGCCGCGGGCAGGGGCGCTCTCCGGTACCAGGCGCACGGCGATCTCGAAGTCTTTCTTCGCGGTCACGTAGTCCTGCCGGTTGAGGGCCGAGTCGCCCAGCTTGAGCCAGGCCTCGTCGAGCACGGGGTTGCGGTCGAGGGCCAGCTGGTAATGCTCCTCGGCGTTCCTGGTGCGTTGCCGGGTCTCGTAGATCTGGGCCAGGTAGAAGTGATTCTTCCCGTCGGCCGGGGCGAGTTCGATGGCCCGCTTGAGGGCCTCTACGCCACGGCCGGCGTCATCGAGGCGCGCCCAGGCCAGGCCGAGCAGGGCGTGAATGACGGCCTCGTCGGGGTGATCACGCAGCAGCTCCTCGAGCTGAACGATGGCCTGCTGGGGCACGTCGCCCACCTCGAGCCACTGAATGGCCTGCTCCAACTGGGCGCGGGCCGAGCGGGGAAGGGCGGAGAACGGATCGGCGATCTGATCCATCAAAGCGCGGGCGACCTTCACGTCAGCCGAGGTGGCGCCCTGCGTGACCACCGCGCGGATCGCTTCGACCGCGCCCGGGTTGTCGCCCGTGCGGTAACGCACCTTGGCCAGGGGGAGAAACCAGTTGGGGTGATCTCCGGCCTCTTTCACCGCGGCCTCCAGCTCGATGCGCGCAGGCTCGTACTGCTCCGACTCGAGCAGGGCGACGCCGAGGCGGTAGCGGAACTCGGGCTCAGCGGGGGCCAGGGCGGCGGCGCGTTTGAAGTTGGCGATGGCTGGGGCGCTCGCATCGGAGGCGCGGGCGAAGCGCACCAGGCCCTGCTGGTAGTGGCTCAGGGCGGTGTCTTGCGGGGCGAGGGTGGCGAGGAAGGCGTCGGCGGTGCCGCCCTTCACGTGGGCTTCGGCGACCAGGCGGGCGAGGGCGAGATCGGCAGGGGCCTTCTTCTGGAGCTCGACCAGCAGGGGCAGGGCCCTGGCGCCTTCACCTCGCTGGAGGAAGACCACCGCCTCTTCTCGCGGGGTGAGCTTTGCGCTGGCGCCGGTGGTGGTGACGCAGCCGGAGAAGAGGGCGAGGGCCAGCAGCAGCGAGGACACGGTGCTGAAGAAAAAAGGGCCCCCCACCGTTCGCCTCGAGCGCACTCGAGAGGAACAGCCCGCACCCGCCCCCTCGAGCGGAGTCGAGGCACTTGCCGCACGAAGCGGAGCTGGCATCTCGACTGCGCTCGATGCGAACGGTGCGCGTCTGTTCCTTCGGAGGAAATCGCCGGCGAAGCCGGTCTCTGCTCGGGAGGAACGGTCAAGGGCCCCCTCGGCTGCTCTCGGGGTGACCGGTGTGTTGAGCAGGGGGATGCCGGAGCGTCGAGACGCCACGTGTTGCGCGAGGACCGGCTGGACTGCACTCATTCTTTGCTCCGCTCTTCCGCCGGTAGCGGGCCGCGTTCGGAAATACCCTCGAGGCCACGCGCCGCCACCGGGTCACTCTTGTCGCCCCCCAACCCGCCCATGGCGAGGCTCTGATCGATGATCTGATCGCGCACCTCGCGAATCAGCAACTCGCGATCGTTCTCGAAGTGCTCCGGCGCGATGGGCTTGCCCACCCTGACCCGAATCGGCCCCGGCGTGATCTGCCACGAGTTCTTCGGCATCAACGCCCCCGAGCCCTCGATCGCCACCGGCACCACCGGCACCCGCGCCTTCATGGCCAGCGCAAACGGGCCCTTCTTGAACGGGTGCACCTTGCAGTCATCACTGCGCGTGCCCTCGGGGAACACGATGATGCTGATGCCCCCGCGGATCTGCTCGCCGGCCTCATCGAGCGATCGCACGGCCTCGCGGTGATTGGCCCTGTCGACGAACACGAACTTCGCGGCCCACATGTACCAACCGAGCATCGGCACCCACTTGAGCTGCTTCTTCGCTACGAACCGGGTGTCGTACGGCAGCGACATGAACAGGGTGGGGATGTCGATGGTGCTCTGGTGGTTGCTGACGAAGATGTACGACTGCTCTTTCGACAGGTTCTCCAGCCCCTGCACCTCGAGCTTCGCGCCGCCGGCCCAGAGGAGCACGGGCGACCACCACTTCTGCACCACCACCATCGAGGCCGAGCGGTTGAAGGTGAGGATCATCGCGAGGAACGAGCAGACCCCCATCAAGAGGGTCCACACGATCGCCACCAACACACAGAAGACGTTCCGTACCATTTGAGCGGTTACCTGATCACGAGCGCTTTGAACTCCGGCGCGGCGCTCAAAAACGCGAACGCCGGGTCTGCTGCAACCTTCGAGGGGTTCCAGGCAGAGCCCGCGGCGGCACGAGCGGCGGAGAGGTGGAGAAGTGCATCGGTCTGCCGGCTCTGCGCGGCGGCGAGGCGGGCGAGGCCGTAGCTCCCCAGGGGAAGTTCAGGCCGTCGCCGTTGAAGACCTTCCAGCGTGCCTTGCGCGTCGCTGAAGCGGCGCAGCGCGATCTGCGCCGAGCCGACGAGGTACTCCGACTCGGGGTCGCCGGGCACCGCGGCGGCGGCTCGCTGGGCAGCGGTCAGGGCGGCAGCCGCGTCATCAGGCCCCCCCCGCGCCAACAACGCCCGGGCGAGCACCCGGTGGAAGGCCGCCGAGACGGGCGCGCGAAGCAGCAGCAACCGCTCGACCGCAGCCCCGGCATCGGCCCGCTCGAGATCGAGCTGCGCCAGGCTGCCCACCGCTTCTTCTTCAGTGGGGTCGATGGCCACCGCCGCCGACCAGGCCGCCGCGGCTTCGTCTTGCAGGCCCAGCTCCCACAGGGCCACGCCGAGCTTGCAGTGGGCCGGGGCCGATTTCGGGTCGAGCTGGGTCGCTTCGGCCCACGCGGTGCGGGCGGCCTGCCACTTGCCGGCGCGAGCGGCCGCGTCACCGGCCTGAAGCTTCGCGTCGAGCGGCTTCTGACAAGCACACAGCGCACACAGCGCGAAGGCGAGGAGCAGGCGGAACACGGCGGGCCGGTGTACCACGTCACCCCGCGGTCCACGCCGTCTGTGTCACAACGCTCGACTGCCGGTGTTTGCAGGAATAAACCCGTCGATTCGTGTCCGGGCAAAAGTTCATCGCCATCGCTGGAAACATCGGCGCCGGGAAGACCGAGCTGACGGCCTTCCTGTGCAGGAAGTACGGGCTCCAGCCCTTCTTCGAGCCGAACGACCAGAACCCCTATCTGGCCGATTTCTACAAGGACATGAAGACCTGGTCCTTCCGCAGCCAGATCTTCTTCCTGACCCACAAGTTCCGGCTCCACCGGGAGCTGGAAAAACAGTCAGGGACCTCGATCCAGGACCGCACGATCTACGAAGACGCCGAGATCTTCGCGAAGAACCTCTTCCGTCAGCGGAACATCGATAAACGCGACTGGAAGACCTACTGGGAGCTGTATGAGACGGTCTCCTCGGCGCTCAAACCGCCCGATTTGATGATCTACCTGCGCTGCCCGGTGAAGACGTTGAAACAACGCATTCACCTGCGGGGCCGCAAGATGGAGAAAGACATTCCCACGGCGTACCTGAACCGCCTGAACGCCCTCTACGAAGACTGGTTCACCCGGTACAAGATGAGCCCGGTGTTGGTGCTGCCGACCGACACGCTCGACTACCTGACCAACCTCGTGGATCGCGTCGACCTCTTTCGCCAGATCGAGAAACACCTGTGACGACGGGCATGCGCGACGTCTACATCGTGGCCACCGACACGGCCGAGCCCCTGACGCCCGAGGTGCTCGTCGAGGCGTTCGAGGCCGATGCCGAAGACGTGAAGCTGGTCTTCGGGGAAGACGGCTGCCTGTTCTCGGTGCGCGCTGACGCCTCACGCGTCGACGTGAAGTTCGAGGCCCGGCTCACCTCGTTGGGGTGGACCCCCGATCTGCTCACCGGCACGCCTGAGCTGCGCGAGCGCCTCGAGCACGCCCACGGCTTCTACCGGGTGAGCTTCGAGCCCGGTTCTCCGCAGCCCAGCATCGCCGCCTTCGAAGCCTTGTGGACGGTGCGCACCATTCTGGAGCTCAGCGAGGGCCTGGCGATCGACGTCACCGCCTTCAAGCTGCACTCGGCGACCGACGTGGAAGAGATCACCGAGCTCGACTTCGACATCCGCGATCACATCACCGTGCACGCGCAGCCGATCGGCGAGGGTGAACGGAACAACTGGGTGCACACCCACGGCATGGCCAAGTTCGCCGCGCCCGACGTCGAGATGTTCCACATCCCCGAAGACGATCTGGCCGCGGCCGAGACCTTCTTCCAGGAGCTGTGCACCGATCTCGCGTTCGGCCAGGGCCCCGCGCCGCGGCAGGTGATTTCGACCAGCGTGGGCATGGGCTTTCAGCTGCTGCCCGCTGACGAAGCGCGCGCGAACCTCTACCAGGTCGATCAAGAGAGCTTCACCGGCCACACCCAGGGCCTGGTCACCGTGGTGAGCCCCGAAGGCCGTCACGGCATGTCGGACATCCTCAAGCACTACCGGGGGCGGTTCGAAGAAGAGACCGACGAAGAGGCCCGCACCAAGCAGGACATCGCCTCGCGGTTGTTGCCCATCTTCAAGGGCCGCTACATGCGCAAGGGGCTGATGGAGCCGCTGGCGTTCATGGTGCGCGCTCCTTTCGAAGTGCACCCGGATGGCGAGGAGGGCGAGCCCGAGCAGGAGCTGCTCTGGGTCGAGGTCGTGCAGTGGGACGACGACAACCTGGTGGGCAAGCTGGTCGAGGGCGGCACGCGCACGACGGAGTGGCGCAAGGGCTCGCACGTGGAAGTCGATGACTCGCAGATCAACGCTCTCGCGGTCGCTCGCGAGGGACGTCAGCTGGAACCGGAAGAGATGGAGCAGCTGCTCCAACTCGAGAGACCGGCCTAGGGCTTTTCGGAGGCAGACAGATGGCCGCGCTGTTGTTGCTCACCGGGCCCCAGGCGGGTCGCCGGCACGAAGTTCAAGGCGAGATCTTCATCGGGCGCAGCCCGTCGTGCACCATTTCGCTCGAAGACGCGAAGGTGTCGCGCAAACACGTTCGCCTGTTGATCGAAGACGGCCAGGCGCGCGTGTCCGACCTCGGGTCGCGCAACGGCACGCTGGTCAATGGCGAGAAGCTCGAGGTCGAGATCATCCTGCTGCCGGGCGATCGCCTGCAGGTGGGCGATTCGACCGTGTTGTTCGAGCCCTCGGCGCGCGCGTCGCTGTCGGATCGGGAAGCCGATGGGGAGCTGCACACCAGCCCCGTGGAAGAGCTCATCCCCGCGGTGGGCGCGGTCGCAGGGCTCTACCACGCCGGGGTGGCGCTCATCTCTGCGACGAGTGAAGCGATGGTGCTGCGCCGCGCGGCTGAAGAGCTGGGCCGGAGCGTGAACGCTGAGAAGGCAGCCGCGCTGCTGGGTGGCACCGAAGGCCTGATGACCGCGGCGGTGGTGGGCGCGGACTCCGTCGAGGTGCCGCGTTCACTCGTGCGGGGCGCCCTGGAGCGGAAAGAAGCCGGCCGGGTGAAGGGCCTGCTCTGCGCGCCTTTGATCGCCTCGGGCGGTGCGCCGTTCGGCATTCTCTACGCGGAGCGGCCGGAGCCGTTCGGTGAAGAAGAGCAGCGCACCATCGCCGCGCTGGGGCGCCTGGCGGGCGAAGCGGTGACCTCGGTGCGCAGCCGGCAAGACGCGGGCGCGGCGGTGATCTCGCTCATCGGCAGCAGCCGGCCCTTCCGCAAGACGGTCGAGTCGGCCCGGCGTGCGGCCTCGAGCCACGAGAGCGTGGTGCTCCATGGCGAGGTGGGCACCGGCCGCGCGCAGACGGCCCGTTACATTCACTCGCGTTCGTCGAAGGCGCTCGGCCCGTTCGTGGTGGTCGATTGCCGCCGTTCAGCCGTGGAGACGGAAGAGGCGCTCTTCGGCCGCACCAGCGCGCCCGGCGTGCCTCCGCAGTCATCGGCGTTGCTCAAGGCCGATGGTGGCTCGCTGCTGTTGCTGAGCATCGAATCGTTACCCCGGCACGTCTCGGAGCGGCTGGCGCGGTTGATCGCCAAGAAGGTGGCCCCGGCGCGGCAGGGTGGCGAAGAGCCGGTCGACGTGCGCGTGATGGTGACGGCGCGCGCATCACTCGAGGCCATGCAGACCCGCGGTGAGATCGACGCCGAGCTGGCGCGGGCGCTCGCGGGCGTCGAGCTGGAGACCTTGCCCCTGCGGGAGCGCAAGGCCGACGTGATGCAGCTCTTCGAGTGGTTCTGCGGCGAGCTCACCCGCACCCGTCGGAAAGAACCGCCCAGCCTCTCGCCTGACGCGAAACGGCTGCTGGGTGATCATCACTGGCCGGGCAACGTGGAAGAGCTGCGGCTGGTCGCCGAGCGCATGTCGCTGCTGTATGGCGGTGGTGAAGTGACCGCGCTGCACCTGCCTCCTGAGATTCAAGATGGCGGCACGGCCGATACGGCGCCGCAGTCGTTGGCCGAGCGCATCTCGAGGCTCGAGCGCGACGCGATCAGCGAGGCGCTGCGCCAGGCGAACGGTAAGAAGATCCGCGCAGCGGCGGCGTTGGGCATCAGCCGGCCGACGCTCGACAAGAAGATCGACGAGTTCAACCTGGTCGTCGAAAAGAAGCGCGCATGAGTACTCACGAAACTCCCTCTCCCCGAGGGGGAGAGGGTTGGGGAGAGGGATGACCGCTTGAAGCTCGTCTATTCCGCAGAAGTCGCCGCAGCCCGCCGCACCCTCAAGCCCCTCGTGGCGCTGGAAACTTCAGTGCTGGCGCAGGGCCTGCCGTACCCGCACAACGTGGAAGCAGCCAAACGCTGCGAAGCGGCGGTGCGAGACGAAGGCGCCATTCCCGCGCCCATGGCGGTCATCGACGGGCAGCTCTTCGTCGGTCTCGATGCGGCCCAGACGCGGCTGCTGGTGACGGGCAAGAACCTGATGAAGATCGGCTCGCGCGATCTCTCGATCGCCGTGGCGCGCAAAGCGACCGGTGGCACCACGGTGAGCGCGACCTGCGAGATGGCGGCGGAGGCGGGCATCTTCGTGTTCGCGACCGGCGGCATCGGCGGCGTGCATCACGGCGATCAGTTCGACATCTCCCAGGACCTCGCGGCGATCGCGCGTTTCCCGGTGGCGGTCGTGTGCGCGGGCGCCAAGTCGGTGCTCGATCTCGAGCGCACGTTGGAGTTGCTGGAGACCCTGGCGGTGCCCGTGGTGGGCATCGGCACGCGCGAGCTGCCCGGCTTCTACACGCGCGAGACGGGGCTCAAGCTCGAGCACCAGGTCGACGACCCTTCCGAAGCGGCCGAGATGATCCGCGCGCGGCGTGATCTGAAGCAGGGCGGCATGGTGTTCACGCTGCCTCCGCCGCAGAAGACGGCGCTCAAGCAGGCCGAGGTCGAGAAGCACGTGAAGGCGGCGCTGGCGCTGGCGAAGAAGAAGAAGATCGAGGGCAAGGCGGTCACGCCGTTCCTGCTGAGCGAGATGGTGGAGCGCACCAAGGGCAAGACGCTCGCGGCGAACCTCGCGCTGCTGGAGAACAACGCCCGCTACGCCGCGAAGATCGCCGTCGCGTTCGGCTGGCGCTGAGAACTGTGACTGGGAACTCCCTCTCCCTTTGGGAGAGGGTCGGGGTGAGGGCCTCACGTGGATCGAACACTCTCAGCACCCGGCAAGCTCTTCCTCTCAGGCGAGTACGCAGTCCTCTGGGGAGGCGTCGCTCGCATCCTCGCAGTGGGCCCCCGAATCCACGCGTTGGTTCGACCGCGACAGGATCGACAGGTCGACATCGTGCTGGCCGACGGTCGCCTCTCCGGTCCCGCGACGCCCGCGGGCGTGAACTGGGGATCACCGGTGCCCGACGCCTTCAAGTTCGTCGCGACCACCATCGACCTCGCGCTCCGCCTCCTCGGCACCGAGGGCCCGGGCTTCTCGGTCGCCTTCGAGAGCTCGCCCTCGGTGAACGGCCTCAAGCTGGGCCTGGGCAGCAGCGCGCGAGCGGCCGTGCTGGCCGCCGAAGCCGCGCGGTTCGGCCTCGAAGGCTCGTTCGACACGCTCAAGCTCGCCCTGCTGGCCCATGCCGACGCGCAAGGCGGCAAGGGCAGCGGCGGTGACGTGGCCTCGTCTTTCGCAGGCGGCGTGGTGCGCTACCGCAAGTACGACGTCGCGCCGTTGTTGATGGCGGCGAAGCGGGGCGGCCTGCTGGTCGCCATGGAGCAGTCACCCGCGGTCGATCTGGTGCGCATGGGCGAACCTGTCTTCCCGATGGTGTTCGCCTTCAGTGGGCAGAGCGCGTCGACGACCTCGTTGGTGAAAGAGGTCGAGCGGAAGTTCGACGAGGCCGGTCGCCGCCGTTTCGTGGAGCGCTCTGACGGGCTGGGTGAAGCGCTCGAGACGGGGCTGCTGCGCCGTGACTTCTCGGCGGTCGCGGGGGCGAGCGAAGAGCTTCAGGCGCTGCTGTGGGAACTGGGCGTCACCAAAGAAGAAGGCCTCGATCGCATTCTGAGGCTTGCGCAGACGTTCGGCTGCGCGGGCAAGCAGAGCGGGGCAGGGGGCGGCGACGGAGCGGTGCTCTTCGCACCCGACTCGGCGGCGCAGCGCTCGTTGCTCGATGCGCTGTCGAATCGCGGCATTCACGCATTCGCGATCACGCCTGATCGGGGCCTGCAAGGTGAAGTGGTTCGTCACCCCGTGCTCAGCAGCTGGCTCGACGCGCTCTAGTTCTTCGCCACAGTGTTTTGACCGATCCAGAACCGCTCACCGTTCGCATCGAGCGCAGTCGAGATGGGTCACTGCAGCCCGATGCGGAAGTGCTCCCTCGACTTCGCTCGGGAGGACCGGTGTAGACGCGGTCAATCGATCATCTTCACTGTGGCGAGGTACTGGTTGGCTTGGGCTGTTCGATGATTCCGTTCTTCGTCATCCACTCGATGGCGGTGGGCATGCTCTTCGGCCCGAACGACGCGTTGAACGTGCGCGCCTGCCGCACGTTGTCGGTGCCGTAGATGTCGAACTTCTTCTTCGTCGCGTACTTCCAATTCTTGTCGGCCGGCATCTCGAGGACCATGCGCGTGAACGCGTCGAGCTTCGCCTTGGGCAAGGCGTCGAGCTTCTTGAGCAGCGCCGCCGGGCTCATCCCCAGATAAGCGGCGGCCTGATCGACGAACGTGCCGATGTTGCGGCGATCTGACTGGCGTACGTTCGAGAGCGCTCCAGCCGTCTCGGTCTTGAGGCCCGCTGCCTCGAGGAACGCCTTGGCGTCTTTCTCATCGGCCTTCTCGGCGTCGGCCGCAGGGTCTTCGCCCCAGATGTGCTTGGCGATCAGGCTCGCCGCGATGATGGCCGCGCCCGCGAGCTGACCGCCGGGAATGAGCATGAGGCCGGCGCCCACGCCCGAGGCGATGTCTGCCGAGCCGTTGACCGTCTCGCCATCGAGGATCTTCCCGACGCCGCCTGCCACGTCGAGCACCGCGCCCGCCACGCCGAGGCCCTTGCCGAGCACCTTCATGAAGGCGGTCTCCTTCATCATCAGGCCGGCGATCTCGTTGGTGAGATCGGCGCCCTTCACGATGGTGGAGAGCTGATCGACCGTCTTGGCGTTCGAGAAGTTCGAGATGCCGGACACCAGGTCGGGCAGCGCCAACGCCACGCCGATGATCTTCACCTTCGGCGGCCACTCGCCGGTCTTCACCTGCTCGAGCGCTGCGTTGCGAAGAGCCGGGTCGAGCTTCTTGTCGGCCAGCGTCCTGGCGATGCTCGCGAAGCTCTCGGCGCCCTCCTGCGTGAGCCCCAGCAGCTTGTGGTTCCGCACCAGGGATTCGGTGATCTCCTTCGTGGCGGTGCCGCGCAGCGCCATGCGCCCCAGGCCCTGCGAGACGATGGTGGGCAGGGTCTTCGAGAGCGTGCCGTGAAGGTCCTTCGAGACGCCGTGGAGATCCTTGAGCGAGTCGACCCAGTTCGGGATGCCAGCCGACTGCTGCGTGAAAGCCTTCTGGAGCGCCTCCTGGCCCCGCGGGGTGTCGGTGAGCGCCGCGAGGTTCTTCTTCGCGAGGGCTTGCAGCTCGTCCTGGAACCCGACGAGGGCCTTGTCTGCCTCGCTCGCGAACATGGAGTTCTTGAGCGGCATGCCGGGCGCGCCCTTCACGCGCATTGTCATCGCCTGGTCCGGCACGGGCATGTCGCCGGCGGCCGACAACAGCGTGAGCGCCTTCGCGTACTCGTTGCTCGCGCTCTCGAAGGCGTCGTACTGCTTCGTGTGACCCTGCTTGAAGGCCTCGACGCCCTTCGCCAGCTGGTTCTTGTCGAGCGACTTGCCGAAGCCGACCACCAGCCGGGCGAGATCGCCGTTCAGCTCGTCGGTGACCTTCTTGGTCTTCTCGAACTGGCCGCGCAGCTCCCTGAGCTCTCCGGCCACGGCGCCCGTGAGCTCGACCACCGCGTCGGTTTTTCCGGCGGCCTTGAGCTCCCTGATCAACGCGGCGGAGACCTCGAAAGACTCGCCCTTCTTGATCAGCTCCTTCGCGGCAGCGGCGGCGTTCGTGCCGCCGTGTTTGGCGAGCGCCGAGAGGAGCTGCTGCCTCGCCGGTCCCGTCGCGTTCGCCGCTGCGTCGAGCAATGCCCCGGCGACCGCCTTCGACGAGCCGGCGTGCTGCATGAGCAGCTCGAGGTGGTTGCGCTTCGGGTCTGACAGCTTCTTGAGCAGCGCGGCCTGCACCTCGGGCGGCGAGTTCTTGAGCTGCAGCGCGAGCATGGCGGCGCCGTTCTCGGGTTTCACGGCGATCGACATCGACACCTGGCGCCGATCGGCCGACGTCGCCTCGTCGACGGACACCTCGACGGGGCGCCCGAGAATGCGCACCTGTTCGTTGCGCGTGAGGCTGCCTGCGTCGGTGACGTCGACCGCGCTCACGTCGAACTCGCGCATGCGGCCATTCTTCTGAAGGGTCGCGTCGCTGGCGCTCTCGTGCCCGAGCACGAGGTTCTGCAGCATCTCGACGTTCTTCTTCGAGATGCCCAGAGCCGTCACCGCCCCCTCGTTCTCAGCGAGAGCTGTCTTGAGCTCGCTCTGCACCGCGGCGAGCTCATCCTTGAGCGCCTCGGGCGGCTTGCCCTGCGCCATCTGAACGTTGAGGGACAGCGCCTTGCTGCTGAGCTCGAGCAGCTTCGACTGGCTCTTCTTGACCTTCGCCTCGTCGCTCGTGAGGTTCTTTTCGGCCGTCTGAAGGCCTTTCCTCAATTGATCCGAAGAGTTGCGGAGGCTCTCGCGGCTGGGGCCGAGGTTGCGATTCAGGGGGTGATCGAAGCCGCGAACTTTGGTCATGCCCCCTCCTCGAAATCACCCTCGACGACCGGACATCACAGGCACGGTGGACCTCAACCGGCCGAGGTACTACATTTGTCATACGGAGGTTGCGCATGCCCGTATCACTCAGGCTTCCAGACGAGATGGCGGAACGAATCGCGAAGCTGGTTGAGTCCACCGAGACGAGCGCTCACGCCTTCATGCTGCAGGCGATCAAGGAGAAGCTCGATGCCGAGGAAGCACAGACGGCGTTTCGCGCAGAGGCTGAGCGCAGACTCGAGGGCATGAAGAAGACGGGGAAGGCCATCCCTGCGGACGAGGTGTTCTCGTACCTGCGCGCCCGGGTTCGAGGTGCGAAGACGAAGAGACCCAAAGCGCGCCGCCTCTCGTGATCCACTTCGACGACGGAGCGCTGAGTGACCTCGAGCGCATCTTTGGCTTCAATCTCGAGCGAGATGCCGAGTGGGCTGAGCGGCAGATCGAGTCGATCCGAACTGCGGTGATGATTCTCGAGCAGCATCCGCATATCGGACGGCCGGTGCCGAGCAGTGCACTGCGCGAGCTGGTGATCTCTGTCGCGAAGACCGGGTTCATCGCGCTGTATCAATACGAAGAGCTCGACGACCTGGTGCGGATTCTCGGAATTCGACACCAACTCGAAGCCGGCTATCGCGATCGTTAACGTGTCGAGCGGAACAGCCACGCCAGCATCGCGATGAGCGCGACGATCAGCGGCGGGCCCACCCAGAACACGAACCACAACCGCGCCACGAAGGTGACCCAGCGCGGGCGTTCACGCGGTTTGTCCTGCCGCACCACGCAGTCTTCGCACAGCGGCGGAACGCCCAACGATCCGCACCGCGCGCACAAGAACGTGCCGCACCGATCACACGCTGCCACGGCCGGCTGCTCGTGCACCGGGCACACCGAGCCTTCGACGATCTCGCCGCTCGCCTCGGTGCCTTCGAGCTTGAGCCGCGACTCGCTCAAGAACTCCACTGCGTCTTCGTGCTCCGACTCAGGCACGGCGACTTCGCTCTCCACCTCCATCAGCATCGGCATCAAGCTGTTGTGGAGCGCCGCGCCGGTGATGGCGGGGTGAAAGCCGGCCCCTTCCAATCGCGACCGGATGAGCTCGGCCTCGGCACGAATGGGGCTCTTGAAGACGGTCTTGAGCACTAGCAGGAGCAGTCGACTTCGCCGCTGGTGGAGATCCGCACGCAGCGCAGCTGACAGGTCCCCACCTCGGTGAAGGTGTAGAGCCGGGTGCTGGTGCAGGCCTTCGAAGGCAGCCAGATCGGGCCCGAGGGGCATGTGTTGGCGCCGGGCCAGGTCTGGCTCAGGCTGACGCCGTCGCCGCTTCGTTCCCAGGCTGAGAACGAGCCCTCGCAGCCGACGCCTGCGCCGACCGTGGCGCCGCCGTCGTTGGGGGAGGGCACCAGCTGGCGCTGCACGCTCTCAAGTGCGCCCCCGTCGATGATCGGGCCGTACTGAACGTTCTGGCCCATGGTGAAGACCAGGCCGCCGTCTGCGCGTTCGCCCACGAATTGAACGCCGGCGTCGCCACTGAAGCGGGCGGGGATGCAGTCGGTCGCTTGCGTGGTGACCTCGACCCGCACCAGCTTGCCGGGGAGATCCTCTTCGACCGCGTCACAGCTGAGGAGGAGAAGGCCGACCGCGAGGAGAATTCGCATCTGGCCTCTTAGAACAAAAAAAAGAGGGAATCGGCTTTCACCGATTCCCTCTGTGCCCGGGAGAGGACTCGAACCTCCACACTGTTGCCAGTACTAGACCCTGAATCTAGCGCGTCTACCAATTCCGCCACCCGGGCGAAGGCCGTCGCTCAATACATTTGGGCGGACGGTGAAGTCAACGAGAGCCTGACGCCCGCTCAGGAAAACTTTTTCGGCGGCCACTTTCCTTCGGCTTCGAGCGCGTGGCGGACGTTCGGGTTCTCATCCATGAAGGCCTTGAGCGACTCTTCGGTGATCCAGACCTCGATGTCGTCGGTGCCCACCTTCGCCTGGCAGCCCAGCCGCGACTGCGGCTTCACGTCGTAGGCGAGGTCGAGGCGGTCCAACTCCATGTCGTCCTGCTCGGAGAGGCTCTCGAGGCCCTTCCGCACCCAGACGTGGCAGGTGCTGCAGGCGCAGACCCCGCCACACGAGTGCCCGACCTGGCCGCCCACCGTCTCCGCGGCCTCCAGCAAGGACGTGCCCGTCGGCACCTCGGCCACCACCTCCTGGAGCGCGCTGCGAAAGGTCACCCGGGGCATCAGAAGTCCTCCATGCGGTGACCGACGGCGGCTTTGCCGATCGCGCGGTCCATGATGCGCTCCACGAAGGGCCGGGCGAGGCCATCGACCTCGGTGATGGCCGCCTTGAGCGCCTCGTGATCGGTCTCGGTCCTGGTGATCTGAGCCAACCGGGTCAGCTGCTGCTCGAACGACTTGCGCTCGTCTGCCGAGAGCAGGTCGCCGTTCTCCTTGAGCTGCTTGGCGCCGTCCATCAGCAGCCGTTCGGCCTCGACCCGCTGCTCGGCCAGCATGCGCCGCTGCATGTCGTCTTCGGCGTGATCGATCGAGTCGAGCAGCATCTGCTCGATTTCTTCATCGGTCAGGCCATGCGACGGCTTGACGGTGATCTTCTGCTCGAGGCCGGTGGTCTCTTCTTTCGCGGCCACCGAGAGGATGCCGTCGGCATCGACGCGGAAGATCACCTGCACCCGGCCCATGCCCGCGGCCATCGGAGGAATCCCGGCCAGCCGGAAACGCGCCAGGGATCGGTTGTCGGCCACCAGCTCGCGTTCGCCCTGCACCACGTGGATGTCCATGCCGGTCTGGCCATCCTGGAAGGTGGTGAACACCTGCGCCTGCGCGATGGGGATCGCCGAGTTGCGGGGAATCAGCTTCTCCGCCACGCCGCCCATGGTCTCCAGGCCCAGCGAGAGCGGAATCACGTCGAGCAGCAGCACCTCGTCTTTGCGCGCTTCGTTGGTGAGCAGGTCGGCCTGAATCGCCGCACCCAGCGCCACGACCTGATCGGGATCGATGTCGGCCAGCGCGGGCTTGCCGAACAGCTCCGCCACGTACGAACGCACCGCGGGGACCCGGGTCGAACCACCGACCAGCACCACGCCCTTGACCTGCTCCACGGTCAGCCCGGCGTCCTTGATGGCCCGGCGAACCGAAGCGCCCGTCTTGGCGAGCAGTGACGAGATCCACTCGTTGAAGTCCGCCCGCGAGACGGGGAAGGGCGTGCCTTCGAAGTCGAGCGTGGTGGTCTCCGAGTCGGTGAGGCGCTCCTTCGCGCCCTGGGCCAGCTGGAGCATCGACGCGACCTGCTGCGGCGTGGGCTCACTGATCCCGCGAGCGGTCATCAGCTTCTGCACGATCGCCCGATCGAAGTCGTCGCCACCCAACGCCGAATCACCGCCCACCGACTTCACCTGGAAGACGCCGTCGATGAGCTCGAGAATCGAGATGTCGAAGGTGCCGCCGCCCAGATCGTAGACCGCGTAGACCCCTTGCACGCCCTTATCGAGGCCGTAGGCCAGGGCCGCCGCGGTGGGCTCGTTGAGCAGCCGCAACACCTCGAGGCCCGCCAGCCGCCCCGCATCGCGCGTGGCCTGCCGCTGAGCGTCGTCGAAGTACGCAGGCACGGTGATCACCGCCTGCTCGACCTTGCCGGCGAAGTACGACTCTGCCTTGCGCTTGAGCTGCCGGAGGATCTCGCCCGACACCTCGATCGGCGTGACCGGTTGGCCGCCCTTCACCTGAAAGCGCACCACGCCCTTGCCGGTGGCGAACTGGTACGCGCCGAGCTTCTTCGTCTCGACGTCACCCAACGACTTGCCCATGAACCGCTTCACCGACTTGATGGTGTCGTGCGGAAACTGGGGGAGCAGCTGCGCGGCGTACTTGCCGACCACCACGCTGCCGTTGTCGGCGTAGTGCACCACCGAAGGGAGCAACAGCCCGTCACCTTCGTCGGCCGGCAGGCAGCGCGCCTTGCCGTCGATCACCGCCGCCACCAGCGAGTTCGTCGTCCCCAAATCGATGCCCACCACGCTGCCCTTCGGCTTGAGCGGATCGTGGATCTGCAGGTAGCCCTTCACGACAGTAACTCCTCTTCGAACGCGTCGACCTCTTCGAGGAAGCGCGTGTAGTAACGAACTCGTCCGAGCGCCGTGGTGGCGGCCGGCACGTCATCGCGCCGCAGCGCTCGCTGGGCCTGCTCGAGCGTCTTGTCGCGCGCGTCGCGGATCTTCACCGCCATCACGTGCGCCACGTCGAGCTTGCGGGTGGCCTTCACCGCATCGAGGGCCTCGCGCTGCTCCATGATCTCCTCGAGGAAATCCATGGGCATCTTCACCCTGGCGGCAGACTGATCGGAGTCGAGCTTCACGCCCTTGAGCTCCAACACGTAGAACGCGCGGCGCACGGGGTCTTTGAGCACCTTGATCGCGTCATTCAGCGCAGCCGACTTCTCGGCCGCCAGCCTGCGCGCGTGGTGATCGGAGCCGGCGCGATCAGGGTGCCACTCCATCGCCAGCTTGCGGTGCTGCGTCTCCAGCGCGGCGACGTCGAGGTCGACGCTGGGAGCCAGATTGAACAGGTCGAAGTGCGTCACGGTTCACACCGTGAACGAATCGCCGCAGCCGCAAGAACCCTTCACGTTCGGGTTCTGCAACTTGAAGCCAGACGCCAGCAGGCCTTCCTCGAACACCAGCTCGGTGCCCATGAGGTAGAGGTAGCTCTTCGGGTCGATGAACACGCGCACCCCTTCGCGCTCGAAGGTCTTGTCGCGCTCACGGGCCTTCTCGGCCCACTCCATGTGGTAGGCGAGGCCGCTGCAGCCGCCGCCCTTCACCGCGATGCGCAGGCCCGCGTCGGGGGTCTTGCGCTCGGCGAGCAGGCGCTGAAGACGGGCCACGGCGCTGTCCGTCAAACCGATGCCCTTGCCCATGGGCTTGCCACCGGGCACGGCCGCGGGTGCTGAAACGGGCTGGGTTTCGACGGCCGTCATGGTCAAGCCTCCTTGGCCACTTCAGCGGCCACGGCAGGCGTGACCCGCGCGGCGCGCTTGGCGCGGAAGTCTTCGATGGCCGCCTTGATGGCGTCTTCGGCGAGCACGGAGCAGTGGATCTTCACCGGGGGGAGCGAGAGCTCCAGGGCGATGTCCTTGTTCGTGATCTTCATCGCGTCGTCCATCGACTTGCCCTTCACCCACTCGGTGACGAGCGAGCTGCTGGCGATGGCCGAGCCGCACCCGAAGGTCTTGAACTTGGCGTCTTGAATCACGCCGTCGTCGCTGATCTTCAGCTGCAGGCGCATCACGTCGCCGCAGGCAGGAGCACCGACCAGACCGGTGCCCACGTTGGGATCATTCTTGTCGAGCGTCCCGACGTTGCCGGGGTTCTCGAAGTGCTCAATCACTTTGTCGCTGTACGCCATGGTGTCTCCTTGAAACTCAGTGGGCTTTCCACTCGATCTTCTTGAGGTCGATGCCTTCTTTGGCCATCTCGTAGAGAGGGCTCATGTCGCGCAACTTGGTCACTGCCTTCACGACGAGGGCGATGACGTAGTCGACTTCTTCTTCGGTGCTGAAGCGGCCCAGCCCGAACCGAATCGAGCTGTGCGCCATCTCTTCTTCCACGCCCAGCGCGCGCAGCACGTACGACGGCTCGAGCGACGCCGAAGTGCAGGCCGACCCCGACGAGACCGCCACGTCCTTGATGGCCATCATCAGCCCTTCACCTTCAGCGAAGGAGAAGGACACGTTCAGGTTGCCCGGCAGACGCGCGCGCTCCGAACCGTTGACGGTGAGGTAGTCGAGCTTCGCCGAGATGCCCTTGAAGAGCCGATCACGCAGGGCGGAAACGCGAGCGGCTTCCGACGTCATCTCCTGCTGAGCGAGCTCCGCGGCCGCGCCGAAACCCACGATGCCGGCGACGTTCAGGGTGCCCGAGCGCATGCCACGCTCGTGACCACCGCCGTCGATCTGCTCACGCACGCGCACCCTGGGCTTGCGGCGCACGTACAACGCGCCCACGCCCTTGGGGCCGTACATCTTGTGTGCGGTGATGGAGACCAGGTCTGCCTTCGCCGCGTCGACGCTGAAGGGGATCTTGCCCACGCCTTGCACGGCGTCGGTGTGGAAGAGCACGCCCTTCTCACGGCAGAGGGCGCCGATCTCGTTGACCGGCTGCACCACGCCGATCTCATTATTCGCCAACATCACGCTCACGAGGATCGTGCGATCGGTGATCGCCTCGCGCAGTTGCTCGAGATCGACCAGGCCGTCCTTCTTGGGCGTCAGGTAGGTCACCCGCGCGCCGACGCGAACCTTGTCGATCCAGCGCTTGAGCACGGTGTCGTTCTCGAGCGAGTACTTGATCTCCAACGAGGCGAGCTCTTCCGGGTCGACGTCTTTTTCGGTCAGCTCCATCAGGCGCTGAAGCTTGAGCTCGTCGATGCGCTCGGCCCGCTGACGCTCGAGGCGCTTGCAGGTGTCGAGCACCGCCTTGTGCTCGGTGGAGACCGTGATGATGTGGTCGCCCTTGTCTTTGTAGAAATCGACCACGCCCTTGATGGCGAGGTTGTTCGACTCGGTGGCGCCGGAGGTGAAGACGATCTCCTTGTCGGAGGCGCCGATCAGCGCACCGATCTGCTTGCGCGCTTTCTCGACCGCGGCTTCCGCTTTCCAGCCGAAGGCGTGGTTGCGCGAGGCGGCGTTTCCGAAGTCCTCCACGAAGTAAGGCTTCATCGCGTCCAGGACCCTCGGGTCCATGGGCGTGGTGGCGTGGTAGTCCATGTAGATGGGGAGCTTCATGGCTGTTTCTTCCCTCTGTTCCATCCGCCCGAGGGCGTCGGCTCGAATGTGGACCAGCGCGGTCCGGTATCTCTGCTCTAACGAAGGGAAGGTGGACCAGTCAAGTCCACGATCAGTAGTTCCGGGGTGTTGCATTCACTTGCGAGCGACTCGCAAGATCTGCGCGCAGCGGATGTCAGATCGAGCAGTTACAGTGGCCTGAGATGAACCAGTG
Organism: Archangium sp.; assembly: GCA_030695565.1. GTDB lineage: Bacteria > Myxococcota > Myxococcia > Myxococcales > Myxococcaceae > Archangium_A. Next base: position 48,976 of record JAUYRZ010000116.1, read on the forward strand.
CACCTCTTCACCACTTCACCAAGGCTAAGCCATGAGACTTACAATTTCGCTCGATGAGGATCTCTACGGGTTCGTGAAGTCACTCTCCCGCAGCGAAGACCTGTCGATGAGCCAGGTGGTGAACACGCTGCTGCGGCGGGTGGCCGAAGCGCCCGCCAGCCCGATCCAGGTGCCTTCCGCGGCGGCGCCCTGGGCGACCTTCGAAGCGAGAAAGGGTGTGATCGTGCACCCCGACGAGGCTCAACGCCTGGAAGCCGAAGAAGATGAAGCGCGGCTCGAGGCGTTCAAGAAATGACGTCTCCCACCTGGCTGCTCGATGGCAACGTGCTGCTCGCCCTCTCCGTGCCGGGCGCTTCCCAGCACGCCGGAGCGCGCGCGTGGTTCGAGGCGAACGTCAGCAAGTTCGCCACGTGCCCGATCACCCAGGGCACGCTGCTTCGCCTCCATCCGCGCACGGCCCAGGATCCCAGCCTCGAGGCCGCCTGGCGCACGCTCGAGTCGATGCTCGCGCACCCGGCCCACGTGTTCTGGCCAGACACGCTCAGCTACGCCGAGGTCTCACCGAAGCGGTTGCAGGGCGGGGCCCAGGTGACCGACGCCTACCTCGCCGCGCTCGCCCGCCATCACGGAGGCAAGGTGGTCACCTTCGACAAGGCGTTCGCGCTCCTGCACCCCGACGTGGTGATCAAGATCGCTGCGATCTGATCCATCTCGGATCACCCTCAGACGGAGTTTCAGGCACCTGCCTCCCGGCACGCCGCTCGCTTTGAGAGCAGCCATGACCAAACACGCTCCGGTTCAGCTCTCCGCTTCGTTGCAGAGTGATGGTGCTCGGTACGCCGACGGTTGGCGCCGCGGAAAGCCCGAAGAGGATCCGGAGAAGACGAAGAAGTGGGGCTGGATCTCGGCCAAGCCCAGCGAGTTCTTGATTCGCATGCGCGGCGGCAAGGTGGTCTCGGCCGGTCAGGGCGCCACCGTCTTCAAGTGGCCGTGGGACTCGATGGCCATCGTGCCCACGACTGTTCAACGGCTCCACTTCGTGGCTGATCAGATCACCCAGGAAAAAGTGGGCGTGAAGGTGACCGGCATCGCGGTGTACCGGATCGCCGAGCCGCTGATCGCCTCGCGCATGCTCAACTTCAGCTTCCCCGAGCGCGCGCAGGAGAAGCTCGCCGAGATGATGGAGGAGATGTGCGTGGGCGCCTCTCGCCGGCTGATCGCGAACCTCACCGTCGAGCAGTGCCTCACCCGGCGCAAAGACGCCCTGTCGACCGAGCTGGTGCGCGAGATCGCGCCCGTGGTGAGCGGTGAAGGCCGCATGGAAGACGTGACTGATCGGGGCTGGGGCGTGGTGGTCGACACCATCGAGATCCAGGACGTGCGGGTGCTCTCGGGCCAGGTGTTCTCGAACATGCAGGCGCGTTTCCGCCTCTCGCAGGAGCAGGTCGCGCGGGAAGCTGAGCTCGCCAAAGAGCGCGCGATTCGCACCGATGAGACCGCGACCGAGCGTGAGGTCGAGCTGATCAAGGTCTCCGCCACCACCGAGATCCGCCGGCAGAAGCAGGCCGCCGATGAGTCAGCCCGTCTCGAGAAGCTCGCTTCAGACGCGAAGGTGGAAGAGGCCAAGCTCTCCCAGGAACGTGCCACTCGCGCTGCGCAGATCGCCTCGGAGCGGGAGTTTCAACTTCAGAAGATCAACGCCGAGCAGGAGGTTCGCCAGCGGCGCCAGCTCGCTGAAGAGGCCGCCTTGCTCGAGAAGGCCCAGGCCGATCAACGCCACGCGCTGCAGAAGCTGAACGCCGAGGTGCAGCTGCAGCAGGAGAAGCTGCGCGCCGAGCTCGAAGCGGTGCAGCTGGAAGCGCAGGCTGAACAGGCGCGGCACCAGGCGCGGCTCCAGCAGGAGGCGCAGTCGGGTGAGCTGCTGCGCACGGCGGCCGACGTGGCCGAAGCCAAACGGGCGCTGACGGAGATCGAGACGCGCACCGTGGAGCTCGAGGTGCAGAAGCAGCAGCTGCTGGGATCGTTCGAGCTCGATCGCGCCGCCAAGCTGCGGCAGATCGAAAACAACCTCTCGCCCGAAGCGATCCAGCTGGTGGTGGCCAACCGGCTTCCGGAGCTCGCCGCCGCCTTCCAGCAGAAGATGGGCGAGGTGCACATCACCGCGGTCGATGGCGCGAACCCCTTCGGGTACATCGCCGCCGCCGTGGAAGGCGTGATGGGCCTCGCCCGAAGTGCGGGGCTCGAGGTGAAGAAACCCCAGTGAATTCAATCGGCTGACTGCGGGAGCGAATTCTCTTGGAAACGCGCTGCCCGCTGACTGCATATTGAACTCACACATGAAGCGTTCGACCGTTCTCGCCCTGGCTTCCCTCTCCGCCATCGGGCTGGTGTTCATTCCCTCGCTCATTCCCGCGGGGCCCACTTCATCGTTGGACGCGTCGTCGCTGCTCGCTTCCGGCCGGCTCTTCATCGCGGCCGGGGTGATCTTCCTGGGCGGCTTGCTCACCTCGCTCACCCCCTGCGTGTACCCGCTCATTCCGATCACGGTCGGCGTCTTCGGCGCGCGCCAGGCAGAGTCGAAGGGCAGGGCGCTCATCCTCACCACCGCCTACGTGGTGGGCATGGGCATCGTCTTCGCGTCGCTCGGCGTGTTCGCGGCGTTGTCCGGCCGGGCCTTCGGCTCGGTGTTGGGGAACACCTGGGTGCTGGTGGGCCTGGCGATCTTCATGGCGGTGTTGGCGAGCTCCATGTTCGGGGCCTTCGAGCTGGCGCTGCCGTCGGGCCTGGCCACCAGGCTCAACGGCGTGGGCGGTGGCGGCATCATCGGCGCCCTCTTGATGGGCAGCGTGGCCGGTTTCCTCGCAGCGCCCTGCACGGGGCCGGTGCTGACCGGCGTGCTCACCTGGGTGGCGCAGACGCGTGATCCGGTGATCGGCGGCGGTCTGCTGTTCATCTACGCGATGGGCATCGGCGTTCCGTTCTTCCTCATCGGCGTCTTCACCATGCGTCTGCCCAAGAGCGGCGTGTGGATGGAGTGGGTCAAGAGCGTGTTCGGGATCGCGCTGCTGGCGATGGCCCTCGGTTACCTGCGCGATGCGTCGCCGGCCCTTCGGGAGCTGATCGGCTCGTCGACCGAGTTGATGGGCCGCAGCGTGGCCATCACCGTCGGCGCGGCGCTCGCGTTCATCGGCGTGCTCGTCGGCGCGATTCACCTGTCCTTCAAAGAAGGCACGCAGTGGTTGCCCAAGAGCATCGGCGTGACGGCGGTGCTGGTCGCGTTCATGGTGCGCATGGCAGCCCCTGAAATGGCCCCGAAGCTCATCGAAGGCGGCGGCCCGCCCGCGGAGTTCACCTGGGCGCTCACCTTCAAGCCGGAAGAGTCGCTGGCGCCTTTCGAACAGGTGCTGGCGAAGGCGAAGGCCGACTGCAAGCCGGTGATGATCGACTTCTTCGCCGACTGGTGTGCGGCCTGTAAGGAGCTCGATCATCTGACCTACGTCGCGCCCACCGTGGTGGCCGAAGCGGGCCGCTTCGTGACCATCAAGGTCGATGGCACCAACGAGAACGACGTGACGGCCGCGTTGTACGAGCGCTTCGGGGTGAAGGGCCTGCCCACCGTGGCCTTCATCGACCCGATGGGTGAAGTGCTGCAGAACCCGCGCATGACCGGCTTCCTGCCCCCTGAGCAGTTCCTCCCCGAGATGCGGAAGATCGGCCTCGCCACGTGCTCGCGTACGCCCTGACTTTGTCGATGGCCGCTGCAGATGGAGGTCACGAGGTGCTCGCGTTGCTCGAGCGCCAGGCGGCCGCGTGGAGCAAAGGCGACCTCGACGCGTTCTGTTCGATCTACGCGGACGACGCGGTCTTCGTCTCACCCAGTGGTGTCACGCGCGGCAGGGCCGAGGTGCTCGCGCGGTACAAGAAGAAGTACCCGACCGCTGCTGCGATGGGGAAGCTGACCTTGAGCCCCGTCGACGTGCGGGAGACCGCCGAGGCCGTCTCGGTCGCCGCGAAGTGGACGCTGGAATACCCCGACAAACCCGCGGCCATGGGTCACACGGTGGTGGTGTTCCGCCGCACTCAAAACCAGTGGCGCATCGTCCACGACGCCTCGATGTGAATACTCTTTCTGTTCGCTGGAACCCGAACGCACCCTTCGTGCACGATGACCGAGTGAAGCACCTCGTCCTCCTTCTCCTGCTCCTCGCCTGCACCCCCAAGCCAGCCGCCACGCTGGTGCCTGATGTCGACGCCTCCACCCCCGACGCCTCCGCGACAGTCGACGCCGGCGTGTCTTGCGACTGCCAACAATGGGGCAATCCCCGAAACCGCGGCCTCGTCGCCGACCCGCTGGTCGAGCTCTCCGGCCTGGTGGCCAGCCGTGCCCAGCCCGGCGTCTTCTACGCGCACAACGACTCAGGTGACTCAGCGCGCTTCTTCGCGATGGCCACCACCGGAGCGATCGCTCAGACCTTCACGCTCGACGCGGCGACCGCGACCGACTGGGAAGACATCGCGCTGGGCCCATGCCCCACCGGCACCTGCGTGTACCTGGGAGACATCGGCGACAACCTGCGCCTGCGCAGCGACTACGCCATCTACCGCGTGCCCGAGCCGACGGTGACCTCGGGCACCACCAGCGTTCCCTGGGAGCGCTTCCGCTACGAATATCCGCAAGGAGGCCGGCACAACTCGGAGGCGATCTTCATGCACCCCTCCACGGGCCGGCTCTACCTGGTGACCAAAGAAGACAGCGCCCCGAGCGAGGTCTACCGGTTTCCGCTCCCCTTCGATTCGGGGAAGGTGGCGGTGCTCGAGCGGGTGGCCACGCTCACGGTGCCCGGCTCGACTGATCGTCCGTTGACCGGCGCCGACGTCAACGGGTGCGGCACCGCGGTGTTGTTGCGCATGTACAACCGCATGGTCGAGCTGCGCTTGCCGGCGGAGGAGACCGACTTCGAGAAGCTCTTCACGGTCGATCCGGTGACGGTGCCCACGGCGAGTGAAGGGCAGGGCGAGGCGGTGGCCTATGGCTCCGACGGGCAGTCGTACTTCACGGCCAGTGAGAAGCTGGTCGATCCGCCTCCGCTCTACGAGCACCGCTGCAGATGATCTGGGTCGCTCCCGTCTGTCTCGCGCAGCGTTCCGCTGCTGGCGGTTCCGCTCGATGATCCGGGTCTGTCTCGCGCAGCGTTCCGCTGCTGGCGGTTCCGCTCGATGAGCTGGAAGGCCGCCTTCGGTCACCTCACCGCGCGCGTGGTGCAGGCAGTGGCCCTGGTCAGCCGGGCACCTTCTCGATCGCTCACGCAGACCGAGCGCGAGCTGATCGCGCCCATCTACGAAAGCAGCGTCGACCTCTCGAAGATCCGCATCCGAGAGAACGTGCGCGGGTTGCTCAACGCCAGCCGGCGCGCCTTCGTGATCGAAGAGACGATGTTCCTGCCCAGCGGGTACCTGCCGCTGCGCAGCCACATCCTGGTGCACGAGGTGTGTCACGTCTGGCAGTTCCAGAACGGTGGGCACGCGTACATCGGCGACTCGGTGCACGCGCAGTTGCTGGGTGATGGCTACGAGTTGGAGAAAGGCCTGCTCCAGGGCCGCGGGTGGGCCGAGCTGAACGCGGAGCAACAGGCCACGTTGATCGAGGCCTCGTTCACGCAAGGCTGTTTCGAGGGGAAGCCCTTCCTGGTGCGTGGACGCGACTGGACTGAGTACTGGCGCACCGCGGTGACCGAGCTGAGAGCAGGTCGAGGCGCGGCTTTCACCCGGAACGCAAAGTAAACCCCTCGCCCTGCGAAGCGGGGTGACGGGTCGCTACTTCCGCTTGAAGACCCGCTTCAGCTCGAGGGGCTTCTCGCCCGACGGTGTGACGATGATCCGCAACGTCATCGCCCCGTCCTCTTCCACCCGGCGGCGCAGCTCGAGCGGCACCTTGCCTTCCTTCTCCAGCATGAGGTGACCGCGCCCCACGATGGTGTCCCCCTCGAGGGTCACCACGTACGAGAGCACGTTGCCGAAGAAGTCATCGACGGTGGGCGTGACGCCATCGAACACGAGGGTGTGCCGCTTGCTCGGCAGCACGCCTGACTTCACCTCGATGGTCGCGCGTTCAGCCGTGGTGACGATGACGTTGATAGGCCGAACGGTGGGCGCCAGCTTGCGAAGCACCCACGCGACCTTGAGCCGCTCGAGCACCGGAGCAGTGTCACTCGACCGTTCGCTGTCGAGAATCCACGTTCCGTCGAGGGCCGACACCCCACCATCACTCGCCGTCAGCAGCAGCGTGAGGGCGAGCGCAGAAATCAGAAGCTGCCGCCGAAGTTGATCATCGCGCCGGTCGGAGTGGGGTTGGTCTCGATGGGCTCACCCGTGCCGGTCTTGGGAACCGGAGCGGCCGCGGGAGCACCGGGAGTGGGGGTGAGCACGATCCACGTCACGCCGCCCACCACCGCCGCCGCACCTGCACCGACCAGGATGTTGGCCAGCAGCGCGCTGGTCGGCGCCGCTTTCGCTTCTGCGCGGGTCACACCGACGGGATCACCACCGGCCTCGAGCTTCGTGCGAACGCCCTGCGCACCCTGGCCGAAGCCCACGCCGACCGCGACCGCCGCCGCGCCCACGATGGCCAGATAGAGGCCGGGCTTGGTGAAGATGCCGCCTTTCGGCTCTTCGACGCGCTTGGCCACCACCACCTCCGCCAGGGGGATCGCGACCAGGGAGACCTTCACCTCGACCGCCTTGTTCGATTCCACGGTGACGGTCTGCTCGAACGGCTTGTAGCCAGGCGAGGTGACCTTCACGGTGCGGGTACCGCGCTGCGCGATCACCTCGACCGAGCCCATGCCATTCTCGACGCCATCGACCGTCACCACGCCCGACGGATCGTTGTCGATCACGATCTTGCCGTTGGGGATCGAGAGGGTCTTCTGCACCTGCACCACGAACCCGGCGAGCTTCTTGATGAACTCGCGATCCTTCTGCGACTGGCTCTTGCCGGCGACGCCGAGGAAGGTCTTCTCTGCCTTCTCGCCGCTCTCCTGCGAGACGACGAGCACCTCGTTGAAGCCGGGATCCCAGCCGTACATGGTGACCAGCGAGCCGACGTTGTGCTTCTGCACGGTCAGGCGCACCAGACGGTTCACCTTGAGCTTCTTCGCCGCTGCTTCCATGCACGCGTAGTCGGTGCAGGCGTCGGCCTTCGCGAACTCCGCGCCCAGCTGGCTGCGCGCCGATGACGGCTCGACCACGGTCTGAAAGAGATCGCCCTGACCGAGCTGCTTGAGCAGCTCCGCTTCGAGCTGGCGGGCCCGCGAGGCGCTCACCTCTTCAGTGTCGGCGGCCTTCACCGAGAGCACACCCAGGGTCGGGCGGAACTCGACCGGGATGACCGGCTTTTCTTCCGTCAGGTCGAGCTCGAAGTCCTGCGCCATCGCCGAAGTGGCGAGGAGGATCATCGGAAGGGCGCTGCGAAGGAAGCTGAGGGTCACGTGTTCTCCGGAACAAAACGGCGGATCTGCTCGACCAGCTCAGAGGCGCTCGCGGTGCCGCGCACGAGCTTCTTGTCTTTCTCGGTGACGAAGTGCTGCTCGATGAGGAACTGCAAGGCGTTCTCCAGGCTGGTCTTCGACAGCGCTTCGGCGGCGGTGATCGTACCCGCGAGGAAGTCGGCCCGGCCAGCTTCCAGCGCGCGCTTGAGGTACTCCTTGCGATCACATCCCCCCGCGGGGAGGTCCACGGCGGTGCGGGCGGCCAGCAGGTAGGACTCCAACGAGTCGCGCAGCAGGTCGGCGAGGAAGTGCACCATCGGCCGGGCGTGCGCTTCGGGCGCGATGTGAATGCCGTCCACCGGGTGGTGGCCCCCTTGCGACAGGAGCCCCAATTTTCCCAGGTGCTCCAGGGTCTCGTCGAAGATGTGCTCGAACGTCTTGCCCACCGGGTAGAGGAACTCGAGCTTGAAGAGGCGCGAGAGGAAGAGCGCGTGCTCCTTGATGGTGGCGCGATCGGCCTTCGGGTCGTTCGCCATCACGGCCGCACACACGATGGTGCGCCCGGCGACCAGGTTCATCAGGGTGTTCTTGTAGAAGCTGAGCTCGGCGCGGCGATCGTCTTCAACCTGGAAGATGGGTTCGCCCCGGGCCTCGATGCTGCGCACCATGCCTTCGCTGCAGAACATGCGCATGGCGTCGGAGATGGCGCCGATCACGGTGGGATCAGACGGCGAGGTCATCAGCAGCCGCGAGAGCGGGGCGCCCAGATCGGTGGCCAGCCCGCGCAAGAACACGATGCGATCGGTCAGCTCACGCACCGAGATGCCCCGGCGGCGATGCGCCAGCAGGGCCGAAGCGAGCAGCGCGTGCGGCGTGACGGTGGAGACCTTGCTGATCCCGTACATCACCCGGTGACCCAGCGCGCGCACCAGCGCCTTCTTCTGATCGTCGGTGGCGGTCTCGCGCACCACGCCGCGTTCCTTCATCAACTTCGCCAGGGACACCGGTTCATCGAAGGTCAGGTAGATGCGCCCGTAGTTCTGGGTGAGCACCGCGGGGGCCGAGAGCAGCGCCTTGAGGTCTTCGGGCTTCTTTTCGCCGCCCTGGAGCTCCTGCTTGTAGCTCGCGCCTTCGACGACCTTCTCGTAGTCGATGGCGATCGGCACGAAGACCAGATCGTTGCGCGCGCCTTCCATCACCGCGTCGACGAGCCAGGTGAACAGGCCCAGCTTGGGCTGCAGCAGCTTGCCCGTGCGAGAGCGACCGCCTTCGGGAAAGAACTCGTGGTGCAGGCCGTCGTGCACGAGCTTCTTGAGGTAGGCCTTGAAGGACGCCGTGTAGAGCTTGTCGCCCTTGAAGCTGCGCCGCAGGAAGAACGCGCCCGAGCGCCGCAGGAAGGGCCCCAGCGGCCAGAACGAGAGGTTGGCGCCAGCGGCGATCAGCGGTGAGCTGTAGCCGCGCGTCCACAGCACGTACGACATCACCAGGTAGTCGATGTGGCTCTTGTGGCTGGGCGTGAAGACCAGCGGCGCATCAGAGGCGGCCTTCATGGTGCGATCGAGCCCTGCCTCGTCGACCTCGATGCCGTCGTAGATGCGGTTGAACACCAGGTTCAGGATCGACGCGAAGAGCCCGACGTAGCTGGGGCTTTGCCGGGCGGCGATGGCGTCGAAGTTCTTCTTCGCTTCCTTCATCACCACCGGCAGCGGCTTGTTCTTCTCCGTCGCCACCTCCTGCGCGGCCTGCTGGAAGACCCGGTCGCGCATCGCTTCGTCGATGAGGCGCTCGGTCTCCTTGGCGGGAGGGCCGAAGACGGCGCGGGTCTCCTTGGCGAGGTGGTGATGGAGCGCGCCGCGCACCTTGCGGGCGATCACCGCGGTCGGGCTGTCGCCTTCGGTCTTGATCACCTCTCGCAGATCGATCGGCGTGCCCACGCGCAGCTGCGCGCGCTCGTAGTTGCGAATGAACGAGACCACGGAGTGCACGAAGCCAGGCGCTTCCGGGCTGCCGAAGATGCGATCGGAGATGCTCGGCTTGACCTTCTGCTGCCACTTCTCCCAGACGAGCAGCTCGGGCACGAGGAAGATGGGCCGATCGCTCTTGCGGGCGAGCTCGACCAGCGCAGGGAAGGGGTCTTCACGGCCTTCGCGGCCACGCGCGGTGTTGAAGCCGCTCTCGCGCATGAAGATGAGGCCCGAGCCGCCTTGCGCCCGAGCCCAGTCGAATCGTGCTGCGTGATCGCCATCCATCTTCGCCTTGATGAACGGCTTGGTGAACCAGCGCCGCAGGTTCACCACGGCGCGGATCGGCGGCAGGCCACGGCGAATCAGCGCCCAGTGCAGGAAGAGGAAGTTGACCCACGCGGTGGTGCGCATGACGTGCACCACCAGGCCGCGTTTCGAGAGCTCGTGGAGCTCTTCGATGCCGGTCTGCGGGAAACGCACGGCTTCGAAGAACCGCTGCCCGAGCTCGCGCCCCACCGGGCCGAACTCTTCCTTGAGAACAGGGTCGTTCTTGATCGGTCTGGCTTGAATCGCTTCTTCGGACAAGGGGCGCGAAACATAGGCGAATCCGCCCAGACGGAGCCGTGGAAATTGGCTCCCTCTCCCTCTGGGAGAGGGGTGAGGGCCTCGAGCCACGCAACGAGGCCCAAAACACACAACGCGGGCCGGCGAACGGGCCCATTCGGACCGTGAACGGTCGAAACCACCCGGCACGCCCATTGAACAAGGGCCCGGCATGGAACCCACCACGCCACCGCCGACCGCATCCCGCCTCCGTTGGGTCTGGAACCAGCACTGGGCCGGAGGAATCTTCATCATCACCTTCGCGGTCTGGGTGATCGCCGGCCAGGTCTCGCACCGCACCGACTTCGCCTCGACCGAGCTCGCCGACGACGTGGAGTCGCGCTGGGGCGCCCCGGTCGAACAAGCCGCGCCCTCGTTGCGCGCGGTGCAGAGCGGCACCGTCTTCACCGAGCTCGCGCCGCTCTCGCTTTCCCAACAACGCGTGAAGGTCGACGCGACGATGAACTACCGCAAGCGAGGCCTCGCCTACTTCTCCGGCTTCGACTTCACCTTCGACGGCACCTACCTCGCCGAGAACCCCGAGCCGCACGACATCGACGTGGCCTTCGTCTTCCCGATCGAAGTCGACAAGTCGCAGGTGCTGCTGTCCGAGCTGGCCTTCTCGGTCGACGGCGCGCCGTCATCGATGGATCTCGGTGAACGCGGTGATCGCCTGGTGTGGACCGGCCGCCTGCCAGTCGGAGGCAAGACCGAGTTCCACATCCGCTACCGCGCACGCGGCCTGGAATCGTTCGTCTACCGGCTCGACCCGGCGCTGCAGGCCCGCAACGTGACGCTGAACATCGACGTGACGGGCGGAGAGAACATCGACTACCCGCCGTTCGTGCTCGCGGCGAGCGCGAACACCACCGGTGACGGCAAGGCCTCGCTCGAGTGGAAGTACCCCTCGCTCGAGTCGGGCGTGGCGATGGGCGTGATCCTCCCGTCGGTGAAGAAGTACGACGAGCTGATGGCCACGATGGCCTTCCGCGCCGTGGTGCCGGGCATCGTCTTCCTGATCGGCCTCTCGCTGCTCTCCCTGCGCCATCGCCGCAAGCTGCACGTCTGGGAGACGTACGTGGCCGCCGCCGCCTTCGGCTTCACCTCGGTGTTGTTGGCGTACCTCGGCGCGTTCCTCCACTTCCTCGCGGCGTGGGGCGTGACGATGGTGGGTATGGGCGCGGCGGTGGTGCTCTACGTCTCCCGGCTCTTCCCGCACGAACGCCTGCATTGGCTGGCCGGTGCGTGGGTCGCCACGCAGGTGCTCCCGACGCTGGCGGTGCTGCTGCCCGGCTACACCGGGCTCATCTACACGCTCGAATTGCTCGCCGGCCTGCTGGCGGTGATGACGCTGATCACCCGAAAAGAGGTGCGCGCCTTCCTCTCCGACCGCCCGGTGGAGGTGATGTCATGACGCCCGCGCTGTGGATGTTGCTGCTCGCCGCCACGCCCAGCACGGGTACGGTGACGTTGCCGATCGAGGAAGCCCGATCGTTCTTGTCCACCCCATTCGAAGCAGTGGCGCCGATTTCGGCGGCGGTGATCAGCCAACGCCTGGCAGGCCAGGTGACCGGAGACTCGCTCGAAGTGACCGCCACCTTCCAGGTCACGGTGCTCGAAGCGACCCGCTGGAGCCGGCTCTCGCTCATCAAGCTCGATCCCCACGTGACGCTGGTCGATGCGACGAGTGGTGAAGGCATGTTGGTCACCACGCACCAGAACGAAGTGGCCTTCGTCTCGAAGGTGCCAGGTACGTACACGCTCGAACTGCGGCTCTCCGTGCGCGGTGAAGGTAGCCCGGTGCACGTGGCGCAGCTCAAGCGCGGGGCCGACGCACGTGAAGGCGCGATGCACGTCGAGACGGCCGCCCCGGAGCAATCACTGGAGCAGGGCGCTGAAGTGCAGTCGAGCGGCGGCACCTGGCTCGTTCGTTGGAAGGGCCGCACCCAGGCCTCGGTCGCTGCGGCACGGCCCCCGATGGAGCCAGTGGTCTCGACGGCTCACGTGCAGGTGGTGAGCACGGTCGAAGGGCGCGCACGAATGACGGTGGAGTACCGGCTCGGTCTCGATCGCGAACAGACCCTCGCCCTGCGCCTGCCTCCGGATTGGACGCTGACCCGGGTGAGCGCGAACGGAGCACCCCGCGCCGTGCCGCCCGGCAAAGAGATCGCGCTGACGGTGACTCCGCAAACCGCCGGTGGCCGCGAAGGGGTGGTGGAAGTCACCCTCGAGCGCGACTTCGGCGTCTTCCATCTCTCGGGGCGGCTCAACCTGTCGTTGCCCGGCGCGTCGTGGCCCACCTCGGTGATGGACGCGAGCGTGCACCTGCCGAACGTCTTCGAGTACCGCCGCCTGGGTGGCAGCCTCGAACCGTCAGACGCCGCGGTGTCGACGAATCAAGCGTTGCCCGGCAAAGCGCTGCATTTCCGCCAGCACCTCGTGGCGTCAGCGGGCCCCACGCTCGAGCTGAGCTACTCGGTGGATCTCACGAACCGCTACTTCCGGGCGCGAACTCAGTGAGAGGGGTGGGGCGAGGGGCGGTCCCAAACACACCCAATCGCCTGGTCAGCGCAGCAAAAGTCACCGCCGGCGCCTCGAACGGATCCCGAAACAGAGCCCGAACATCAGCAGCCGAGATCACCTTCCGTGCAAAAGCCTGAGCCAGCGCATCACCCAACAAATACCCAAGCGAGTGGCTCACGCCATTCATCAAACTCAAGCTCGAGACCGGGACCATCTTCTGCGCCGCCGCTAGGTCATCTCCAAGCGCCGTCGAGATCGCCAACGTAAACGCCGCGACCCGCTTCATCTCGCCGCGGCCCGACTCGAAGTGCCACGTCCACTCATCCAACTGCGTGCACCGTCGCTTGGGGTTGACCAACCGGCTGCCGAAGAACCCGAGCGCCTCCTCGAGACACCGGGCCCAGAAATGATCCGAGCGTGATCGCGGGCGCTCCATCGCATCACCGACACACAGATGACGAACGAAGTGCGCCGCTTCCTCCGCCGCATGATTGAGCGAGAACGAAGCGATCCACACGGCGCGCGCCCGGGGAATCCACGCGCTCTCCAGCGACAGCACGTGCCGCTCGAGATGCCGCAGCTCGGCCGCCGTGAATCGAGCCCGCTTCGCCAGCCGCTCGAGCGCATTGAAGTCACCCGCGCTCAGCACCAGCACCTGGTCGACCGCGTTGCCGACCTTGAGGCCGGTGAACCGCCCGATGTCGCGCGCGAGATGACGGAAGGTGAGGGCGATGCCCGACTCATCGATCGGCGCGTCGCCCGCTTCGGCCTCCACGTAGTCGAGGAAGCTGCGCTGGCACACCACCGGAGACGTGTTCACCAGGCACACTTCACGCGCTGACAGCTCGACCGCGCGGGTCGTCTCCACCTTGCCGGTGCGCGCGAGCGACCAATAGACGCCCTCGGCATTTTGATAGACCACCAACGATTCGCGTCGGGTCTCGCCGAGCAGCGCCTCGACCCTGGCGGGCAGGTGACCCGGCGCCACGTGAAACTGGCCCACCAACGCGAGCACGAGGGGGCGATCGGGGGCCTTCGACGCCTTCACGATGGGCCTTGCCGCCGCTGCGTCACGCAGCTCGAGCGAACGGGGGCCCGTCGCGCGGCGATCGATGGCGATCACCTCGAGCTTCTTCTTCCGGGCCAGCTCGAGAATCGGCGCAAAGCCCGGCCAGATGTCGAACGGCCCGCGGTACGGGTGGCCGATGCGCGAGAGAAAGACCTTCTCCGACAGCTTGCCGGCGACGAATGCGGCGAGCGTGGCCTGGTGCCGGGTCTCCACGAACTCCAGGGCCAGCACCACCCGCCGGCCGCTCGACAACGCGCTCCTGAGCAGGGCCAGGTACGCCTGCTGAGCCATGCGCAGCGTGTGGTAGTCGCCCACGTAGACGAGGTCGGCTTTGGCCACCCGCGCGTCGACCTCGGCCAGGGTGATCACCTTGCGAAAGCCGCTCGTCGCGCTCTCATACCGCCGCTGATACGCCCGGAAACGAGGCGACGCGCCCTGCACCTGTTGCGCAATCTGCCGTGCCTGGTGCTTGAAGAGCGAACGCTGCAGGGACAACGACGAGCGCATGGACGACCGGACGGTCCCACGCCGGTTTCACCACTGCAAATTTCCACCCTTGCGTTGAGGGGAGGCACCGTCGAGCATTGCGGCACGTGCGTTCGGTTTGCCTGGGCCTCATCAGTCTGGCGGTGTTGTCCGCGACGGCCGCTGCCGAGACACGGGCGACCTTTCTGCATGACGCGCCGAGTGAAGCGGCGGCGAGCAAGCCGCTGGTGCTCGAAGGTTCGCTGGCTGGAGGCGTCAACTTCGCCAGGGTGATCGCGCGCGTGCGCGGGCCCGGCGAGCCGTACGAAGATTTTCCCCTCGAGCTTCAATACGGCGATCTCTACCGGGGCACTTTGCCGGCCTCGCGCATGGTCTCGCCGGGCATCGAGTACTACTTCGAGGGTGTCAGTGTTGAGGGTGATCGCACGGCGATCTTCGCCAGCGCTGGCCAGCCGGTGCGGGTGATCATCATCGGCGACGATGCGCCGGAGCCTGTTGCCGTGGCGGCTCCGGCTCCGGTGAAGCCCAGGTGCAAGAAGGGCAAGAAGTGCAGGGAAGAGGCTGCGCCCCCTGAGCCGAAGGAGCAGCCGGCCAAGCGCCCCGCGGAATGGGTGGACACCACTGAGAAGCCGGTTGAGAGGCCGGTTGAGAGGCCGGTTGAGAAGCCGGCTCCGGCTCCTGCGAAGAAGGAGGAGCCCGTTGCCGTCGCGGCCCCTCACCCCAACCCTCTCCCCGCTTCGCAGGGAGAGGGGGCTCCTCGGCGGCCGACTCGCCGTCAGAGTGAGCTCGAGGAAGAGTTGGCTCTCTACGGTGCTGAAGCCACGGCCGGCGTCGCCCAGCGCATCGACGAGAGCGCCCGCGTGGTGCCGCAGATGCCCACGGTGCTCACCTCCGCGCAGTTGAAACAGATGGGCGTTCGGTACGTGCACGAAGCGCTCGATCTGGTTCCGGGGCTCAGCGTCAGCCGCGACGTGCAGGGCTTCTTCCGGGTGGCGATGCGGGGCCTGCGCAGCGAGCCCGAGTTGCTCTTCACGCTCAATGGTCAGCGCCTCAACAACTTCTACGACGGCAAGGCGCTCGCGTCGTTGCCGGTCGACAACCTCGATCGCATCGAGATCTTCCGCGGTCCGGCCACGGCCGACGTCGGGCTGGGCAACGTCACCGGGGTGATCAACCTGGTCACTCGCCGTGACGCGGGCTTCCGCGCTTCGGGCAGCATCGGCACCTGGGAGATGTTCGACGCCCACCTCAACGCCGCGGGCACCTTCGGCTCCGTCACGCTCTTCGGCGACGTCGACGTGGCCAGCCAATACGGCGTGCGGCGCACGGTGCTGCGCGATGGGCTCGACTCCGCCGCCGCGCCACGGCCGAAGATCACCAGCGACAAACGGCTGCTGGTGAACGCAGGCCTGGGCGCCTCCATCGCCACCGAGAGCCTCGGCACCTTCGATGCCTCGGCGCGTTTCATGCTCGAAGATCGCACCGCGTTGATCGGCCTCTTCGACGTGGTCGGCCCCGATTCCCGGCTCAACTGGATGACCCTTCAGGCGCAGCTGGGCTGGAAGAAGCCGCTGGCCGATGGGGGCGTGCTCTCCGTGCGCGCCTGGTTCGATCAGCAGTCGACCAAACGGCTGTGGCAGCTCGCGCCCGACGGCTGGCAGGTGCGCGCGAGCGACGACAGCACCATCTTCCCCGACGGTGTGCTGGAGCAGGCAACCTACGGCACCCGCGGCCTGGGGCTCATCGCCAAGGGCGAGTTCGTGCTCCCGCTCAAGAACCGGCTGGTGGCTGGCCTCTCGGTGGAGCAGCAGTCGATCACCAGCGCCGAGGTGCTGGCGAACTCGGTGCCGATCACCAACGTGAACGCCGGCCAGTTGCTGCGCCCCGATGGGCTGCGTTTGCCGACCGAAGACGGGCGGGGTGGCCGGGGCCCGGCAGCTGATCGCTTCTCGCTGGGCGTGTTCGTCTCCGACACCTGGACTCCGGTCGACGTGGTGAGCGTGCAGGCGGGCGTGCGCTTCGATCTCACCCAACTCCCCCGCGGCGATGCGTTCGGCCAGTGGGTCGGCGCCTCGATGGTTCCTTCGTTCGGGCCGAGGCTCGGGTTGACCGTCACCCCGGTGCGATCACTCGTGCTGCGCGGTCACTACGGCCGTTCGTTCCGCGCGCCCACCCCGCAAGAGTACGCGGACACCATTCCCAACAACGACTTCAACCAGGGCCGTTTCGTCGGCAACCCCGAGCTGCAGGGCGCGTACGTGGACTCGGTCGAGGCCGGCGCGGAGTACCTGCAAGGCGTCGGCGACGGCAAGCTGCGGCTCAAGGCGAACGCCTTCTTCGAGCGCATCACCAACGCGATCGTTCAGGTCGACACCTCTGGCAACCTGGTGCCGTACCGCAACCGGCTGCTCGGCGTGCAGGCGGTGGGCATCGAAGGTGAAGCGCGCCTCGAGCTGACGCAGCGCCTCTCGGTGTGGGTCAACGCCTCGTGGGTGCGCGCCGAAGATCTCACCGCGCCCACCCAGAGCCGTGTCCTCACCGACGTGCCGCAGATCCGCATGAACGGCGGCGTCAGCCTGCCCATCGGCCGCTGGCTCAACGTCGATCTGGTGGGCCGCTTCGCTTCTGAGCGCCGCAACAACAGCCGCTCCGTGCTCGAGCTCATTCGCCGCTACACGTTGCCTGGCAATGCCACGGTCACCGCGCAGCTGCGCACCGAGCCGCTCTTCGATCACCTCGAGCTGCTCGTGCTCGGGCAGAACGTCTTCAACTTCGAGTACGCCGACGACGCGACGCGGCCCGATCGCGTCACCGCCGGAGTGCCGCGCGAGACCTGGCAGGCGTTCCTCCAGGCCAGGGTGGGGTTCTGATGATGCGTCACCTTCTCCTCGTCGCGTCACTCGCCCTCGGCACCGGGTGCATCGCGTACAACGATCAGTGCCAGCCGCTGGTGGAGAACCCCAATGAGCGGGTGGCCTTCATCGCGCGCGGCACCGAGCTCTTCCTCGACAGGGCCAACGCCCGGCACGGCAACAACCCCATCGGCCAGCAGGCGAGCGACGCCTTCGCGTGGGTGTTCTCCGAGACCGACAAACCGGCCGACTTCGGCGTGGTGAACGGCGGTTCGATTCGCGCCGAAGGGCTCTGCATCACCCGCAACATCGTCGCTTCAGGCCCGCTCTCCAACGGCGTGCTGCACGAGATCATGTTGTTCGAAAACCCGGTGCAGGCCATCGACCTCTCGGAGCAGGAGGTGCTCGCGATGTTCGAGCACTCCGTCGAACGCCTCTTCGCCACGCCGGCGCCGATCGTCTCGCCCGCGGGCTCGTTTCTCCAGGTCTCCAAGGAGGTCAGCCTGACCGTCGACTGCTCGCGGCCGCCGCTCGATCGGGTGACTTCGTTGAGCATCGGTGGGCAGGCGATCACCAAGCCGGGCCGCGCCATCGATCAGCGCAGGCTTCGCCTGGCCACCTCGAGCTTCATCATCGCGGGCGGCGACGGCTATTCGATGCTCGCGGGCAAAGGCACCGACCCCACCCGGAACCCGGCCAACGCGCAGCGTTTCGGCGGCATCGACTCGAACATCGCGGCGGCCTACCTGAAGCAGAGCGCGTTCAACGCCACCGTGGAGAACGGCTTCAAGGTCGAGCCCGCGCGCCAGGTGCTGATGAACTGCTCGGTGCCCACCCGCCCGCAGAACTAGGCAAGACGAAGCCCCCTGCACCCGACGAGGGGCACAGAGGGCGGAGTGCCACTCGACAACAGAGCTGAACTCAGCCCTGGGTGGTGGGGGCGGCCGCGTTGGCGGCGGCGTCGAGCACGTCGTTGGGCGACGGCATGCGCTTCAAGTCGACGCGCGCGATCTTCCACGCCTGCTGGACGATCCAGGACAACGAACGATCCTGGCGACCCGACTCGTGCTCGATTTCCTTGAGCATCTCCTCAGGGAAATAGAGCGACTGCTTGCGATGGTCGGTCGTCGACATCAGCGACGCTCCTCTTTGGGATCCGGCGAGCCGGCGACGTCATTGACGGCCGGGAAAGACTTGATGCGCTCGCGCGCGATCTTCCAGGCCTGCTGAACGACCCAGGACAGCGAGCGGTCCTGCCGGTTCGCCTCTTCCTGGATCTCTTTGAGCATCTCCTCGGGGAAGTAGAGCGATTGCTTGCGCTTGTCGGTGCCAGACATGAGGGACATCTCCGCTGAAAGGGAATGAGAATCGGCCAGAGTTATCCGACAGTCGGCCACGGGAATCAACCATTTCCCCCTCATGCTCACAGGGGACGACACACGCTAAAAGCGGGGCATGCGTCTTCCTTGCCTGATCGGGTTGGTTCTGGCGGTGTCGGCCTGCAGGTGCGGGCCTGAGGTGGCGAAGGTGAATCCTTCGTTGGGTGTGGCGCCTGCCGGGCTCGACTTCGGCCAGGTCAAGGTGTCCCAAACGAAGCAGCTCACCGTGCGGCTCGAGGCCCAGACCCGCACCTCGGTGATCTTCTCTTCGATCGTGATCGAAGGCGGCGGCGCGGGTGCGTACCGCCTGGGCAGCACGCCCATGGACATCGGGCCGCAAGGGACTGCGACCGTGACCATCACCTTCACGCCCCCGGCGGTGGCCGCGTTCACGGCGAGCCTGGTGCTCAACAGCAACGATCCCGACCGGCCGGCCACCCGCATCGCGCTGGCCGGCGAAGGCGCCGAGCCGAAGATCGTGGTGACGCCCGACTGCCAGGGGCCTCGCGGCTGTACGGCGGCGGTGGTGGTCGAACCGCCCTCCATCGACTTCGGCATGGAGCCGCTGGTGCGCCTGATGCCCGTGGATCCCACGCGGCTGCCCACCATCGTGGTGGTGAATGAAGGCTCGGTCGCTTTGCAGGTGACAGGCATGACCTTCGGCGGTGCAGATGCGGCGGCGTTCACGGCCGCGGGCACCCTGCCGGACGGCGGCCTGACCCTCGAGCCGAGCGCGGGCTTCAACCTGCCCGTGCGCTTCGTGCCCACCAGTGAACAACAGGCGAGCTACGCCGGCACGCTCACCATCACCTCAGATGACCCCGATCGCCCGTCGATCACCGTGCAGCTGAGCGGCACGTTGCGCCCCAATCTCCCGCCGCAGATCTGCGCCAACCTCACCCGGGTGGTGCCTCAGCTGATCGGTGATGCGCCCCGAGACTACGCCTCGGCCACCTTCTGGATGCCGCTGCTGATTCCTCCGGCGGGGGGCTACGACTTCACCGCCACGCGCGACGTGAGGCCCGACGAGCTGGTGTTCTTCTCGGCGACCTCGGACAGCGCCGATGCGACCAAGTGTTCGTCGGATCCCGAAGATGGCCGCACCGGCCTGACCTATCGCTGGCGGCTGGTCTCCACGCCCGCGGGCGCGCAGAACCTGGCTCTCTCCGGCGCCACCACCTCGCAGGTGCAGCTGCGGCCGATCGCCACCGGCCCGTACACCATGGAGCTCACCGTGACCGATTCGCGGATGAGCGCCACCACGGTGACCATGCGCTTCGCGGTGGCCGTGAAGCAGGATCTGGTCGCGCAGCTGCAGTGGGAAGGGTTCGCCGGCGTGGATCTCGACCTGCACCTCATTCGCCCCAGCGCGGTGACCGGGAGCGATCCGTACACGGGCGCCTACTCGCCCTTCACCTCGGGCACCGCGGGCAAGACCTCGGGCGATCTGAACGGCTTTGCCAAGCGCACCAAAGACAACAACGCGGTGGCGGGCTTCGACTTCGACTGGGGCCAGCCGGGCGCCTCCGACGATCCGCAGCTCAACCTCGACGATCGCGGCGATGGCCCGCTGATCGAAAACGCGTCGCTCAATTTCCCCGAGCACGATGCCCTCTGCGCCACCGCCTCCTGCAGCTACCGGGTGATGGTGCACGTGTTCGCCGACAACCGCATGAACGTCTCGCCCCCGGCCTGCCTGGTCGACGGCGGCGTGGGCTGCCTCGACGGTGAACCCTGCAGCTGCGCGACCGGCTCACGCTGCGTGGCCGAGTCAGCCCTCGTGGGCAGCGCGCCGAGCGGCTCGGGCAAGTGCTACGCGGCGACCAAACCGGTGGTGCGCCTGTTCTTCAAGGGCAGCCCCACGCCCGCCACCGTCGTGCCGCTGGAAGGCCTGATGCCTGCCGACGAGCTGGTGTTGGGCGCCCCCTGCAAGTTGTGGCACGTGGCCGACATCGCCTGGCCCGCGCTCACCGCGATCGGCTCGTTGCCCGACGGAGGCACACCGCCTCCCGTGGTGACCGTGGTTGGCGCAGATGGAGCGGGGCGCGTCACGAATCCGTCGTTGGCCCGCTTCGGGGTGAGGGCGGCGGGCGGCAGTCTCCGCTGTGAACCCGACACCACACAGAACGCGCTGCAGTGGTACTCGCGCCAGCCTTGATTCCAGCGCAGGGCGAAAAAAACGGGCGCTCCATTCGAACTGATGGAGCGCCCAGAAAAGAGGGAGGAGTCGGCGAACCGACCCCATCCCGTGAACCCTGGAGGGGAGGGGGGGACCCCAGGGTCCAACTCTTAATCTATGGTTGCTGCTGGATACCCAAACCTTGCCGGAGCGCTTGCATTCCCCGGACCGACCAGACGACTCAGACATCATAAAGGTCCTCGGCCGAGCGAGCAACTCGCCGTCAAGTGAAAAACAAACAGGCGTAAGCACATGAAAACCGAAGACATTCAGGTGCTTGAGGAACGTCTTCATCGATCTTTTCGGCGCCTTACCCCCACTGGTCGGGCAGTTTTACTGGGGGTTTCGGGGGGGCCCGACAGCATGACCCTGCTGTCAGGTGCCGCGCGACTTGCGGGCCGCCTGGGGCTGATTTTTGAAGCGGCAACGGTCGATCACCGGCTTCGCTCCGAAGCGCGCGACGAAGTGGCGCTCGTCGCCCGGCTCGCTCGGTCATTGGGGGTTGCGCACCACGTGATCGAAGCGCCGATCGAAGAGAAGAGCGGGGTGGAGGCGGCTGCACGCACGGCTCGGTACGCCGCGCTCGAATCGATTCGCGTCGCGCGCGGGCTCGCGCTGGTGGCCACCGCGCACACGGCGAGCGATCAAGCGGAGACCTTATTGATGCGGCTGGCCCGGGGCACTTCGCTCTCGGGCGCTGCGTCGATTCACGAGGCGCGCGCTGATCGGGTGATCCGCCCGCTGCTGTTCGCCACGCGCTTGGAAGTCGAAGCCTACGTGGCGGCGCGCCAGCTCGAGGTGGCGCACGATTCGATGAACGACGATCCCGGATTCTTCCGCGTGCGCATCCGCCAGGAGGTGGTGCCCGCGCTGGAGAAGGCGGCCGGCCCGGGTGCAGAACGGGCGTTGGCCCGTTTCGCCACCCTGGCCGCGGAAGATGAAGCGTGGCTGAGCGCCGAGGCCGCGCGCGCGATGAGCCTGGTGCACTGGCCCGCCGATGACACCCTGGAGGCGGAAGCCTTGAACGCATTGGGTGCGCCCATCGCCCGGCGGGTGCTCGCCCAGTGGCTCACCAGCAAAGGCGTGCCCCTCGATGGACCGTTGTTGGAGGATGGTTTGAGAGCGGCGCGGGACAGGTCTACCGCCACGCTCCCCGGAGATCGGGTGCTCGCCTGCTCGAATGGCCGGGTGACCCTGGTGGCGGCACCTGCCCGACTTCACGCAACTTCATCCTGATGGCGCGGGCACTCCACGATCGGATGCGTTAGGTTCGGGGCTCTGTCGAAACGGAAAGGGTTTTGAACCGTGCGGAACAGCTACAAGACCATCGGCCTCTGGGTGATCCTGATCATCCTGTTCGTTGCTTTTTACCAAATATTCTCCGGGCCGAAAGACGTGGTGAAGAACATCACGTACTCGAGCTTCCAGAAGCAGGTGGCCGACAAGAAGATCACCGCAGTCACCATCAAGGGCAACGTCTACTCCGGCACGCTGGCCGACAGTAACGAGCGCTTCACCACCACCGGCCCCGTGCCTGATGCCGCGCTGCTGCGTGAACTCAACGAGGCCAAGGTCGACGTCGCGCTGGAGGCCGCCGAGAGCAACAGCCTCTGGGTGACGATCTTCGTGCAGTGGTTGCCCATCGTCTTCCTCTTCCTCTTCTTCATCTTCTTCATGCGCCAGCTGCAGGGTTCTGGCGGCAAGGCGATGACGTTCGGCAAGAGCAAGGCGAAGCTGCTCTCCGAGAGCCACAACAAGATCACCTTCGCCGACGTGGCGGGGATCGAGGAGTGCAAGGAAGAGCTCGAAGAGATCATCGCCTTCCTGAAGGACCCCAAGAAGTTCACCAAGCTCGGTGGCCGCATCCCCAAGGGCGTCCTGATGATGGGCTCTCCGGGTACCGGCAAGACCCTGCTGGCGCGCGCGGTGGCAGGTGAAGCCGGCGTTCCGTTCTTCAGCATCTCGGGCTCCGACTTCGTCGAGATGTTCGTGGGCGTCGGCGCCAGCCGCGTTCGCGATCTCTTCGAGCAGGGCAAGAAGAACGCCCCCTGCATCATCTTCATCGACGAAATCGACGCCGTGGGCCGTCACCGTGGCGCAGGCCTCGGCGGTGGGCACGACGAACGCGAGCAGACGCTCAACCAGCTGCTGGTGGAGATGGACGGCTTCGAGTCGAACGAGGGCGTCATCATCATCGCGGCCACTAACCGGCCCGACGTGCTCGATCCGGCGCTCCAGCGCCCGGGCCGTTTCGATCGCCGCATCGTGGTTCCCCGCCCTGACCTGAAGGGCCGCCTGGGCATCCTCAAGGTGCACACCCGCCGCGTGCCGCTGTCTGAAGACGTCGACCTCGACATCATCGCCCGCGGTACGCCGGGCATGACGGGCGCCGACCTGGAGAACCTGGTCAACGAGGCCGCCCTGTACGCAGCGCGCTCCAACCGTGAACGGGTCACCAAGTTCGACTTCGATCAGTCGCGCGACAAGGTCCTCATGGGGCCCGAGCGCAAGTCGATGATCATGACCGAGGCCGAGAAGAGGCTGACTGCGGTGCACGAGGCCGGTCACGCGCTCGTGGGCCGGCTGCTCCCGGGTTGCGACCCGGTGCACAAGGTCACCATCATTCCCCGTGGCCAGGCGCTCGGCGTCACCAGCTTCATCCCCACCGAAGACAAGCTCAGCTACTACAAGAAGAAGCTGATGGACGTCTTGTGCATGTCGCTCGGTGGCCGCATCGCCGAAGAGCTCGTGTTCGGTGAGATCAGCTCGGGCGCAGCCAGCGACATCGAGCACGTCACCGGCCTGTCTCGCGCGATGGTCACCCGCTGGGGCATGAGCGAGAAGCTCGGGCCTCTCATGTTCGGGAGCGGCAACAGCGAGGTGTTCCTGGGCCGCGACCTGGGCTCTCGCTCCGACTACTCCGAAGAGACGGCTCGCCAGATCGACGCCGAAGTGCGCGGCATCGTGATGGGCGCGTACGAGCGGGCCAAGAAGCTGCTCCACGAGAACCTCGAGACGCTCAAGCGCATCAGCGATGCGCTCATCGAGTACGAGACCATCGACGCAGCCGACCTCGACATGTTGATCGCCGGCACGCCGCTCACCCGTGAGAAGCCGTTGCCTCGCGTCACTTCTCACCCGCCGCCGAAGGATGAGAAGAAGAAAGACAAGCGCATCCTCGACGCGCTCGACGGCCTGCCCGGGAAGATCGAACCCGCGTAATGATCTGGGCCCGCCCGCTGTCTCGCGCAGACTCGGCGGCCGCCTTGTGGATTCGTTCGGGCCTCACTCCGGAAGGGGTGGGGCTCGTTCGTTCTGGGCTGGAGTCACACGCGCTCGTGACCGGCCTGAATGAAGACACCCGCGAGCTGCTGGCCGAGGTGGTGGGCGCCGCGTGGGCCGGTGGTGCGGGCGATGCGGCGGTCATTCGGTACTCGCGCCTCTCGGTGGAGACCTGGTTCGCGCGGCTGGGCTTGAGCGAGCTGGGCGTCGCGCTGAGCCGGCTGCTGCTCAGTGAACACCCGCCGGCGCCGACGAAGGTGGGCTCGCAAAGGCTCGAGTGGGGCCAGCGCACCCGCATCATGGGCATCATCAACGTCACGCCCGATTCCTTCAGCGATGGCGGGGCGCACGAAGGCGCGCAGAAGGCCATCAACTGGGGGCTCTCGTTGCTCGAGGCGGGGGCCGACGTGCTCGACATCGGCGGTGAATCGACCCGGCCCGGTGCGGCGGCGGTGACACAAGAAGAAGAGCTGCGGCGCGTGGTGCCGGTGATCGAAGGGCTGCGCGCGAAGCGCAGCGACGTGTTGTTGTCGATCGACACGCGCAAACCGGGCGTGGCCCGCGCTGCGATTCAGGCCGGCGCGCAGCTGGTGAACGACGTCTCCGGCCTGCGCGATGACGCGATGCTCGACGTGGTGGCCAGCACCGGCGTGTGCGCGTGCGCGATGCACATGTTGGGCTCGCCGGAGACCATGCAGCGGGAGCCCCGCTACGACGACGTGGGGGCGGAGATCCTCGACGCGCTCGAGCTGGCGCTGCGCCGGGCAGAAGGGCGGGGCATCCCGCGCGATCGGCTCTGGGTCGATCCGGGCATCGGCTTCGGCAAGTCGTCCGAGCACAACCTGTTCCTGTTGCGGCGCGCGGCCGATCTCCGGCTCCTGGGCACCCCGGTGTTGATCGGGGTCAGTCGCAAGGCGTTCCTGGGAGCGCTGCTGGGCGGCAAACCGCCGACTGAACGGGTGGGAGCGAGCGCGGCTACCGCGGCGGCCCTGGCGGCGGATGGGGCGGTCGACGTGCTGCGGGTGCATGACGTGGCGCAGACGCGCGAGGCGGTCGCGGTGGGCGATGCGATACGCTTGGCGCGTGACGGTGGAGCGCGCTTCGGCAGCGCCTAACTCCGCACGCTCCTGAATGGAGGCGCTTTCACGATGGCGCGGCCAGCTCAGCCATCTCGAGTGTCCGTTTGGCGGCGGCCGCCAGGTGCGACGAGGATTGGAGCGCCTCGATCCCCGCCTCTGTGAGCGCGCCCGACCGGAGCACTCGCAAGACGGTGAGCTCCGCCAGCGCTGGCGAAGCAGCGAGCGCCATCGCTCCCGTATCGCTCATGCCCGTGCCGCGCAGGTCGAGCGACCGCAGCGCGCCCAGGCTTTTGGCTTTTGCGATCAAGGCAATACCGGCGTCACCGATGTCGTGGTTCGACGAGATGTCGAGCTCTTCGAGAGTCGAAAGATCCGGGCTCGCCAGCAACGCCTTGAGACCCGCCTTGGTCATCATGGTCCGGCAGAGGTTGACCGCTTTGCCGCGCATCAGGGGCGATGACGCCACCGCCTTGACCCCCGCGTCGCCGAGGTCGTTGCCCCACAAGCTCCAGCGCTCCAGCTGCGCTGCGACGGCGCCCAGGGCTGAGACGCCAGCGCCGGACTTGATGTTGTTTCTGCTGACGTCGATGAACCGCAGGGCGCCCAGATGCGGCGATGCAGCGACCGCCGCAAGCCCTTTGGATGTGAGCCCGACTTGCGACATCGCCAGATGCGTGATCTTCGACAAGGGAGCCCAGGCGGCGAGAAGCTTTGCCCCGGTATCGTGGAAAAAGTTGTGGCTCAGATCCAAGACGGTGAGTCGTTGAAAATGCGGTGAAGTGAGCAACATTTTGAGCTGCTTGGGTTCAAGGCCTCCCGTGTCAATGGTGAGTGCACCGACGTTGGCGAGCGCTGGCTCGTTGGCGAGCGCTTGGGGGCCGGCCGCACGCAACTCAGAGTCGTAGACCAGCTCGAGCAGAAAGCGCCCCTCTGGCTCGGCGGCGACCGCCTTCCTCAGCGATTCCACGCTTTGGTGCACGACCAGGTTCTCGGGATTGAGGCGAGGTTGTTTACGCATCCAGCGAGCGTAGTGCGTGATGATACAAGCCGCACGCTCATGAAAGACACGGCACTTCCCACGGCTTCTGCGCCTCCTGCTGCTTCGATGCACCCCAAGCTCTTCGGTACCGACGGCGTTCGCGGCGTCGCCAACGTCTTCCCGATGACCGCTGAGATCTCGATGCAGCTGGGTCGTGCGCTCGCGTACATGATCCGCAACGGCGAACACCGCCACCGGGTGATCATCGGCAAGGACACGCGGTTGTCCGGCTACATGATCGAGCAGGCGCTGGCGGCGGGCATCATGTCGATGGGCGTCGACGTGGTGCTGGTCGGCCCGATGCCCACCCCGGCCGTGGCGCACCTCACCCGCTCGATGCGCGCTGACGCGGGCGCGGTGATCTCGGCGAGCCACAACCCGTACCAGGACAACGGCATCAAGTTCTTCTGGCGCGACGGCTTCAAGCTACCCGACGAGACCGAGAGCAAGATCGAGCAGCTGATCTTCGAGAAGTCCCTCGACTCGCTTCGCCCCACGGCCACCGCGGTCGGCCGCGCCGTGCGCATGGACGACGCCCAGGGCCGCTACATCGCCGAAGTGAAGAGCACCTTCCCCGCATCCTTGACCCTCGAGGGCCTGACCCTGGTGGTCGATTGCGCCAACGGGGCTGCCTACAAGGTGGCGCCCACCGTGCTGGAAGAGCTTGGCGCGAAGGTGATCGAGCTGGGCGTCACGCCCGACGGCAAGAACATCAACGATCGCTGCGGCGCGCTGCACCCCGAGTCGCTGCAGAAGGCCGTGCTCAAGCACAAAGCCCACCTGGGCATCGCGCTCGACGGCGACGCGGATCGGTTGATCGTGGTCGACGAGAAGGGCGTGGTGGTCGACGGCGACGCCATCATGGCCATCTGCACGGGCGAGCTGGTCGCGCGCAAGGAGCTGGCGAAGAAGACGCTGGTGTCCACCGTGATGAGCAACATCGGCCTGGAGCGCGCGGTGTCGCAGTGGGGCGTGAAGGTGGTGCGCACCAAGGTGGGCGATCGCTACGTCGTCGAGGAGATGCGCAAGCACGGCTACAACTTCGGTGGTGAGCAGTCGGGCCACCTGGTGTTCCTGGGCCACGCGACGACCGGTGACGGCACGCTGGCGGCGCTGCAGGTGCTGGCGGTGATGTGCCGGTCGGGCAAGCCGATGAGCGAGCTGACGAAGATCTTCGAGCCGGTGCCGCAGGTGCTCCTGAACGTGATGGTCAAGGAGAAGCGGGAACTCTCCAAACTCCCCACGGTGCTCAAGACCATCGCGGGCGTCGAGAAGAAGCTCGGCAAGGAGGGCCGGGTGTTGGTGCGCTACTCGGGCACGGAGGCGAAGGTGCGCGTGCTGGTGGAAGGCATCGACGCGAAGAAGATCCGCGCGTGGGCTGAAGAGATCGGCGAGTCGCTCAAGAAGGCGTTGGGCGAGTAGCAACGATTGAACTCCCTCTCCCCTCCGGGGAGAGGGTCGGGGTGAGGGGCCAACACCGTGACCATGCACTTCCGAGACGAAGGTGAAGGCGAGCCGCTCCTGCTTCTGCACGGTCTGGGAGCCTCCTCGAGAGTCTTCGATCCGCTTTTCTCTCGTCGCTCCAAACGCCGGCTGATCACCGTCGACCTGCCCAGAACTGCGCGTTCCGGTCACTGGGCGAGCTCCACCCCCGAACACATCGCCTCCGCGCTCCTGGAGTTCCTGGACAAGCGTAGAGCGAAGACCTTCGAACTCTTCGGTCACTCGTTCGGAGGCATCATCGCGCTGCATCTGGCCGCGCAAGTGCCGTCGCGAGTGCAGCGGCTCACCGTCGCCAGCACCCCGGCGCAAGGCGTGGCGTCTGAGTTCAAACAGCTGCTCGCGAACCCGATGGCCGACATGACCATGGGCTGGTTCGGGCGCATGCCGGTCTGGCGGCCGGCGTTGAAGGCGTACCTGCAGATGATCTGGGGCCCGTCTTCGCAAGTGAGCGAGAGCCACTTGTCGATCTACGAAGAAGCCATCGCGGCGCCCGGCTTCAGCGAAGGCATGCTCGAGGCGCTTCGTGCGGTGGCGAACTTCCGGGCGCCCGTGGCCCAGCTGAAATCCGCGAAGTTCGAGAAGCGGGTGCTCTGGGGTGAGAAGGATCGGCTGGTGTCGGTGGTGGAGGGTGAACGGCTGGCGTTGGCCATTGGCGCGAAGCTCACGGTGCTGCGCGACATCGGGCACTGTCTTCCGGAAGAAGCGCCGGAGTCGCTACGCGAGGTCCTCTTTCAATGAAGCTGACGACGCCGCAAGTCGTTCAGGGGATCGTCGGGGTCATCGCCTTCGCGCTGCTCCTCATCGTTTGGTTCTTCGTCGAGGCGAACGCCCAGATCAACGCGAAGAGGGACGCGCTGTTGACCGAGCTGCCGCTCGCCCTCGCAGACGACACGCGGGTGCGCCCCATCTTGGAAGACCATCCTCTTTTTGCACCACCCACAGGGGAGGACGCCGGTCCGCTGCTCAACGATCGGCTCGGTTGGGCGAAAGATCCGGGCGATCTGATGTCGCCAGAGTGCCGGGGTCTGCTGAGAACTGCAGGCGAGAACTGGCGCCAGTTGACGAAGGAGCAAGTGTCCGGGTGCGACACTCGCTGGCTGCGCGACCTCCGCGCATACGGACGATGGAGTTTGAGCGCGGGGTTTCGAGCTCGGATGGCCGCTGGGCCACGCACAGACTTTGCGTTCCCCAACTTCATGGATCTTCAGAACGGCGCAAAGCTCCACCTGATTAGAAATGAAGACCAGGAAGAGGCGGCTCAGGACGTCCGCCACCTCGCTCGGTTGCTGTTCACACACGAGTACCTCGTCAGCGCGATGGTCGGGCTCGCCTTGCTCTCCATTGAGGCACGCTCGTGGGAGCTTGCGGGCAACGGGTGGAGCACGCCCCCTCTGACGGACGCTGACCGCGAGGCGGTGCGGCAGCATCTCTTCACGGCACTGTTCGGGGTCAACCCGCTTGCGCCACAAGCGCTCGTCGAGTCGACGGTATCGGGTATGCCGGGCTTTCGCCGTCGCCTCTTGCTCACGGAGCAGTCGTTTGCGCGCAACGTCACGGCGCTTCCTCAATCAGCTGGTTTCATGCTCGAGAACGCGCGCTGGGAACTCGCTCATCCCTACGTCACTTCGGGAGGAGACCCGTCGCCAGCCCTGACCTGGCCGGCAGCCGTGGGCGGAGCGATGGTCAAGCGCCTCGCCCCCGAGCGCTTTGCTCAACTCGCAATTCTGCTGAATCAGGCCGACGCCCTTCCGGCACGCGGGCGTTGGGCGAGCGGCCAGAGCGAATCGATGGACCGCCGTCAGCTCAGATAGGGCGCGGCCCTCACCCCGACCACCCCGACCCTCTCCCGAAGGGAGAGGGAGTTCATGGCTCGCGCTGAAGGACTCCGATTACGTTTGGCAGCGGCCACTGTGCTGCGTTGCCGTCGTTCTCGTTGAAGCCGGTCTCGTAGCTGCCGCTCAGGTCGATCCTCTGCGCACCGGCACGAATCGAGAGGCTCGCTTCAGGCCCGCCCTCGACATGCATCGCGTGGGTGATGCGCAAGGGCAGGGCGAGCAGCTTGTCGCCGAACTCCTTCATGGAGAGCGGTGAGCGGCAGAACAGAAAGAGAATGCGCCCCTGCTCATCGGCCGCGACCGCCGCCTCAGACCACTTGCGGGCCGCTGGCTTCCACACGTTGATTCCGCCGGCTCTGATGAGGCGCAGGTTCTGGATCACCGTAGGGACCGGCTCGAGCCGCTTCTTCGCGTCAGGCGCATCGAGGTCGACCATCGATGCGCTCCCCGGGCCGAAGGCGAGCGCCGACTGGTACTTGTTCCAGCGCGCGTTGTTGAGGTGCGTGTCGCTGCGCAGGTAGCCGACGTTCGAGCGGTAGTCGGTCTCGAACATGCCCGCGTTGATCGCGACCATCAGCCCGAGGCCGTCAGCCCACTCGCCGGCGGTGCGATTCTTCACGCCCTCACGCGAGGCGAGCCCCACGCGGAGCTCGACCTTCTTCGGATCGACGCGCACCACGTGGAGGAGACCGTCGCCGATCGACGCCTTTTCGATCCACGGCGTGGTGCCGTACTCGACACCAGGCGCCAATTCTTCGAGTTGCAGGGGCGCAGCGAGAACGAGGACGACCAGACTCACCATGCTTCAAAGACGACCGGTCTCGCGCCTTCGTTCCTTCATCGTGTCGATGCCCATCTGCACGCCCACGTAGGCCAGGGTGAGCGCGCCGAGGATCGGCAGCCAGATCGCCAGCTGCGTCGGCCACGACCGGTGCGCGGGGAGCACCACGAAACGAGATGCGAGCACGAGCACGAACGAGGTGGAGAGCAACGCCACCCTGCGAAACCGGGCGAGCAGATCGGCCGTGCGCTGCAGCCCGTCTGCCGCGATCGGTGGCGATGCTTCAGGCCGCGGCGCAGGCACGAGCTGCGCGCCTTCGAAGAGCCGCCGGCGCGTCAGCTCCCAACTGACGGCCCGATCGTTCTCGTGCTCATCGAGATAGCTCGCGTCCAGCTCGCCGCCGGCCAGGCACGTCTCGACCAGGCCGGTGCGCACCGCCTTGGGCGCATGACGGGCGATGAGCGCCACCACCTTGCGCAGGTTCTCTTCGCTGCCCGTGAACGAGTCGCACACGAACGCGTTCATGCGCAGTCGCAGGCGGGCGAAGGGCTCGGCCAGCACCAGCTCGAACCACAACTCCGCCGGCTCGCGCGAGTTGGTCACCCAGGCCAGGTGGAGCAACCGCACGCGCCTCCAGGGCACGCGCGCGAACGAGGGAGACCTCGGCTCCAGTCCACTCAGGCCGAGGTCATCGATGCCCAGGCGCAGCAGGGTGAACGCGGGGGGCGCCGAGATGCGCTCCGAGGTGGGGAGCACCGAAGCGGGACAACCCGCGGTGGTCAACGCCGCGGCCGCCGCCGTCAACTGAGCTGGTGCGAGCATCAGCTCGAGGAACCCCTGGCTGTATCGGCACGCCCGCGCCGCATCTGCGTAGGTCAGCCCGGGGCAGGCATTCGCCAGAGACAACGCCGCGCGCTTCCAGTCGGAGGGAGGGCGCTCGGTGAACATGACCACTGCCTGCTCAGGCATTGCAGAAAGGCTAACGGCCCCGGTTCCGCGAATGCGACGAGCCCGAAATTCGGGTGTAGAAATCGCCAATGCCACAGCGTCTTGGAGTCAACGTCGATCACGTCGCCACCCTTCGTCAGGCCCGCCGCACGACCTACCCGGATCCCGTGACGGCCGCGGCGATCGCCGAGCTGGCGGGCGCGGCGCAGATCACCATTCACCTGCGCGAAGATCGCCGCCACATTCAGGAGCGCGATTTGCGCGTGCTCCGCCAGACGGTGCAAACCCTGCTCAACCTCGAGATGGCCGCCACCCAGGAGATGGTGAAGATGGCCTACGAGCACAAGCCAGACATGGTGACCCTGGTGCCCGAGCGCCGCGAGGAGATCACCACCGAAGGTGGGCTCGACGTGAACGCGCAGAAGGACGCCATCGCCAAGATCGTGAAGAACCTGAAGGACGGCGACATCATCACCTCGCTCTTCATCGATCCCGACATCGATCAGGTGAAGGCCTCGCACAAGGTGAGCGCCGACCGCATCGAGCTGCACACCGGCCGGTACTGCGAGGCGCGCACGGAGAAGGATCGCCAGCGCGAGTTCAACCGCATCGTGGATGCCGCGAAGACCGCCGGGAAGCTGGGTATTGGCTGCGCCGCGGGGCACGGGCTCCACTACGAGAACGTGCGCGCCATCGCCAGGCTGCCCGAGATCGACGAGCTCAACATCGGCCACGCGATCGTCGCGCGCGCGGTGATGGTGGGGTTCGATCGCGCGGTGCGCGAGATGGTGGAGATCCTGAGGAACCCGTGAAGCGAGCGCTGACCGCCGCCCAGATGCGGGCCGTCGATGCCGCTTCGGCTGAGCACGGCATGCCCGGCTCGGTGTTGATGGAGAACGCCGGAGAGGCGCTCACCCAGGCCGCGCTGAAAGAAGCAGGGCAGGGCGGCCGGTTCTTCGTGCTCTGCGGGCTGGGCAACAACGGCGGTGATGGGCTGGTGGTCGCGCGCAAGCTTGCGGGCCTGGGCCGCACCGTCTTCGTCGAGCTCACCGGTGAAGGCGCTGCCTTGAAGGGCGATGCAGCGCGCAACTTCGCGTCGTTGAAGGCGTGTGGAATTTCACCGGCTCCGATTCCTTTCGAGTTGGCCGCGGGCCCGGGCGACGTGGTCATCGATGCGCTCTTGGGCACGGGGTTGAGCCGCGCTCCGGAAGGGCGCATCGCCGAGGCGATCGGGAAGATCTCCAGCTGGCAGGCTGCGGGTGCGCGGGTGATCGCGGCGGATCTCCCGTCGGGGCTCGACAGTGACTCCGGCGTGGCGCTCTCGCCGTGTGTTCTCGCCGACGTCACCACCACCTTCGGCTACGCGAAGCTGGGTCAGGTGATCGAGCCTGGCGCCAGCCGCTGCGGCCGGTTGGAGATCGCCGACATCGGCATTCCCCGCGCTGCCGAATCGGTGCTCTCCGGCACCGGCGTCTACCTGCTCGAAGAGAGCGACGTACGCGGGCGCATTCCCAAGCGGCGCTCCGATTCGCACAAGGGCACCTACGGCCACGTGCTGGTGATCGGTGGCAGCTGGGGCAAGACCGGTGCGGCGGCGCTCGCGGCCCTGGGGGCCTTGCGGGGTGGTGCCGGACTGGTGACCGTGGCCACGCGGCCGGAAGCGTTGTTGCCGGTGATGCAGCACGCGCCCGAGGTGATGGGCCTCGAACTCATCAACGAAGGCGCGTTGGGTCCGCGTGATCTGAACGCGCTGCTCGACGCTGCGGAGGGCAAAGATGCGGTGGTGTTCGGCCCCGGCATCGAGCGGGGCGACGAGACCTGGAAGTTGATCGGCCCCTTGCTCGAGGAGCTGACCTGCCCTTGCGTGCTCGACGCCGACGGGCTCAACGCGATCGCCGGGCACCTGGAGGTGCTGCAGAAGGCGAAGAGCGAGCTGCTCCTCACACCGCACCCCGGAGAGATGTCGCGCCTGCTCAACCTCAGCACGGCCGAGGTGCAGAAGAACCGGGTGAGCCTCGCCAGCGCCTTCGCGAAGGATCATCAGGTGGTGCTGGTGCTCAAGGGTGCACGCACGTTGATCGCCCGTGATGACGGCACGGTGTTCATCAACCCCACCGGGAACCCCGGCATGGCGACCGGCGGTACGGGCGACGTGCTGGCTGGTTTGTGCGGCGCGTTGGTGGCGCAGGGCCTCTCCACCGAAGACGCGGCCGTGGCAGGCACCTGGGTGCACGGGCTGGCAGGTGACGTCGCGAAGGAGCGGCGGGGTGAGATGGGGCTCATCGCCAGTGATCTGCTCGAGGGGCTCGGCGAGGTCTGGCGCCTTTGGAGCAGGTGATGGAGCTGCTCTCTCCCAACGCCGATGCCACCTTCGCGCTCGGGCGCTCGCTCGGCCTGGTGCTGCAGTCGGGTGACTTCGTCGGGCTGACTGGCCAGCTCGGCGCCGGCAAGACGCTCTTCTCGCGCGGCGTGGCCGAGGGGGCGGGCGTGCCGCTCGATGACGTCTCCAGCCCGACGTATTCGATCATTCAGTCGTACCGCGGGCGCCTCGCGCTGCACCACGTCGACCTGTACCGGCTCAACAGCGAAGAAGAGCTCTTCTCGACCGGGTTTCACGATCTGCTCGAAGGCGAAGGCGCGTTCCTGGTCGAGTGGATCGATCAGGTGCGCGGTGCGGCCCCGGAAGACGTCTTGCGGCTCACGCTCGAGGTCACCTCGCTCGAGACGCGAACGTTCAAGGTGACGACGTCGGGACCGAAGAGCGAGGCGCTGCTGCAGCGGTGGACTGCCGAAAGAACGCGATCACCGCCGCGTTGACCGGCGCAGGCCGCTCGGCGTGCACGAAGTGGCCCGCGTCGGCGATCTTCTCGACCTTCAGGTGCGGCACGAACTCTTCCGTCCCCGGCACCAGCTCGTCGAAGCCCAACGCGGGATCCTTCATGCCCCACACCAACAAGGTCTCCGCGGTGATCACCGCGTACTTCCTCGGCGAAAACACGGTGCGCATGCCGTCGCGTACGGCCTCGCGATACCAACCGACCATCGCGCTCGCCGCGCCCGGCCGCTGAATGCCGTCGCGGAAGGGGCGCAGCTCTTCGTCGGAGAAGTGCGCCCGGTCGAACGAGGTGCTGGCGATCGTGCGGGCCACGTTCTTCGCGTCATCCCTGCTGAGCAGCCACTCGGGAAAGAAGGGCAGCAGGAAGAAGAAGAAGTACCAGCTGCGCTTGATCTGAACCCACGAGAGCCGGCTGCCCAACAACGCGCGCTGCATGATCGCCGGGTGAGGGCAGTTCAGCACCACCAGGCGCTCGCAGAACTCGGGGCGCGTGGTCGCAAGATGCCACGCGACGCCACCACCCCAGTCGTGGCCGACGATCTTCACGCTCTTCTCGGCGCCCAGTGACTCGATGAGCGCGCAGACATCACCGGCCAGGGTGTCGAGATCGTACGGCCCTTGTTTGTCCGTCTCGCCGTAGCCTCGGAGATCCGGAACGATCACCCGATAGCCTGCGTCGGCCAGCTGATGCACCTGGTGACGCCACGACCACCAGCTTTCCGGAAAGCCGTGGAGCAACACCACCAGCGGGCCCTTGCCGGCCTCGACGTAGTGCATGCGCAGCTGCGGCAACTGAACGAAGTGGTGCGTGACGGACAGGTCAGCAGGCTTCATGCGATCGGCCGGAGCTCGACGCGGAGGGTTTCGTCGATGGTGACGAAGGTGTCGTCAGGCACTTCGCGCCAGGCCTGGTCGGGCAGCAACTCGGCGCTCGCGATCGCGGCGAGCTCCGGGCGAGACAAGGTGAAGAGCGACCGATCACGCCGGGTGGCGAAGACGCGCACGCCGTCGCTCACCAGGAAGTTCATCGCGGAGCGTTTGCCGGTGTGTTCGTCGTCGCAGATCTTCTCGGCGGTGCGGAACACCCGTGTGAGCGCCTCGATCACGTGATCGGTCGAGGTGCGGTCTTCGAGATACGTGCGGAAGAGGGCGAAACAGCGCTCGGAATCAGTCTCGCCCCGCAACTCTGCGCGGAACGCCGGGGCGATCTCGGCTTCGAACCGGGCGCGGGCTCGATCGAAGTTCTTCAGGGTTCCGTTGTGCATGAACACCCACGGGCCTGCTGAGAACGGGTGCGTGTTGCGTTCGTGCACGGTGCCGACGGAAGCGAGCCGGATGTGCACCAGCATGGCCTGGGTCGTCAGATCGCCGAGCTTGTCGAAGCGCGAACAGCTCTCAGCAGACAACGTTCCTGTCTCGATCCACTTTCCGGTCTGGGGGAAGGTCGCCACGCCCCAGCCGTCCTTGTGTTCGATCGCGAGTTTTCTCAGTCCGTCAAAAGCGTGGCGGACGGAGACGGGGGCGGCTGCTCTGACTGCGAAGATTCGACACATCGAAACGGTTTGTAACAAGTTCTCGCTCTGCCTGCGCCAGCGGGGAGAGGGTCGGGGTGGGCCGACCTCACCCCGCTTGCGCAGGGCGAGGTGACGGTTCAAAAAACAACGCGCCCGGACTTCACGACGTGAGCCACGTCATTCATGGCGAAGTGGTACGGCAACGCCCGGTAACTCTCGGCCTCATAGATCACGAGATCCGCCGGGCTCCCGGGCTGCAGTCTCCCCAGTTCCGGCTCCGCCAGCGCATCCGCACCATGCCGGGTGAACCCCAAATACGCCTCCGCCGGAGTCAGCCCGTTCTCCACACACGCCAGCCCCATCGCCAAAAACACGTTCTCTGAGTGCGAGCTGCCCGGGTTGCAGTTGGTGCACAGCGCCACGATCACCCCCGCATCCACCAGCGCGCGTCCGGGCGCAAACGGCCGCGCCTTCGCAAACAGCGTCGAGGTGGGAGCCAGCACCGCCACCGTGCCAGCCTTCGCCAGCGCAGCGATGCCCTCCGCCGAAATCTGCTCCAGGTGATCCGCGGTCACCGCCCCGAGCGCCGCCGCCAGCTGAGCCCCCCCATTCGCGGTGAGCTGATCGACGTGCAGCCGCGGCAACAACCCCAGCGCGCGCCCCGCATGAAGACACGCCCGCGCCTCTTCATGCGTGAACGCCGACTGCTCCACGAACACGTCGTTGAAGCGGGCCAGTTGCTCGCGCGCGACGACGGGCAGCAGCTCGTCGATCACCTTCTTCACCCAGCCCGCGCGGTCCTCCTTGAACTCCGGAGGAACCGCGTGCAGCGCGAGCAACGTACCGACCAGGGTGATCGGCGTTCGATCCCGAAGCTTCGCGATCACCCGCAGCATCCGCAGCTCTGACTCCACGTCGAGCCCGTAGCCGCTCTTTACCTCCGCGGTGGTGACGCCATGGCGGAGCAACCGCTCCAACCGGGGCATCGCGAGCTCGATCAGCTGCTGCTCACTGGCCGCCCGCGTCGCCGTCACCGTGCGCGCGATGCCGCCGCCCGCAGCCGCGATCTCCAGGTACGTCTTGCCCTGGCAACGCTGCTCGAACTCGCCCGAACGATCACCCGCGAACACCACGTGGGTGTGGCAGTCGACGAAGCCCGGCCCGACGAACCCGCCGCGCGCATCGATCTCGAGCTCCCCACGCACGGGTGGCTCGGTGCCCAGCCAGGCGATGCGCCCATCACGAATGCCCACGGCCCCTTTGGCGATCGGCGCGAGCTTCTGCTCCGCGGTTCCTTCGCCCATGCAGGTGAGCACCTCAGAGGCGCCGTGAATCAGCAGTTCGAAGGGCTCCATTCAGTTACCTCCAGCGCGGACGCCGAGCAGTGGCACGTTCCAGGCGACACCGCCTGTGTAGACGCGCCCGACGCCCACCAGCAGCTCGATGGATCGAATGCGGGCGAACAACAGGGCCCCGGTGAAGAACACGGTGTTCATCGTGGCGCGAAAGCTCTGCACCACCGAGAGGAATGGCGTGATGCCCAGCCGGGCACTGTCGCCTTCGGCGGCAGAAATACTCAGACCGAAGTCACCACTGATGAACGAGCCCGAAGGCGTGGCGGTGGCGATGCCGAAGTCGGTCGCGCCCCGAACGGCGAGCGCGGGCGCGATGCTCACCGTGCCGAACTGCTTGCGCCACGAGATGCCGCCCATCAGCCCAATCCCGGGGGAGGGGAGGAAGTAGAAGAGCTCGGCCTGCACGCCCGCGTGAAACGCGAAGCCCTGACCGAGCGGCTGCGTGCGTTGGTACTCGAGCGCGACCCCGAGTTCAGGCGGTACGGGCGTGCCCACTTCCGTGTCCACCGTGCCCGCAGAAAGGGAAGTCAGCGCGCTGGCCAGCCGGGGACCCGATCGCATCGAGAGGCGGTGCTCCGGTTCGTCAGCGTCGAGGGGCTCGTAGCGAATGATGCTCGGCGCAAGCGACGTGGGGGCGCAGGCACCCAGCAGCACCAGCGCGAGCCCACCCGCCGCACACCTCACACGGTCACGCCGGGGATCTTCACGCCGCGTTCTTTCGCGGCATCGATCGCTTCGTCGTAACCGGCATCGACGTGGCGAATGACGCCCATGCCGGGATCCGAGAGCAGGGTGCGCTCGATACGCCGGGCCGCCGCTTCGGTGCCGTCGGCCACGATCACCTGGCCTGCGTGCAGCGAGTACCCGATGCCCACGCCGCCGCCGTGGTGGAACGACACCCACGAAGCGCCGTTCACCGCGTTGATCATCGCGTTCAAGATCGGCCAGTCGGCGACCGCGTCGGTGCCGTCTTTCATCGCTTCGGTCTCGCGGTTGGGGGAAGCGACCGAGCCGCAGTCGAGGTGATCGCGGCCGATCACGATGGGCGCCTTCACCTTGCCGGTGCGCACCAGTTCGTTGAACAGCAGGCCCGCCTTGTGCCGCTCGCCGTAGCCCAGCCAGCAGATGCGCGCGGGCAGGCCCTGGAACTTCACCTTCTCGCCGGCCATCTCCAGCCAGCGCACCATGTGCTTCTTGTGCGGGAAGAGCGCCTTGAGCGCGTCGTCGGTCACCTTGATGTCGGCCGGATCACCCGAGAGCGCCACCCAGCGGAAGGGGCCTTCGCCGCGGCAGAACATCGGGCGAATGTACGCGGGCACGAAGCCGGGGAAGTCGTAGGCGTTCTCCACGCCGCCCTTCACGGCGCCGGCGCGCAGGTTGTTGCCGTAGTCGAACACGTGGCAGCCCTGCTCCTTGAAGGCGAGCATCGCGCGCACGTGATCGGCCATCGAACGGTGCGCGAGGTCGACGTACTTCTTCGGATCAGACGTGCGCAGCGCGGCGGCCTGCTCGAGCGTCATGCCCGCGGGGATGTAGCCGGCGAGCGGATCGTGGGCGCTGGTCTGATCGGTGACGAGGTCGGGCTTGAAGCCGCGGCGCACCAGCTCGGGCAGCACCTCGGCGCAGTTGCCCACCACGCCGATCGAGCGCGCCTGCTTGCTGTCTTTGGCCGCCTTGACCAGGGCCAGCGCTTCATCGAGATCTTTGGCGATCACGTCGAGGTACTTCGTCTCGATGCGCCGCTGTGCGCGGGTGGGATCGACCTCGACCGCCAGCATCACGCCGCCGGCCATGGTGCACGCGAGCGGCTGCGCGCCCCCCATGCCGCCCAGGCCACCGGTGAGCACCACGCGCCCCGCCAGGTCTTCGCTCTCGAAGTGCGTGCGCCCGGCCTGCACGAAGGTCTCGTAGGTGCCCTGCAGGATCCCCTGCGTGCCGATGTAGATCCACGAGCCGGCCGTCATCTGGCCGTACATCATCAGGCCCTTCTTCTCGAGCTCGCGGAAGTGCTCCCAGGTGGCCCACTGGCCCACCAGGTTCGAGTTGGCGATCAACACGCGCGGCGCATCGGCGTGCGACTTGAAGATGCCCACCGGCTTGCCCGACTGAACGAGCAGGGTCTCGTCGTCCCCCAGGTTCCGCAAGGCGGCCACGATGCGATCGAAGCTCGGCCAGTCGCGCGCGGCTTTGCCGGTGCCGCCGTAGACCACCAGATCCTGCGGGCGCTCGGCCACGTCGGGATCGAGGTTGTTCATCAGCATTCGCAGGGCGGCTTCTTGAACCCAGCCCTTGCACGACAGTTCGGTTCCGCGCGGCGCGCGCACTTCACGAGGTCCACTCATGGCGGGGAGGTATAGACCAGCGCTCCCACCCTCGGGTAAGGCCCGTTGCATGACGCGGCAGATCGCGCTGGGTGCAGTCATCGCTTTCGCAGTTACCGTCCTCGCACTCTCGGTGTGGGAGCCGAAGGCGCCTGTCGCCGCCGCCCCCCCTCCGCCGGTCGCGGCTGTGCCCCCGATGCCGGTGCTGTCGAAGCCGGTCAAGAGCGCGACCCTGCGGCCTGATGGCATCGGGCGCTCGATGCGCGGCATGGCGCTGCAGCCGTTGATGGAGGCGATCGACGCGGGCGCTCCGGCGCCATGAAGTGGCTGCTCGCGGTGCTGGCCTTCGCGAGCTGCGTGACGGTGCCGCCGCCGCTGCCCCCCACCCAGGAGGATGCGGGCGTGGTGATGCCCGCGCCGGTCGATGAACAGTCGGCCCTGCGCACGGTGGTGCAGCGCTTCGTGACGGCGGCGGAAGCAGGGCGCTTCGAGGAGGTGCTCTCGCTGTTGGCTCGCCCCCTGCGTGAGCGCTACTCCGTCGAGCTGCTCACGCGCGATTTCGGCACCGATCCCCTCGCGTCGGCGCGGCTGTCTCAGATCAAGTTGAAAGCGACCGGGCCGTTCACCGAAACGAAGGACATCGCCTCAGTCGAGTGGGCCTCAGGCCGCTCACTGCGCCTGGTCCGCGAACCCGACGGCTGGCGAATCGCAGCGCTCGAGTGACGACGACTGCCAACCAATCGAGCAACGAGCGCAAAAAGCGCAACGCCAGCCGGCCGGTGAACGAGATCTGTTCGCGAAAGACGGCCCCGGCTTCGAACACCAGCTATTGGGCCCGAACGCGGGCGCGTCATCACCGGTCAAGCGCAGCACCCAGGGGAGAAAGAGCGCGACGCCGATGGGCTCTGAGCTGCTCAAGACCACCCCGACATGAGGTGGAAGCGTGATGATCGAGCCCGGCTCGAGACCGGGTGAGGCGCTCGTGAGCAGCGCCAGACACAACCCCATCACGTCAGGAACTCACCCAGCCGGCCCGCGAGCCCGAGGTGAGAGGCCGCCGCCTCGAGCATCTTCTTCTCCTTCGAGTCGACCTTGCCGTCGGCCATCGCGACCTGCACGAGCTCCTTCATGAACGACTCGGCTTCCGTCGAGCCCTTCACGATCAGCTTCTCGAACAACGATCCCGCCGGTGCGTTGAGCGCGAGCTCGATGTTGGCCCACGGAATGCCCCAGCGAACCGAGGCCATCTTGAGCAGCTTGCGTTCGCTCTCATCGACCACGCCATCCGCCATGGCCATGGTGGCCATCAGGTAGACGAGGCGTTCACGCTCTTCGCGATCGGGCACCTTCGCCGCCGCCGGGGCTGCACGCGAGGTGGCCGGCTGGCCGCCCTTCGAGCGCCACCACTCCCAGCTCCCGAAGTCCTTCATCACCCAATCCTTCTCACCGCTGCTCAAGAGCGCGCCGCAGAACTCGCAGCTGGGCTGGCCGTTGTCCGTCAGCGGCGCAGCGCACTGCGGGCAGCGGTTGGTCGACATGCCGTTGTCTGCCGACGACTTCGCACCGGCCGCGCGCTCCAGGAGCATCACGTAGCGCTGCGGCTGGCTGGGCAGGGCAGGGGGCTTTCCACCCGCGGGCCCGATGCCGATCTTCGCGCTCCACTTGATCTCCACCGCGGCGATGTCCTTGCCGTCGGCCTGGGTGAGCTGCTGCGCGTTGACGCCGCCGACCGCGCACTCCACGAAGAACTTCTGCTTGCCCTGCCTGGTGAGGTGCTCGATGCCGCCCTTCACCTCTTCAGCGAACCCAGGCGTGGCGACCTTCGCGAGCCGGCCCGCATCCGCCAGCGACTGCGACTCGACCCACTTCCAGAAAATGAGCGAGGCACGATCTTCCAGCGTCTCGGTGGTCAGCGAAGGGTCGCTCTGACGCGCCTTCACCAGGCCATCGGGCGTCATCGGGTGCGGCTGAAACTGGCTGCCCTGGGTGATCTCCGCGAGCACCCAGTCGTAGTTGCCGCTGTTGACGATGGCGCCGCAGAACTCGCAGGTGTTCGCCGCGCCGCCTTCGAAGGGCGCGCCGCAGTTGGGGCACTTGCCCTGGCTGACGTCGCCTTCCACCTTGGTGACCGCGCCCGGCTTGCGCAGAAACGTCCACACCTCGATGAACTGCTCGGGCTTCTTCTTCCGGGCCGCGGCGAGCGCCTGCTCGTCGGTCGCGTTCGAGGGCGCTTCGGCATCACACAGCTGGGCGGTGACCCGAATGTGCACGGAGTCATACGACTCGTTCTGCTCGAGCCCGATGATCTGCAGATCGAGCACCGCGGGATCGGCGATGGCGTCGCGCACGCCCAGCAGGTCCATCAACTTGAGCTGCGTCACCAGGCGCTGAAAGGTCGCGTCAGACAGGTACTTCCGCACCGGCTCGAGGTTGCGCTTGAACCACGCGTCCTGCAGTTCGAGGAACTCGCGCTTGGTGCGATCGAAGAACTTCATCAGATCGAACTGCGGGTCTTTTGCCTTGAGCGCGTTGACCCAGCCATCGACCGACGCGGCGCTGACGTTGGTGCGACGTTCGGTCTCGGCCTTGTCGATCGCCTTGCGCGTCGAGGTGTCGCCGTCTTGCGAGCGGCGCCAGAAGTAGAAGCCCAGGCCGACCAGGATGGCGACCGGAATGCCGACCTTCGGGTTCTGGATGATCAGCCACACCAGGATGTCGACGATGAAGCTCGCGTCGCCGCCGCCCGAATCAGAGTCCGAGTTGCCCGAGTTGAAGCTCTCGCCGCCGCCGATGCGGGCGAAGGCCGCCGTCGCGAACAGCACGACGAAGGACAGGACGAAGGCCGGGAGTCGAGCTATCCACCAACGGGCGCGCATCAGCATGAGTGCGGCGGAACCTACTGAAACGGAGTCCACCCGATGTCCGAATTCATCATCACCTCACACGGCCCGTTCGAGCAGTGGACCATCAACGGGGAGGCCCGGCGAAACGCGCTCTCCCGCGCGATGGTGATGGAGCTCGAGGCCAACGTGGCCCGGGTTTCCGCTGACCGCAGCGTGCGGGTCGTGGTGCTGACCGGAGCAGGCGACAAGGCCTTCTGCGCGGGGGCGGATCTCAAGGAGCGCACCACCATGTCGCCGCCCGAGGTCTCTGCGTTTCTCAGCTCGATGCGGAAGATCTTCAGGTCACTCGAGCTGTCCGACTGCGTGTTCATCGCCTTCCTCAACGGGGCGGCATTCGGCGGCGGCACCGAGCTGTCGTTGTGCTGCGACTTGCGGGTGATCGCAGCCAGCGCCGAGATGGGCCTGACCGAGGTGAAGCTGGGCATCATTCCCGGTGCAGGTGGCACGCAGCGGCTGCCGAGGTTGGTCGGGAAGGGCGTCGCCAAGGAGCTCATCCTGACTGGCCGCCGGGTGCCCGCTGCCGAAGCGGTGTCGCTCGGCCTGGCCAATCGCGTGGGCACGCTGGAAGACGCGCTGACCCTGGCGAAGTCGATTTGCGAGAACGCGCCCATCGCCGTGTCGGCCGCCAAACACGCCATCGATGAAGGCGCTCATCTGGAACTCGATGCTGCGCTGCTCCT
This sequence comes from Archangium sp., assembly GCA_030695565.1. Lineage (GTDB taxonomy): Bacteria > Myxococcota > Myxococcia > Myxococcales > Myxococcaceae > Archangium_A. The sequence goes on from JAUYRZ010000116.1 coordinate 91,594, forward strand.
GGAGCAGGAGAAGTACGCCCTGACCCTGGGCACCGAAGATCGCCTCGAAGGGCTCAAGGCGTTCGCTGAGAAGCGCACCCCCGTCTACAAGGGCCGGTAGGGTCTGGCAGCTCGGCACATCTGCCGATATGCTGAGGCATATGCGAACCACTCTCGAGCTTCCCGACCCTCTTTTCAAGCGAGCGCAGCGTTTGGCGCGCGCGCGAGGGGTTCCGTTCCGGGCGTTGGTCGCGGAGGCGCTGCAGAAGCTTCTAACGGCGCAGGTTCCGGCAACACAGTTCAAGCTCGCAGATACGACCTTTGGTGGGGACGGCCTGGTGGATGGCCTTCACGACCTTCAGTGGGAGCGCATCAGCTCCCTCGTCTATGACGAGGGAGCGACGGACGAGTGATTGCCTACGACACGAACCTCTTGGTTTACGCACATCGCCGCGAGTCGCCTTTCCACGATCGCGCCCGCGAAGCAGTGACCCAAACCGCAGAAGGAGCTGAGCCATGGGCCCTGCTGTGGCCATGTCTTCACGAGTTTCTCGGGGTGGTGACGAACCCGCGCATCTTCAAGACGCCAACGCCGATGGCTCAGGCGCTCGCGGCGGTTCAGGGCTGGGCGAGTTCTCCCTCAGCGATTCTCTTGTCGGAAGACGCTCAGGGTTATCTCGACGTGCTCTCGAGGCTTTGCCTTGCGGGGAAGATTCAAGGGGCGCGTGTGCACGATGCGCGAATTGCTGCGCTGGCGATTCACCACCGCCTGACCGCGCTCTGCTCGGCTGACCGTGACTTCTCCAGGTTCCCCGAACTGAAGGTCGAGAACCCACTGGTCGGCTGAGAAATCCAACCCATCGCGAAGGGTTTTTGACGCGCTGTGTTCAGCACTGATCCGTGTCACCGGCGGTCGAACTCTGTATATCCACCCGCATGGAATTCGAGCTGCCCGACGACATCCAGGCCCTGAAGAAGACCGTGCGTGATTTCTGCGAGAAGCGCGTGAAAGACAAGGCGCGTGAGTGGGATCACCACGAGAAGTTCCCCATGGAGATCGTTCGCGAACTGGGCCAACTCGGCCTGCTCGGCATTCGCGTGGGTGAAGAGTACGGCGGCGCCGCGATGGGGTCGCTCGCGGTGGCCGTGGTGGTGGAAGAAGTGGCCCGCTACGACGGCTCACTCGCGCTGACCGTCGCTTCGCACAACGGCCTGGGCACCTCGCACATCCGCATCTTCGGTAACGACGTTCAGAAGCAGAAGTACTTGCCGAAGCTGGCCACCGGCGAGTGGCTGGGCGCGTGGGCGCTCACCGAGCCGGGCAGCGGCTCAGACTCGGCCGGCATGAAGACCACCGCGGTCAAACGGGGCGACACCTGGGTGCTCAACGGCGCCAAGATGTTCATCACCCAGGGAACCGTGGGCGACGTCTTCGTGGTGCTCGCCAACACCGAGCCCGCCAAGAGGCAGAAGGGCATCACTGCCTTCATCCTGGAGAAGGGCCTCAAGGGGTTCTCCCAGAAGTCGATTCACGGAAAGCTCGGCATGCGCTCGTCTGACACCGCCGAGCTCCACTTCGACAACGTGGAGGTGCCCGACTCGCAGCGCCTCGGCGAAGTGAACCACGGCTTCCTCGACACCATGAAGATCCTCGACGGCGGCCGCATCACCATCGGCGCGTTGGCGGTGGGCCTGGGCCGCGGCGCGATCGAAGAGTCGGTGAAGTACGCCAAAGATCGCCAGGCCTTCGGCAGCCCCATCGGCGACTTCCAGGCCATTCGCTGGATGCTGGCCGACATGCAGACCGAGCTCGACGCGGCGCGCCTGCTGGTCTTCCGCAGCGCGTACCTGGCCGACGCCGGTAAGCCGTACACGCGCGAGGCTTCGATGGGGAAGCTGTTCGCCTCCGAGGTCGCCACCCGCGCCTGCAACAAGGCGGTGCAGATCCACGGAGGCTACGGCTACACCCGCGAGTTCCCCGTGGAGCGCTACCTGCGCGACGCCAAGCTGTGTGAGATCGGCGAGGGCACCAGCGAGATTCAGAGATCCATCATTGCGCGAGACCTCCTGAAAGGTTGATCTGCGCAGCTCATGGATCGGGCCTTCCTCGAACAACTCGGTTTGGACGTGTCGGAGGCGGACGGTGTCGTCGAGGCCGAGCTGGTGCTCCAGGGGGGGCAGGCGCTCAACCCGCTGACGCGCCGGGTGATCGACCGCGTGTCGTTCACCATCATGGGCGACCGGTTGCTCTACGTCGGGCCACCTGAGTTCGTGGGCGCCCAGCCCATCAACCTCGCCTACCTCTCGCCCAGCAGCCGGCTGGAAGACCTGATCGTTCAGACGCTCAGCGATCACCTCTTTCAGCTCGAGCGCCGCAGCAACGAGCTCACTGCGCTGGGCATCTCGCCGCGCGTCGACCCGGGCACGCTGCAGCTCACCGCCGATCTCGAGAAGAAGCCGCTCAAGTTCACCATCGGGGCCAGCCGCACCGGCCAGTTCCGCATCGTGCGCACGCTCAACGATGGCATCGAGCTGACCAACGCCGGCCAGAACGTCTTCGAGCTCAGCGAGTTCTTCGACAAACGCGCGCTGGAAGACTTCCTCTTCGCGCTGTTCAGCGACGTGGTGGCCGAGCCTGAAGAGAAGCCCCAGCCCGTGGGTTCAGCGAACATCACCAGCTCGCCTTCGACCATCGTGGCGAGCTCCAACGCACAGTCGCTGCCTTTCAGGGAGCTGTTCGACGCCTTCGGTGACGCGCTCCTGCCACCCCGCAGCCCGCTGGAGGTGGTGGCTGACGTGCGCATCGGCGGTCAGCAGCTCCGGTTTGCCGCGGCCCGGGTGCAGGGGAGGACCTTCCGCGGAATGCTCGCGGGCCCCACCGGGAAGATCTGGGCCGATCGGTTCGAACTCGATGACTTCCCCGGCATCAAGGGGTTCATCTCCGAGTTGATGGGTGTTCCGTACGACGACGTCGAGGTCACTTCTTCGTGAGCGATGGACCCAAGCCGGAGAAGCAGTCGCCCGCTGAGCGGCTCTCTCGTCTGCAGGCCTGCGCGAAGCAGGTCTTCGGTGATCCCGCGGTCGCCCTCGTGGCGCTGACCCACAAGAGCTACTGCAACGAGCACAAAGACGAGCCGTGCGAAGACAACGAACGCCTCGAGTTCCTGGGCGACGCGGTGGTCGATCTGGCGATTGGCCAGCGGCTGATGGAGCGTTTCCCCCGCGCCGCGGAGGGTGAGCTCTCGAAGCTGCGGGCGTTGATCGTCAATGAAGAGGGCCTGGCCCGGGTGGCGCGCGTGGTGGGCGTGGGTGACCTGCTTCTGCTCGGCCGCGGCGAAGATCTCACCGGCGGGCGCGAGAAGAACTCGGTGCTGGCCGATGCGCTGGAGGCCGTGGTCGGGGCGCTCTACGTCGGCAACGGCATGGCCGCCGTGCTCACGTTCATCGATGCGTTCTTCGGCGAGGCGCTCGATGGCGTGGCGGAAGGGCGGCAGGGGAGGGACAACAAGTCGCTGCTGCAGGAGGCTTCGCAGCAGAAGCTCAAGTCGAGCCCGCGGTACCGGGTGGTCAGCGAGTCGGGCCCCGAGCACGAGAAGATCTTCGAGGTCGAGGTGAGTATCGGCGGCGAGATTTATGCTCGCAGCACCGGCCGCTCCAAGAAGGAAGCCGAGCAGGCCGCGGCCGAGAAGACGCTCGAGTTGTTCGCTCCGAAGACGTGAGGCCCTCACCCCGACCCTCTTTTGAGGGGAGCGGGAGCGCGATTTCTGCCTTGCGCGCGTGAATCGGAGGTTTACGGTTCGCGCCCATGACGCGACTGCTCCTCGGTTTGGCCCTCGTTTCGACCTCTGTGCTGGCGGCTGACGGCAAGTTCATGACGGCGGCCAACAAAGGCAAAGATCTCTACGCCACGATCTCGACCTCGAAGGGCGACGTCGTGATCAAGCTTTTCTCGAAAGAAGCGCCCAGGACGGTGGCCAACTTCGTGGGCCTCGCGACGGGCGAGAAGGAGTTCACCGACCCCAAAACCGGCAAGCCCGCGAAGAAGGCGTTCTACGACGGCCTCGTCTTCCACCGCGTGATCGAAGGCTTCATGATCCAGGGCGGCGATCCCGAAGGCACTGGCAGCGGCGGCCCGGGCTACAGCTTCGAAGACGAGTTCAAGTCGGGCAGGGGCTTCGACAAGGTCGGCCTGCTCGCGATGGCCAACCGCGGCCCCGCCACCAACGGCTCGCAGTTCTTCATCACCACCTCGACGCCCGCGCACCTCAACGGCAAACACACCATCTTCGGCGAGGTGATCACCGGCTACGAAGTGGTCGCTGCCATCTCCACGATGAAGAACGAGCGGGTGGTGATGAAGAAGGTCACCATCTCCGACAAGGCTCCGAAAGCGGCGGTGACCAAGTGAAGCAGGCACTCGTGCTGATGGCCGTACTGGCGCTCGGCGGCTGTAAGAAAGACGACGCGGCGGCGAGCGGCGGCACCTGGACCGACAAGGTCTCGGCCGGCGGCGATCTCTTCGCCACCATCAAGACCAACATGGGCAGCATCACGGTGAAGCTGTTCTCCAAGGACGCGCCGAAGACGGTGAAGAACTTCGTCGGGCTGTCGACCGGCGAACGCGAATGGCGCAACCCCGCCACCGGCGAGCAGAAGAAGGGCGTGCCGCTCTACACGGGCACCATCTTCCACCGGGTGATCGAAGGCTTCATGATCCAGGGCGGCGATCCACTCGGCACCGGCACCGGGAACCCCGGCTACCAGTTCGAAGACGAAGTGGCCTCGGGCCGCACCTTCGATCGCGTGGGCCTGCTGGCGATGGCCAACGCGGGCCCCGGCACCAACGGCTCGCAGTTCTTCATCACCACCTCCACGCCCACCTACCTCAACGGCAAACACACCATCTTCGGTGAAGTGATCCGCGGCTTCGAAGTGGTCGAGGCCATCTCGAAGGTGCCGAAGGCGCAGGGTGACCGCCCGCTCGAGAAGGTGGTCATCGAGAGCATCACCATTTCTGACAAGCAGTAACGAACGTTCACCTCAGGAGAGATTCGATCATGGGAATGATGGACGAGGCCCGCGCGGGCACCGATTTGTTTGCGAAGTTCGAGACCACCGAAGGCACCATCACGGTGCGCCTGTTTGCGAAAGACGCGCCCAAGACGGTGGAGAACTTCGTGGGCCTGGCCACCGGCGAGAAGCCGTGGACACACCCCGGCACCGGCGAGGCGATGAAGAACGTGCCCCTCTATGACGGCACGATCTTCCACCGCTGCATCAAGGAGTTCATGGTGCAGGGCGGCGATCCCCTCGGCCGTGGCACCGGGGGCCCCGGCTTCAGGTTCGAAGACGAGTTCCACTCCGGCCGCAAGTTCGACAAGCCGGGCCTGCTCGCGTGCGCCAACTCGGGCCCCAACACGAACGGCTCGCAGTTCTTCATCACCGTCATTCCGACCACCTGGCTCAACAACAAGCACACCATCTTCGGAGAGGTGATCGCCGGCCAGGACGTGGTCGATCGCGTGGCCAACGTGGTGCCGAAGAACCCGGGTGACCGCCCCAAGACCGACGTGGTCATCAAGAAGCTCAGCATTACGACCAGCGCCTGAACCAATCCAGCGGAGAACTGGCCAAGGCGTAGCGCACGGAAACAGTGTAGAGGAGCCGGGACTGAAACGGGACGCGCCCATCGAGGCGTCCTCGGACCACCTCCTGGAGCACCCTATGCGCAGCGGATACGCCGCGTTGATCGGCCGGCCCAACGTCGGCAAAAGCACGCTTCTCAATCGCCTCCTGGGCGAAAAAGTCGCGATCGTCTCGCCCAAACCGCAGACCACCCGCACCCGGATCCTCGGCGTGATCACCAGGGATTCCGGGCAGGTCGCGCTGTTCGACACCCCCGGCATTCACCAGGCCAAGGGCGCCCTCAACAAGTTCATGGTCGACGCCGCCCTGCACGCGGCCGACGACGCCGACGTGGTGCTCTTTCTGGTCGATGCAGAGGGCATCACCGAAGAGCGCGCGCCCACCGTTTCGCCCGGCAACCGGCTGGTGCTGGAGCGCCTCAAGCAGATCGGCAAGCCCATCATCCTGGTGCTGACCAAGATCGACACCATCAAGAAGGTGCTGCTGCTCCCGCTCATCGATCTCTACCGCCAGGAGTTCCCCTTCGCGGAGGTGATCCCCGTGAGCGCGCGCCACAGCGAGGGCATGGATCAGCTCTTCGACAACGTGCTCAAGCACCTCCCCGAAGGCGAACCCATCTTCCCCGTCGACACCTTGACCGACCAGGCCGAGAAGACGCTGGTCGAAGAGTTCGTGCGTGAGCAGGTGCTCCGGCACTGCCATCAAGAGGTGCCGTACTCGGTGGCCGTGGTGGTCGAAGAGTTCGACGAATCGGAGCGCGACAAGCCGCCTCCGGCACCCAAGAAGAACGCCAAGAAGAAGGTCACCCCGCCCAAGCCGGGTGACAAGCCGAAGCCCAAGCTGGAAGGCCTCGTGCGGATCCTCGCCAACATCTACGTCGAGCGCGATTCGCAGAAGGCGATCGTGATCGGCAAACGCGGCGAGATGCTCAAGACCATCGGCACCGACGCGCGCATGAGCATTCAGCGCCTGCTGGGAAATCACGTGTACCTCTCGCTGCAGGTGAAGGTCGAACCGCGTTGGACGGAGCGGCAAGACGGTCTGCGCAAGCTCGGGTACGTGCAGGAGAGAACTTCATGAGACGCGGCCGCCCCCTGATCGCCATCGTTGGCCGCCCCAACGTCGGCAAGTCGACCATGTTCAACCGGATGATCCGCAGCAAGCGCGCGATCGTCGAAGACCAGCCGGGTGTGACCCGCGATCGGCACTACGCCGACTGCGAGCTCAACAACGTGCCGGTCACCCTGGTGGACACCGGCGGCTTCGTGCCCGACAACAAGGAGAGCCCGCTCGCCCGCTACATCCGCCAGCAGGCCCAGGCCGCCGTCGAAGAGTGCGACGTGGTGCTCTTCGTGGTCGACGCCCGCACCGGCCCGACGTCTGAAGATCAAGACGTGGCCAACTACCTGCGCAAGTCGAGCAAGCCCGTGCTGCTGCTGGTCAACAAGACCGACGGCCGCCGCGACGCAGAAGAGATGGTGGCCGACTTCCACCGCTTCGGCCTGGGCACGCCGTTCCCCGTCTCGGCTGAACACAACGAGGGCATGATCGAAGTGCTCGAGGCGCTGATCCCCAAGCTGCCCGAGACGGCCCCCATCGAAGAGAAGATCGAAGACGTGCCCGAGGCCGACCGCCCGGTGCGCATCGCCATCGTGGGCCGGCCCAACGTGGGCAAGTCGACGCTGGTCAACTCGTTGCTGGGTGAAGAGCGGGTGATCTCCAGCCCCATCGCGGGCACCACGCGCGACGCCATCGACTCGGAGCTCGAGTTCAAGGGCCGCAAGTTCATCCTCACCGACACCGCCGGCATCCGCCGCAAGTCGACCATCACCCAGCGCGTCGAGGGCTTTTCGGTGATGGGCGCCCTGCGCGCCGCAGAAGATGCCGACGTGGTGGTGTTGATGATCGACGCCACCGAACCCGCGGTCGAGCAAGACCGCAAGATCGCCCACCTGGCCGAGAGCAAGGGCCGTGGCCTGGTGATCGTGGTCAACAAGTGGGACCTCGTCAAAGCCACCAAGAAGGAAGAGAACTTTCGCGCCGGGGTGAAGTGGATCCTCGACTGGGTCGACTGGGCGCCGATGGTCTTCGTCTCGGCCCACACCGGCGAGAAGGTCAGCAAGGTGCTGGAGATCGCCCTCGAGGTGTTCGAGCAGCAGTACTTCCGCGCGGCGACCCCCAAGCTCAACAAGATCGTCGAGCACGTCACCACCGAACACTCCTTGCCCATCATCGCGGGCAAGCAGCTGAAGATTTATTACGCCGCCCAGGTGGCCACCGCGCCCCTGGCCTTCACCATGATGGTGAACCAGCCCAAGGGCGTGCCCGACCGCTACGAGCGCTACGTCATCAACTACCTGCGCAAGGTCTTCCGCCTGAAGGTGCCCATTCGGGTCTTCTGGAGACCTCGCCCGGGGCAGAAGAAACGCGCCGAAGCCGCCCAGCGTTTCAGGGCTCGCGAGAAGAGTAAGCAACGCGCGCGTTGACAGTGGTGTTACCGACACTTAGACAGCCCGCGCGATGGCCTCCTACAAAGACGAGCAGAAAGAGCTGAAGCAGCCCGACGAGTTCCAGAAGCTCGGCGCCGAGGCGGTGCCCTTTCTGGAAAAGCACGGCAGACAGGTCGTGACCGGGGTCGGTGGCGTTCTCGCCGTCGGCCTGGTGATCGCCATTGGCGCCAGCATGAGCGGCCGCGGTGAAGAGACCGCGTCGCGCGATTTCGGCGCGTCCCTCAAGGTGCTCGAGCGCACCGTCAGCGCCACCGCGCCGACCGAGGTGAAGCCCGGCGAAGAGCCGCCCTTCAAGACCGAGGCTGAGAAAGACGAAGCCATCGTGAAGGCGCTCTCCGACTTTCGCGGCAAACACGCGGGCACCAAGGCCGCCGTCTCGGCCTCCTTGCCCCTGGGCCAGGCCTACCTGCGCCAGAGCAAGCCCGACCAGGCCCTGCCGCTCATCGAGGAGTACATCTCGAAGGCCGAGCAGAACGATCCGCTCCGTCCCGCGGCGTACGAAGCGCGCGGCTACGCCCTCGAGGCGCAGAAGAAGTACGACGAGGCGCTCAACGCGTTCGACTTGCTCGCCAAGGAGAACAAGACCGACTTCATGAAGGGCATGGGGCTGTACCACCGCGCGCGCATGCTGCTGATCAAGGGCGACACGGCGGCTGCGGCGAAGACCCTCTCCGAGATCGAGAACGCGGCTCCCGGCTCGGCCGCGGCGCGCCTCGCGAAGGATCGCATCACCATGCTGACCGCGCAGGGCATCGACGTGCCCAAGCCCGCTCCGGTCGTGCAGGCAATCGACGCAGGCAAGTGACGTCCACGCCTTCATGAAAATGAACCTGCGAATCCTCACGCTGCTGTGCTTCGCAGGCTGCAAGGCGATCCCGCTCAACGACGATCCCACCATCCCGTTTCGCGACGCGCACGTCTCCCACCCGGCCATCTACGAGGTCGCGTGGACCAACCCGCTCGTGAAGCTGGGGCTGCTGGAATACCAGCCGACGGAGCCCGCTTCTCCGGCGGTCGATCCTGACACCGAGCGCGTCTACGTCGCGACCCGTGATGGGTTCGTGCGCAGCCTCTCGCCGGTCGATGGTCACGTCGAGTGGGAGTTCAAGACGGCGGGGCGCTTCCTCTCTGGGCCCACCGTTCATCACGGCATCGTCTACGTGGCCGGCGGCGACGGCGTGCTCTACGCGTTGCGCGCGCTGACCGGCGAGCAGGTGTGGGCCTTCAAGGCGAACGAAGAGCTCGTCTCGTCACCCACCATCTCGGACAACAAGGTGCTCGTCGCCTCGCAGTCGGAGACGGTCTTCGCCGTCAACATCGAGACCGGCGCGTGGATCTGGCAGTACCGCCGCGACGCGCCGTCGGGTTTCACCGTGCGCGGTACGTCGCGGCCGCTGATCGCCGATGGGCTGGCGTACATGGGTTTTGCCGATGGCTTCATCGTCGCGCTCAACCTCGAGTCGGGCGTCGCCATGTGGGAGAAGAAGCTCACGACCTCGGGCGGCAATCAGTTCCTCGACGTCGATACCGCTCCGGTGCTCGCTGAAGGCCGGCTCTTCGTCGCCAGCTATGCAGACGGCGTCTCGGCCCTCGACGCGAAGACCGGCGCGCTCATCTGGACCACGCCGCGCAGTGGTCTGACCGCGCTGCTGCCCCGGGGCAACACGCTGTTCGCCACGGGCGACGGTTCGCTCACCGCCTTCGACATGGTGAAGGGGCGGATGTTGTGGTCCCTCAACCTCAGTGATCCCACCAACAAGGGGAAGGGCGTCAACGCGGGCCGTTCGCTGGCCCTGGCGCGCGGTTACGTGGTGGTGCCGACCTCGACGGCGTTGGCCTTCGTCGAGCCGACCTCCGGCAAGGTGCGCGCGATGTGGAACCCGGGGCGTGGGGTGACGGCGTCGCCTGCGGGCTTCTCGTCGATGCGCTTCGGTTCTCGGCTGTACGTGATGTCGAACCTCGGCACGGTGTTCGCGCTGCAGATGGTCAGCACGGGCGGATGAAGACCATCCGGGTCGTCGCTGCGTTGATCGCCGACCCGCGCGATCCGTCGCGCTTCCTGGTGCAGCAGCGCCTGCCCGACAAGAGCAGGGCCAATCTCTGGGAGTTCCCCGGCGGTAAGGTGGAGCCAGGGGAGACCGACGAAGCCGCGCTCGTTCGCGAGTGCCAGGAAGAGCTGGCCGTCGAGCTGAGAGTGGGCCGCCGGCTCTGGAGCACCACCCACGAGTACGACGATTTCACCGTGCAGCTCGAGCTGTTCGCGGCCGACATCGAGTCGGGTGAGCCGAAGCCGCTGGGCGCTCAGGCGCTGAGGTTCTGTACGCCGAAGGAAATGCAGGCCCTGCCGTTCTGCGAGGCCGACATCCCCTTGCTCGAGCTCCTGCTGTCTCCCTCTCCCTTCGGGAGAGGGTTGGGGTGAGGGACAAGACTTCTCTCCAAGAACTCGCACTGCTTTTCCTCCGCCTGGGGACCACCGCCTTCGGAGGCCCCGCGGCCCACGTCGCGATGATGCAGGACGAAGTGGTCAAACGCCGCGGCTGGATGACCGACGAACACTTCCTCGATCTGGTCAGCGCCACCAACCTCATCCCCGGGCCCAACTCGACCGAGCTGGCGATTCACATCGGCTTCGAGCGGCGCCGCTGGGCCGGGCTCGTGGTCGCAGGCATCTGCTTCATCGTGCCGGCGATGTTGATCACCGCGCTCTTCGGCTGGGCGTACGTGAAATTTGGCCAACTGCCCGCGGTCGGCTGGGTGCTCTACGGCATCAAGCCGGTGATCCTCGCCGTGGTGGTGCAAGCCATCTGGGCGCTGATCCCCAAAGCAGCGCGTGACGGCTGGCTGAGTTTCCTGGGCACGGTGGCCGCAATTCTCGCCGCCATCGGAGTCAACGAGCTGCTCGTGCTCTTCGGAGCCGGCTTCATCTCTGTGCTCGGAACAAAGACCCCCCCTCGCCCCGGGCCTGCGGGGAGAGGGTCGGGGTGAGGGGCCACACCTCCTCCCCATCGCACCGGTCGCAGCCGCAGCGGCAGCCGCCACCCAGGTCAGCTTGTCCTCATTGTTCTTCGTCTTCCTCAAGATCGGCTCCGTCTTGTTCGGCAGCGGCTACGTGCTGCTGGCATTCCTGCGCGCTGATCTCGTCGAGCGCCTGGGCTGGCTGACGGAATCACAGCTGTTCGACGCGATCGCCGTGGGGCAGATCACGCCCGGCCCGGTCTTCACCACCGCGACCTTCATCGGCTACCTGTTGGCAGGGCCGGGTGGGGCGCTGGTCGCGACCGTGGGGATCTTCCTGCCGGCCTTCGTCTTCGTGGCGCTCAGTGGTCCGCTGGTTCCGAAGATCCGCCGATCGCCCTGGGCCTCGGCCTTCCTCGACGGGGTGAACGTTGCTTCGCTCGCCTTGATGGCGGTGGTCACGGCGCAGTTGGGAAAATCAGCCTTGATCGATGTCGCCACGATCATGCTCTGCGCGTTGAGCGCCGCCCTGTTGCTGCGGTTCAAGCTCAACTCGACCTGGCTGGTGTTGGGTGGCGCCGCGGCCGGTGGAGTGCTTCATCTGGCGGGACTGGCAGCCTGATGAAATTCCTCGAACGCACCTTTCAGCTCACCAAAGGGGTCGGCCCGTGGCGCGAGCGCGATCTGTGGGCGCGTGAGCTCGAGACCTGGGCCGACTTTGAGAAGGCAGCTGCGACCGGCGTGGTGATGAACGAGCGGCTCGATCAAGAACTGCTCGAGGCGATCGTCAAGACCCGCGACGCGTTGAACCGCCGCGCCCTGGTGGAGCTCGCGGCCCTGGTGCCGGTGAAGGAACACTGGCGGTTGTACGGCGACTTTCTCGATGAGGCTGCGTTCTTCGACATCGAGGCCGATGCCGATCACGCCCCGACCGTGGTGGGCGTGATGGATCGGCAAGGTGTGGCCACCTTCCGCCGAGATCACACCTTGCACCTGCTCCCGGAGCGGCTGGCGAAGAGCCGCATCTGGGTGACCTTCAACGGCTCGGTGTTCGACGTGCCGGCGTTGGAGAAGGCGTTCGACGACTTCCCCAAACCCGTGGTGCACCTCGATCTGCGCTTCCTGATCAGGCACGCCAGGCTGAAGGGTGGCCTCAAGGGCGTGGAAGACTCCATTGGCCTTGCCCGGCCTCAGCACCTGCGTGGCGTGAAGGGCCTCGACGCGATTCGCCTCTGGCGCGAGTGGATCTTCAACAAGGAGCTTGGCGCGCTGCGCTTGCTCGTCGAATACAACCTGTACGACGCGATCAACCTGCGCTCGGTGCTGGAGTGGACGCTCTGGCGCGTGGCCGATCTCAACACCTGGAACGTGAACCGCGAGCCCATGTTTCAGCGCGGCGACATCCTCTACGACGTCAGCCGGCTGGTTCTGGCGCAAGAAGGGTGACCGGCGGCCCCGGGTGGCCTGAAGTCATTTCCTTTTCTTCTTCGGGTTCTTCTTGGCGGAGGGCTCGGGCTGAACGTCGCCGGCGATTCGAAAAGCGAGCTCCCAGTCGTTCCAGGTGCCGCCCGAGTCGTCGGTGACGATCGGCCCGAGCTCGGCGTCCAGCACCAGGGTGTAGCCGCGGCCAGTCTTGAGCGGCTCTGGCAGGGCCATCACGTAGGTCCGCCCATCGGCCATCAGCTCGTCATCCGACGCGACGACTTGTTCGCGAAAATCGAGCAACCGGATCCGAAAATCCTTCAGCTTGATCGGCAGGGACACCGTCAACCCGGTCGCGGCCTCGATCTGGGAACTCGCCACGACTGGTGAAGTCCCGCCATCAGGAAACGCGGCAATCACGGTGGCCTCGAGACTCGAAGGCAGCGGTGGCCCGGCATCGATCGGAGGTCCCGCATCGAACTCGATCATCGCCACGCCGGCGTCGATCACGGGCCTCGGCAACTCTGCAGGACAGGCCGCCAGCAACAGCCCGATAACCAGCCAAACTGAACGCATGATGAGCCACCTGATACAGCCATTCCTCTCGGAAAACCCCATAGGCCGACGTCGGATAATGAGCGTTATGTAAACTAACCGGCCAATCCGCCCACGGGTTCTCGGCTGGTGTTTTCGGGTTATCGCCAGGCGTCCGTCAGCGCGATGCGGTAGCGCGTCTCGAGTTGCGTGAGCGCAGCTCGGTACTCCTTGCCCACTGTCTCGAGGGTGATCTCCGTGTACCGAAGGGTCATCCGGTAGTCCCGGTGGCCGAGCAGCTTCATCACGCCCATCAAGCTCATGCCGGCGTTCAGCAAGGTCGTGGCGTACGTGTGCCTCAGCCGATGCGTCGTCATCCCGTCGGGGATCGCGATGCCAGCTGAGGCCTCATCAAGCGCCGCCTTCAGGTGCAGATGGCGAGTCTTGTGGCCGCGGATCGTCTCGATGAGCAGCTCGCGGTCAGGCCGTCCGGTTCGCTGTAGCCCTTCCACGACGGCCAGCGTTCGCTCGTCCAGCGGCACCAAGCGTTCGCTGTTCAGTTTGCCCAACGGCACCTTGAGGAACGTGTTGCCGACGTCGTCCTTACGGACGCAGTCGATCGTCAGGCCCGAGAGCTCGCCAACGCGCAAGCCGGTGTTCCTCATGACGAGCAGTCCTTGCTGGTATGGATCTTCGGAGCTCGCCAGTCGGCGCTGAAGTTCCTGATCGGCCTCCGGCGCGATCGGCCGCGGCAGGTAGATCGGCAGCTTCGGAAGATCCGAGGAGCGAATCAGTCCGTCGGCATCCGCATCGAGCAGCCCGGCATCATTCAGCGCCCGGAGGTAGACCCGCGCCGCGACGATCACGTTCACTCGGGTGTGCGGCGACTGACCGCGTTCGGCGTGGAGGTACTGGAGCCACTGCGACATCTGCCCGCGGCTCAGCGTCTGGATCGCGATGTCGTTTTCGGCGAGCCAGTTGTGCAGCAACCGGAGGCACTGGCGGTAATGCCCGCACGTGGCCGGCTTGAGGGTTGGCCTCAGGGACTCGAGGAAGTGCTCGGCCGACTGGGGCAACTCCTGCCGGCGGACGCGCAGCCACGCCGAGTCGAAGCTGATGAGTTCGCGTGCTCGCAGCCAGTCGAGGTACCGGAACAGGATGTACCGATAGCCGTTCCTCGTCGTCGCGAGGATCGGCTTCTCCGCGGGGTTCGCCAGGAAGAGATCGACGTCGACGCGCGTGAGGCTCTCGAGCCAGCGATTCTTTCGCTCCATCCATCCGTGGAAGAGCCGGACCGCAGCCTTGCCGTGGCGCCCTTCCGGCGCTGCCAAGAAGTCGACCGCCACCTGCGGCAGGAAGATCACGTGAGGGCGAGTCATAGGTCCGACCTGTAGCGACGCTGGATGACCTTCGACGCGCGCCGGTATTCGGCAGCGATGTCAGTCATCGCGAGGTTGATGTACTGGAGGGTCGTCTCGGCCTGCGAGTGGCCCATCATTGCCTGAAGAATTGGCAGCCTGACGCCGGCGCGGGCCATGTCGGCGCCGAACGTGTGGCGGAATCGGTGCGCGTTCGCGTTGCTGAGCTCGTCGTCGCGACGCCGGTAGCGGAACAGACTTCGCAGTCCCGCACTCGTCATCGGCTGCCCTCGGTGCGGTCCCTTGAGCACGACGAAGAGCCCTTGCGTCGTGGACGCCTCGGGGCGCTCGAGGTCCAGGTACCGTCCCAGCAACCGGCGGAGCATCTCGGGAATCGGCATCGCCCTCTCCTTCCCGCCCTTCCCTCGGACCCGCAGACGGAGATCGTCGAGCGATACGTCTGCGCACTCGAGGAGCAGGACCTCGAGCGAGCGCAGCCCGCACAGCAGCATCAGGTAGACGATCGCCAGCTCGCGGTATCGACGGAGGCCGCGGATGAACTGCCGGACCTGCTTTCGCGTGAGCGGCTCGATCAGCGTGCGAGGAACCTTCACCCGCAGCGCCACGCGTCGTTGCGGCCGAAGCGAATGAAGGCCGAGGTTCTTGTCGCGACCGGGACCGCGGAAGTGCGCAGCTGAGCTCGTTCGCTCCGGCTCTTTGCCGCTCACAAACCGGATGAGGAGCTTGCAGCTCGAGAGCCTTCGGTTGATCGATCGGGGCTGCGCTTCCTCCTGCCGCTGCACGCCGACGTACTCGAGGAGGCCGCGCTCACCGACGTCGGCGAGCTGGTAGGGCGTCGTGGCGAGCCAGCGGAAGAAGACGACGAGATCGTGCGCGTAGGCGCGCACCGTCCGCGGCGAGAAGCCCCGCTGGGTGACCGTCGCGAGGAACGCATTCGCGTGGACGACGAGCTCGCCCTCCCCGACCACGCCGAACAAGCCGCTAGCCCCAACCCGTGCCGAGTACGTCGCTGTGGTTCCTGTCGTCATTCCCGAAGTGATGCGCGCCAGGGCCGTCGCTGAACAGACAGGTCAGTGACGGCGGCCCAGCGGAGGCCAGTCAAGTCCTCGCGCTCCTTGGGAGAATCGCGCGAGGCCGGCTCGTGACATCCATCAGCCCGCGGCAGCAGAAGCCTGTGCGCCCTCGAGATCCGGGAGGTGACCGACGAGCATCCGTCGGAGTTGGCGGCAGAGGCCGGCTCGTGACCGCTCCTCGGCGTGGCTCAGCAAAAGCATGAATTCGTCAACGCTCTCGGTGAGTTGCGGCGGGAGGCCGGCCCGTGACAACGGCCGAGGATCGCTGCCTCTGCGGCCGGCGCGGCTGGTCCTCTGCCGAGTTCGTTCATCGGCTCGTGACTCCGCGAGATCGTTCCGCCGCCGACGTCTGGCCGCAGAGGCGCGTCTTTCCAGCCGACATGATCGAGAGCAGGTCCGTTGCGTCTTCAGCGCCGAGGCGCCGGGGCGGAACCAGCGAGGGCACTCCGAGCAACGTCGACGTGGAGGAAGAGCCATCCCGCCACGGTGCGCTCTCGCACGCTCGGCGCGACTTCCTTGCTGCCTCCCTCAGTCCATGCGGGTGATCCTCACGGGGCGATCACCGGTCTCGCGACTACTTAGCCGACAACGACCCTGATCTCGTCCGGCTCATCCGCATGGTTCTTCCACACGCGCAGCCTGGTGGTCAGGCCCTCGGTGTCCACCGAATAAATCGGTGTCCCCTCAGTTGAAAAGAGGCGCAACTTCCGACGAGGAGTGGACAAGACAAGGTCGATGGCTGGAACGCCGTCTGGTGCCTCTTGGGCACTGAGAAGCGCGATGGTTGTTGGGCCATCTGCAGCCATTTGGGTGCCGATCACAACCATCGACGAGGTTGACGCAACGCGCCCTGCACCGATCGACGGTGGAGTCTCGGCCGTTCGAATGTCGTCCGCGATCACGAACATTGAGTGAGGCAGCGACACGCTCAACTGCATCATTGCTTTCCCCTCGCCTGAAGCGCCCTCATGGCAGCGAGGCCCTGTTCGGCCGGCTCCTATTGACAGTAGGAGTTTTAGAAACCTAGGGTCCGGCCCGTGAGTCCGTCAATGAAGTGGAGCGCCCGATGAAGCGGCTGCCGGTGCTGGGCGAACTCGAGGCCGAAGTGATGGGCATCATCTGGGAGAGCCGCCCGGTGACCGTCAAAGACGTGGGGGCAAAGCTTTCGCGAGAACGCGCCTACAACACGGTTCAGACGACGCTCGACCGCCTGTTCCGCAAGGAACTCCTTTTCCGCGAGAAGGAGGGTCACGCCTTCGTCTACTCGCAGCGGGTCAACCGCGCCGAATACCACCGGCAGCTGCTCTCGAGCGTCGTGGGTGAGCTCCTGCCCCACCATCGCGAACCGGTGCTCGCTGCGTTCGTCGAGATGGCGGGTGACGCAGACCTCCGGAACCTCGAGCGGCTGGAAGGCTTGATTCAGGCCAGGCGCCGGGCTGAGAGAGATCGCCGATGAGGCTCCTGGTCGACCTCGGCGTCGTCTTCTTCGCGCTGTGCGGTGGCAGCGCGGCGGGCGTGGGCCTCGCGCATCACTTCGCGGGAGGCACCCTCGACCGGCTCGCGCCGCGCTGGCGGGCCAGGCTTCGCTTCGCCGGCCTGACGGCCCCCCCGCTGTTGGGACTCCTCGGAGTGTGCTTGGCGATTCTCCCCTCCGCGTTGCACCTGGTCGGGCTGGGAGGCGATCACTGTCTGAACGAGAACGAGCACAGCCACGCTCACCTCTGTCTGCTCCACGCACCGGGCGGCGTTTCGTTCTTCTTGACGGCGGTCGTGGTGGCCTTTGCCGCTCTCGTGCTGACCCGGCTGACGGTCGCCCTCGTGGTGGGGTGGCAGGCTCGGCGAATCTTCGCCTCCGTGCTGGCCACCAGCACCCTTCGCCAAATGGGGAAGGCGCAGTTCGCCTTCGAGTCCGATGTGCCTGTGTGCGTCACAACGGGCGTTTTCCGGCCCACCATCTACATCTCGTCAGCAGCCATCAACGCGCTCGGCCCGGAGTGCGTGGAAGCGGCGCTCGCTCACGAGCGCGGCCACGTGAGACGCCACGACACCCGCGCCCGTTTCGTCGGCTCGCTGCTCGAGGCGTTCCACGTCCCCATGCTCGGCCGCGAGCTCGCCCACCATTGGCATGAAGACTCAGAGTTCCTGTGCGATCAGTACGCCGCGAAGCTCACTGACTCGACCACGGTGGCCGAGGCGTTGGTGCGCTTCCGAAGGGCGATGCACGAGGCTGTCGCGGCACCGGCGCTGACCGAGGCCTGCCTGTGTGCTTCTGACTCGAGTCTCAATGCGCGCGTCAGGGTTCTGCTTGCCCATGACAACGCCGAGGAAGAGACCGGAAGCGTTGCCTTCGCGCTCGGTACCCTTCTCCTCACTGCAAGCCTGGCGTTTCAGGCGCGTCACCTGCTCCATCACAGCCTCGAGTCCTTCGTGGGCTTCCTGGCAGCCCTGACCAACTGACCCCGAGAACGGCCATGAACTCCAGCGCGGCTCCCTCCTTTTGTCTTCAAAACCTATCGACCCTAGGAGCTTCACACACCCGGTGCGCCGCTTTGGCTCTCGCCCTTGGCGTGCTCGCCACCGGCTGCAAACCAAAGGAAGGCGCCGAGCCGGGGCAACCAGGCGCAGCGAAGACCTACGACAAAGGTCCTCACGGGGGCCGCCTGCTCTCCGATGGCGCCTTTGCGGCCGAGGTCACCATCTATGAGCGCGGCGTGCCCCCACAGTTCCGCGTCTACTTCTACGACGGCGGCAAGCCAGTGGCCCCCTCGAAGGTAAAGCTCGAGATCGTGCTCACCCGGCTCGGAGGGCGTGTCGATCGGTTCCCCTTTAGGCCGGAGCAGGACTACCTCGTCTCCGACAAGGTGGTCGAAGAGCCCCACTCTTTCGACGTCAGCGTGGTGGCCGAGTCCGGCGGCCAGCACTCGTGGAAGTTCTCTCAGCGAGAGGGGCGCGTGGAGATGTCGGACGAGACGGTGAAGTCCTCAGCGATCGAGGTCTCGGTCGCCGGGCCGCTCGTGATGCGCAGCGAGCTGAATCTCCCTGGAGAAATCCAATTCAACGCAGACCGGCTCGCCCACGTGGTGCCGCGCATGACGGGCGTGATGCGCGAGGTGCGCAAGAACCTGGGCGACGAGGTCAAGAAGGGCGAGGTGATCGCCGTGCTCGAGAGCCGAGAGCTGGCTGAGACGAAGCGCGCCTTCGTAGAGGCGACGCACGAGCTGGCCTTCGCCAAGCGCGCCTATGAACGAGAAGAAGGGCTGTGGAAGAAGAACATCTCGTCCGAGTCCAGCTACTTGACGCAGGAGCGCCTGTACCACGAGGCGCTCTACAAGCTTCAGTCGGCCGAGCAGCAGCTCGAAGCGCTGGGCATTGGCAAGGTCGGCCGCGACGCACTGCTTCAGCCCGGCAGCACCCTCACCCGCTATGAGCTGAGGGCCCCGTTCGACGGCGTCATCACCGAGAAGAACGTTGCCCTGGGGCAGGCGGTCAAGGAGTTCGACGACTTGTTCATGGTCGCCGACCTCTCGACCGTCTGGGTGGAGATCGCCGTGTACGCGAAGGATCTGAACGACATCAAAGTCGGCCAGGACGTCACCGTGCGCTCGGAGGCCCCGGCGATGAGTGCGACGGGAAAGATCGCCTTCGTGGGCGCGCTCGTCGCGGCCGACACCCGCGCCGCCAAGGCCAGGGTCATTCTCCCGAACGCCGAACATCAGTGGCGCGCAGGTCTCTTCGTCAACGTCGCGGTGGTTCAGAACGAGGTGCCCGTTGCCGTGGCGGTCAAGCGCGAGGGCCTTCAGAAGTTCCGCGACTGGGACGTGGTCTTCATTCGCTCGGGGAACGAGTTCGAAGCCCGGCCGCTGCAACTGGGCCGCGAAGACGGTGCGTGGGTCGAGGTGCTCTCCGGACTCTCCGCTGGCGAGCAGTACGCCTCGAGCAACAGCTTCATTCTGAAGGCCGACGTGGGCAAGGCCGGCGCTGGTCACGATCACTGAGGCTCCCGATGCTCGAACGAATCCTCCATTTCTCGATTCGAAGACGCTGGCTGGTTCTCGCCCTCACGGCGGTGCTCGCGAGCGTGGGCATCTACAGCTACCAACTGCTGCCCATCGACGCCGTTCCAGACATCACCAACGTTCAGGTTCAGATCAACACCGAGGCGCCGGGCTTCACGCCGATGGAGGTCGAGCAGCGGATCACCTTCCCTGTGGAGTTCGCCATGGCCGGTCTGCCTGCGCTCGACTTCACCCGGTCGATCTCGCGCTACGGCTTGAGCCAGGTGACCGTGGTCTTCAAAGACGGCACCGACATCTACTTCGCGCGTCAGTTGATCAACGAGCGCATTCAGTCCGTGAGGAACCAGCTCCCGCCGGACCTCGTACCCACGATGGGCCCCATCGCCACAGGCCTGGGCGAGATCTTCCTGTGGACGGTGGAGCCAGAAGAGGGCGCCACCAAGCCCGACGGCACGCCGTACACCGACGCCGACCTTCGCACGATGCAGGACTGGATCGTCCGCCCCCAGCTGCGGAACCTCGAGGGCGTCGCCGACGTGAACACCATCGGCGGCTACGTGAAGCAGTTTCACGTCACCCCCGACTCCCAGAAGCTCCTCTCGTACAAGCTGAGCTACCGGGAACTCCTGGCCGCGCTGGCGAACAACAACGCCAACGTCGGGGCCGGCTACATCGAGCACGCCGGCGAGCAGTACCTGGTGCGCGTGCCCGGTCAGCTCGCGAACCTGGCTGAGATCGGCGACACCATCGTGGGCAGCAGTGATGGCGTGCCGGTGCGGCTGCGGGACGTGGCGCGGGTCGAGCTGGGCCGCGAGCTGCGCACTGGCGCCGCAACCCGAAACGGCAAGGAGGTCGTGCTGGGCACGGTGTTCATGCTGGTCGGGGAGAACAGCCGCGAGGTCTCCCGCCGCGCAGCGGCGAAGCTCGAAGAGGTCAACCTCGCGCTTCCCCAGGGCGTGGTGGCGAAGGCCGTGTACGACCGCACCACGCTCGTCGACGCGACCATCGCGACCGTGAAGAAGAACCTGCTCGAGGGCGCGATCCTGGTGATCGCCATCCTCTTCCTCT
Source organism: Archangium sp. (assembly GCA_030695565.1). GTDB lineage: Bacteria > Myxococcota > Myxococcia > Myxococcales > Myxococcaceae > Archangium_A. Next base: position 112,176 of record JAUYRZ010000116.1, read on the forward strand.
TCCTGGGTCACGTGCGGGCGGCGCTGGTGGCGGCCCTCGTCATTCCGCTCTCGATGCTCTTCACCATCACCGGCATGGTGACCAACAAGGTGAGCGGCAATCTGCTCAGCCTGGGCGCGCTCGACTTCGGGATCATCGTCGATGGGGCGGTGATCATCGTCGAGAACTGCATGCGCCGAATCGCCGAAGAACAGCATCGCCTCGGGCGCACCCTCACCACGGCGGAGCGACTCGAGACGGTCTTCGAGGGCTCGAAGGAGGTGCGCCGCGCCACGATGTTCGGCGAGCTCATCATCATGGTGGTGTACCTCCCGATCCTCACGTTGAGCGGCATCGAGGGGAAGATGTTTCACCCGATGGCCTTCACGGTGATCGCCGCGCTGCTGGGCGCGATGGTGCTCTCCGTCACCTTCGTACCGGCGGCGGCCGCGCTCCTCCTCACTGGCAAGGTGTCGGAGAAGGAGAACTTCTTGATGGTGCGGGCCCGGCGCGCATACCTCCCGCTCCTCAATTTTGCGTTGAGGAAGCGCGCTCTGGTGCTGGCGAGCGCAGCCGGACTGGTGGTGCTGACGGGCGTGGTGGCCGCGCGCATGGGCAGCGAGTTCCTCCCCAGCCTCGACGAGGGCGACCTGCTGGTTCACGCCCTGCGCATTCCGGGCACGAGCCTGACCCAGGCCGTCGAGATGCAGCACGTGCTGGAGCGCCGTCTCACTGACTTCCCAGAGGTCGACTACGTCTTCGCGAAGATCGGCACCGCGGAGATCGCGACTGACCCGATGCCCCCGAGCGTCGGCGATGTCTACGTGATGATGAAGCCGCGCGATCAGTGGCCCGACCCGTCTCGGCCCAAAGCGGACCTCGTGGAGAAGATTGAGGAGGAGGTGCGCAAGATCCCCGGGAACAACTACGAGTTCACCCAGCCCATCCAGATGCGCTTCAACGAGCTCATCGCGGGCGTGCGCGCTGACGTGGCCGTCAAGCTCTTCGGGGACGACATGGAGGTGCTGACGAGCGCTGGTCGCGAAGCCGAGAAGATTCTCGAGACCATCCCCGGCGCGTCTGACGTGAAGATGGAGCAGGTCACCGGACTTCCGGTGCTCACCTTTCACCTGAAGCGGCCAGAGATGGCGCGCTACGGGCTCAACGCCTCCGACGTTCAGGAGGTCATCTCGATCGCGATCGGCGGCAGAGTCGCGGGTGAGGTCTTCGAAGGCGACAGGCGGTTCGACATCATCGTGCGCCTCCCCCCAGAGAGCCGGCAGAAGATGGAGCTGTTCAACTCCATTCCCGTGCCGCTGCCCGGGCCCGGCCCACGCCAGTTCGTGCCGCTGGGCGCCGTGGCCAGCTTCGAGGTCACCACCGGCCCCAACCAAATCAGCCGCGAGAACGGAAAGCGGCATGTCATCGTCACCGCCAACGTGCGCGGCCGCGACATCGGCTCGTTCGTGGGCGAGGCCCAGCAGAAGATGAAGGTGGTCGAACTGCCGCCCGGCAACTGGATCGAGTGGGGCGGGCAGTTCGAGCACCTGCTCTCTGCCGCGGCCCGCCTGCGAGTGGTGATTCCCCTCTCGCTGCTCCTGATCTTCGCGCTCCTCTACGCGACGTTCGGAACGGTGAAACACGCGATGCTCGTCTTCACCGGAATCCCAATGGCGCTCACCGGCGGCATCCTCGCGCTCTGGGTGCGAGACATTCCGCTCTCCATCTCGGCGGCGGTCGGCTTCATCGCGCTCTCAGGCGTGGCAGTGCTCAACGGCCTGGTGATGATCTCTTTCATCAACCACCTCCGCGAGGCGGGGAAGAGCCTCGACGAGGCGCTGCACGAGGGCTCGCTCAGTCGCCTGCGGCCGGTACTCATGACCGCGCTCGTGGCATCACTGGGCTTCGTGCCGATGGCCCTGGCGGTGGGCACCGGGGCCGAAGTGCAGCGTCCTCTTGCCACGGTCGTGATTGGAGGAATTCTCTCGTCGACGGTGCTGACGCTCGTCGTTCTCCCGGTGCTGTACCGGCTCTTCCATCGTGACGAGAACGTCGAGAAGCCGCCCGCCGAGGTCTCACCTGAAGGAGCGCATGATGCGCAACCCTGAATCTCTCCGTCGTTGGCTCCTGGTGCTCCTGACAGGGTTTGGTGGCGTCGCGCCAGCGTCAGAGCCGACCACCCTCACGGTGGACGACGCCATTCGGCTCGCGCTCGAGAACAACCTGCAGCTGCGCCGGGTAAGAAATGAAGTCGACGCCGCCCAATCGCGCTTGAAGGGCGCCTCTGTCGTCATCAAGGACAACCCCGTCATCCTCGGAATGGTCGGCCCTCGCAGCAGCGTGGCTGGGCGGAGTCTGGACTTCGGCGTCGAGTTGCTGCAACCGATCGAGATCGCGGGCCAGCGCGGCGCGCGGGTCGACTCCGCTGAGGCGAGCCAGGTGGCCGCGCTGCAGCGGCTCGCCGGCACTCGGGTGGCGCTGACGGCGCGCGTCCGCGAGCAGTTCGCAAGGGCGCTGGCTGCTGACCAGCGGCTGCTGATCGCGCGTGAGGCCACGACCCTGGCGCATCAGGGGCGTGATGCCGCTGACGAGCGCTTCCGCGCCGGTGCAGCGCCACTGCTCGAGGTCAATACCGCGCGGGTGGACCTTGGGCGCGCTGTCCGCCAACGAGCCCAGATGGAGCAGGCCCGTGCCCTCGCCTTTGCGGAGCTCGGCGTCTTTCTCGGGCTCCCCCCCGCGCAGGAACTCACCCTGAACGGCGACCTGAAGATCCCGCCCTCGGCCGAGCTCCGTACCGAAGCCCTCGTCGAGCAGGCCTTCTCCCGCAGAGCCGAGCTCAAGGAAGCGGTCGCCGCGCGGGAGTCGGCCCAGGCCGAAGAGCGGCTTTCCATCAGAGAGTCCTTCCCCACCGCGCGCGTGGGTCTCACCTTCGCCCATGAACAAGAGACGCAGGCGACCATCGTGAAGGGAGTGCTTGGCTTCGACCTTCCCGTCTTCAACCAGAACGCGGGCCACCGTGCCCTCGCCGCGGTGCGCGTCCGTCAGGCCGAGCTTGCGGTGGACGCCATGCGGCAGCAGGTGGGTCTGCAGGTGGTGACGGCCGTGGCGCGGCTGCGGGCGAGCCAGGCCGCAGCGGAGGGCTACGCGGGCGAGGTCGTCAAGGCCATGGAGGAGAACATGGAGCTCGTCACCGAGTCATACCGAGCAGGCAAGATCGACTTTCTGGAGCTCGTCGTCATTCGCAATCAAGCCATCGCAGCGCGGCGCGAGCACATCGACGTGCTCGAGGAGCTGAGCATCGCGGCAGCTGAGCTCGAGCTCGCGCTCGGCGGACCGGCCGGAGAACTTGAACAATGACCCTTTTACTTTCTTCACGAGCCGCACGCGCTTCGCTCCTGGGAACGATGGTGTTTGCGGCCCCCGCCTTCGCCCACGGCATGTCTGCGGCGGACAAGCAGGCAATGTTGGAAGGCGGCCTCCTCAGCTACCTGCGCCTTGGCGCGACGCACATGCTCACGGGCTACGACCATCTCCTGTTCCTGCTGGGGGTCGTCTTCTTCCTCACGAGCGCCCGAGACGTCGTCAAGTTCGTCAGCGTCTTCACGCTCGGCCACAGCATCACGCTCATCGTCGCCACGTTCACGGGCATCACCGCCAACTACTTCCTCATCGACGCGGTGATCGCGCTGAGCGTTTGTTACAAGGGCTTCGACAACAACGGTCGCTTCACGAGCTACCTCGGGCTGACCGCGCCCAACGTGCTGTACATGGTGTTCGGCTTTGGGCTCATTCACGGGTTCGGCCTCTCGACGCGCCTGCAGGAGTTGCCGCTGGGCGAGAAGGGATTCGGCATGCTCGCGCGCATCGTCTCGTTCAACGTGGGTGTCGAGTTGGGTCAGGTGGCCGCGCTGCTCCTGATGGTGCTCGTCCTTTCCGCGTGGAGGCGCCGGGCGAGCTTTCAGGTCTTCAGCCGGGTCGCCAATGACGGTCTCATCGCGGCCGGTCTGCTGCTCTTCTTGATGCAGCTGCACGGCTACGTGCACTCCGCCTCACCCGAGGAGTTTGGCTTCAACGGCGATGCACACGCCCACGCTCACGAAGAGATGCAACCCGCCGCACAAGAAGAAGTTCACGACAACCTCTAGGAGATGAAAATGTTTCGACTGACTGTGATCACTGCGGTGCTGACGTTGTCCTCTGGCGCGTTTGGGCACGAAGGTCACGCACCCAAACCGATGAAGGTGGCTGAGCTGGGTCAAGAAGAAGCCTCGGCCCGGGCTGGTGACGAAGTAAAGCGACTGGTGTCGATCAAGAAGGTCGACGGTGCTTGGAGCGGCGCTGCCCTCAAGTCCCTCGAGAAGAAGACCACCCACGGAAACTGGGAGTGGGTTGCGACCTTCGAGGCGCCGAACACGAAGGAGAAGCTGCTCTTCGTCTTTCTGAAGCCATCGGGCGAATTCGTCGCCGCGAACTTCACCGGAAAGTGAGGAGGGCGTGGCCGTCGCCAAGGGGAGCGCGCGCATGAGGCCGTTGGTGTCGGGCGTGCTGTTCGCGCTGGCGGCGGCGACCGCCTTCGGCCTGACGATCCCGCTGCTGAGCTGGGCGGGTGCTGGCGTCGGGCCACTAAGCACGGCGGCGCTGCTCTACCTCGGCGCCAGTCTCGCCTCGCTCGCGCAGAAGCCCTTCGTCCGAGAATCCGGCGCTCCCTTCACTCGGAGCGCCCTCGTTCCGATGGTGCTGATGTCGCTCGCCGGAGCGGCGGCAGCTCCGGTCGCCTTCGCGTGGGGCATCCAACGCACCGGGCCCGTGACGGGCGGACTGCTCCTCAACCTCGAAGCCATCTGGACGGTGCTGCTCGCCCGTGTGGTTTGGCGCGAGCACCTCGGGCGCCGCGTGCTGGTCGCTCTGGCGCTGATGACCGCCGGAGGTGTGCTGCTCTCGAGCGGTGGGCGAGGAGAAGCGGGCTGGAGCCTCGTGGGCGTGCTTTGCGTGCTGCTCGCCACCATCGCGTGGGCCATCGACAACACCATCGCCCGCCGACTCGCCGAACTGCGCCCCTTGACCGTGGTGATGGCCAAGGGTGCGCTGGGCGCGGCGCTGACCCTCGGCCTGGCGGTCGCGCTGGAAGAACCCCTGCCGGCCCTGTGGCGCGTTGGTGCGCTGCTCTTGGCGGGAGCGACCGGCTACGGGCTCAGCCTGCGCCTCTACCTGCTGGCGCAACGCCGCATCGGCGCGGCACGCACCGCTTCGGTCTTCGCGCTCGCGCCATTCCTGGGAGCGGCGGTGGGTTTGTTCATCGCGCCACAGCAGTTGAGCTGGAGCACCGCAGTGGCTGCCCTGCTGTTCATCGCGGGGGTGGTGCTGCATGCGTCAGAGCGGCACGAACACGCGCATCAGCATCCCCCCCTGGAGCACGAGCACGCCCACCGGCACGACGACGGGCACCACAGCCACGTTCACGACGAGCCGGTTGCGGGAGAGCACTCGCACCCGCATTCGCACGAAGTGCTCGAGCACGAACACGAGCACGCCGACGACGTGCATCATGGGCACTCACACTGAACTATCTGTGGGCGCCGATGCCACCGTCGGGCCGGGTGCTGCGCTTCGACGACTGACCCTCAGTGAGTGTACTGAGGAGCGATCATCGGCCCAGCGCACCGAGCGCGGCGCGAGCCATTTCGTATCTCCGCTCCACCTCTTCCCACTTCAGGTTGGCGAAGAAGGCGTCGACGTACTTGGCCGCCGCCGCCCCGTAGTCCAGCGCGTAGGAGTGCTCGTACATGTCGAGCACCAGCAGGGGAATCGTTCCCGCTGGGGCTTGGGTATGGTTGCCGCTCCACGCGGTGAGCAACTCGCCCGTCATTGTGTGCAGGCCGAGAATCGCCCAGCCGCTCCCGCCGCTGAGCGAGAGGGCCGTCGCGCGAAAGGCCTGCTCCCAGGTGCCGGGCAAGGCTTTGGCGAGCGCTCCGCTCTGCTTTCCATCACCACCGAGGTTGCCGAAGTACCATTCGTGCAGCGTCATCGAGTTGTGGAAGAGCAGCGCCCGCTCCCGCAGACCGCTGACCAGCGCCGGGAGCGCGTCGGGCTTCAGGCGGGCGAGCTCCTCCTCGACCTTGCCGAGGTTCTTCACGGCGCCGCCGTAGTTGTTGGCGTGGTGCGAGGTGAGCAGCCTCTCGGAAAGGCCCTTGAGCTTCGCGGGGTCGAACGGAAGCGGCTTCACCAGCCGCGAAGGAGTCGCAGCCGCGACCCCCCGTATCGGGAGAGGTGGCCCCGAGGAACAGCGGAGTGACGACGGCGGCGGAGAGGAGTTCGCGGCGATTCATGTGAGGCCTTTCTGGTGCATTCGAGGCTAGGAAGTTCCACGACGCCAGGCTGGAGGGCGGCAATCAAGAAGCGCCGACATCGCTCCGCGAGGCGCAATGAAGTGAAATGGGCCACATAAATGTAAACTATGTGGCCCATTTCTCCTGGGTGCTTTCGGGCTTGGTTGATGCGGCGTCGCCCTTCCCGTCGGTCACTTCGAAAGACTCACCGCCAACGAGGTCGCCTGGCGGAAGGCCTCGATGGCCGCGAGTTGGTTGTGCGCCAGAAGGGCCGCCTGACCTGCGGCGATGAAGCTGGCGATCTCGACGAGCGTCCTCACCTGACTGGGCTTCGGCGAAGGAATGGCGGCCACCGCTTTTGCGTAGGCCGCGTTCGCGATGGCTTCGGCTGAGAGACCCAGGAGGTCTTTGAGCTGGCCCAGGTCGCCCGCTCCGGCCGCTTCGGCGATTAGCAGCTTCGAGACCGCCGTCCTGAGCTTGGTGAGGGCGCTCACCGGATCGCCCGCCGCGAGCTTGTCGTCTGCGCCGTTGGAGGACGCGCCATTGTGGTTGCCGATCAGCTCGTCGCGCCCGGCCTCGAGCGTCGACCTGACGCTCGCGCTCGTCGCCGTTGCGATGCGCGCGGTGAGCTGGTCTGCGACCCTCTGAATCGTCCCCCGGGTCGAGAGCACCTCGTACACGACGGTGGACGTCGAAGCCGCCAGCGCGCCCACCCGCGGCGTGGTGATGGTCAGCGAATACGCTCCAGGCGCGAGCGTGAGCACCGGAGCCGTCGCGGTCGCCACGCCATTCGCGTCTGTCGTGGCGGTGAGCACGAGGACGGTGCCTCCTGGCCCGGTGAGCGTGAACGTCACCACGATGCCAGGCAGCCCTGCCGTGGGATCGTCTTCCGCCACCAGGCGCACCTGGAAGGTCGGTTGACTGCTCGCCGGGGCCACCGCGAGCAGGTCTGCGAGCCCGAACCGCGTCGACCGGAGCACGACCTCGACACTCAGCGGCGACTCCGACGCCAACGACGGGTTTGACTGGCTGTGTGCGCGGACCGCGATGTCGTAGACGCCGACCGCCGCGTTCGCATCGGGCGTGAGCGTCACCTGCGCGAAGTTTGCTTCGCCAGCGCACAGAATGCGAAGGCCAGGAGACATCGTCCAACCTGCCGGCAGACTCGAAGGCTCGACGAGAAAGGTGTCGCAGCCGGTCTCGCCCGTGTTCCGAAGCTCTGGCACGTTGAAGACGTTGGCGCCCCCGGCCGTGACTTTGAGGGGCGCCGCGCTGTCGAGCGCATAGGTGTCGACGAGCACACCGGGGCCGCGAACGTCGAAGTACGCGCGGATCACTTCGCCGCGCCGGCCGATGGCGCGCACCGCCAGGTTCGAGGGCGTGCCGTCGATCCACGCCGACTGCATCGTGCGCTGTGGCGCGGTCGCATCGCTCGCGTCCCAGCACGCGGCCGAGGCCGTCGGCCGCACCAGTTCAAGGGGCGTGCTGATGCCCAGGGCCGCGTCGGCGATACGCCAAATCACGAGGCCGTCGTCGCCCACACCGCGATCGTAGGTTCCCGCCGTGGGCCTGCGATTCTCGATCATGAAGTAGTCGTCTGTGCCGTGATCAGGATCGTAGAGAAGGAACGCATCGCCCGTCGTGTCGGCACGGCGCACTTCGAAGTACCCGTCGTGATCGACGACCGTCGGCGTGATCCACCCCCAATGCATCTTGTTCCAGGCGTTCGGCGCCCAAAGCTGGGTGTCTTGCGCGCTGCAGGTGGCCGCGCCGATGTCGAACTTCCCCACGTCGAACCCGTAGAGGTCGACCATGTCGAGCGCGACGTGGGCGTTCTCGTGAATGATGGTGATCAGGTTGGTGGCGGTGTTGTTCATCGCCACCAGCAGCCCGCTGAGATTGACTCCGTCGAGCGAGAGGGCGTTCACGCCGCGGGCGATGCCGCACCCCTCCCAGAAGGCAGTCTCAGGCGCGGCCTCGAGCACGTTGATGATGAGTTCCATGTTGCTCAGCGAGCCGTTTCCGTCGCTGTCGAAGCTCGAAAAGTCGACGTCAGGATCGGCGAGCTGAATCAGCCGCTTGTTCCGCTCTTCTGACGTCAGCAAGAAGAAGGCGGCTTTGGTGCCCGGCACGCTCACCTGCACGATGCCGTCGTAGGCGGTGCCCTGCGTCTCTGCAGCTGGAAACAGGAAGAGCTTGTTGAACGAAAGCCGACGGTAATAGTCGCCGACGCTGGGGAAGGTGATGCTCGGAAAGCCCGTGCCGAAGAAGCGGTTCGCGACGAACGCACCATCCCAACCGGGCGGATAGTCGACGTCGTCCCAACGCGGATAGATGACGAGGATGGGCCGGTCTTCGTTGCCGCCCGTCGGGCTCGAGCGGATGTCGCCGTGCGGGTTTGAGGGATGCGCGAAGTCGAACGGTGGATGCGGGTAGTCGGCTGCGCGCGCCTCCCCTCCGAGCCCGAACAGACGAACAGTCGTGACCATGAGGACGACGGCCACTGCGCGAACGACGCTGTGCTTTTTCATGACTCCCCCGGGGAATCTCAAGCAATGCGCGCGCCAGTAACGTCACCGATTCGAAGCCCCAAACCTGGGTGCAGCCGCCTCGCTCAGGGCGACGTCGTCAGGAAGAACAGATTGCTGCTCCGGGCGGTCAACAGCACGAAGCCGCCGAGCGTGGGCAGGTAGCGGAAGCGTTTGTTGATCCCCGCGCCCACCGACACGCTCGGCATCCCCGTGACGGACAACACGCTCAGCTCCCACACCGTGCCGGCGTTCGGGGTGATCACGTAGACCTTCCCGGTCTCCACGCCGCTGTAGAACAAGAACCGATCGTTCGCCGCGTCGTAGTCCATGCCTGCGTAGTTGGGCTGCGCCGTGGTGAACTCGGTCAGCGCCTGGCTCGGGTTGAACGTGATGGTGACCGAGTTGCCGGTCTGCGTATCGAGCAGCCGCGCGTTGACGCCCAGGTTCAAGTCGTAGCCCTGCCCGTCGCCGTACTGCAGGTTGAAGATGGCGTGGCGCGACGGCGCGGTCGCTTGCGGAAATCGGCCCAGACCGGGGCCCGTGCCAGGCGGGCTCCACATCAACGACGCCGGATCGAAGCGCTGCCCCACCGAGGTCCACACCCGCCCCTCCCCGTCCACCTCGACGGCGTACGCGCTGAACGGAGTGATGTCCGGGAACGTCATCCTCGGTAGCCACTCGTTGGTGGTCAGATCGAAGAGGTCCATCCCCGGGCCGGTGGGCGTGCCCCCTCCGTAGCCAAACCGGCACCCACCGAGCAGCACCGCGTTGCGCGCCGGCAGATAGTGAAGGTGCTGGTAGAGGTGACGCGAAGTCGGCAACCCATCGGCGTAGTAGAGGACGTCGGTTTGAACCGACGCGCTCGGCGCCTTGCGCAGCACCCACGCCGGCGCGTCATTCATGAGCGAGATGCTCACCACCCGGTTGTCGCTGCTGTCGCTGTGCCCCCCTGACGCCGCGATGTAGAGCTCGCCGGTCGCCTTGTTCTCCGCGAGCGCGCCCCACGCGTCGATGGCCGCTCCGCCTGCTCCGCTGGTGTTGGGAACTTCGATCCACTGGTGGGTGCCGGCATCGCGCCGCCACGCCGGCAGGTTCGCAGCGCTGCCTCCGCCGCCACCGGTCCCGGCGCCGCCACCACTCGCCGAGCCACCGCCCTCCCCTCCGGCCGAACCGCTGTCAGCAGCACATTGTGGACAGTCGACGTTCCCGGTGCAGGCGATGATCAAAAACGCGGCGACGATCACGAGAGCTGAACGCACTCGCGCCTTCTATCTGGTTGGTGTCGAAACGGGCACTGGGCCGCGCCGGTTCTTCCGCACGATCGCCAGCACGATCAGGCCATAAGCCACCAACCTCACCAGGTAACACAGCGGCTCGAACTCACTGCCGAACGAAACGGCCAGCGCGATCCGGTTCATGGCCTCGAGCCAGAACGACAGCGCGAAGAAGAGGAAGAACTGATCGCGCGTGCGCCGCCAGAAGCGAAAGAAGAACAGCCCCACCACGAACGATCCGGCCGCGATGGCCCCCATGAGCATTTCGTTCATGGCTACTCCTCCTCCCAGACCAACCCGTAGATCAGCAGCATCACCGCGGCCAGGCCGGCGGCCAGTCGCCAGGTGCTCAGGTCACGCTCGACGGGGAACACCACCTTGTCGACGACCAGGAGAAAGTTGTTCACCGTCATGCAGGCGAAACACAGCGCGCTCCAGAAGAGAAGGCGGTGCTGGCTCGCACGCCAACTGCGGAACAGCAGCACGAAGCAGGCGAGGCTGGTCAGGGCGCACAGCGAATAGACGATGGCGGCCATGTCAGGAGTCCTTTTTCCAAAGGAACGCGTCCGCGAACTGCTGCGCCTTCCGCTCGCCGCGGGAATGAATGAGGTCGCTCACGCCGACGACGTCGACGGTGTAGCGCGCTGCCAGTGCAGCAATCATCGACGCGAGCTCGTCGGTCGACGGCGCGTAGCGCGCAGCTCCGTCAGGGTCGGCTCGAGTGAGGCCGGCTCCCTGCAGATTCTCCAACAGGTCGGCGGCCTGCTGTTCCGGAAGGTAGAGCCTCCGGGCCACGTCGGCTGCGCTCCAGCCGCGCCCCGCTTCCGCGCGCAGCAGCAGCACTGCCTCGAGGTAGGGCACCGAGGGAATGCTCGTGAGAATGAATCGCCGCAGCTCGGGCGCCAACTCGGCGCGTCTCACCGCGGCCTCGAGGAGGCCCGCATGACCCTCACGGCCATAGCAAGAAGACCCGAGCTGTGGCGCAGGGAAGCACGGCGTTACGAAACGGCTACGAGCGCGGCGGCCAGGTCGGCCCAGAGATCTTCGACGTTCTCGACCGCTGCCACCCCCGCCATTCCTGACGCGAATGAGATCGACTGGCCCCCTTCCAGCAGGCCCACGATCTCCTCGAGGGCCTCCCACGTGAGTACGACCGTTCCGGTCGGTGGGGGCTCATTTCGGGCTCCAAGGTAGCCGAGACCGGAAGGTGTGAACCCGCACATCACAGGCTGCGGCGACGTGTGGCCTCGCAAGCCACCTTGCGATCGCGCAACCACCCGGCCCTTCGCGGAGAGCCTGCTGGCGCGCTGATTGCTCAAGGGCGCTGCACCCGCAGTACTTCCCCGAAAGGACTCACCCATGTCGATTCGAATTGGTTCCCGT
>JAUYRZ010000014.1 GCA_030695565.1 Archangium sp.
TACGCCGTCCGCCTTCGCCACGGCGCTTGGTGCTTCGGTTTTTCCGTCAGCGTGGAAATGGCCTCCTGAGCCACTCCAGATCCACTTACCTTCGTCACCCGCCGCGACCTGTCCGCGACGGGCTATTTCACCGCTCTCTTCGGGAGAGGGTGAGGGCCCCACCTCTTAAGGCGCCCCACCGGGAGCGGGCGCGGCCTGCTGAGAAGCAAGCCGCCGCCCGACCGGGTCGAGCCCGTGCCCAAACGGAAGCTGCGGCAACGCGACCGGCAACTTTCCCGGAGTGCCCTTTTCCCCAACGATGGCCGCCGCTGCCGCCTCGGTGGCCGCCTCGCGGTAGGAATAGGTCAACAGCACCACCTTCGACGCGTGCACCTGCGCCGCCAGGTACGGTGCACCCAGCACCACGGTGATCACCGGCCGGCCCGACAACGCCGCGTTGGTGACGAGCTCGAGCTGCCGCGAGTTGGTCACGCTCACCACCACGACCTCCGCGGCCTCTGCCAGCGCCCGGGTCTGCAGCTTCAAGTCATCACGTGCCCGCGCAGCAGGAATGGCGGGCACCAGCAACGACGTCATCTGGGGGAACCGCCGCCCCATCGCGGTGATGAAGCTCGCTTCGGTCGAAATCACGGCCACCCGCTTCGAGGTCTCCAGCGGAAACAGGCGCGCCTTGCTGCGCAGCAGGGTCACCCCGGCGCTGGCAATGCGCCCGGCCAGCTCGCGCTTCTCACCCAACGACGCCAGCCGGGTCTGCAGCGGAGGCAACGCCTCGAACAGGCCCCGGCTCACCTTGGCGTGCAGAATGCGCCGCACCGCCTCGTCGAGCCGCGCCGGGCTGATCTCACCGGAGCGGGCCGCCTCCAGCAGGGCGAGCCAGACCTCTTCCTTCTTCTCCAGCCGCCAGGGGATGAGCACCATGTCGGCGCCCGCGCTGACCGCCAACACCGCGGCCCGGCCCACGCCGTAGCGGCGATCGATGGCGTCCATCTCGAGCTCGTCGGTGATCACCAGCCCCTTGAAGTGCAGCTCCTCACGCAGCACCCCACCCAGCACCCTTGGTGAAAGCGTCGCGGGCAGCTCGTCACCGGTGAGCGCGGGCGTGGCGATGTGCGCGGTCATCAGGCCATCGAGCCCCGCCTCCATGGCGGCTTCGAAGGGCCGCAGCTGCTGCCGCACCTGGAGCAGCGGCGCGCGAACGATCGGCAACGACTTGTGCGAATCTGCGTCGACCGCGCCGTGACCGGGAAAGTGTTTGGCCACCGTCACGATGTGCGCATCTTGTTGGCCTTCGACGAAACGCGCGCCCAGCTCAGACACGAGGGCCACGTCGTCTCCGAACGCGCGAATGCCGATGACCGGATTGAGGGGGTTGCTGTTCACGTCGAGCACCGGCGCCAGGTTCATGTTGAACCCGAGGCGGTGCAGGTCTTCGCCCTGGGCGAGGCCGGCCAGGTACGCGAGCTCGGGTTGGCGGGCGGCACCCAGCACCATGTTGCCGGGCAGCACCAGGTTGCCGTCGGAGAGGCGCACCACGTTGCCGCCCTCTTGATCGACCGCGATGAAGGGGGGCACGGAGTCGCTCATCAGCGCCCTGACCTCGTCATTAAGCCGCCCAATCTGCGCCGCCGAGGCGATGTTCCGCCCGAAGACGCACACGCCGCCCACCCGGTAGCCCCGCAGGAGCTGGGTGATGGCCGGGTCGACCTCTTTGCCCGCAAAGCCCACCATCATCAGCTGGCCGACCTTGTCCTCCAGGGTCATGCGCGAGAGCAGCACCTCGACCTGAGGGGGCGAAGGCGATTCGGCCGGGAGAAGAAGCGGCGCGGAAACGGGGGCCACCACCCTCATCTGAAGAGGGGGCGCGGGCGGGGGCAACGGGGCGCGAACACACGCCGCCAGCACCATCATCAAAGTTGGAAAGACCACCCTCCCAGTCACGGCGCGCAGGCTACACCCGAAAAGCGTCGTGGGCCCTCTCGTCGTACCTTGCGCCACCTGGAGCGCTCGGGTATCTGCGCGGCCGATGCGCATCACCGAGTTTCTCAAGCTCGAGGCGGTCGTCTCGCACCTGGCGGCGCGGACGAAGGCCGATGTGCTCAGCGAACTCGCTGCCTCGGTTTCCAAGGTCACCCCGTCGGTTCCCCTCACCCGGATTCACGAGGTGCTGGCCGAACGCGAAAAGATCGGCTCCACCGGCATGGAGAAGGGCGTCGCCATTCCCCACGGGCGTCTGTCGGAGCTTGCCGGGCTGGTGGCCTGCTTCGGGGTCTCCAAGCAGGGCGTCGACTTCGACGCCCGCGATGGCCGCCCCTCCCACTTCTTCTTCGCCCTGGTGGCCCCGGAGAACTCCGCTGGCGTGCACCTCAAGGCGCTGAGCAAGGTGAGCCGGCTGTTTCGCAGCGATGCCTTGCGTGAGGCCATCCTCGCGGCGAACTCGCCTGCCGAAATCTACGCGCTCATCGCACAAGAAGACGCGAAGGCCTGACCTCACCTAGGCTGCACACTCTTCATGGAAGTCGTCCTCCGCCCCATCAACGACCACTTCCTCCAGGAGGTCGTCTTCCCGGCCTTCGAGTTGGGGGTCATCGACTGTGGCCCGGCGATTGAGCACCTGCTCAAGCACCTCAACGACGAGTCGACCCGCGTCTTGCTCGAGCTGGTGCTCGACAACACCGCCGGCGAGAGCTTCTTCAGCCTGACCGACGAACGCTGGAGCCAGGCGCTCTACCGGTTGTTGTTCCACGAGTGGTTCCGTGACTCGGAAGGCTGGGCGGTGACGCAGCAGTACCTCGGCTACGCCGGGCCCTGGGAAGAGACCTTTCACCTGAGCCTCATGCTGGAAGACGCCGACTACCCGTACGACGACGAACACCGGGCCGATCTCTACCGGCGCGCCTTCTGGGGTCAGCCCAAGAAGCAGTTCGGGCTCTCGTCGCTGCTGTGCGGCTCGTGGGATCCCGTGCCCCGCTTTCCGCCCGATCAAGTGCTCACCGTCGAAGGCCACGGCGTGTTCAGCCCGCAGACCGGCACGGCGCGCGCTGACTGGGCCTGGCGCCCGATGCTCACGGTGAACAAGTGGGCGGCCAAGCTGCCCAGCGCCTTGAGCCGCCTGTTGGAGCGGGAGGTGAAACGCCTGCACCCGGTCAACCCACCCGAGCGCCACGAGATCCTCGATTACTGGCTGGGCCGCATCGATCAGCCGCCGATTCTCGCGGTCTCGTTCTCGGGTCTGGGCCCGCGTGCTTCAGACTGGATTCGCGAGATTGGCCAGCTGGCGCAGCTCATTCGCACCGCCGCGGCCGAACAGCAGGGGCTCACCGCGGTGTTGGGCAGCCAGGGCAAAGGCCGCGATCACAAGTAACTGTTCCCCCTCGCCCTGCGAAGCGGGGAGAGGGTCGGGGTGAGGGGCCGATCAGAGGTCAGGCTGGAGCGTGGCCGTACAGCGCCCAGCCGGCCACCGCGAGAATCAGCGCGATGTCGACCAGCAGCGGCGCGTCACTGAGCAACACCTCTTCAGGCGCCCCACCCGCCCCGCGTTTGTGCACCAGGAAGAGGTAACGGAACACGCCGTACACCACGAGGGGCACGGTGAACTTGAGCCGGTCGCTGCCCACGTGATCGACGGTCTCCTTGGAGACCGTGTACAGCCCGTACGCCAGGATGATGCTCGCCGCGCAGATGCTCATCATCTGGTCGAGCAGCGGCACGGTGTAGTCGGCCAGACTCGCGCGGTGCGCGGTAGCGTTGTCTTCGAGCGAAGACAGCTCGGCTCTGCGCTTGGCGAAACCCAGGAACAACGCGCCCAGCAACGTGCAGAGGAACAACCAGTTCGACACCACCACGTCGATCGCTTCGGCGCCGGCGACCACGCGCAAGATGAAGCCCATCGCGATGGCCATGATGTCGAGCAGCACCATCTGCTTGAGCACCGAGGTGTAGAGCGCCTGCAGCACCAGGTACGACACCAGCACCGCGAAGAACGACGGGCTCAGCCACCACGCGCCGGCGCCCGCGATGCCCCAGCACACGGCGACCAGGCCGATGGCCGCGCCGACCGAAAGGTGACCCGCGGCGATGGGGCGCAGCCGCTTCTTGGGGTGCAGCCGGTCTTTCTCGCGATCGAACCAGTCGTTGAGCACGTACACGCCGCTGGCGAGCAGGCTGAAGATGCCCACGGCCAACACCGCGCGCACCGCGAGGCCCTTCTCGAAGATGCCCTTGGCGAACAGCAGCGGAACGAGCAGCGCCGCGTTCTTCGTCCACTGCTTGGGGCGAAGGGCACGAACAGCAGCGACGAGGATGTGGGGCCTGCGAACGTCGACGGCGCTCATGCGGGAGACGGCCTCTAGCTCACTCTCCGGTGAGGAGCGAGCGCAGGACGTCTTCACCCTTGATGCCCTCGGTCCGCCCGACGGAAGAAAGCGGGTTGACCACCAGGCGCTCCAGCACTTCACGCACGGGGAACGAGACGTCGGGCTTCAAGCGGGCCACCGCGGCCGCGGCGTCGGGCCAGAGCTTCTCCACCACGCTCAAGGCGACCCAGAGCGCACGTTCGATCTTCCACGCCTTCGCGCGGGAGGCGATCACCGAGGCGTCGAGCTGCCGCGAATACACCCCGCCCATCGAAGGCGCGCCCACGCACAGCTCGCGCAGATCGAGGAACTCGAGCATCGGCACCTCGAAGCCCACCCGGGCCATCAAGAGCACGTGCACCAGCAGCGCGTCTTCCGCGTCGAGGCGCCGCGCGGAGGGGCCAAAGGGCTTCATGGGCAGCGTGCGGGCCATCAGCGCTTCGTTCTCCGCTTTGTCGGAAAAGAAGCCGCCGTGCAGGAAGAGCTGCGTGCGCGTATCGGAGAGCACCTTCACAGCGCCCGCGCGATCCACCAGCCCGGCCTCGGCCTTGAACTCGGAGCGGCGCAGCCAGGTGGTGAGCGGCTCCACGTCGGAGGGCGGCACCAGCAGGCGCACGTCGATCACCGGGCGGAAGGCGACGTGGGGGTAGATGCTCTCAGCGAACGACACGCCGCCGACGAGCACGATCTTCCGGCCCTCGAGGTCGTCGATGCACCGCTTGAGGTTCACCAGCTTCATCACGTTGTCGTTGGCCATGCCCTGGTACAGCGAGAGCAGGCGGTGACGAACCCACTCGGGGCTGCCGGCGGAACCGAGGCGGTACTCGAGGTTGTAGGCGGCCAACGACGCGAGGCCTTGCCCCATGGCCCAGGGCACGAAGTCGTCCCAGGGCGCGTCCCGGAGATCGGTGCGGGGTGGCGTGAAGGACGTGAGGGTGCGGAACAGCTCGAGCATCGAAACGGCCATGGGTCGCGTATGCCGACCCTGTGGTACAGCCGCCAGCGAAAATGCTCCCAGCCGCCCTCTATCTTGCGAGCAGTGCGACGGCCCGTGACGACGCAGCAGCGGCCCTGACCCGGGGCCAGCAGGTGTTCGTCTCGGGGTTCGAGCTGCCCGGCGCGATGACGGTCTCCACCGGGTGGGGCGCAGCCGTGCGTGATGCGCTCGCAGCCACCCGCGCCGAGGTGATCGCGGTCGAGGTGCCCAGCGACGCAATGGAGGCGCTCACCGACCCGATCCTCCAGGATCACGCCGACGTGGTGACGGGCCACCGGGTGCCGCCTCCGCTGCTCGAGCGCGCAGCGAACAAGGTCGCTCGACTGGCCCTGGCCGTGGAGATCGCGGACCCGATGTGCCGGGCCCGTGCGTTTCGCGTCGATGGGCTGCGGGCGGAGACCATTCACGCCTCGGGTGATGAAGCGGAAGCCGAAGCGTTGGTGAAGCTCGCCGCGCAGCGGTACCGGTTTGCCGATGCGCTGGTGCGTTTTGGTGGAAAACGCAGCGCGGGCAATCTGGGGCTGCTCAGCCGCACGTTCGCGAAGTACGCCACCGTGCAGAACGACGCCGACAATCAGCACGAGGGCTACTCGACGCTCAATCATCTGGAGAGCGGCGCTCCGAATTACAACCGGTGGCTGGCGGGTACATTTCGCAAGTGGGCCGGCGCGCGCGTGCTGGAGATCGGCGCGGGCATCGGAACCATCACCGCGCATCTGGCGCCGGGGCGCGAGCTGGTCACCGCGGTCGAGGTCGATCCGTTCTACGTGCGGCGGCTGAAGAACCGGTTCCGTGGAATGCCGCAGGTCGAGCCGTACCAGGCCGACGTGGCGCTGGCCGACTGGGAGCAGCTGGCCGAGCGAAAGTTCGACACCATCGTGTTGTCGAACGTGCTCGAGCACATTCCCGACGATGCGGGGGCGGTGCAGAAGTTCGCGAAGATTCTGCCCAAGGCGGGCGCGCTGATTCTGTTCGTCCCTGCGCTGCCGGCCCTGTTCGGCTCGCTCGACGAAGCGGTGGGCCACCACCGGCGCTACACGCCCGAGTCGTTGCGCAGCGTGCTGGAGGCCAATGGCTTCGAAGTGGAAGCGCTGCAGTGGATGAACCTGGTGGGCATTCCCGGGTGGTTCTTGAATGGGCGGGTGCTCAAGCGGCGCGTGCTGCCGCCGTTGCAGCTGCGCCTCTACGATCTGCTCGCGCCTACGTTGGCCTCACTCGAGGCGCAGGTGAAGTTGCCCGTGGGTTTGAGTCTGCTCGCCGTCGGCCGGCGGCGGTGACAGCGCGCCCGTTCGTGTGATTGAAGAGGGTCGAGGTCTGGTCCCCTATTTCAATCCGGACACGGAAGACTTGATCCGTTGTCGATGTCGCTGATATCAGCGGCAGGGCTGGTGGACTGGAGGGTGGGCGTGCGTAATTTTTCCTGTGTGTTGATCGCTGTTCTGTCCGCGTGCAACTCGAGAATAACCGAGCGCGCAGATCGAACGCTGGCGGCGGTTGAAGAGACCGTTGACCTTCGAGCAGAAATGAAGGCGGTGGCTGAATTCCGGACCGAATTTGGTCCAGTGCCGATACTTTCGGAATCGGAATTCGAGCGCCTTCTTCTAAAGAACGCATACAAAGCCAGCGACAGCCAAGCTCGACAGGAAGGAGCTCGCGCAGCTAGCACTACTACGTCAGATCGCTTGGCTGCCCCAGCCGACGGAACGGGAAGTGGCCGCGGATGAAGCGGGTGACAAACGTGCCCTTGGAGTGAGCTGAGAGCAGGTCTGTGTACAGAGCAGCCGGAACACCGAAGTACTCGTAGGCGAGGCCGTTGCGGAACTCGAGTTGAAGGACGCTCTCCTCGATGGAGAAGGCGATGGAC
>JAUYRZ010000022.1 GCA_030695565.1 Archangium sp.
TTACGCCGTCCGCCTTCGCCACGGCGCTTGGTGCTTCGGTTTTTCCGTCAGCGTGGAAATGGCCTCCTGAGCCACTCCAGATCCACTTACCTTCGTCACCCGCCGCGACCTGTCCGCGACGGGCTATTTCACCGCTCTCCCTCGGGGAGAGGGAGGTGGTGGAGGAGGAGCAGCAGCACCAGCATTGCTTCTCAGATGTGGATCGGGTGACCGAGCACCACTTCGGCCGCCTCGTGCATCACTTCCGACAGCGTCGGGTGCGCGTGAATCGTGCGGGCGAGCTCTTCGGTGGTGGTCTCGAGCTGCAGCGCCACGCAGGCCTCGGCGAGCAGCTCGGTCGCGTGCGGACCGATCAGGTGCACGCCCAGCACCTCGTCGTACTTCTTGTCGGACACGATCTTCACCATGCCGATGCCCTCATCGGAGATCGACGCCTTGGTCACGGCGGAGAACGGGAAGATGCCGGTCTTCACGTCGAAGCCGCGCTCCTTGGCCTTCTTCTCGGTGAGGCCGACCGACGCCACCTCGGGGTAGCAGTACGTCGCGTTCGGAATGCGATCGTAGTTGAGCGGGCGCGGGTTCTTGCCGGCGATGAACTCGCTGGCCACGATGCCCTGAGCCGACGCGCAGTGCGCCAGCCACGGGTACGGGGTCACGTCGCCGATGGCGAACACGCCCGGCTCGGTGGTGCGCATCATCGGGTCGATGCTGATGGTGCCCTTGGGCCCGAGCTGAATGTTCGTCTTCTCGAGACCGATGTCCTTGGTGACCGGACCGCGGCCGACGGCCGAGAGGAAGTACTCGGCCTCCATCGTCTTCTTGGTGCCGTCGGGCAGCGTGGCGGTGACCTTCACGCCGGTGGCGGTGGTCTCCACGCTCTCGAACTTGGTGCCGACCAGCACGTCGATCTTCCGGCGCTTGAGCTGCTTCTCGAGCTCCTTGCTGATGTCGATGTCTTCGATCGGCAGCACGTTCGGCATGAACTCGATCAGGGTGACCTGCGAGCCCGCGTGGTTGAAGATCGAGGCGAACTCACAACCCACCGCGCCCGCGCCGAGCACGATCAGGCTCTTGGGGATCACCGGCAGCTCGAGGATCGAGTCGGAGGAGAGGATGCGCTTGTGATCGAGCGTGATGCCCGGGAGCGTGGTCACCACCGAGCCGGTCGCGACGATGATGTTCTTCGTCTCGAGAGTCTCCTTCTTGCCACCCTCGGTCAGCACCACCTCGACCTTGCCCTTGCCGGCGATCTTGCCCGTGCCCTTGAACACGGTGACCTTGTTCTTCTTCATCAAGAAGTCGACGCCGCCGGCGCCCTTGTCGACGATCTTCTGCTTGTGCTTCTGCGCCTGCGCCCAGTCGAGCGAAGGGTTGCTCACGTTGATGCCGAAGGTGGCCGCGTGAAGAATGTGGCTGTACAGCTCAGAGGTGTGGAGCAGCGCCTTGGTGGGGATGCAGCCGCGGTGCAGACAGGTTCCACCGAGCCGCTTGTCCTTCTCGATGATCGCGGTCTTCAGACCGAGCTGACCTGCACGAATGGCCGCTACGTAACCGCCAGGACCTGAGCCGATGATCACAACGTCGAAAGTGTCCGCCACGAACGTCTCCTTGAGGTGACTTGCGCTACTGCGTGAAACGGCTTGTCTCTTACGCCGCCACATCGAGAAGGCAACCAGCTTTCGTTTGGCTTGCTATGGGATCGGGCGTGTCCCGCTTTCCAGCTCGCACGCTCATCTTGATGACCCTCGCGCTGTTCGCGTTCGTCTGGTTCTGGTGGCGCACGCACCAGGAGCCCACGCGCGCTCCGGTCATGGTGCCCGTGCAGATGGTGGTGATCGATGGAGGGAACCCATGAAAGTGATCGTGATCGGCGGCGGGATCATGGGCATGTCGATCGCGCTCGAGCTGCGGCGTGCAGGTGAGCTCGAGGTCACCGTGCTGGAGCGCTCCATTCCCGGCGCGGAGGCCTCGTCGGCGGCCGCGGGCATGCTGGCGCCGCAGTTCGAAGCGTCGGCTCCAGGCCCGATGATGGATCTGTGCCTGCTCAGCCGGATGGCCTGGCCGAAGTGGGCCGCCGAGCTGCAAGAACGCTCGGGCGTCGACGTGGGCTACCTGCCCTGCGGTGGTTTGCAGGTCGCCTTCACCGAAGACGAAGTGCACGCGCTCGACGCGAAGATCGCCTGGCAGACCGCGGTCGGCCTGCGCGCGGAGCTGCTCACGGGCGCCGAATTGAACGCAAGGGAGCCCCGCCTCAACCCGAAGGCGCTCGCGGCGGCCGACTTTCCCGACGATCACCAGGTCGACCCACGAAAGCTGATGCGTGCGTTGGCCGTGGCGGCCAGCCGGGCTGGGGTCTCGTTCCGTTCGGGCACGGTGCGTTCGCTGGTGGAGAAAGACGGCACGGTCACCGGCGTCGATCTCGAAGGTGAACGCCTCGAAGCAGACCTGGTGGTGCTCGCCGCCGGCGCGTGGTCAGGCCTGGTCGCGGGCGCTCAAGTCGATCCCGCGCGGGTCAAGCCGGTGCGCGGTCAGATGATGGAGCTGCAGCTTCGTGCGCCGCTCTTCTCCCGCCTGCTCAAGAGCGCGAATGGCTACGTGGTGCCGCGGGCCGATGGCGCGGTGCTGGTCGGCAGCACCATGGAGATGGTGGGCTTCGACAAGAACGTCACCGCCGAAGGGCTCTCCAGGCTGCTCGCCGCTGCGTTGCAACTGGTGCCTGAGCTGGCTTCGGCTTCGCTCACCAGCACCTGGGCCGGCCTGCGCCCGTGGACGGATGATCAGCTGCCTTTCCTCGGGGAAGGACCGCGGCCGGGGCTGCTGCTGGCCACCGGTCACTTCCGCAACGGCATCCTGCTCGCGCCCATCACGGCGCGCCTGCTGGGTCAGGTGGTGCGCCGCGAAAAGCCCTCCGTCGACCTGCGGCCTTTCCGGTATCGCCGCAACCCGTGACCAGGCTCGTCACAGCCGCTGCAGCGGCGTTGGTCGGCGTGATGATCCTCGGGCGAGTGGGGCCTCTCACGCTCTCGGGCATCGACGCCGCCTGCTACGCGCGCATCGCCGAAGATCTCGCCGCCCGGCCGTTCACCACCTGGCTCGACGTGCAGTGGATGGACGGGAGCTTCTACGAACACCCTCCGCTGGGGTTGTGGCTCGAGGGGCTTTGGTTCTCGCTCTTCGGCAGCACCGCTGGGGCCGCGGTCTGGCTGGCGCGCGTCTATGCGGGGCTGACCGCGTGGGTGGTGTGGTGGGGAGCGCGGGGGCTTGCGGGCCCACTCGAAGGGGCCTTCTCCCTGGTGGGCCTCGCCACGCTGGCGAGCTTTCAACGAGAGACACAGAACCCGATGCTCGAAGCGCCGCTGGCTCTGGCCTGCGCGGTGGCGCTGGTGTGCTGCATGCGTCTGTCGACCTCGCGCGCCTGGGTGTTCGGCTTCGTGGTGGCGGCCACCGCGGCGGTGTGGATCAAAGGCATCGTCGCTCTTGCGCTCGGGGTGGGCCTGCTCTGGGCCTGGGGCCGCGGTACTTCATGGCGCCGCGCGCTGGCGGCCCTCGCGGGGTGGGTGGCGCTCGTCGGGGTGACGATGGTCGCCTTCGAGGCGCTGCGCAGCGCCCAGGGGCTCGGCCCGTACCTCGAGCCGTATCTGCGCAAACACGTGCTGGTCGCCTTCGCCGAAGGGCGGCACAACCGAAGCCCCAGCCCGTGGTTTCATCTGCCCACGCTGGTGCGCTGGCACCTGTCTGCCTTGCTCGCGCTGCCGATCCTCGCCTGGCGCTGGCGAACGATGCGCGTCGAGACGCGGCAGCTGGCCGTGCTCGGCGTCGCCTGGGTGGTGGCGGTCGTGTTGCCCTTCTCCCTCGCCCAGCAGAAGAGCGAGTGGCACATCAACGTGCTCATTCCGGGTGCGGCCTGGTTGTTGGGGGCGACCCTCGCGGCGCTGCCTGCGTTGCTGATCCGGGCGGCGCCTTGGGTGTTGGCTGCTTCCTGTGTCGGCTGGGGGGCGATCGAGGCGCGAGGCACCTGGTCGGGCAACCACCGGCAGCTGGCGCTCAATGCGCTGACCACCACACCCGCGAACCTTCACGGAGCGACCGTCGCCAACTGCACGCCGCTGACCCCGTGGGTTGCGGGGCACCTGTTTGCGTTTCACTGGAAGGCCACCCCGGTCGGCTGTGACGAGCCCGCGACGTGGCGGTTTGATGGGGTGGCGCTCCAGGGCCCATTTCAAAAATGAAATGGCTCACCTCATTGGGGTGGGATTGGCCCTTTCGGTTCGAGCGGAACTCGCCCTAGAGTCCATTCGCCGTTACACACCGGGCCGACCTTGGAAGCCATCCCCCCGCCACCTCCCCGAATTCTGATCGTCGACGACGATGAATCCGTCCGTGACGTGATCAGCGTGCTGCTCCGCGAAGAGGGCTACCACTGCGCCGTTGCATCAGGCGCTGACATGGCGCTCGAGCTGGCGCAGCAGGAAGAGACGCCGCTGGTCATCTCCGACATGAAGATGCCCGGCAAGGATGGCCTGTGGTTGCTGGAGGCCTTCCGCGAGCAGCACCCCGACACCGCGGTGATCATGCTCACCGGCTACGGCGACACGGAGGCCGCGGTCGATTGCCTGAGGCGCGGCGCGGTCGACTACCTGCTCAAGCCACCCAAGCTCACCGATCTGATCAGGTCGATCGAGCGGGCATTGGCGAAGCGGCGCATCGAGCTGGCTCGCAAGCGGTACCAGAAGAAGCTCGAGCGCAAGGTTCGCGACCGCACCACCGAGCTGCGCAGCGCGCTCAAAGACGTCTCCACCACCTACCAGAACACCCTGCTCGCCCTGGTCACCGCGCTCGACGCGCGTGAACACGAGACCAGTGATCACAGCCAGCGCGTCGTCGAATACACCACGGCGATCGCGCACATCATGAACATCAAGGGCCCCGAGCTCGATGAGATCGGCCGCGGCGCGCTGCTGCACGACATCGGGAAGATCGGCGTGCCTGACGCGGTGTTGCTCAAGCCCGGCAAGCTGACTCCGGAAGAATGGGTCGAGATGCGCAAGCACCCCGACATCGGCTTCTCGATGATCGCGCCGATCCCGTTCCTCTCGATTCCTTCGCAGATCGTGCTCTCGCACCAGGAGCGCTTCGACGGGCGCGGGTACCCCCGGGGGCTGGCGCGTGAAGAGATCCACATCGGCGCGCGCATCTTCTCGGTGGCCGACACCCTCGACGCGATGACCAGCGATCGCCCGTACCGCAAGGGCACCACCTTCGCGAACGCGATCGAAGAGATTCACCGCTGCAGTGGCACGCAGTTCGACCCGCAGGTGGTCAAGGCGTTCCTCGACATCGGCGAGGGCAACCTCGTGAAGATCAAAGAAGACATGATCGCCCGGAAGAAGGCGGCCGCGGCGGCGAAGAAGGCCGGCGGGAACGGCGAAGGCTCCAGTGGTTCTGGCGGCGCGCCCCCTGCCAGTGGCTCGGGCGCCGTGCCTGGTGGCGGCGTCGCGGCGGCACCGGATGTCACGATCTGAGCTGAAGGACTCACTGCGGCGGCCGCTGCGCAATCTGCGGCTGTCGGTGACGGATCGTTGCAACCTGCGCTGCGCGTACTGCATGCCCGAGGAGGAGTACTCGTGGCTCCCCTCTCGAGAGATCCTCTCGTTCGAGGAGATCAGCGCGCTGGTCGATTCGTTCGTCGCGCTCGGTGTGAAGAAGGTGCGGCTGACCGGTGGTGAGCCGTTGGTGCGGCGCGATCTGCCTGTGCTGGTGAAGCTGCTCGCGGGAAAGCCGCTCGACGAGCTCGCGATGACCACCAATGGCGTGCTGCTGGGTGAACACGCGGTGGCGCTCAAGCAGGCCGGGCTGCAGCGGGTCACCATCTCGCTCGACACCTTGCAACGGGAGCGCTTTCACAAGCTCACCCGGCGGGATCAGCTTCCGCAGGTGCTCGAGGGGATCGCGGCGGCGGGCGCGGCGGGGTTCAGCGGGATCAAGCTCGATACGGTGCTCACCCGCGGCGTGAATGACGATGAGATCGAAGCGCTGCTCGAGTTCGCGGGCCGGCACGAGGCTGAGCTTCGGTTCATCGAGTACATGGATGTCGGCGGCGCGACGCGGTGGTCGATGGAGCAGGTCATCTCGGCGAAAGAGCTGCTGAGCAGGTTGTCGGCTCGTTTCGGGGTGATTGAGCCGCTGCCCGGGCGTGGCAGTGCTCCAGCGGAGCGGTTTCGGTTGGCGGATGGGCGGGTGTTCGGGGTGATCGCGTCGACCACGCAGCCCTTCTGCAGTGCGTGTGATCGCGCAAGGCTGACAGCCGACGGGCACTGGTTCACGTGCCTGTATTCGACGGGCGGAACTGATTTGAAGGCGGTGCTTCGCGGTGGCGCGAGCGCGGATGAGCTCGAGTCGGTCATCAGGAACGTGTGGGAAGCCCGGAGTGATCGCGGCGCGGAACAGCGCTTGGCGCTGCGTTCACGTGGACCGCTGGCATCGGCGGCTGAGCTCCGTCGCGAGCCGCATCTCGAGATGCACACCCGCGGTGGGTGAGCGCCAAGTGCGCGTTCGTAAACAAAACCCCTGAGGGTCTGGGTTTGTCCCGGGGGCTCACCGGCTCGGGATTTTGTTTACAAAGTGAAGGTTGGCTCGCGCGGAGGCCCATCGAT
The DNA here is from genome assembly GCA_030695565.1 of Archangium sp. GTDB lineage: Bacteria > Myxococcota > Myxococcia > Myxococcales > Myxococcaceae > Archangium_A. Next base: position 6,654 of record JAUYRZ010000022.1, read on the forward strand.
CATGGTGCACTCGCGGGCATTGCGTCGAGGGGCACCTTCGCTCGGGCGCAGTCGACTCAACAGATTTGACACCGTCCTTAAGGCTTCGTTAGCCCTCTCCCCAACCCTCTCCCCTCGGGGAGAGGGTGCGCAGGAGCGTTAGGCCAATTCTGCTTCGATCGCCTTCGCCGCCGCGGTCATGTCAGCAGCGCTCGTAATCGGCCGGCCGATCACCAGCAGATCTGACCCAGCATCGATCGCCGACCTCGGCGTCTCGGTGCGCGCCTGATCATTCGCCGCCGAACCCGCCGGCCGAATGCCCGGCGTACACAGCACCACCTTCGGCCCCACCAGCGCCCGCACCGCGGCCACTTCCCGCGCGCTGCAGACCAACCCGGTCGCCCCCGCCCTCACCGCCAACTGCGCCAGCGCCTGGGCCTGATCGCGCGCCGACGCCGGCACACCCGTCTCCGCCAGCGCCGCGTCATCCATCGACGTCAGCACGGTCACCGCCAGAATCACCGGCGCAGGATGACCTGCCTTCGCCGCCCCATTCGCAGCACCTTCCACCGCCGCCTTCACCATCGCCGCCCCACCCGACGCATGCACCGTCAGGTACGCCACGCCCAACGCACCGGCGCGCGCAGCCGCCAGCTCCACCGTGTTGGGAATGTCGTGCAGCTTGAGGTCCAGAAACACACGAGCCCCGCGCCGGAGGAACTCCTCCACTGCGCGAGGCCCGTGCTCGACGAACAGCGACAGCCCGACCTTCGCGACGCCGACGTGCGGTGCGACGCGCTCCCAGGCAGCAACGCCTTCTGGGAGCGGCAGATCGACAGCCAGTGCAATGCGGTCGCGAGGGGCCAGACTCAGCCGCCCTTCTTGAGCTCGGCGTCGATGATCTTCTCGAACTCAGCCGGAGGCTGCGCACCCGAGATGAGCTTGCCGTTGATGAAGAACGCCGGCGTACCCGTCACGCCCACGTCGCTGCCGGCCTTGGTGTCGGCCTCGACCAGCGCCTTGTTCTTACCCGTATCGAGACACTCGTCGAACTTCGCCTTGTCGAGACCGACGGCCACCGCGTGCGCCTTGAGCTCTTCGACGCTCAGCGCCTTCTGGTTGGCGAACAGCTGCTTGTGCATCTCCCAGAACTTGCCCTGGTCGTTGGCGCAGGCGGCGGCTTCGGCGGCCTTGGGCGCGTGCGGGTGGAAGCTCAGGGGGAAGTGACGGAACACGATGCGAACCTTGCCGGCGTACTTCTCCATCACGGTGTTCACGGACTCTTCGGCCTTGCTGCAGAAGGGGCACTCGAAGTCGGAGAACTCGACGATGGTGACCTTCGCGTTCTCAGGACCACGGCCCGGGCCCTTGGCCTCGACCTGCACGCGGGGCTCCTCGAGGAGCATCTGGTAGTTCGCCTTCGCCTTGAGGTCGTCGAAGAGCTTCATCGCCACTTCGCGGCCCTGGTCCTTCTGGAGGAAGCCGATGATCTGCTCGCGCATCGACTCGACCGTCGACCCGGGGGGCATGCGCGCCTTGTTCTCTTCGAACACCTTGAGGATGTCGGCTTCGGAGGGCGCGGGGAGCTTCGACTCGAGCTGCCCCTTGACCCACTGCTCGTCGGTCTGGCCGACCTTCGCCGCTTCGGCCTTGGCGAGCGCCTCGAGGGCGATCTGCTCGGCGGCCTGCTGGCGCAGCTCCATCTTCTGCTTCTCGAACTGCTTGAGCTGCGGCCCGATCTTCGCGTCGACGTCCTTCAACGTGATGACCACGTCGTTGTACTTCGCGATGGGCTGGTTGGGATTCTCGCCACCCGTCACGGCTGCCGTCGTGGGCGTCGTGCCGGTGCCACTGTTGTTCTCCTTACAGGCCGTGAACACCAGGGCCGCGGTCGTGACCGCGATGAGGGACATTCGAAGGGGCTGGATCATGGGCTGCTCGCATAGCAATCCCAACTCCAAAGGTCACTCCGGAAGGTCCATCAGGTCATCGTCGCCCGGCGGCCTGGGTTTGCCCGGCTTCTTGATGGCGCCCTTCCCTGCTTCCTTCTGCAGCTCCAGACGGAGGGTGGTGTCCGACTCGAAGCGAACTTTTTTGGCCAGCGGCTGAAACCCCTTGGCTTCGAAACGCACGCTGGTCAGCGTTCCCGGCGGCCGCGAGAGGGTCATCGGCGTCGACCCCAACATCACGTCGTCTTCGTAGACTTCCGCGTGCGGCGGCGTGGTCTCGAGCATGATCTTCACCACTTCGGCGGGCCTCGGAGCCTCGATAATCTCTGGCTTCGGCACGGGCACCGGATCGACGGGCGGTGCGACCACCACCTTCGGGTCCTTCTCACTGCCGGGCAGGCCCACCACCACCAGGGCGCCCCCCAACAGGGCCACCAAAACGACCAGGCCAGCGACGAGCAACGGCGTCCGGCTGGGGCGCACGGCCTCCAGATCCACCGCGCTGTCCTCCCGGGGCAACGGCGCCACGCGGGCGGTGGGCGGCGGCTTCACGGTCACCTGCCGCAGCGCACCGATGCCCGTCGCCATGGGATCTTCCACCTGCGGGACGCCCGGAATGGAGGGGGTGAGAATGCCCGCGCTGGTGGCGATCACCGGCTCTTTGAGGACCTCCATGCGCGTCACCGCGGGCATGGGCATCGGCGCCGTCTTCGCGGTCGGCGTGGGATAGGCGGCCACGGCTTCGAGCCCCGCCACCACCGCCTCCATCGAAGCCGGCCGGTTCTCCGGCGCCTTCTGCAACATCTGGCCGATCAGCTGCTCGAGCCCGCGCGGAACAGGACCGTGCGGTGAAGTGAGGGCCGGGGCGGGCCTGGCCAGCTGCATGCTCATCAACTCGACCGCCGAGTCACCCACGAAGGTCGGCTTGCCCCGCACCAGCTCGTGAAGAATGAGGCCCATCGAATAGATGTCGGAGCGCGCATCGACGGGCAGCCCACCCGCCTGCTCCGGCGCCATGTACTGCGGCGTGCCCACCACTGAACCTATCGCCGTGAACGCGGCGCCGGTGCCGGCGTTGTTGATGACCTTCGCGATGCCGAAGTCGAGCACCTTCACGAAGTCGGGCTGCCCGGGGCGCTGCACCAGCATGATGTTCTCGGGCTTCAGATCGCGGTGCACGATGTTCACCGCGTGCGCCGCGGCCAGCGCCCGGGCGATCTGCAGGCCGACGTGCACCACCCGCTGGAAAGGAAACGGGCCTTCCTTGCGGTGTTTGATGAGCGTCTTGCCGTCGACGAACTCCATCACGAAATAGAAACGGCCATCGGCGGTGCGGCCGAAGTCGGAGATGTCGATGATGTTCTGCTGGCCGATGCGGCTCGAGGCGATCGCCTCGCGTTTGAAGCGGCCCACGAAGTCGGAGTCACCCGACAGCTCCGGCAACATCACCTTGAGCGCGAGCGGCTTGCCCAGCTCGACGTGCACCGCGCGGTACACCTCGCCCATACCGCCGGTCGCGAGGCGCTTGACGATCTTGTAGCGGTTGTCGATCACCGTCTCGGGCTGGAGCTCGGTCATCTCTGGATCCGTGAGGGGCTGTTCACCCGAACGTGTCCGGGAGTGAGCATTCACGCCGCTGTCTCGCACGGTCATCAGCAGATCCCCCACCCTGAGCCTGTCACCCGCCGCCAACCGTTCATCGAGCACCGGGCTGTCGTTCACCACCACCGCGCCCGTGCCCACCAGATCCCGAACCCACCATTCACCGCGCGTGTCCTTCACCACCTCGGCGTGACGGGCGGCGATCAGCTCCGACTTGAAACAGAGCTGGCACGCATCATCAGAGCCGATGACGAAAGACTTCGAGGGGAAGGCGACCACGCGACCGCGTTCGGGTGCCTCGAGGATGAACTCCAGTTCGGCCATCGTCAGCGCGGGAGGATATCAGCGGCCTTCACGGTGCGAGTGACCTTCATTCCCCCACGCACCCGACCAGGCCGCGGCAGAGGGGGAAAGCCCCGACAACGGAATCCACCCGAAGCTGCTGCGGGTGCGGGCGTACTTGGGGTCGCAGTCGTCACACCGGGGCCAGCCCACGCCCACGGGTACGGTGCCGAACATCACCCCGATGCCTCCGGGCGTCATCGCCGTCATCACCGGAAGCTCGGGCAAGGCGACGGGGCACGAGAAGGCTGCCGCGCCCGTGAGCACCTCGGTCGCCTCGATGCGCACGTTGAAGCCGTCCGAGGTGAAGGCGAGCGCCACGTCGCGCGGGCCCCAGGCGGAGTTCCAGCGGGCGATGGTGAGCGGCGCGCGGCCCAGTTCACCCGTCAACGACCGTTGCCAACGCGGCTGCGTGTTCGTGGTGGAGAGCGTGCTCAGCATTGTGCCTGAGGCACCGAAGACCGCCGTCGAATCTCCCACCACGCCCAAACCGAAAGGCCCCGGCAAGGTGGCCACCACGTTGCCCGACTGCGTGTGGCGAACCTCAGGGCTGTGCTCCTGAAAGAGCAGGCCGTCTGCCACCGCGAGATCGCCACCGACCAGGGCCGGGTCGAAGCGCCGCCACCGCAGCTGCAACGAAGGCGTGTAGCTGAAGAGCATGGTGCCGGTGAGACTGGTGGCCGGGTTGTCCACGCCACTCGGAGTGAACGCCAGATAGATGTTCTTCTGCGCGTCGACGGCCACGCCGTAGCTGTGCGGATGATCGCAGACGGAGAAGATCGGATCGTTGAGGTACAGGCTGCGCAGCGCCTGGCCCTGGCGGTCGAGCACCACCATTCCGAAAGAGCGGCAGCGGCTGTCGATGCCCGACGTGAGCGTGCGCGACTCGAACATCGCCAGCAGCTCGTTCTCAGAGAGCACGGCCAATCGGGCGAGGAAGTACTCCGCGGGTGGCGCGAACTGAGGGATGTCCTAGGGCACGCCTGAGTAGGTCCACACCAACTGGCCCGTCTTCGCGTCGACCGCGGTGAGCACCGGCATGTCGCCGCACACCACCCAGCCGAGCCAATCGATGCAGCGCCGCGAAGAGGAGGCCAGGTTGATCGGCGTCGCCCGGTTCGCCTGCATGCGGGTCGGCGTGAAGAAATAGCTCGAGAGAGTCAGGTCACCGTCGCGGTTGGAGAAGAGATCGCTCCACGCTTCGGGCGGCGGCAGACCGCCGTCATGCAGATCGCCCACCCGCCAGGTGGGCTGAAGCGTCGACAGCCGAGCCGGCTCACACACGTCGTTGACGCAGTACCCAGCGTCCCCACAGGGGCCGCTGGGAATGCACTCGAAGCCATCGGGTGGATCGCGCCGCACGCACGCACCCGAGACGCACACGTCGGCCGCGATGCAGGTGCGCAGCTGGCCGCAGGGAATGCCGTCCTCCGCGTCGACCAGTTCGCAGCCCACGCCCGGGTTGCAGCGCCCCACCCGGCACGCGCCTTCACCCGGACAGGCAATGGGCCCCGCGTGCTCGCACCCGCGCGAAGGATGGCAGGTGTCGGCCGTGCAGGGATCGCCGTCGGCGCAATCGCGTTGCGTGCCTTCACAACGGCCGGCGTGACAGGTCGCGTTCAGCAGGCAGACATCGCGCGCTTCGCAGCTGAGGCCGTCGGCCTGATCGATCTCCACGCAGCGCCCGGCGGCGAGATCCCACGATGACCTGCGGCAAGGTCGGCTCGCGACGCACTCGGGCACCTGAGCGCCTTCACAGGCCAGCGGCACCACGATCGGCTGATACCCCGCCAGCGTGATGGTCAGCGTGCCGTCGAACACACCCACTGATTTGGGCGCGCAGCGAATGCCCATGAGCGTGGAGCCCACCGTGGCGCGCGTCGGAGTGCCATCGTCACTGGAGAACGCAGAGCCCTCAAGCGCCCAGGTGCCTTCCACCGGGGTCTTGCCCGAGTTGATCACCTCAACGGTCTGAAAACCGGCCTGCCCCACCACCAGCCGGCCGAAGTCGATTTGCTGCGGCTCGACCCGAATGAAGGTGGCGACCGGCTCGAGGTTGGGATCGCGGCAGGTGCAGCTCGAGAGCAGCGCCATCCACAACAGGGGCTGGACGCGTATGAGCACGCGTGCACCCTACCAGCAGCAGGTCAGGCCGCGGAGGGCGCCAGCACGGGAGCGAGGTCTTCGTACTCCAACTCGTGCGACGAGACGCGCTCGCGCGAGGCGGGCACGACTTCGTAGTTCGAGGGGTCGGAGAGCACCTTCGCCACCAGCTTCTGATTGAGCGCGTGACCCGTCTTGTAGACCGTGAGGGCGCCGATCACCGGGCGGCCCAGCAAGGCCACGTCGCCCAGCGCGTCGAGCAACTTGTGACGCACGAACTCGTCGGGGAACCGCAGCCCCTCGGGGTTCAAGATGGAGAAGTCGTCGACCACCACCGCGTTCTCCAACGAACCACCACGCGCCAGGCCCATCGAGCGCAGCTTGTCGACGTCACGCAGAAAGCCGAAGGTGCGAGCCCGCGCGACTTCACGGATGAACGAACTGTCGCTGAACTCGAGCGTGAACTGCTGGTCGCTGATGAGCGGGTGCTTGAAGTCGATGGTGCAGTCGATGCGGAAACGCTTCGACGGAGAGAAGGTGGCGTGTTTGTCGCCATCGGTCACGGTGACCGTCTTCTTGATGACCAGGAAGCGCTTGGGCTCGCCCTGGTGCCGAATGCCCGCTTCCGACATGCGCATCGCGAAAGGGGCCGCGCTGCCGTCCATGATGGGCACTTCGGGGCCGTCGATCTCCATGCGGAGGTTGTCGATGCCCAGACCCGACAGCGCTGCCAGCAGGTGTTCGACGGTGGCGACCTTCGCCTTGCCGAGGCCCAGGGTGGTCGCCAGCGAGGTGTCCGTTACGAACTCGGAACACACCGGGATGGTGGGTCGACCGGGCAGGTCGACTCGTGCGAAGACGAGACCGTGGTTGGCGGGAGCAGGAAGAAGTCGCAGCACGACCTTCGAGCCACTGTGGAGCCCCACACCCTCGACCACGACCGCCCTTTGAAGTGTTCGCTGCTCGAAAGCGCCGGCCATGGTGATTCGCGCCCTTCTGGTTGCTGGTCGAATGACCAGCGTGATGCGGCGCGTTGAGCAACCGATATGCCACGGAATACGTACTGCGGTGAGCAAAAACCTCGCGGAATTGCTCAGTGGATTATTCATGCACCACTCTGATTTTTGCCGTTCATGACAAAGCTGACGCGTTTCTGAGAGGTTAGCTCGCACGACGTGGGTGTCGCGGTCTCAAAAAAGGTCGCCCTGGGTGTCGCGTTTGGGGGCCACTTTGCCGAAGTACTCGTACGAATGGAGGGTCGCCATCCGGCCGCGGGGGGTTCGGTGGATGAAGCCCTCCTGAAGCAGGTAGGGCTCGTACACATCTTCGATGGTGTCCCGTTCTTCTCCCACGGCAGCGGCGATGGTCTCCACGCCGACCGGGCCCCCGCCGAACTTCTCGATCACGGTCAGCAAGATTCGCCGGTCCATGTGATCGAGCCCGCTGGCGTCGATGTCGAGCCGACGCAGTGCGTTGTCGGCCAGATCCTGGGTGACCACACCCTGCCCTTCGACCTCCGCGAAGTCGCGCAGTCGGCGCAGCAGCCGGTTGGCGATGCGGGGCGTGCCGCGGGCGCGCGAGGAGATCTCTTCTGCGCCTTCACGCTCCAGCTTCACGCCCAGAATGCGCGCCGAGCGGATGAGGATCTTCTGCAGATCAGCCGGCGTGTAGAACTCGAGGCGCTCCTGAATCTGAAAGCGGTCGCGCAACGGTGAAGTGAGCAGACCGGTGCGGGTGGTGGCGCCGATCAGCGTGAAGGGCGGCAGATCGATCTTCATCGCGCGCGCGGCCGGGCCGGAGTCGATGGTGATGTCGAGGCGGAAGTCCTCCATCGCCGGGTAGAGGTACTCCTCGATGGTGGCCGACAGCCGGTGGATCTCGTCGATGAACAAGACGTCGCGCGGGCCAAGGTTGGTGAGCAGACCGGCGAGATCGCCCTTCTTCTCGAGCGCGGGGCCTGAGGTGACGTGCAGCGTGCTCCCCAACGCGGTGCTGATGATGTGGGCCAGCGAGGTCTTGCCCAGGCCGGGCGGGCCCGAGAAGAGACAGTGATCGAGCGACTCGCCGCGCGCTTTGGCGGCCTTCACGTAGATCTTCAGCTTCTCCACGACGCGCGCCTGACCGACGTAGTCCTCGAAGGTCGCCGGTCGAAGGCTCGCTTCGAGGCGTTGTTCGTCGTTGGCCACGACGGGGTCGAGGGGATCTCCAGTTCTCCGTGTCATTGGCGCGCGAGCTTGTAGCATGGCGCGCATGCGAACCTGGTTGTGCTGTGTCCTGGCGCTGGCCTCGGGGTGCATCGTTCCGCGCTCCATGACGATGGGCCAGATGGCGGCGCCCGTCGGCCGAGGCGCCACCGATGTCGGTGTTCACACCGGCTTCATCTACGCCTCCCAGACGAACCCTCAGTTCCCAGGCCAGGATGGCATCGGCGATCCCATCAAGACCAACGAGCGCACCGCGGGCTTCACCATCCCGGCGTTCGAGGCGAACATCAACACGGGCTTCAACGAGCACGTCGCGCTCAACGTGCACGCGAGCTCGGCGGGGCTGCAGCCCGGCCTCAAGCTGACGCTCAACAAGTCGAAGGTGGCCCACGTCGCGCTGATGCCGCAGGTGGCGTTCGGGTACGCGTCGCTGGGTGCTTCGACCTTCGTGGCGGGTGAAGACGGCGTGCTGGTGGAGACCGCGCCCCGCTCGCAGACGAGCTTCACCTTTCTGGGTGGGCTCAAGTTCCTCTTCTCGCACCGCAGCGGGTTCTATGCGGGCGTCGGCTACGACTTCATCTTCAACCGCAACTACAACGCGGCGATCGTCGGAGCGACCGGGGTCACCGAGAAGTCGGAGATCATCAACACCACCACCGGCCACCAGATCGCTGCGTCCGTCGGTCTCGACATCACCCTGGGCATGGTGCACCTGCGCCCGGAGATCGCCTTCGCGGTCACCCCCGGCATCGCCCAGTCGATCACCCGGCGGCAGGGCACCGACGACATCACCGTGGGGCCGCAGTCGGGTGGTGGCGGCTGGGCGATCTTTCCGGGCTTCACCATCGCGATCGTCACGCCGCGCCGTGAGCTGACGGCGCAGGAAGAGGAGGAGGAAGAAGAGGCCGCGATCGAGGCGAAGAAGAAGAAGAAGCGCGGCGGTGACGAGGAAGAAGAGGAGGACGACGAAGACGAGCCGAAACGTCCGGCGGGCCGGAAGAAGCCGCGCCTCGATGACGACGAAGAAGAAGAGAACGCGCGGAAGAAGCGCCGGCCCGCGGTCGACGAAGACGACTGAGCTCCCTCTCCCTGCGAAGCGGGGAGAGGGTCGGGGTGAGGGGCCCACGCGGGCACCCAACCGCAAATGACGGGGGAGAGACCATGTCTGACCTGTTCAAACCGCTTGCCGGTGGTCTCCAGGAAGCCTGGAAAGAAAACGGCCCCGCAGAACGCCTGCGCAAGCTGCGCAAAGCCGCCCTCGCCACTCGAGAGCACCTCCTCGACGGAGGCCCGGTGCTCGCCTGCACGACGCACAAGCTCGTCACCTTCCCCTACCCCACCAAATACGCCTTCAGCGGCGGCGGGCTGAGCCCTGCACCGTTCGTGATGATGACGAACCGGATGCAGATCATTCAGTTCGAGCACGACGGCCGGCGCAAGACGCTGCTGTTCAACCCGACCGACGTCGACGGCAGCCGCGCGGCCACGTTCTACGCAGACCTCACCGCGACCTTCGGCTCGTTCCTCTCGAACAAGGTGATCCCCAGCTACTTCGGCACGGTCGAGCAGCACCTCGCGCGCGTGGGCCTGACGCCGGCCGACGTCGACTTCATCGCCTTCGATCACCTCCACGTGCAGGAGCTGCGGAAGTGGTTGGGCGAGCACGCGTACTTCCCGAACGCGAAGTTGCTGGTGATGAAGGAAGAGTGGGCCGAGGTGAAGGACCTGCATCCGATGAATCAGGTCTGGTACGTGCCGCAGGGCTGCGAGATCCCCGAGTCGCGCGTGGTGTTGATCGACGGCGACGTGCAGCTCGGCAAAGGCGTGGCGCTGCTCGATACGCGAGGCCACACGCGCGGCAACATGTCGTTGTGCGTGGTGACGCCCGAAGGTCCATTCGTGGCCAGTGAGAACGGCGTGTGCGCGGAGAGCTACGTGCCGCTCCAGTCGAAGATTCCGGGCTTGAAGGCGTACGCGGATCAGATGGGCTTCGAGGTGGTGCTCAACGGCAACACCCGCGAAGACTCGCTCGATCAGTACTCCTCGATGATCGTGGAGAAGACGGTGGCCGGGCCATGCAAGAGCGATCCCACCTTCCCCGCCTTCGCCGCTTCGAGCGAGCTGACGCAGTCGTTGTTGGCGCCCGGCTTGTGGCCGACGTTCTCTTTCACGCCGCCTGATGTGGGCACGCACCTGCCGACCCATCGCTCATGAAAATCGAAACCACCGCTGACATCGCGTTTCCGCGTGACCTCGTCTTTGCGACGTACCGCGATCACCTGGTCGAGCTGGTGCCGTACCTGGCCAACGTGCGCGAGATCTCCATCACCTCGCGCGTGGAAGAAGGCGCGTTGGTGAAGTTCGTGAACCGGTGGAAAGGCGGCGGCGAGATTCCTGCGGTGGTGCGGAAATTCTTGTCGGAAGAGCTGCTCCAGTGGGACGACCTCGCCACGTGGAATGCGGGTGACTTCACCTGCCAGTGGCAGACGGTGGTGCCTTCGTTCAAAGACGCGGTCGATGCGCGTGGTCACAACACGTTCGTCGAGCGCCGGCCGGGCGTGACGACGCTCACCATCTCCGGAGATCTCAAAGTCGACGCCGCCAAGGTGAAAGGGGTGCCGCGTCTGCTCGCGGGCACCATCGGGCCGGCCATGGAGGCGTTCCTGGTAGCAGCGATCAAGCCGAACCTGGTCGCCGTGGCGAAGGGCGTCGAGAAATTCCTGAAGAAGTGAAAGCGGTCTCACAGGCAGCGTTCCCAGCGACGTGAACCGCCAGAGCATGCGGAAGCCCAGTCGTTGCGTTTCAACTCGATCGCTCTTCCCTCCCTGGTCATTGCGCGCGGTCTTGCCGATTCGTCCTGAGAGGTGAAGGGCTCGAGGGCCGTGGACGGACCCGAGTCGCGAGCGCCACACACTGAGGCCCCTCGTTGGACTTCCCGGAGAAGGGCTGGGTAGAAGCCGCGCCCATGAAGCCTGTGATCCTCTGGAGTGTGTTGGCTCTCGGCGTTGCGTTGGGCACGGCGTGCGGAACGGCGCCTGCTCCTGAGTGTGGGCCGAAGAATTGCCTCGGGTGCTGCGACTCCAGCGACCAGTGCCAGCCCTTCGCCTCCAACAACGCGTGCGGCCTCAACGGTATGACCTGCGCAGTGTGCGTCGGCGCGCAGACCTGCAGCTTCGGCACCTGCGTCTTCTCGGGGGCCGGCGGTGGCGGTGGCTCTGCGACGGGCGGTGGCTCTGCGACGGGCGGTGGCTCTGCGACGGGCGGTGGCTCCGGGACGGGCGGCGGCTCTGCGACGGGCGGCGGCTCTGCGACGGGCGGCGGCTCCGCGACGGGCGGCGGCTCCGCGACGGGCGGCGGCTCCGCGACCGGTGGTGGCTCTGCGACGGGCGGCGGCTCCGCGACGGGCGGCG